>CAVZJN010000055.1:0-34105 GCA_963775585.1 uncultured Chloroflexia bacterium | reverse complement strand
TTGCCGTACTCATGCTTGCCTTGTGATTTGATTTATTTTCCAGGTGCTGCTCTCGTTCACGAGTGTCGTATTATAGTTGATAGGAGGGACGAGGGGGAGGTTCAAAGTCAACGTCATTACCGCAGTTCCTGTCGAACCGTCGTCACTCTCGTTACTGAACGTGCAATCTTTCAAGCCTCTTGCCGAGGCGAAACTCTGCTGCAAAGAGCTCGTAAATTTCTCTTCGCTTACTTTACTTTGGTCGCTACTCGATAACTGTTGATAGGCGTCGTGATAGTTACCTGACTTGAGATCATTGCAGAAGGTTGTCAGTGTCTTTGTTGGAGTTGAACGGTTCGCATAAGCGTAGGCGCCAAAGGTGCTAAATGCTAAGAGCAAGACAACGATGATACTCAGTGTGATCCAGAGGCCCCTGCGGCTTTTTTTCTTTGCTGGTCCACCGGGCATGTAGGCAGGGATGCCTGGTGTGCCCGGTGGAGGATATTGTGGTTGAGGCACTGGATAGCCCTGCTGTGCGTTAGAGCCATAACTCGGAGGAGGTGGTATAGCAACAGTTGGCTCAATGGCAGGTGTATTGCCCTGTGGGCCAACATAGACCGTAGGGGCGAACAGGTCTGACCCACTTGCCTCGTAGGTAAACACAGTTCCTCCAATACGCACCTGATCACCTGAAATGAGGATACGTGAGACATGAGGTACCAGTAGCTGTTCGTTTACAAATGTGCCATTGGTGCTACCGAGGTCGATGATGCTATATCCCTGCCCTTCGTGACGTATTTCGGCATGGTAGCCTGACGCCTGGGGATCAGTAATGAGTAGTTGGCTACCAGGCATACGTCCAATAGTTAACGGCGTAGGTCCCAAGGTTATACGCCCCGTTGGGCCGTTCAGTGCTGCTTCCATGAACTCTCCTAATAATACAAGATTTTCCCGATCAGTATCGCAAAACAGCCAAAGAATACCTTAGGTAGTCTAGCATAATTTGATCGATACTGTCGAGTATGAAAATAGTGCTGGATGGATACCAGGATCATCCCCACTCCCAAAAACTTGCTACTATCGTGTAAACTGTGCATACGGGATAATAAACGTATTTTTCGCTGAAAATCTAAAAAGTCCAGGCAGCAGAACAAAAAACCATTCAGTAACGAAGGATTGTGAGTATGGTGGACAATGAAGATACATTCACATACGACAACAACATTGTCATTAGCACAAACAGGCTCACCAAAGCCTTCGGGAAACTAGTGGCTGTCAACGATCTCCATCTCCAGGTAATGAGAGGTGATGTTTTTGGTTTTCTTGGGCCTAATGGTGCTGGCAAAACGACCACTATTCGTATGTTATTGGGCCTGATACGGCCAACAGCGGGCCGTGCAATTATTTTTGGTATGGATAACGCCTATCAATTGCCAGCAATTCTCCAGCGTATTGGGGCAATAGTGGAAACTCCTGCCTTTTACCCATACCTCTCCGGGAAAGATAATCTTCACGCTGTTGCCGCCGCCTCAGGGATGGTCTCAGGGAGCGCAAGCAATCGGAGAGTTGAAGAAGTGCTTGAAATTGTTGAACTGGGTTCCCAGGCAGAAGATGCCTTTCGCAATTATTCCCTGGGTATGAAACAACGCCTGGGCATTGGCGCTGCCCTCCTTGCCGATCCAGAACTGGTGATCTTAGATGAACCGACGAATGGACTAGATCCGGCTGGCCAATTCGAGATTCGCCAGCTGATCCAGCGACTGTCAACGCTGGGAAAGACCATCTTCATTTCCAGCCATTTCCTTCATGATATACAGCAAGTATGTAATCGCGTGGCAATCCTGCAAAAAGGGAACCTGATCAAGCAGGGTGCAGTCAATAAACTGCTACAGCAAGGCGAACAAATTGTCATTCGCTTGAACACCATCAACGAAACAGAGCAGGCCCTTACGCTGCTGCAGCAAAACAAAGAGAGAGAATATCCATGGATTGCGCATGTGTATATGGATACCAGTAAACAAAATATGCCTATTCTTCGGGTGGACGCTCCTCGTGCCCGCTCGGCTGAGCTTAACGCGCTGCTGGCACAACATAATCTTTTTGCCGCGGAGATCCATCCTCAAGAGGGGAGCCTGGAGGAGATTTTCCTGGGACTCACAACGCCTCCAGCCTCCATTAGCCCACCGCGACCGGGTATGGCAGCACTGGCGAGGGATTCGAGGGATCCACAATTTGGGCAGTGAGAGACCCAGGTCTCATTGATAAAGAGAACAAGAGAGGGAAGGAATGAAATCCTCATATCGAGCAATGCCTGAATCTTCGATTCCTCCGGCAGGTAGGGCAAGCTCAGTTTTGATGGGGCAACAAGATTACGTTAGTGTTTTGCTGCGCCTGACTGGGATGGAACTGTACAAGATACGTCGCCGCTTGATGTCTAAGGTGCTGACTTTTATCAGCATTATGGCAACAGTAAGTCTCTTCGGCTTGCTTGCGCTACCAACTTTTCTGGAGGCGAAAAGTGGTGCACCACCAGAAGTCTTACGCCGCTTTTCTGAATCGCTACGTCTACCTGAATCTTTATCTTTGGTAACACAGTTACTTCTGACATTGGGACAGATATTGATTATCATTCTCGTGAGTACTATTGTTGGCGGAGAATACACCGATAAAACGGTGCGGCTTATGCTTACTCGTGGCCCGACACGGACTCAATTACTCCTCTCAAAAATCGGTGCTGCAGCCGACGCTGTTGTGCTATGCGTAGTAGGGATAACGCTCCTTGGCATTCTCACCGGCTTCATGCTTAATTTCATAACCGGGATAACCCCTACCTTTGATTTCTTCAGTATGAGCTGGCTTGGTCATGCTCTCCTTTATATGTTGATCACTATGCTTGGTCTGTTTACATACGCAATGATGGCACTTTTCTTATCAACGCTGGGAAGGGCAACTGCCGCAGGAATGGCAGGAGTGTTGACCTGGAGTTTTTTAATTGAACCGGCATTCAGCGTTATTGGGCTATTTGGAAGAACAATCAGTGGGCCTCTCGGGATTTTTTTTCAGTCTCTCCCTGCCTATCTCATTGGCCCAAACATTTCTGTTTTGCTACAAAACGATAGTCCATATATTTTTCCTCAATCACCTGGTGCGCAAGTACCACAAGCAGCAACTGATATTCATGCATTGCTTGTACTCGCGGTCTACCTGGTGGTATTTATTGGCATCGCCCTCTGGGTAAATAGACGTCGAGATGTGTTGATCTAATGCTGAATTCTGCGACCATCAAAGAATATGCTTACTCGCTCGGCTTTGACACAGCGCGCATTACCTCCGCCGAGGCTTTGCCTGAGGCCGAGCGTGTCATCAAAGAGCGCATTGCCCAGGGCTTGATGGACGGACTCCCCTGGTTTACCGCAGAGCGCGCCGAAGTATCTTGTCATCCCGATGCGCTCCTGCCAGGAGCTCAGTCCATTATTACACTGGCAATGTGCTATCTTAGCGAGCAGCCTGGCGAAACGTCTGATAGCGTGCCTCGCGGGCGCATTTCACGTTATGCATGGGGTGACGACTATCACGAAGTCATCAAAGCGAGGCTTGAGCAGTTTACCGCCTGGCTGCGTGAATATGCGCGTAAAGAGATTAGCAATGATGTAGAGACCCGCCTGTTTGTCGATACCGGGCGCATGGTAGATCGCGCGGTAGCTCAACGCGCCGGGTTGGGCTGGTACGGCAAAAATACCAATATTCTCACGAAAGGCTGGGGGTCCTGGGTCTTTCTTGCTGAAATCGTTACGAACCTGCCACTGCAAACCGATACCCCGCTTAAAACAAGCTGCGGAAACTGTGAAATTTGCCTTCATGCCTGCCCAACACAGGCTCTGCCCGCGCCTTACGTGCTCGATAATACTCGCTGTATCTCATTCCTGACCATTGAACTGCGCGGTAGCATCCCCCTCGAGCTGCGCCCGCTGATGGGCAATTTGATCTTTGGCTGTGACATTTGCCAGGAGGTCTGCCCTGTCAATATTGTAGCAGAAAGACGCCTTGGATTGAGGAATACCCCGAAAACAGTATCAATGGAGCCCCACAAAGCATTTCGCCCGCGTGCACCAGTGGGCAGCAGTCCCGAATTGATCCCTTTACTCTCATTGACTGAAGAGCAATTCCGTGAACGCTTTCGTCACAGCCCCATCAGACGTACAAAACGGCGTGGGCTGCTGCGCAATGTCTGTGTCGCATTGGGGAATATTGGAGACCAGCAGGCTGTGCCGGCGCTCCTTGGTGCGCTCCGCGATCATGAACCACTTGTTCGGGGACATGCAGCATGGGCGCTGGGACGTATCGGTGGCGAAGAGGCAAAGCAGGCTTTACAATTAGCCCTGTCGGCTGAAGAAGACCAGGAAGTGCAACAAGAAATACGATGCGCGCTGGCTGATATTCGTGCGTAAAGATTCCATGTACCTTTACACGGTTGTGCTCCTGGCCAAAAACACAAAGAGACGCAATTGCTTGCGTCCCTACCGCCGAAGAGTATAATTACCTCAATTTTGCCGAGACCAAGAGCGAGAAGCCGAGGAAGGAGAGCCCTCCTCCCTTGCTGCACTCCCACTCCTTCTCTCTGTCGCTTTCGTCTCGTGTGGATGGAAAGAACGGAAGGAAGATAAGAAGCAACAAGCCGTTCGATCATTAGGGCCACTTCGCTTCACCTGTTACCAGGCGTCCACGCGTGGTCTATCTACCAGGTCTTCTTCCTGGGATCTTCACTCGCTCCTCAAAGCGAGTGGGAAGACTCATCTTGGGGGCGGCTTCGCGCTTAGATGCTGTCAGCGCTTATCCCTTCCCGACGTAGCTATCCAGCTCTGGCCCAGGCAGGCCAACTGGCGCACCAGCGGTCGGGCCATCTCGGTCCTCTCGTACTGGAGATGACTCCCCTCATTCTTCCTGCGCCCACGACGGATAGAGACCGAACTGTCTCGCGACGTTCTGAACCCAGCTCGCGTGCCGCTTTAATGGGCGAACAGCCCAACCCTTGGGACCTACTCCAGCCCCAGGATGCGACGAGCCGACATCGAGGTGCCAAACCTTGCCGTCGATGTGAACTCTTGGGCAAGATAAGCCTGTTATCCCCGGGGTAGCTTTTATCCGTTGAGCCACACTCCTTCCACGCGGAAATGTGGGATCACTAAGCCCGACTTTCGTCCCTGCTCGGCCTGTTCGCCTCGCAGTCAAGCTCCCTTCTGCCTTTACACTCTCTGCGGGTGATGTCCATCCACCCTGAGGGAACCTTTGGGCGCCTCCGTTACTCTTTAGGAGGCGACCGCCCCAGTCAAACTACCCGCCTGGCCCTGTCCGCTTCCCAGCTCATGGGCAAGCGTGAGACACAAAACCGTGTAAAAGTGGTATTTCACTGCCGTCTCCACGATGCCCACAAGCATCGCTTCCCTGACTCCCACCTATCCTACGTATACACCGCCTCGTCTCAAGGCCAAGGTGTAGTAAAGCTCCACGGGGTCTTTTTGTCCTGTCGTGGGTAACCCGTATCTTCACGGGTACTGCAATTTCGCCGAGCCCCCTGTTGAGACAGCGCTCAAGTCGTTACTCCTTTCGTGCGGGTCGGAACTTACCCGACAAGGAATTTCGCTACCTTAGGACCGTTATAGTTACGGCCGCCGTTCACCGGGGCTTCAATTCGTGGCTACACTCACCACTCCTCTTAACCTTCCGGCACTGGGCAGGAGTCAGCCCCTATACTTCCACTTTCGTGTTCGCAGAGACCTGTGTTTTTGGTAAACAGTCGCTTGAGCCGATTTGCTGCGACCCCCTCACCCCCTCTCCTTAGAGAGGAAGCTACTAGGGCACCCCTTCTTCCGAAGGTACGGGGTCATGTTGCCGAGTTCCTTAACAGAGGTTCGCTCGTTCACCTGGGGGGGGTTCCCCCTGCCTACCGGTGTCGGTTTGCGGTACGGGCAGAGCAAGATCTCGCTAGCGGCTTTTCTTGGCGGCCTAGGCTCCGGTGACTTCCGCCCTCTTTCGAGAACTCGTGCCAGCGGTCATGCTGCTTGAGTCGCGGCTTTTCCTACGACTCACACTCCCGGCTGGCAGCCCATCCTGTCCATTCGATGGGTTCACCTTCCTTACCGCGTCCCCGCCTCACTCTAACTGATCTCCTCTGGTGCAGGACTGTCCTACCTGCTTTCCATCGCCTACGACTGCTACGTCCTCGGCTTAGGCCCCGACTGACCCTGGGTCGTCTGACGTTGCCCAGGAACCCTCAGGCTTGCGGTGTCAGTGGTTCTCACACTGATTACGCTACTCATTCCGGCATTCTCTCTTCTCTGCGCTCCACCAGTCCTTGCGGTCTGGCTTCTCTGCCCAGAGAACGCTCCCCTACCATCGCTTTCTGGGAAAAGAAAGCGATCCACAGCTTCGGTACGATGCTTGAGCCTCGTTACGTTGTCGGCGCCAGGGCACTCGACCAGTGAGCTATTACGCACTCTTTCAATGATGGCTGCTTCTAAGCCAACATCCTGGCTGTCTGGGCGTCCTGACTCCCTTTGACACTGAGCATCGATTTGGAGACCTTAGCTGGTGGTCTGGGCTGTTTCCCTTTCGACGACGAAGCTTAGCCCCCGCCGTCTCACTCACAAGCTCTCTCCTGATGGCATTCGCAGTTTGATTGGGGTTGGTAACCAGCACTTGGCCCCTAGCCCATCCAGCGCTCTACCTCCATCGGAGTTCTCTCGTGGCTGCACCTCAATGCATTTCGGGGAGAACCAGCTATCTCCACGTTCGGTTGGAATTTCTCCTCTATCCACACGTCATCCCCCAGTTTTGCAACACTGGTGAGTTCGAGCCTCGACGGACTTTCACATCCGCTTCACTCTGCACATGGATAGCTCACGTGGTTTCGGGTCCCATCGCCGCTACGCTTTCGCTTCGCCCTCTTCAGACTCGGTTTCCCTCTGGCTCCAGAGCTTTAGCGCTCCTTAACCCGCAACGTCGATGCACTCGCCGGATCATTCTACAAAAGGCACGCCATCAGCCCTTGGTCCCTCCTGGGACAGTGGCCTCTGACTGCTGGTGAGTACGAGGTTTCAGGGTCTCTTTCATCCCCCTCTCGGGGTGCTTTTCACCTTTCCCTCACGGTACTGTTTCACTATCGGTCGCTCAAGATGTTTAGCCTTGGAGGGTGGTCCCCCCAGCTTCCCACAAGGTTTCTCGTGCCTCGTGGTACTCAGGATCCCAGTCCCCAGGCCTGCGCTTCTCACTACGGGGTTCTCACCCTCTCTGACGGTGCCTTCCAACACCTTCGTCTTCGCGCCTGGCCTGGCTTCCCTGGTCCTACAACCCCAGTCTCTGCCTTGCGGCACAGGCTGGTTTGGGCTCTTCCCGCTTCGCTCGCCACTACTACGGGAATCTCACTTGATTTCTTTTCGTCGGGCTACTGAGATGTTTCAGTTCACCCGCTGCCCCCCTGTGGGCTATGTGTTCCCCCACAGGTCCCCAGACATCACTCTGGAGGGGTTGCCCCATTCGGAATCTCAGGGCTCTTCGCTTGCATGCAGCTCCCCCTGAACGTTTCGCCGGTCTCCGCGTCCTTCTTCGGTCTTGAGCGCCTAGGCATCCTCCTCGTACTCTCTGTAGCTTGTTCTCTTCTTGCTTCCTTCCTTCCTCTTCCTCCCACGCTCCTCTTCTTCTTCGAGTTGGCTGCTCTCGAACAAGCTGGGATCTCGCGATCCTGGCTCGCTCGTGGCATATGTGTTTGTTTGCTTGGTTGGAGTCGTACGCCTCTCGGCGTACGCTCTCTCTCCTCTGCTTCTCTCTTGCTCTCGGCAAAATTGAAGTAATTATACTTCTTCAGTTGTAAATGTGCTTTTTGTCTTGCTAGCACCTGTTTGTACGGTGCCGATGTAATATCCCACACTTTCGACGCTTTGTCAACACTATTCCGACCAATTTTTTACCCTCTGGTGACATCTCCCCATGGCTAAAAGCCAGGGGCTTCCTCTCATCGCTGAGAGGCTTTCCTGCTTCATAGGAGATTGCGCAGAAGGCTTTCGCCTTCGGTGTCTTACATCGCCTCCACAGGCATGAAACTTTCCCTGAGCCCCAGGGTAGATGCGAAGCCCTACGGCTCCGTCTTACTGCGTCTAGTATCTCATGGCGTGCAATATATCCATATGGAGATATTCAATCGTATTGAGTACCTCCCCCATCATGCCCGAAAGGACTCGCTTATATCCCTACGGCTAGAAGCCGAGGGTTTTACGCTCGACATGATAAAATTAGCCAATGTTACAAGTATGGGCAGAGGGCGAACTGGCCACACTCGTGACATTGCGCTGCGCGTGGGATCAGCAGTGATATTGGCAACTAGCGGTTCTGTCGCAGTAAGCAGGGCTTTTTGGTTTACCCGTTCTACCGCGAGAGCCTGCCAAGCAACAATGGTAGCGCTTCTTGTGGGTGTGCGCAAAAATGTCGCATCTGCGAAGCCACATTGCTCACCCCCAACCAATCCATTAACGCCAGGATTCCCCCATTTAATGCGGCTAATGCTTGTGGAGCACCCTTCACGCGAACTTGACAAGCATCTTCACCGAGTGTCACATCACGCCGGTAATGTAATCGATTCTCAATCCTCCAGTGCTTTTGATTTAATTCCAGCAGACGCTTGGCTTTGGCTTTCTTTCTGGGGAGATTGGTAAACCCATAGACGATCTCCTCCCGCTCTTTTTCCCCTTGTTTGACGTATCTGCGGATGACGAAGACTTGTGCAATCCCAGCCCATTCTTTCTCAAACCATTCGTTCATCTGCGTGCTTGTCCAGATTTCTCGCACTTCGAGTCGTCCATGTCCTTTTTGGACCGTTTTGTGATAGTCCCATTCCCCCTGGTCAAGAGCCTTATCCTCAAAAAACTCCAGTAAATCTTGACGAACTCCCGGCTGGTTCTTTTTCGCGACTAACAGGTAATAGCCATCATAGGCATCTACCCCTGCACACCAGTCTTTTTGCGTGTGCATCGCATCGGCACTGATGATCCTCCCTTTGACCAGCAACGGGTGTAATAACGCTGTTGCCGCTGTGATCTCATTTTGCTTGCTCTTGACCGCTTCTTGCGCAATGACAATGCCACTTTCACACTCATAGAGCGACAACAGATGCACAGGCGGCTGCCCTTCTTTTGCATGACCAAGCGTCCCACGTAACACTTTCCCATCCATTGCCGTATGAACGAGTTTCTCCCCAGTTTCATGGGATGCCAGTAATCGACTGGGTTCTGTCCCACATTCCTCTCGGGCTCTTGCCTTTACTATCACATGAGCTATTGCTTTTGCTACCTCTTGCCCATCACAATGAGCTAACGCATGGCTATAGGTCGAATTGACGGGAAATCTTTTTGGCCAGTTTAATTGCTGTTTGAGCGTCCCTTTCCTCTCTTTTATCCAATCCACTATCCCATTGATGGTGGTTTCTCCTGCCATTTTCCCCAGCATGAGTAAGGTTAAAATTAGTGAGAGAGGGTAACGCTTCCCTTTCTTTCCACGCCCGTCCTTCACCTTTTCGAATTCACTGTACAATGATGCCGCATCTATAGCCATAGACTCTTGCTCCATTTGTTCCACTTCGTCAAACGTGTTAAGGTACATCCAAGTCATTCCTCGCTTTCTTAGGGCTTTTTTGATCTTCCTATTCTAGCAAGCAATGGCTTCTTTTTTCCTCCTCCGGGACTTTCGGGACTTTCGGGTAAACCGAAAAGCCCTGGGCGGTAAGCAATCGACCTTGACGTTTGCTGAATGATATGCTACACTTTATTTAGTGGTATAGAATGTGACTGCAAACCATCCAAACCCCTGTTGTGATGATACGTTTTGCAGTTAGACAAAGTAGTCTATCTATAATGAAAGATAACTTTCTCCAAGTATTTTAGGAGGGTTCAATGCCGGCCACGTTCAGTTACGCGAACATCTTGCACGCAGTAGGCCAGGTGCTAGATCAAATCGGTGTGAAGAGCATCGCAATTCATGAGGAAGAGGACGGCCTCTTCATTGAAGGTTTCGATAGTGAAGGCCAACTCCAGGTTCAAATGCGTTATGATATTCCCGCTCTATATGACCTGGTGTCTCGGTCAGAGGGTGTAGCAGAAGAGAGACATATTGCAGAAACGGAAGGTGTGCTCCATCAATTCTTAGCGAATCATGAGTTGGTTGGAGCTTCCCGTTAATCTAGAAGTTACTACTTGGGCAAATTAGTAAAAGAACCGGGGTTTCTCCCCGGTTTTTATACAATAGGTCGAAGTGTCAACGGTTACCCATGCATTTCATGTTTGTTATTCATTGCATAGCCAGCGTTTTCCATAGCTACGCATACTCTCAATCACATTGCAAAGGTCCCGTCCCTTCGTAGTTAGAGAATATTCCACACGAGGAGGCACCTCAGCAAATGTTTGTCGAATGATGACGCCCTCTTCTTCTAGAGAGCGCAATCTCTCAGAAAGCGTCTTAGGGCTAATACCATGCAGAGAGCGTTCAAGTTGATTAAATCGTTTGACACCAGAGGCCAAATCACGGATAATAAGCAATGTCCACTTGCCACTGATTATTTCAGCAGTACGAGCAATGGGACAAACAGTGTCATAGATGTGATTTGTTTTTACTAACGCCATTGTAATATACTCTTTTGCAAGCCCTTTCTTAAGAAACTATATCATAGTAGCTACGCAAAGTAAAGCGTAAAGCGCGGACCACTCGACTTTACTAATAAAGTATGATATGCTTGCTCACAGTTGTAGGATATACTGTTCTGAAACAGGTTAGCCTTTTTGCCAGTAGTATCTGAGCACCTGAACAATTATCATAATTCTTGGCCTGCGCGGTTTCTCCCTATGAGAGGAGAAGATAATGCCCGAAGATATTGCTTTATTCATCGATTTTGAGAACATTCGTTACAGTATGTTGAATATCCAAAGGCGGGAACCAGATCCACAGGAACTTATTGCGGTTGCCCGTCGCTATGGCACTGTTATGGTAGCCCGCGCCTATGCGGACTGGTCTAGACAGCCGGAACCATTTAAGGGAAGCCTGACGGCAGCGATGATTGATCGCGTCGATTGTCCTGCGAAACAACGCGACCGTATCCGAATGGGAACGGTTCATTATACAGGCAATACTCCGACAGGTTCACTTGGTTCGCCAGGTATGCCCACCGAACAGGGAAGTGGTAGCTTCCCATCAGGTTCGTATGCAGCGCGTCCATGGGCTGCTGGCTTGACAGGGGATTCTGGTCCACTTCCCATACTTAGCTCCCAAAATGTTGTTGATGGCTGGTCCCCATATCAAGATTCACCCATACAGAACGATGCGGATGAAGGCATCTTGCCAGCGGACGAGCAACCGTTACCCGATGAGGGTTACGACTCGGCCGATTATCAACGAGGTGAAGCCTCCCGGCAAACCTTACCCTATCAGAATCCTTATGGTCAGACGAATCCATCCGGACCTTTAGGACCTTTAGGACAGAGTAACACCGGTCCCCTCGGATATCCCAATGCTCAACAAATCGGCAACACTGGTCATATGCCCGCCATCAGCTCAGGTGGATCGAACACTATCGTACAAAGCACCGTTGTCCAAAGCACCGTCGATTTAAATATGTTGATGGATATTATCGAAACTGTATTTGACCGTCCAACCATATCTACATTCGTACTGATGACCGGTGATAAAGATTTCACTCGTATCAGTGCTCGCTTAAAGTTACGTTTAAACAAAACTGTTATTGTTGTAGGAATACCAGGAACCGTCAGCCGAGATTTAATTAGCAGTGCGAATCAGTTCGTGCCGTTAGTCCCTGGTGGGAACACTGGTGGAATGGGCTTCCCTCCCAATACAGGGAGTGGATTTGGGCAAATGTCCTCTGGAAACACGGGAAGCATGCCTGCAATTTCCTATACAGCCTCTACAACTAGCACCACTGCCCAACTTCCAGCTTACGGCAATGGGACTCCGCCAATGGATGTTCTCGATCCACAATTTTTACAATTCCTTGACTATATCGATCGAAACTGGTCCTGGCGTACAATCATTGGCGTCTCTAATTTTATTGGAGACCCGGTGAATCCGAAAAATCGTTTTCGTGGTCGACTTACTCGCGAGTCAGCTCGGGAACTACTCAATACCTGTATTCAGCAAAGCATTCTGATTCTTCACACAGATCCAACTGGTGCTGAAGATCTACGGCTCAATCGCTCACACCCAGGTGTCGATGAAGTACTCAAGCAATTTGTGCGCTAGCTGCTGAAAACAATCACAGCTGAGGCCGGGCATCCAGGGGTTGCCTGGCCTCTTTCTTTCACCTTGACAAAGGAGTTTTCTCATGGAAGAGTCTCGTATTGCCTTTTTACGGAGATTAATCGCTACCCCAAGCCCATCGGGCTTCGAGCAACGCGCCCAGCAGGTCATACGTGAAGAAGTGCGACACTATAGCGATGAACTACGCACTGATGTGCACGGCAACGTAATTGCGGCACTCAATCCGGATGGCAATCCTCGCGTAATGCTCACTGCCCATTGCGATGAGCTTGGATTTCTTGTTCGCTATATCGATGACAAAGGTTTTATCTATTTTGCGCCCATTGGTGGATTCGATCCTTCTACATTGCCTGGCGAACGAGTGTATATACATACCGCAAATGGCCCGATACTGGGAGTTATTGGTCGCAAGCCGGTCCATCTACTGCAGAGCGATGAGCGTGGGAAGGCACCTAAACTGTCGGAGATGTGGATCGATATAGGTGTCAACAGCAAAGAGGAAGCACAAGCATTGGTCGCCATTGGCAGTGTCGCTACTCGCGCAGCTCAGCTTGAGACACTTCGTGGAGACGTGGTTGTCTCACGAGCGCTCGATGACAAATCCGGAGTGTTCACGGTCATTGAGGCGATGCGTCGTCTCTACGAGCAGCGAGAAAAACTCAAAGCGGGCGTCTTCTTTGTCTCCGCAGTGCAGGAAGAGGTGGGACTGCGCGGCGCCCGTACCAGCGCTTTTGGCGTCGATCCGCTTATCGCAGTCGCTGTTGATGTGACATTCACTTCTGATCACCCGCAAACTTCTAAACACGAGATCGGCGATATAGCGTTGAATGGTGGACCGGTGATTACTATTGGCGGACATATCAACCCGCGTATCTATAACTTCCTGATAACGGCTGCTGAAGAGGCAGGAATAGTCTATCAGATTGACCCGCAGGCCTCGGGCACAGGCACGGATACTGATGTGATCCAGGTGGCTCGCGCTGGCGTGGCCACGGGACTTGTCAGCATTCCCTGTCGCTACCTGCATACTGGCTCGGAAATTGTCTCCCTGAAAGACATTGACGAGATTGCAGAGCTGCTATCTCGTTTTGTTCTTGCGCTGGATGAGCAAACGAACGTGATTCCATAGGTGACAGGGCGACCACAAGGGATCGCCCTTACTATGGACTATGGACGAACGGGCTTGAGCGGCGGTTTCGTAGCATGGCAGGGGCGATCCCTTGTGGTCGCCTTCTGAGGCATCTTATTTTCAAAATGCGTTCAAAATTCATTGCATGCTTGTTCGACCTCAGCCACTGTCTTCATATGGAGAACTTTTTGGGCCAGGTCTGAAAGTTCCTGGGCCGATCGCCGATCAAGAGCAGCCCTGATCTTTGGCAGAGCTGTTGGGGTCATACTCAGTTCGTCAACACCCAACCCAACCAGCACTGGAGCAAGCAGAGGATTGCCTGCTGTCTCTCCACACACCGCAACGGGTTTACCTGCTCGACGTCCCGCTTCAGCTACCTGAGCAATCAGACGCAGTACGGCAGGCTGCATGGGATTATAGAGATGAGTAACCGCAGCATTTGTGCGATCACAGGCCACGGTATATTGCAACAGGTCGTTTGAGCCGATACTGAAGAAATCTGAAATTTCAGCAAGCTCCGGAGCCATCAGCGCTGCCGCAGGTACTTCCACCATAATACCAACAGGAACATGCGCCAGGTAGGAGGGGAGAGTGATCTGACGCTGTTTTAGTTGCTCGTATACGCGGTCTACAATACCCCTTGCCATGATAAGCTCTTCAACAGTGGTAATCATGGGGAACATAATATGCAATTCTATCTCTGTTTCAGCAGCGGCCAGCAGGAGCGCACGGACTTGATCCTCGAGTAATGCCTGGTGTGCTAAAGAGATGCGAATGCCTCTCAATCCTAGCTGAGGATTGGCTTCAGTGGACATCCCGATAACGCTATTGAGAGCAGGCATCGGTTTATCCGCTCCTGCATCAAGGGTTCTAACGACGACTGGTCCTCTGTTAGAGGTAGAATCAGGTCCTTTGAAAGCACGAAATACCTGCGCATACATGTTGCGCTGCTCAACTTCACCGGGAAGAGTAGACACGGTAGCAAAGAG
Organism: uncultured Chloroflexia bacterium; assembly: GCA_963775585.1. Taxonomy (GTDB): domain Bacteria; phylum Chloroflexota; class Ktedonobacteria; order Ktedonobacterales; family Ktedonobacteraceae; genus UBA11361. The sequence goes on along the minus strand of CAVZJN010000055.1, from coordinate 19,699 downwards.
AAATTCCGTGCGCAGTAGACCTACGCCTTCAGCTCCCCACTGCCGCGCCGCCTCAGCTTCGGCCTCACTCCCGATATTTGCCAGTAGATAGATGCGCCGCCCGTTGATGTATACTTCTGCACGTTCTTGTTGCGCAGCTTTCTTGAGTGCCGTTCGTTGCTGCTGTTGTCGCGCCAGGCGCTGCACCAATTGTGTACGCACCTCTGCACTGGGACGATAGTACAATAGACCGTTATCCGCATCCAGCCCCAATTCATCTCCAGAATGGATGAGCTGCATGACAGACTGATTCAGACCAGCAATGGCCGGGATACCGAGAGCTCGCGCTAAAATGGCAGCATGTGCTGTCGGCCCTCCCTGGGTGGTACAGATGCCTAGCACGGTTTCGGGCCGGAGCTGTGCGGTGTCCGATGGGGTAAGGTCCTCGGCAAGCAGAATCACAGGCTGCTTCAACGCACTCAAGTTCTGTTTTACGAAGAGCTGCTCGCGTAAATGCTGAAGAGCACGGCTGATGGCATCGCGCACATCAACCGCACGCGCAGCTAACAAAGGGCTATCCAGGGCCTCCAGGGTTGTGGCTTCCTGTTCACCCACGAAGGCGAGTGCACTGGCGGCATCGATATGCTCTGCTTCAATAAGATGGAGCGCGCCTTCAAGCAGAGCAGGGTCTTGCAGCATCAGTGCCTGTGCTTCGAATATCGCTGCATCACGCTGACCAATACTCTTCTCTAAACTTGTTGTTAATAAGTGCAGCTCACTGGCAGTGGTGGATAAAGCGCTACGCAAGCGTTCCTGTTCAGAAACTACTTGTTCTGTAGAAATGGCCAGGCGTTCTACCTCACTTAAAGGAAGGCTACTTGAGGTATAAAGAAGAGCAGGGCCGGTGGCCACGCCAGGCGAAGTCGGCACACCCTGCCACACGTTCTGTACTTCCTGAGAGGCAGGCAAAGGCGTCGGAACGCTGGGAGCCTCTTGTACGCTAGTTTCTTGAGGATGCGTCTGCTCTGCTACTGCTACTTCGGGGGCTGTTTCATAGAAGTTGGCATGTGCCAGTTCTCTCAGCGCCTTCAAAGCGGCCTCTGCCTCCTCTCCACTTGCGCGAAGAGTAATGGCATCGCCGTTGCGTATACCCAGCGAGAGAACTCCGATTATACTAGTGGCTTCTGCTTGCCGGCCGCGCCCGGTGACCTCTACCTGGGCACGAAAACGTCCCGCAGTCTGTACAAAAAGACTGGCTGGACGGGCGTGTAAGCCCGAAGGATTGGTTAGAGTGAGTTGTTCCTCAAGAAAGCCTGGTTGTAGCGATGGAGAAGGAGGGGGAGCAGCTTCAACTGGTTCTTCCTGAGTTGCACTGAGGGGTTTCAAAAGTTTCAGCTGTGCTACATTCGCTGTTTTTTCTGCTGCTTGCTTTACTTCTGCCAGGGTACGACCAAGCGAAGCTTCGATGGCTGCCGCGACAGCACCCTCCACCAAAGGCGCAAAACTGAGCATAACGCGATGTTGTTGCTCGATATCTAGCATCTCCAGCACCATTTCGGCAGCCAGTATTGCGCTTCCTAAATCTAACAGGACAAGTACGCCATCTGGCCCGTCAACGGACTGAATTGCTGCAAGAATTTTATCGGCAGAAGTGCCGAGTATGTCATCTGCACCTCCTCCGGCCGCGGCAATGGGGGTCGCGCCCTGTGTCATTTGTCCAGCCAACTCTGCAACACCAGCGGCCAGTTGGGCGCTATGTGAAACGATTACCAGCCCTACGGTCATAGTCTCGTGTACCTTTGTAGAGAGATGTGTAGAGAGATGCCACGCTTTGAAAAAAATACGACGTGGCACCCTACGCTATATGCTTACACAGTTTCTGCCAGGCTGCGTAGTATGAGCCAGCTGGATGTTGCACCGGGATCCTGGTGCCCGATGCTCCGTTCGCCAAGATAACTCGCCCGGCCTTTCGTAGCAAGGAGTGGAATGGTAGCTTTCATGCCCTCTTCAGCAGCCTGGCTGGCTCGTAATGCCACTTCATGCAGTGTTACACCTTCAGCTTGAGCCTGTTTAGCTGCCGCCACAGCAGGGGTCAATGCATCTACCATGGTCTTTTCGCCGGGATGTGCCTTACCACGAGCCACTATACCCCCTAAAAATGCGTCGAGCAGGGCAACCACATCCGCGGTTTCGATGTCCTGTTTACCTGCGACAGCTGTACCGGCCCGTAAAAATGCCGTTCCATAGAGTGGTCCGCTGGCTCCCCCCACTGTCGAGACAAGCGTCATACCAACCGTCTTTAATTGGTTGGAGACGTCCATCGTTGCCATAGTTGAAAACTTGTCGCTCACTGCCTTGAAGCCGCGATCCATGTTTATGCCATGGTCAGCATCGCCAATAGGGGAATCAAGTTGCGTTAAATAGGCAGCATTCTCGTGTAACACCTCTGCAATACGCTTTAACCAGCGCAGGTTGTCCTCATTGGTCATAAAGCATATTCCCTCCTTTATATATCCAATATACATACATGCCGAGAGATAATGTGTGAGCTGGGCGACCACATGGCAGCATGCGGCCGCGCCTGCCAGGCTAGCCGGGCGACCACAAGGGTCGCCCCTACCATGGACGAGCTTCGCGGCATGGTAGGGGCGATCACAAGGAGTCGCCCCTCTACATGCCCCAACGCAGGGCAGGAGTATGCACAGGCGCATCCCAGTACTTTGTTAATTCGTCATCGAGCCGCACGAGGGTTATGGAACAACCGGCCATATCCAACGAAGTAATGTAGTTGCCGACCAGCGAGCGTGCGATCGTGATATTTTTTCCACCGAGGATGCGATTTAGCATATCGTATACAATGTAGAGCTCGATCAGTGGGGTACCACCCATGCCATTGACGAAAGCCAGGACCTGTTCACCGGACTTGAGGTCCAGGTCTTCAACAATGGGAGCTGCCAACATTTCAGTAATTTCAGCAGCCGAGGCAAGCTTGACCCGATGTCTTCCCGGTTCGCCGTGAATGCCGATACCGATTTCCATCTCGTCTTCGCCTAACTCGAAGGTGGGCTTGCCAGCTGCTGGCACGGTACAGGAGGTCAGGGCCATACCCATACTGCGGCCATGTTCATTGACTTTGCGTGCCAGTGCCGCTACCTTGTCTAACGGTGCACCTGTCTCAGAAAATCCTCCGACGATTTTTTCCAGCAGTACTGTGACTCCGACACCGCGTCGTCCCGCCGTATAGAGGCTGTCCTGTACCGCGACATCGTCATTCGTGACAACACTTGCCACATCGATACCGTCTGCGGCAGCCAGTTCAGCGGCCATTTCAAAGTTGAGTACGTCACCGGTGTAATTCTTTACAACATGCAGTACGCCTGCTCCGCCATTGACGGCACGAGTAGCTGCCAGCATCTGGTCGGGAACGGGAGAAGTAAAGACAGCTCCAGGGCAAGCAGCATCAAGCATACCGAAACCAACAAACCCACCGTGCATGGGTTCATGACCACTTCCGCCGCCAGATATAACGCCTACTTTGCCTTTGACAGGAGCATCTTTGCGCACGATGACTTGTTGCTCGATATCGACACGGATCAAATCAGAATGGGCAGCTAGCATCCCTGCCAGCGCCTCTTTGACGACATCTTCTGGCTTATTGATCAATTTTTTCATGATCTCTCCTCCAGGGAACTAAATACTCACAAAGGCAAACGAAACACCGGGTGCTTCTTTGCCTCTACGTTTCAAGAATAGACAGCAAAAGAGAAGCGCTCACGCTACTCCAATTTTTTCGGCAGCGATTTGCGCTTCCATCGCACTACGAAAGGCTGCAACCTTAGACTGTTGTTGTTCAGGAGACCACTGGAGCTCCTTTGCCATCAGTGTAGCAACTTCATCGACAATGCCTAAACCTCGCTGGCGGTCTTCCAGGGTGATCGAGGTACGGCGAGCCAGAACATCGTATGGTGTCATTGCCATCTCATGGCGACAGGCATACACAACCTCTGCTCGAATGTATGGTAGGTCATTGATGAGAAGTTGAGCCAGTGATGGGTCAACAATAATCAGATCAAGCAGCGCAAGCGCCTCTGACCCGTAGTTTCTCCCCAGGTGCTCGAGCGTTTTCGGACTGAGTCCCAGCGCGGCGCCTTTCTTTTCCAGGTCACGCTGCAATGCAGGCCAACCAGCGCTCCCCTGTAAGGGCAATGATTGGGTGGGATGTAATACGAGAGAGCCGTCACGACGATTGAGCACATCTAAAGTATCCTGGGCCATACGTCGATAGGTTGTTAATTTTCCACCGACAATCGTGACAAGTCCGGATGGACTTTCCAGGACAGCATGTGTACGTGAGAGCTTCGCAGTCGAGCGTCCAGGTTTTCGGGAACTCACCAAAGGGCGATAACCCGCATAGGAACTGATAATGTTCTCCTCGGTTAGCGAAACGGAAAGATAGCGGTTGAGGTACTTCAGCAGATAAGCGATATCCACCTTTGAAGCCGTTGGATGATCGAGATCCCCAGAGCCTGTATCTGTCGTGCCAAAAATTGCCCGGGATTCCCATGGAACAATAAAGAGGATACGCTTATCTTCTGTTTCCGGTAAAACAATCGCCGCATCTCCCAATTTGAGATCTTCGCGAGAGAGTACGAGGTGTACCCCCTTACTCGGCTGTACCTGTACAAGCGGCTCCGTACCAGTTAGAGCCTCTACTTCCTCGGAGAACACTCCCGTCGCATTCACAACATGCCGGGCGTGTACCTCCAGATCTTGATTACCAATGCGATCATGAATATGCGCACCTTGTATTTTACCCTGTTCGGAAATAAAAGAGGTGACTTCTGTATAGTTGGTGATTACAGCCCCATGTTGAGCAGCGGTACGAATCAGAGCCATTGTGAGACGGGCGTCATTCGTCTGCGCATCATAGTACATGTAGCCATCCTTCAAACCCTCGGCGTTAAGGGCTGGAGCCAGCTTCAGTACACCCTCGCGTTTCAAATGGCGATGCCTTTTAATATTACGGCGTCCGGCCAGGCCGTCATACATCCAAAGCCCAATATCAAGGAGCACTCCCAGACCTATGCCTCCCGGAGTGGTAAACGGCATTCCTACAGGATGACGATCACCTTTATACAATGGCAGGACAAACGGTACCGGGGACACCAGAAACGGGGCATTTTGTAAGAGAAGGCCCCGCTCAACAAGAGCCTCATGCACCAATGCAAAATCAAAGTTTGGCAGATAACGAATGCCTCCATGGACCAGTTTCGTTGATTTGCTGCTCGTGCCGCTGGCAAAGTCCACTTTCTCTACGAGAGCAACACTATACCCACGAGCAGCAGCATCCAGGGCAACACCCGCACCTGTGAGGCCTCCACCGATTACGAGCACGTCGAAGCGATCGCTATTCAGTTTACTGAGATTGTGCATGCGCACTGTTGAAGATAGAGCGTGCATGGTGACCACGAACATACGAATCCGCGAAAGAAAACGCTAGCCATCCTTCGACGGGTCCGTATGTTCGTCCTTTCGTGTGTTCGCTAAAGACTATTGCTCTCGTACAGACCTACCCGTTGTTTCACTGCTGGGAGAAGCCTCCCGAACGGCTTCACCTACTGTCTCGGTAGTGCCAGACTTGCCTAACATCCTCGCGGCCAAAACCTTGCCGATGGTGTAATCGTATATAAAGGCGCCAACGACACCTCCTGTCAGTGGACCAACAATGGGGATCCAGAAGTAGTAATTGTCTGCGGACAAGCTGGCCCCACCGCTGACGAGGGCAATCCACAGGCGCGGGCCAAAATCACGGGCGGGATTGATGGCATATCCGGTATTGAGGCCGAATGAAGCACCGATCGCCACGATCAATAAACCAATGATCAGCGGGTTGAGGTTTGACTGGACTGGCTGGTTCCTTGCATCGACGATGGCTAAGATCATGCCAACGAGGAGAGCAGTCCCTAAGAATTCGTCACCGAAGGCCCCGAACGTTCCAACAAACGCCTTTGGAAAGGTGTAAAAAATCCACCCGTAACCATTCCCAGTAACTGGCTGGGCAATCTGGCTAATGGTCAGCTTATTCACCGCCAAAGCATGGACGAGTGCCCCTTGATAGACAAAGTAGAGGATTCCCCCGGCGACAAAAGCTCCCAGCACCTGGGCTCCCCAGTAGGGAAGTACCTTGCCCCAGGGATGTCTGCCGGTTGCAGCCAGCGCCAAAGTTACAGCCGGATTGATATGAGCGCCACTGATAGCTCCAGCGACGTAGATACCGAGCATAACGGCGAGACCCCACCCAAAGATGATAACAATCCACTCGTTCGCAAATGGAGTTGCGGCGTTACCTGCGCCTATGTTAGCAAAGAGGAAAACGGTCGCCACGACGCCATCACCGAAGAGAATCAGGATCATCGTGCCAAAGAACTCTCCGATCATTTCACCCCATATGCCGGCCAGCGCTGAAGGTCTAGCTACAGCTTGACTTGCCATAGATACTCACTCCTATTCTGTGTTGGAGATATGGCGGAGAACTCGGAAGTTTACCGCCTCAATCCAAAAAATGATAATAAGTAACACTATGAAAGGCGCACTACAAGTCCGGTAGGAGCGCATTGAATGCGCCCTACCCAATAGATCAGGCTTGTTCCCATTTCATTGAGCGTTCTACGGCGCGTTTCCAGTCAGCGTAGAGCTTTTCGCGCTGATCCGCACTCATCTGCGGCTCGAAGGTGCGATCAACAGCCCAATGCTCGGCCACCTCTTCTGTGCTGCTCCAGAAGCCGGTCGCCAGGCCGGCGAGGTACGCAGCACCCAGGGCAGTCGTCTCAGCAACCTGTGGCCGCTGCACCGGCACTCCCAGAATATCAGCCTGGAATTGCATGAGCAGGTTATTGACGACGGAGCCTCCATCGACACGCAAAGTCGTCACACGCACGCCACTATCAGCGGTCATGGCCTCCAGCACATCACGGGTCTGATAGCACATAGATTCGAGGGTTGCGCGAGCAATGTTGCCAGCGGTCGAACCGCGTGTCAGTCCAACGATGGTGCCGCGTGCGTAGGAATCCCAGTAAGGAGCTCCCAGGCCGACAAAGGCAGGGACGAAGAACACGCCACCATTATCGGGGACGGTCGCAGCTAACGGCTCAACATCACTACTGTTTTTGATGACTCCCAGGCTATCGCGCAGCCACTGGACTGCCGCGCCAGTAATGAAGATGGCGCCTTCCAAACAATAGATGGTTGGGCCATCACCTAGACGCCAACCAATAGTAGTGAGGAGGCCGTTTTGCGAGGGAACACCTTTGGTACCTGTGTTCATGAGCATAAAGTTGCCGGTGCCATAGGTGTTCTTCGACATACCCACTTCGTAACATGCCTGTCCAAAGGTAGCGGCCTGCTGGTCTCCCGCATCGCCGGCCATCTTAATTGCCCCACCGAAGAACTCCGGATCGGCCTCTCCAAAGACACCGCTGGAAGGCATCACGGTTGGCAACATGGAGTGAGGCACACCCAATTCATTCAGAATGACGTCGTCCCATTTGCCTTCATAGATATTGTACATAAGCGTACGTGAGGCATTGGAGGGATCAGTAACGTGGGCTCGCCCCTTTGAGAGGCGCCACATCAAAAAAGTGTCTACATTTCCGAAGAGCAATTCACCACGATCCGCCTTTTCTCGCGCTCCAGGAACGTTATCAAGGATCCATTTCACCTTGGTGCCTGAGAAATAGGCGTCGGTCACCAAACCGGTGCGATTACGAATCTCCTTGTCGAAGCCTTTCGCCTTCAAGGCGTCGCAAATTGGAACTGTCAGGCGACTCTGCCAGACGATGGCGTTGAATACCGGTTTCCCGGTGGATTTCTCCCAAACAATCGCTGTTTCACGTTGATTCGTGATGCCTATTGCAGCGATATCTGAGGCTGAGGCTCCGGCCTTTTGCATGGCCTCCCGGGCCACTGCGAGTTGGCTCGACCAGATCGCTTCTGGATCATGTTCGACCAACCCTGGAGAGGGATAGATTTGCGGAAACTCCTGCTGTGCTGAACTCACAATCGCGCCATTATGATCGAAGACGATCGCGCGCGAACTGGTAGTGCCCTGGTCCAGGGCAAGCACATACTTCGCCATGGTTTACCTTCTTTCTTTTGCGTACAATACTCTGCGTCCATACAAAACGACGACGTATCGAATTGGCGCAGGCGTCCATGCCTGAGCTAGCAACAAACCAAGAAAAATATCTCTACACAGACAGCGGTGGCTGTGCAAGCATTCAAACTCCAATCGTTCGTGTTGCTTGTGCCATGTAACGCATCATAACCAGAGTTCAGGCCGTGTGACTGCTACGCCTACCGCACCGGATTGCAGAACTGCTTGTACTTGTTGAGGCGTATGGATCAGGCCTGAGGCAATATAGGGTAACGGCAACTGTGCATTTATGTAAGGAGTAACTAAACCTGGAGAGATATCGAGCAAATCAACATAGCGCGTATCCACCGAATCTAAAGCCATCTCTAAACCAGTCGAGTCCACTGCATAGATGCGCTGAATTGTCTCTAAACCGAAGTCTTTGCACAAAGATAAGATACGCGGATTATTGGAAATAATGCCAGTTACTTTCAAAGTATCAGCAAGATAGCGCAAACCGGCAGAGTCAGCATGTATGCCATCAATATGATCGACATTGACATACACTGAGAGCTTACGCTTATGGGCTTCATCGAGCAGTCTAATGAAATCGAAGAGACTACAATGCCTTAATATGATGGAATTGACCTGTGTGGAGTCAAAAACCTGCGTAAATTGAACGCGGCTTTCTACGATGGGTATGATCTTGTACTGCGACGAAGTTTTTAGCAGTAACCTACTGGACTGAATAAGCATGCTGCACCTCTGGCTCTTAGGAGTAAAAAAACAACAAAGCCCTAAGCCTCATTAATGGGTCGGCTCAGGACTTATCATTTCAGTGTCCTTGAACGCCTATGCAGTTGTCCATACAGGTCTCTGGTAACGGTACAGTGTATTCGCTCTCACAGACAACATCGTTCAAAGCTACACACTGCTGTGGTTTACCAGTTACCGCAGCTACTAACTATACAATAAAGTGAAGTTAGCATATAATGATAATACTTGACCGAAGGTTAAATGTCAAGTACTAACAGCTCAGCCTGGCTCACTCAGGTTTGAATGGCCCCCGGTGAAAGAAAATGATTAAGCAAGAGTTTTTGCGATTAGCCTACCAGTTTCCAGTGGCAGCGGCAATGAAATCCAATGAAGATATGCAGGTAGCATTACAATCCGATGCGTTGCTGTTGTTTTTACTGAAAGGAGACGCCTTTCAAATAGCCCCGTTTATAACAGAAGCTCATCATCGTGGGAAAGGAGTAGTCGTGCACATGGACCTGGTGAGTGGCATTGGCAAGGATCGGGCAGGCATTCAGTACCTGCGGCAAGTAGGTGTTGATGCGATAATCACCAGTCGCTCCCAGCTGGTTTCAGCAGGGAGAGCAGAGGGATTAACGACAATTCAACGCCTCCTTTTATTAGATGATTCGGCCTTAGACAACGGAGTGCGATCAATTGCACGCGCAGCTCCCGACATTGTAGAGATTCTCCCCGGTATTATTTTTCCTGAAGTAGCCCAAACTCTACAACGTTTATTGCCAGGCCCTTTTATTGCGGGTGGTTTTATTCGTACGGCTGCAGACGTCGCAAGAGTACAGGCCGCTGGCAGTATACTCAGTAGCAGTAGCACGCATGCGCTTTGGCGTCGCGCAGCAGTAGAATAAGGAGTGAGTACTTACTATGCGAAATGTCCCTAATTTACTCAGCTTTAGCCGAATTTTGGCAACGATCATCATATTCGTGCTGGTTTTGATCAACACTCCCTGGGCATATCTCATCGCAACGATATTATTCATCCTTGCCTCGTTGACAGATTTTCTTGATGGTTATTTAGCGCGACGCTATAAACTGGTTTCGCCATTGGGTGTTTTCTTAGACTTGACCGCTGATAAAGTGTTTGTTGCAACAATTCTGATTGCACTGGTTCAGGTTGCGCTTGTTCCTGCATGGATCGTGGCAATTATCGTGGCGCGCGAGTTTTTGGTGACGGGGCTGCGTTCTATGGCATCAGCAAAAGGGAAGGTAATTCCAGCGGGTAAGTGGGGCAAACAGAAGACACTGATTACCATGATTGCGATGAGTGCATTATTGCTGGCTAAAGGTCTGGGGGCCCACCAGCTCTCCCTCTTCCCACCAATGTTGAATTTTACCAGCCAGACAGTGAATTTCAGTGAAATATTGCTGCTGATTGCCGATGCCGGCCTGATTCTTGCGACACTATGGACTGTTCTCTCGGGCGCGGAGTATATAATCAGTGCCCTACCTCTTTTCCAGAAAGAACCGGAGAGCAATACGTCACAAGCATAGCAAGCGTTATGCTTGTGCATTCGATGAGGAACTGTTGGTGTCAGGGGTAGGTTTCTCTACAATTTGCACTTTTTGACCAATCTTTCGTTCGGTTCCTGAGAGCAACCGACCAATGTTGTCATAATGGAAAATGATCACCAGTGTTGGGGCAATGACCAGAAAGAGCAATTGCTGGAGACTCACATGGATAAAAAATGATGGAACAGCCAGACTTACAAAGAAAAAAAGGAGACCGCAGACGAGAGTGGTGAAACTTCCAAGAACAGAACCAAGAGAGACGTAACGGCTAGTAGCGATAGTAATAAGCGTCACAACCGCGGAAATAATGAAAATAAAAGGAGAAATAACGAGGAGTGCCCCAGCGGCTGTAAGAACACCTCGACCGCCTTTGAAGCCAATAAAAATTGGGAAACAGTGCCCAAGTAATGTAGCCAGGCCGGCTATGGGCGGGCCCCAACCCATGGCATACAGGAATGGCACATAGAGCGCGAGCAGTGTTGGCCCCAAACCTTTTGAAATATCAAAGAGAAATACAAATGCTGCAGGACCTTTGCCAAGTGTGCGCAGGACATTTGTAGCGCCTATTTTATGGCTGCCATAGTCGCGAATATCAAAGTCTTTGCCGCGCAGCAGTTTTCCCATCCAATAACCAGCGGGAATTGAGCCCCAAAGGTAGGCGATGATTGCTACCAGGACAAGCTGAACTATAATAGGCATTGTAGCCTCCTAATTCGTTGAAGCTTTGATTTAGTTAAAGCGCTTTTTCATCTATTATAGTTACATTTCGACCAAAAAGCTAGCACGCACGCGCCCACAAAAAGAGGCATTACAATTTCCAGTTCGTAGCACCGAGCCAGATGATATTGTCGACGAGAGGTATCTTCCCGATATGCGACGCAACAAGAAGCATTGTTCCGGGTGTCACTATATCCAAAATGCTCAACGTGTCTGGATGGCAGACTTTCACGTAATCCAGGGTTACAAGAGGTTCCGTGACAAGAAGATCGATCATCGCTTTTTCAATAACAGCGGAATTACGAACATTCGTGTCAACGAGCGCTTTACCCGCCAGCAGCGCGCGATAGATGACGCGCGCGGCCTTGCGTTCAGCGGCAGTAAGAAAGTGGTTACGACTACCCAGCGCCAGACCATCGCTTTCACGAACGGTTGGTTGAATACGCAGCTCCACATCGATATTCAAATCACGCACGAGCTGCCGAACAATCGCAACCTGCTGGGCATTTTTCTGACCGTAATAGGCGACATCCGGTCGCACGAGTTGAAATAGTTTGGTTGTTACCGTAGCAACGCCACGATTGTATATCAGGCTGCCGACCCTTTTTGCCAGTTGCATTGTCCATGGGGAATTTGATGGTGTGACATACGTAGCAAAATCAGGAGGATAAAGATCTGCAGCCCGCGGGATAAAGACAACATCGATCCTGGCATTACTTAACAATTGCAGGTCCCTTGGGAGGTCGCGTGGATAGCGTATAAGCTCTTCATTCTCTTCAAATTGTATTGGATTGACAAAAATACTGGCAACGCTAACTTCGCAATCTTGATGTGCCGCTTGCATAAGCGCTACATGTCCTTGATGAAGATACCCCATAGTGGGAACAAAACCAACAGTGCCACCCGCAAGCCAGCCACGGGCAGTTTCGGTCATTTCGTCCAGGTCATAGATGATTCGCATAGTGCTCCCAGTGAAACTTTTCCTCTATTACATATATACAATATCACATATATACACACATATATAATTCTTCTTTACAAAGGAATAGATCAGAAACCGCTGTTACTCCGGTAAAGACAAACAGGTCATTACACCCGTTCTTTTTCCAAACGGCATGCCAAAGAAACATTCATTTTGGCACACCGTAGTTTGCATAACGTATGGCGTCCACTTCAGTAACCATGCTATACTACAACCGACGAGGAGGAAGAGTATGCGTAAAATTTTGCAACGCCCATTAAAGATTTTAGAATTGCTTGGTCTGAGCGCCCTCTGCACACTTGTTGCTGCAACGATCGTTGCCCTACTCCACAGGTTAAATACCCCTCAACCATTAGAAAGTATATTACCTGGAGAAAGTCATATTTATCGTTGGCGGCAAGGCCATATATTTTATAAAACGCTTGGTGATGAAAAGGCGCCGCCATTAGTACTTCTTCATGCTCCTGCCATTGGCGCATCGGCGTATGAGATGCGGAAAGTGATGGGAGCATTGGCCCAAAAGTATCATGTCTACGCTCCTGATCTGCTTGGTTTTGGTTTATCGGATCGCCCAAATAGAAACTATTCTGCCGAAATGTATATCGACTTCTGTCATGATTTTCTGGCTGAGGTGGTACAAGGCCCTGCAACAATTCTTGCCAGTGGCTTAAGTTGCAATTATGCGGTGATCGTAGCGAAGCGCTTCCCAGATCTATGTGAACAGTTGATTCTCATCTCGCCGTTGGCGTTGTTTGGAGATGAGCAGCCACGCTGGCGGCCACCAACAGAGCTGATCAAACTGCCAGGGGTAAGTTTCTTCCTCTACCCGCTGATCACTATACGCCTTGCGCTGCGCCTGGCTATGCGCCTGAAACGAACGCCACCACAAGGTCAGTTTCCAGGAGCTGATGTTGACTATCTCTACGCGACCACGCACCAATTTGGCGCTGAACATGCCCCGTTAGCCCTGCTTGCAGGCAACTTGTCGGTAAATGCTTCACAGGAATTTGATTCGTTGCAACAACCCACGTTCATTATCTGGGGAGCCAGGGCATTGCACAATACCTGGTCCCTCTCCAGCCAGCACTATATGCCCAAACAGGCGGAGATAGCTCTCATACAGGATGCAGGGGTGACTGTACAGGAGGATTTTCCAGTCAAGGTTATTGAAAATATACGAGAATGGACAGAGGCAAGGAAAGCAAAAGCAACGAAGGCAATGCCTGAGAATGCAGACACTACTGACACTACAAGCAGAAAAACCACGCTAGCAATCGAGGAGAATGTAGCTGCAGAGAAAAGTAACGCCCCAGCTGTAGCTCAGCAAATTGATACGGTTTATAAGCAGACGGCTGTGGAAACTACAGAGATAGAGTCGTATTGTGCCAGGTGCAAAAAGAAGACGATCATGCAGAACGTCCAGCAAGTCACGGCGAAGAATGGCCAACCTGCGTTGAGGGGAACGTGCTCTGTTTGCGGAGCAGGACAATACCGCGCTGGTCGCCTTCGAAATATTTTGTTATGAGCTTTGTGTATTTTTGCACTTGACGCGCGGCACTTTGCACCGTATAATTCCTTGCATACAAATTGAGACCTGCGTATCGTCGTCGCCCGCTACGCGGAAGTTGTTGCCGCAATCAAAACTGGCCAGACAGTAACCAATAATGTCATCTTCTGACTCACTGATTGCTGTCAAATGCCCCGTCCGCTCTCCCAACTAACGTGCAGAGTCGCTCACAAAAGGGCGAGGGAGAGTATTCGGCTCTAAGATAAGAGGATGCCAGGAACACATAGATATCGGTAGACACTGGATTGTAAGAGGCTAACAACAGATCAAGTGCCTCAACATTAGGGAGGATTTTTGAATGAGCATTGGTGGACAGAGTGACGCAAAAACAGAGCGCAAAGTTTATCGTTTGACGCCCGAGGGCTTCGCAAAGAAACAAGAGCGCCTGGAATACCTGCGCACCGTCAAACGCAAAGAGGTTGCTGATTATATTCATGACGCTAAAGAAGCTGGTGATATTAGCGAAAGCAGCGCATATGAAGAGGCTAAACACGACCAGGCTAAACTCGAAGGGGAGATTAGTGAGTTAGAGGCATTGCTTGCGCTCTCAGAGATTATGACACCGGACATGCATAACACCGTAGAAGGGCCGCCTGTTGTTCGTATCGGCATGCAGGTGCGCGTAGAGACCGAGAGTGGCGCGACTCGAGACTTCAAGATTGTCGAAACCTTTGAAGCCGAACCGAAAGCCGGCTTGATCTCCGACCAATCGCCAGTGGGCAAAGCGCTTATTGGACATAAGGAAGGTGACGTGGTCAACGTATCTACCCCTGGTGGAGTGACTAGCTATATCATCCTTTCAATTAAGCCCATGTTTTAGTGAACTACACGCAAGATGCAGAGATGAGGCCATCTGTTCAGGATTGTGAATTTTTTTCTGGCTTTGGCAGAGCAAACCAACCAAAGACCCCCGAAATTCCGATCAAGGTGCTCCCAATGGCGAAGATGATAATCAAATGTTAACATATGAAGACGTAACCGGGTGTTTCCTGAAGGCAGCGGAGAGTGCCGCGCTCACGACACATCCCGAATATTGGATAAACTCACGTTCACTTGAACGCGAATTTGCCTGTACCTGCCATGCTGGAAGTTGCGAAGAAGTGGAACATCGCAGTACCTGTACATTTTCGTTCACCTGGGGCGCTCTGGATACATCCCTCTCACTAGATGGTCCCGCCGGTGTTTGTGATTTCTTCCATGAGCCCGAAGATGATTGCCCACATTTGCATACACGAGATATTCCACCTCTTGTCGTTGACCTCTCGTATAGTTTAGTTTTAAATGGGACAGGTGCATCACTCTCAGAGTCAGTTTTACTCTCACTCACCCAGATGCTCAAGTTGCGCGCAAGCGAGCACAGCAGCCGTGCAATTGAGACACGTCCTGGTATCACTATGACTTTGCATGAAAACCGTTTGCAGCCAGAGGTACTCACGCTGCAACAACGGGTAGAACTTCCCATCTGGCATCCCGAGGGGATGCATGGCCTTCATGATGATCACCACTCTCACCAAGAACGGGTAAGCGGGTGGCGCCGGCGCGAAATGGATGACGATAACGAGGAAAATGAGGTTGTTGCCGATAACCCTCGCCCTGAGGATTGGTTACCACAGATAATGGTCGATGTCTGCCAAGATATCTTGCAGGTACTCGAAGCACTTGACGCAGTGCGTACTCATAGATCGCTGAATTTGGATGCGTGAGCAGGAAGGACATGTCCTTTTTCTCGTTCTGAGAACCTGTTGCCTGTTTTTGTAACTGTTCTGTGTATTTGTAGTGTGTATTTGTATATAGAACAAATGCAACTCCCCCCACATTTATTCGTATGTAAGGTGATTGAGTCAGAGGTATTGATTGTATGCGTTGAGTTTGAAGGAGTAACCCGCGATGTCGCAACAGAGAATGGATTACGATGAAGGTAATCGTCAACAGCAGGAACCTCGTTTGGATAACTACGAAAGCGGCTATAGAGACCCCTTTACTGGAACTTATACAGGGCAGAAACTTGCACAACAGGGGTCCTGGAGCAGTAATGCTCCAGCGGGAATGCGCCTCGCCTTAGCTATCGTCTCGGTGGTCATGCTTGTTCCTTTAACTGCCATCACTCTTGGGACATCAGGTGGCGGCATCTTTAGTGGCGCGCTGATTGCATTAGGCCTGATTTGTCTCACCATTATGGTCGTCAATATCGCCTTTAACTACAGGCGTTGAGCAATCGAGAGGCTTACTGCTCGCAGCAGTTATAGCCCACATGGTACGGCCCGGCTGCTCCTACGAAAATAATTCTGGTGGCGCCTGCCGGGGTACAATCACTTTGAGTGCTTGTGGAGCAACGGTGAAGCGAGCCGGTGTGTACCCGAATGGATCACCGTCTACCTGGATCGCAATCGGCTTACGTGTACGCACTTCCAGCGTCTCGCATTTTTCATAACTGACCCATTGCTGGCGCTGTTCACGATAGAATAAAAAATCCAGGAGCACCTTGATCCGACCCAACATACTACGTCTGCGCACGACACATACATCCAGTAACCCATCGTCACACTTTGCGTTCCATGTATATTTAATGGCGCCAGCATAGAGCCGGGTATTGCCGACAACAATTTGCAGAGCGTTTCTCTTTTTCAATCGGCCATCGATGGTTAAATGAACGCGAAAACTCTCGTAACCAAGCCCAAGCCACGCCCCAACCAGCAGATAACCCAGTACACCCAGGCGTTTGATAGGTTTTTTCTCGATGGCGTTTGCCACATCAGCATCAAAACCAATACCAGCCATCAGCAGGAAATACCGATCATTCACCTTGCCCAGGTCAACATGGCGCCGCACGCCATTGAGCAACACTTCTCGCGCACCGCTTATATCCAGCGGAATACTTGTTTCTCTTGCCCACACATTAACGGTGCCGAAGGGGAGAACACCTAATGCAGTTTCGCTGCCGGCCAGTTCCTGGATAATCTCATTAATAGTACCATCACCACCTGCCGCGATGACTACATCGATCTTCTGCGCTACAGCCTGACGTACCAGGCGGCTGGCATCACCAGCTTCCCTCGTCAACCGTAGTTCGACCCTCCATCCTGCTTCGCGCAAGAAGGTCAGCGTTTCTTCTACCTGGCGCGCATGTTGTATATAGCCACCCGAAGCTGGATTAGCAATTATTACTGCGGAGCAAGGGTTTTGCTCAGAAGGTGTTGTTTCTGATGAAGTATTTTTCGCCATTTCACCTGGTATCATCACAAGTTCCCGCGTCTTATGTCCTCTATTGGAGGAAAAGGTTTTTTTGTACTAGCTGTGTTAAGTCCCGTGGACATTAATCCACCCGCGGCACACGGGCAAGAATGGCTGAGACAACCTCGTAGTTACTGGTACCCAGGCGCTGGGCAACTATTTCCGCGGTCAACGATGCCTGCCCCTGTCGTCCAATCAGTACCACTTCATCCCCAACACGTGTTTGAGGTATATGCGTAACATCGATGATGCATTGATCCATACAAACACGCCCCAGAATGGGCGCTGCTTGTCCGTGAAGCAATACACTCCCCCAGTTTGCAGGCGCTCGCCTGAAACCGTCCGCATAACCGACAGGTAGGACGGCTACGCATGTAGGTGTCTCTGTTACATAGGTACAGCCATAACTAATACACTCTCCTGCCGGTATAACTTTGACCTGTGACACCTGGGTTTTGAAAGAGAGTGCAGGACGAAAACTCTCCGGGATGGGCACCTCTTCCGATGGGTCAAGTCCATAGAGGGCGATCCCTGGTCGGACCATGTCGAAATGCGCCTCGGGGAGGCTCAACAATGCCGCGCTGTTGGCCGCATGGACAAGAGGTGGTCGCAGGCCAAGTTCTTCTAATGCGCCTACTACTTCCCGGAAGCGCGCAAGTTGCAGATACATGTGCGCCTGATCTCGCGCATCAGCCAAGGCAAAATGGGTAAAAATACCCTCCATTTCAAGGCCCGGCAATGCGAGAATCT
The DNA here is from genome assembly GCA_963775585.1 of uncultured Chloroflexia bacterium. Lineage (GTDB taxonomy): Bacteria > Chloroflexota > Ktedonobacteria > Ktedonobacterales > Ktedonobacteraceae > UBA11361. Next base: position 2,020 of record CAVZJN010000055.1, on the reverse strand, counting down.
CGCGCACAAGCGCCAGAACCTCGTCGACCTGCTCTGCTCGTATACCTAAACGCCCCATACCTGTATCGACTTTGATATGAACTTTGGCGCTCTGTTTGAGGGCAAGGGCTGCACGGGAGAGCGCTTGAGCAGATTCTACTGAATAGAGGGTAACTGCCAGGTCTAAACGGACGGCTTCGCGCATTTGCCAGAGTGGCACATAGCCAAAGACAAGAATGGGGGCATCGATCCCTGCCTCGCGCAAGGGCCTAGCCTCGTTCACCGTTGCCACCCCCAACATACTTGCGCCATTATGCAGTACGGTACGGGCCACTTTGACCACGCCATGGCCGTAAGCATCGGCCTTGAGGCTAGCTAAAATGCGCACCCGAGGTCCTAGCAGCGCTTTGATCTGCCAGGTATTGTTCGCAATAGCGCTCAGATCGATCTCAACCCAGGTAGGACGATCCGCGCGCATGACCACAATCTGTTTCCAGCCGGGCGTCTGGCGCACCAGTAATTCTGGAGCGTGCGCTGATTCAGCCATGATCATCTCGGTTACCCGCTCCATGCGTGTCTCCTCAGAACCTTTGATCAGCACAATAGCCTTCGTGTGCGACTCAGTGTGCCGAGAGTTTTCACCTGGTAAATTCATAATGGCGCGCGCAGCCTTTGCTGCATCTTCATGTGTTGAAGTGACAATCACTTGCTCTGTCGCAAGTCCTGCCTCCTGCGCGGCTTCGGCAATGAGGGCTGCCCATTCTCCGCGAGTAATCAGATAATCGACACATGCCGCCGCTTTTCGCCCTACAGCGATATGCGCCTCTTCCTCGTAATTGCCTAAACGCAACATGTCGCCGAGTACCGCAATACGACAATCCGTCGGAAGTTCTCTGAGCGCCTCCAATCCGGCAATCATCGAGGCGGGACTGGCATTGTGCGTATCGTCCAGGAGCGTCGTTGAGTACAGCCCTGGCAGGGTATGCAACCTTCCAGTGAGGGAATGCAAAGGCGCCAATGCATGCTGTATCTCCTCATCCTTCAAGCCGCAATGTCTTCCCACATAATAGGCAGCGAGCATCGTTGTCACAAAATGCCTACCGATAAGGCGGGACGAAAGGGGAACCAGACGCTCTGTGTTTGCGCCTTCGCACGTCTCAGACAAAACACAGGATACCGTCCATCCCACCTGTACATCTCGCACTGTTGAAGGTGTAAAGGGAGTAACTGATGCGACACATGCTGCTGTTAAAGAGCGTATGAGTTCATCATCACCATTGACGATCGCCAGCCCATCTTCAGGGAGTGCAGCAAGCATTGTACCCAATTCAGCAGCGAGGCGTTCAACTGTACCAAAAAACTGCAGTTGCGTCGGGCTGATGTTCGTCAGGACGCCAATATCGGGTCGAGTAATACGACAGAGATCGCTGATTTCACCTGGATGGTCACAGCTCAATTCCAATACCGCGAATTCGTGACGATCTTCGAGGCGGCCAAGCGAGAGAGGCAGTCCAAGCAGGTCGTTGTAGTTCTGCCAGCTTTTGAAGGTAGCGAAATTGCTTGTGAGCACCGCAGCAATGGCTTCTTTTGTACTTGTTTTACCTGTACTACCAGTCACGGCTATGATTGTGGGATGCCAGAGTCGCAAGATAAAGCTGGCATAGTTTTGCAGAGCTATACGAGTGTCTGCTACCGCGATAGTCGCGATGCCTGCTCGTTCCAATGAAGTTCGAGTTTCTTGCGGGAGGGATCCCATGATGTGTGTCTCTACCAGCAAACCTGCTGCTCCACGTTGTATCGCGTCCAGCAGGTAATCATGCCCATCTCCCTGCTCTCCACGTACTGCCACAAACATCTCCCCCGGAGTGAGCTGTCGCGTGTCATGGCAAAACGCATCAAAGTGATTCTGTTTGCCAGTATAGAGGAGAACGCCGCTTGTCGCTTCAAGGATGTGATCGAGGTGAATCATCTCTGCTCTTCTAGTTATCTCGCCAAAACATACTGCATTGCGCCAACCTGTTTGATCATACCTTTTATTTCC
>CAVZJN010000054.1:0-17063 GCA_963775585.1 uncultured Chloroflexia bacterium | reverse complement strand
TGCTGAGTTCAGGCCTCAAGTCAACTCCGGCAATTAGAATCATACTTGCTGAGTAGAGCATTGTCATGCTGAGCGCAGCGAAGCATCTCTCTGCCCAGCGATACAGACCCCAGGATAATAGCAAAAAAAGAAAAGAATTACCAGACTGTCGATAGAGAGAAAAAGATGCCCCCACAATAGTAAGGGCAATTTGTTGCTATGTTTGCGCCTCCATGTTACGATGTAATGAGATTTTACATGATACCTGGGGAAAAAGTCACATGGATTTTGATAACGAAATACCTGGCACCTCTACTGAGATTGGAAGCGACGAACTGCTTTCGGACGATAATCTACGCCTCCCTGAAAGTGCCAACATTCTTGTACGCACACATGCAGTGCGGGCGTGGCTAACACGGCGCTGTAAGGAAACAGCGGTAGAGATTGGAGAGGCTGCGCTCGCTCTACAGCAAACGATAATGCAGGAACCACAGGAAACGCGGTTACGCCGACGGGAACGGCAAAACCTGGAATGGCAGCTCATTCAGCGGCAACAGAGGCTGAAAGAGGCCCAACAACGCCTGGATGCTTACGAGGAAGCACAAGCGCTACTAGAAGATTGCATTGCACACACCAGCGGAGAGCGTATACTGGTGGAATATTACCTGGCCTTAGAGGATCTGGTTCAAAGTGTCGCCCAGGCCAACCAACCTGAAGATACTCCCCGGCTTCAAGTTCTTGCCGACGTGCAGCATCGCGTAGAGCATGTCGGAGCACCAAACGAGGATGAATAAGGTACGAAGCGGAAAATCAGCATTTATCCATGAGATGGAATGGCTGCTGCTTTTCCGTTTAATTTACTGGCTGAAAGCCACCGAGGCGTCGCTGCCTACACGAAGGGTCAACGATGAGAGTGACTCTTGCGTGGGAACGGGAAAATCAAAAAAGCCATCTTTTGCTTGTTTTGGAAATACTATTGGAAGTGTGGTAACAAGCTTCGGTGAGATTACTTGCCCATCTGGAAGAACGAGCAGCACTAACGAGGCAAAGTCTACTCCAACTGGAGATTGAATGGTATCCCCTGGTTGCACATGAACATGCACTCGTACCGTATAGGTACCAGCCCGTTTATGATCATCTGAAAATGCTCCAGCTTCTTCCGCCTTTGTCACCATGATAGTGATATCTTTGTAAACAACGCTGCGGTTCACCATAATAGAGCCAATAGGATTGGTGATACCGACTGTTGGCGGCACTGTATCTGTGGTCAAGCCAATGTTGGGGTCCTGTTCCTTTGGCAGGAAAAAACTGAGCACAACGGCAATGGATATAAATGCTATTGCCAATATCACTCGCACTGCTGGTATTTTTAGCAATCTTTTCACGGCTGACATGCTTTCTTTCTTTATCTACAGCAGTATATACAGAAAAGAGGAGACTATGTCAACAACCGAAAAGAGAGTGGAATATAACAATGGGATACAGATGACAGCAAATACAATCATCTGTAACCCATCCGGTAGGATATATTATGGCTGAGGGAGGAAATCTTGTGAACCGAATGAGCCACCTAGCACATCTTGAGAAGACGCGCCGAGCCAACGATCGAGCACTGTCGCATAGACAGAGCGGAAATCGGTGGTATATTTCAGGTTACCCGTATTATCCAGGCTGCTTAAGCTGGGAGGCTCACCAAAAATGCCCCTATTGACGGGATTTCCAAGCACGAACATCGGGGCAGCGGTACCATGATCGGTCCCCAGGCTACCATTCTCTTCGACGCGACGCCCGAACTCTGACCAGGTCATGATTACAACATTATCAGCTTTGCCATGATTCGAAAGATCGGTATAGAAGGCTGAAAGACCATCAGCCAATATCTTCATCAACGTATCATGTGTTGCTTGCTGATTGGCATGGGTATCGAATCCACCAAGGGTTACATACCCTACACGCAATCCCAGGCCCTCGACAATAGCCTCCGCCAATATTTTTAGCCCGGCAGCAAATGGGCCAGTAGGATAGGTTACAGCGGCTCGATATTGCGCATCTGCATCATGTAACTGATGCGAACCGTCCTGGGCACTCAGCGCTGTTGTGTCGAGCAAAGCCGCGTAAGGCGATGTCTTGGGATACGAATTATAGAGCTTCATCAGTGCTTGCAGGCGAGCATTGCCATTATCTGTATCGGCAGGATCAGGATACAGGCGATACGTGTTGACATTTGCCAGTGTTGGAACGGGAGCGCTGATTGAAGCAAGAGCTTGAGCCGTCTGCACCCCAATATCCAGCGCTTTGAAGGGATGGCCGTCCTGGTCAACCCAGCCGGAGACGAGTTTGCCAAGCCATCCTTCACTGCCAGCCCCGCTGAGGTCAAGGGTTTGCCAGATATCCATCGCTTGAAAGTGGGACAGACTCTGGTTGGGGTAACCCACACCTTCGATAATCGCCATGTGCCCACCATCCCAGAGCTGCTTTAATGGCGCCAGGTTGGGATGTAGTCCCAGCCTTGTATCAAGCGGCAGTACTTTGGCATCTGGAATAGCAAGGGTGGGACGCACCTGGTGATACAATGGGTCTCCGATTGGGATAACTGTACTCAATCCATCGTTTCCACCTGCCATCTGTATCACAATCAAGGTGCGGTCGCCTGACGCCTGAGCAATTCGGGAGCCGTCGATAGACTGCGCTCGTGCGGAAGCTATGCCCCTACTGAAAATAGATGGCATAATCATACCCGCTGATACTGCTAAAAACCCATCCTTTATCATTGCTCTTCGCGATAGTTTCATAGCTTGTCTTCCTTAATTGAGCTGGTACTCTGGTGAAGCCATCATCAAGTAGAGTGTTCCACGCACTCAATTCAATGGATAACTCTGGCCGTTCTTCAGAGTAATTTGTGCATTCCCCCTACTCGTGTCCTGCGCGGAAAAGTAGTCTATGTACTGCGTCCTTCGATTTTGATCAACGACACCGTCGAGTAAGAATGACGAAAAGAAATCGACAAAATGCTCAGGAGAGTCGATATTATTGGCATCAACGATCCCCTGAACATCCAAAGGTGATGGTTGTTCCTGGCGCGTAAATGTGCCGCGAGCTAACAGGACATCGATATAGTTCAGACGGGTCATCCATGTTCCGCTATTGAGCCAGAGCGCACTTACTTTGTCACCTGGCCAGCCAGCCACATTGGGCGGATCAAACACCGTCTGCCCCATCAAAAGCGGAAAAAGCGGCAATCCATTGCCATCCCCCTGGATATTTAAAGCCCGGTATGCGCCGACGGTATATTCGACCGGCGACTTGATGCGACTGCGGTAGGCCTTTGTCGAAGAAAACTGAGGTGAAAGCAACAGGGTACGCATCACCTCGCCCATATTGTGACCACTCTGCACATAGGTATCTACCAGCGGTTTTAAGTCATTGGTAGTAGGATTCTCATACACAAAGAACGTAAAGAGTTTGCGACAGATGAACCAGGGGGTCGCAGGGTGGTTGGCAAGTATCCGCACCACATCCTTATAGTCGAAGTTCCCTGTCTGCCCAAGATAGGTTTTCGTCAGATCGCTATGATCGTTGGGCAGATAACGCGAGGTCAACCCTCTGACATGCCAACCGGTGAGCGCCGCCGCACCCTCATAGACGTCCTGTTGAGTATAATGACCTAGCCCCAGGGTAAAGAGTTCCATCAACTCACGCGCATAGTTTTCATTAGGAGCGTTCTTTGTACTTTTCGTGAGATCGAGGTAGAAGAGCATAGCCGGGTCGGCAGTGATGCCCAGTAAGATGTTATCATAGGTATCAAAGGCATGTTCACGCAGGAACTGGTTTTGCACCATTATACGTGCGAATGCTCTTGGGCCACCCACTTTACGGAAGCTGCTCACGAGTACGCCATGCCAAAACAGGGTCATCTTCTCTAAGAGCGGCCTCTGTGTCCAGGCCATACGCAGTAACCACCAGCGCTGCTGGTCATTCGGCTTGCTAAGAATCAGGTTCAGCGCTTTGAGTCGATTCTCTGTATCATCTTCCGAGACCTGTTGATAGTTGATGAGTCGATCTACAGCGCCGTTAAAACCTAGAGCGCGATAGGTAGATAGTTCATCAGGCGTTGCACCAAAACCTGCGCGCCGTAACAAGTGTCCAATCTGAGGCGTACTTGCCATAGGCCCATTAAAGTGGAAGACCGCGTTCAATCCGCCCCGTTGCAACATTTGCTCGAAGGCAAAGCCACTTATTCCTGCTCCCGCCAGACCCGCAATCGAGGCTCCAATGAGCGCACGGCGCGATATCTTCCGTTTGCGAGGGGCTGCAGCAATTGGTGCCGCGGGTGCAGGTGGAATAGCTTGACCCATGGAGGGTATTCGCGACACAGAGTCTCCCTTTGTAAACGCTTCTGTCGGTTGATTATGTATATCTTCATTGGGATTCATACGATCGTTCCCACTTTGTTTCCAGGTATCTAGACAGACTGCACTCAGTCTCTCTGGTTATTATTCTAGCAAACAGTTGTCAAGAATTCCTCAAGAGAAGCTAAGGGAAGAATCAATCTTCTGTTATCGCTTTTTCGCTCTTGCTCACACCCATATTCCAGTGTACACTGTAGCAATGCAAACAAAAGGTGAAATGGTACAATCTGGCACAAATCGAGATGCCACAAGTGAAGAGCCGACACCAATAAAAGGTGTCACGACAATACAGAGGCTGCTGCCTTTTACACTCCTCCTGGCAATGGTATGCGCGATTCTATTGCTAGATGCTGTGTTACCTTTAGAAGGGTTCTGGTTTCATACCGCTATTTTAACAAACAGTGGGACATGGCCACTCCTTCCTACACATCTGCTTTTTCCAGGCTGGAGCGTTACATCTTCATTGAACAGTATCCATCCAACTCCTCCGCCTGTGTCACTCAGTTGGCTTGAAGTACCTTTGCTTCTAGCTGCTTTTTTCTTAGCCCTTCTCGCGTATTTGTTTGCACTGCGCCACCTTCCCCGACCTGTTACTACCCTTCGCTATATCTTGTACTCGACACTATTGCTGGGATTTCTGTGTACTCTTATTCCAGTTGTTACCTCTCCTGATTTATTTTCATACATTAGTTACGCACGTATAGGAGTGATCTACCATCTCAACCCTTTGACAACACTACCAACTGCTATCAGTACCGATCCAGTGTATGTCCATCTCTACTGGAACAATCAACCTTCGGCATACGGACCTTCGTGGGCCGCTATTACCAGCCTATTACAATGGATTACACTTCTTTTTGGCGAACAATCGCTTTTACCAATGGTAATAGCGCTGCGTATTTTCGGACTGATCTCCCACCTTTGCTCAACACTGCTCATCTGGTCGATTGCAGGACAAATGCAGCGCCTGACAGGGCGGGTTTCGCAGCAAAAGCGCATACTGGCAACCCTCGCTTTTGCCTGGAATCCATTGCTGCTCTTTGAAGCCTGCGTCAATGCCCACAACGATGCTGTGTTGCTGCTTTTCATTTTGTTAGCGACCTGGTTCCTCTTACCGGGGAAGCATAGAACGAACGGATATATTGCAGCTATGCTTATGCTTGCCCTGGCGACATGCCTCAAGTTAAATGCCGTACTGCTGCTCCCCTTCTTCCTCATCTTTATTTGGAAGCAAGAGACACCTGAGACAAACACACCTGTAGGATCACCGCTTGCCCGCACTCTAGTGGCGGCGCTAACCTATGCTGGTACCATCATCCTGCTGTATGCGCCGTTCTGGCAACATGGAGAAATACTGCGTGTCTTTCAGATGAACCCCACCACTTCACGCGCCATCAATACGTTGCCGGAATTTTTCAGCCATCTCTATAACAGTATCGCGGGTGCGTTGGGCTACCCACTTGCCCCACTGAACGGCTCTGTTGCAGAGAATGTTGCGCATTCGTTGAGTATAGGTATTTTCGTCATTCTTTATGGAGCGCTCTGTTGGCAAGCGATGGTGAGAGTGCATACAATGACGACGCTACCGAGCCTGGTACGCTGGCTGGCGTTGGCCTGGCTGCTCTATTGCTGTATTGGAACGCCCTGGTTCTGGCCATGGTATGTCGTCACGTTATTTGGGCTTTATGCTCTGGTTGAAGCCACCGGTGAGGATGATATCGTCTTGTTTGGCTTTTTAAGACTACCTTTCGCGGCTTATCTCCTCGCCTTCAGTATGCTCAGTATGTATTGCTTCTATGCCTGGGGACCTCATGATAGCTTCATACCAGGCCTACCGGGGTTTCAGTGGGCATATCTGCGCGGACTCTGGGTCTGGGCTATCCCGCTTCTAGCAATACGGTGGCCTCTCTACCCAATATTCAGGCAAAGGCGCCAAATATCAAAGGGAGAACCTATCGAACAGCGCATTGAAGACACTCTCATTGCTGCTGACAGGCTTTGAATATGATGATGTATGGATATCAGAATGATTCTCGGCGGGTAGTTTAGTTACGCAACAGCGATATTACCGAATCAGGTTCTTAAAGGGTTCGTCAATTTACGGACCAAATCAAGCAATGCGCGCACATGAAAGGGCTTGACAATGACATGCTCTACGCCCAAAGTGGAGATGTCAGTATCTGTTACTCGTGCTGTAATTATAACGATTGCGGGCAAGGGACGATTGGCCTCCCACTGTGCATGGAGTTTCGAAAGGAACATGTGGCCATCCATACCCGGCATGGTCAGGTCCAGGAGGATGACATCGGGATAGCGCCCTTGACGGGAAGCATTGTCCATCCATGCTAAAGCTTCGTACCCTTCAGCCGCTTCTGCCGGCTCACACCCATCAAGTTCGAGTGCCCAGGAAACCATATCCCGAATGGCTGGATTGTCATCCACGACCAGGACAATCGGATGGCGACCTTCATAATTATTTTTCTGCTGGCTCATGCTCCACCCACTCTATGTTCCTCCATGATACAAAGATGGACCTACTCGATGACGTACCAATTTACCACGATATACTTTGTAGAAAGCCGCTGATAGCTTGATGAAAAGACTCTGGTTGTTCCAGGTTTGACAGGTGACCGGCATTAGGAATAACGATATATTGGGCATCGGCTATCTGCGCGGCATAGTCTTGCGCGACAGCGGGAGGAGTTAAGACATCGTACTCACCAACGATCACCAGTGTTGGGCAGGCAATACTGGCCAGCAGATCGGTTGAATCGGCACGTTGCGCCATTCCACGGGAGGCCGCGGCAATACCCTGAGGAGTGACTGCCTCGATCATACGGCGGATGCGCGCCTCTACCTCAGGATGATGCTGGCGCGTTTCATCCGAGATCAATCTCGGCAACTGGAGATCGGCGATAGCTCCCGGGCCGCCTGTCTCGGCAAGTTGCGCCACATTTTCACGGTTCGCCTTTGCTTCGTCGGTATCTGAGCCGGGACGAGTATCAGCCAGGATCAAGCCTTTTACGCGTTGTGGATATTTGCGTAGAAAGGCGAAGGCAGCATAGCCACCCATTGACAGTCCGCAGAGAATGGCGTTTGGCATTCCCAGCGCATCCATCAGGCCGGCCACGTCGTCGGCAAACTGTTCCATGGTGGAGATGCCCGTGGTGATATCACTCTCGCCAAAACCACGCCAGTCAAGGGCAACGAGGCGAAAGTGTCCCTCCGGCAGTAGCGCAGTCAACTCTCCACTCCACATGCTTCTATTCAAGGGGAAAGCATGCAGGAAGAGGAGAGGCTGCCCGATGCCATGATCATCATAGGCGATGTTGATGCCATTGACGAATGCTCTCATTGGCCTCCTACTTCCATCACTTACTGTGTTTGTTCTTGCACGGCTGCAGCGCCATCGGCTTGTTCGTGGGCATGATATGAGCTGCGCACAAATGGGCCAGATGCCACGTGGCGAAAACCCATCTTCTTGCCCTCTGCCTTCAAAGTAGCAAATTCCTCAAGCGGGATATAGCGTTGAATAGGCAGGTGATGAAACGACGGGCGGAGATACTGCCCGATGGTCAAGATATCGACTTTGTGCTCGCGCAGGTCGTGCATGACCTCGATAATCTCGTCCCAGGTCTCGCCTAAACCCAACATGAAACCAGACTTCGTGGGGGCAGCGGGATTCATCTCCCTGGCCCATTGTAAGACCTGTAGGGAACGCAGGTAGATGGCCTGGGGGCGCACGCGTTTGTAGAGCCTGGGGACAGTCTCTACATTGTGGTTATAGACATCGGGTTTGGCGGCGATGACGACCTGGAGGGCCTCGTAGACGCCTTTGAAGTCGGGAGTGAGGACTTCTACCCGGCAGTCCGGGTTCAGGCGGCGGATCCAGCGAATGGTGGATGCGAAGACGGCGGCACCCCCATCCTTTAATTCGTCACGGTTGACGGAGGTGACCACGGCATGGCGCAAACCCATTTTCTGTACGGCCTCGGCGACACGTTTTGGCTCTTCCCAATCCAGGCCAATTGGACGTCCCGTTTCTACGGCGCAGAAGCCGCAGCTACGCGTACAGACGCTGCCCAGGATCATAAAAGTGGCGGTTTTATGACCCCAGCATTCGCCAATATTGGGGCAGCGCGCCTCCTCACAGACTGTGTGCAGTTCTTTGCTACGCATCAAGTGCTTGAGGCTTTCGTAGTTTTCGCCCTTTGGCGGGCGCACTCGCAGCCATTCTGGACGGCGCTCTGGAATGGTGGTCGTCATTTTGGTTTCCTTGTCAGGGGGCGTGATACATCGGGCCCCTACGATTAATAGACGTCTATTTCTTTGCCATGGCTTTGCAGTTTTGTGCGGACGGCTTGCAAGAAGCCGCCGGCGCCCGCGCCATCCAGGATGCGATGATCGAAGGAGAGGCACAGGTACATCATGGAACGCACGGCTATAGCGTCGTCTTCGATAACTACTGGCCGTTTGACTACAGCGTCCATGCTCAGAATGCCAGCATGGGGCTGATTGATTATTGGTACCGAGATTATTGTACCAAATGTACCGGGATTATTCACAACGAAGGTGCTATTCTGCACGTCCTGGATGGTGAGCTTATTGGAACGAGCTCGCTGGGCAACGGCATTAATCTGCTTTGCCAGGCCAGCCAGGGTGAACTGGTCGGCATCATAAATAGTTGGCACTACTAAACCGACATCGGTGGCAACGGCCATACCGAGGTTGATACGCTTCTTGATGATGATCTTATTGTCTTCGGTCCAACTTGAATTCATCAGGGGGAATTTGCGTATACCTTCGCAGACGGCCTTCATGACAAAGGGAACGTAGCTGATACTGTAGCCCTCACGCCGCTTGAAGTCTTCTTTGTTCTTCTCCAGCCATTTAGCGATGTTGGTCATATCGACCTCGACAACGGTGGTGGCATGAGGTGAGGTACGCTTGCTGCGCACCATGTGCTCGGCGATAGCGAGGCGCACGCGGTCCGGCGTGATGATTTCCACGTCCGCACCTGCTGTGGTGGTTGGTGTTGGCGTTGGCACGGATACAGGTGTGGATGAGGGCGCAATGAATTGGGCTCCGAGGTCGGCCCCTACGGCAGCAGGTTGCTGTATTGTTGTCGTATACGGTAGTGGCGCGTAAGATGATGAAGAGGAGACGGCGACGGGCGCAGCCTGGCGCTGCGCGACGTAGGCGAGGATGTCTTCTTTACGCACACGCCCACCGGTGCCGGTACCGGTGATCTGGTTCAAGTCGATGTCATGCTCGCGCGCAAGGCGACGGGCCAGGGGGGAGATACGCTGGCGCTCTTCCTCGTTCCTGCGTTGTGTGGTAGTTGCGCTGGCTCCATTGCCTGACCTGATCTCTCTCGTCTCCATGACAGAGGTGGCGGCCTGCGCTACACTTTTTAGCGGGGCGGCATCGGGTCCGGGCGCGGCCTGGGCGGGTGGGGATACTGAGACGTCAGCGTTCTCTTCGATGAGGGCGATGTCTACGCCTACGGCGACGGTTTCGTCGGCTTTGACCAGTATTTTTGCGAGGCGGCCTGCGACGGGCGATGGGAGCTCGGCGTTTATTTTATCGGTGATGATTTCGGCGAGTGATTCGTCTTGTTCGACCCAATCGCCTTCTTTTTTGAGCCAGGAGCCGATGGTTCCTTCTGCGACTGATTCGCCCAGGCGTGGCATTTTTACCATCGTCGGCATGTGTAACTCCTTTGTATTACATGTTTTGCTTTTGACAAACACGAGCGATCATTCATTGGGTTTCCTTCCCCTTCAAAATAACCTACTCTTGAAAGCCTCTCCCTGTACCTCCGGTTAGTAGGCGGCGAGTTGGCGGGCCGCGGTGAGTATTTTTTCAGCATTGGGTAGATAGGCGGCCTCTAAGGGCGGCGCGTATGGGAACGGGACGTCGGGCGCGGCGACGCGTGTGATTGGGCCATCGAGGTATTCGAAGAGGTCTTCGGCCAGGATGGCGGATAGCTCGGCGCCGATACCGCCGGTGAGTATATCCTCGTGCACGATCAGTACTTTGTTGGTGCGCTTGACCGATTCCAGGATGGCTTCGAGGTCGAGCGGCGTAAGGCTGCGCAGGTCGATGATCTCGATTTCCAGGTCGTCCTCTTCCTCAAGAGTCTGGGCAGCTTTCAGGCACTGGCGCACCATGGCACCGTAGGTGAGTACGGTCATGTCTTCACCTTCACGGCGGGTGATGGCTTTGCCCAGGGGAACGATGTAATCTTCCTCGGGCAGCTCTTCACGCAGCTCGGGCAGGCGGTAGAGCAGTTTGTGTTCCAGGTAAAGGACAGGGTTGTTGTCGCGAACGGCGGCTTTGAGCAATCCCTTGGCATCGTAGGTGGTTGATGGAACGACGACTTTGATGCCGGGCGTATGGAAGAACCATGCCTCGGGGCTGGCGGAATGGAATGGGCCACCTTTGGTGCCGCCGCCGGAGGGGCCGCGAATGACCATTGGCACAGGCATACCGGAGCGCCAGTACATTTTGCTGGCCATGTTGATGATCTGGTCAAAGCCGCAGGTGATGAAGTCGATGAACTGCATCTCGGCGATGGGACGCATGCCCATGAGGGCTGCTCCAACGGCGGAACCGATGATGGCGGCCTCGGCCATTGGCGTATCGATGACGCGCTCAGGGCCGAACTCTTCCAGCAGGCCCGCGCTGACCTTGAATGCTCCGCCGTAGGTTCCCACGTCTTCGCCAAGGAGGAAGACGGCCTCGTCGCGCTGCATCTCTTCACGTATAGCCTGGCCTATTGCCTCTAAGTATGTGACTGCGCTCATCGTCGTCCAACCTCCTCGGGTGTCTTGATTGTGGCCGCATCCATGGTAGTGAAGGGCTTGCCGGTACGTGTGTCCAGCGCGTTGACGTAGCGTGGGTCTGCGGCGCCAGGCTCACCGACAATGGAGATTGGCCCGGCGGGAGCAAACACGTAATCCGCTACGGTGGCGGGATCGGGGGCAGGGCTTTCTTCAGCGTAAGCTACAGCATCGCTGACGGTCGTCTTGACTTTCGCCTCGATCTCGGCTTTGACGGTCTCCGTCAAGATGTTCTCTTTGGTAAGATAGGCTTCGAAGCGCGGGATGGGATCTTTGGCCAGCCACTCGTCGCGCAGTTGTTTGGGCACGTAATCGGCTTTGTCGGCCTCAGAGTGTCCCCGGACGCGGAAGGTTTTGCATTCGACAAGGGCGGGGCCTTTGCCGCTGCGCACGTGCTCGCCCGCGCGTTCGACGGCCGCGATGACTGCCAGCACATCATTGCCATCGACGGTCCCGCCTGGCATTCCATAGGCCATGGCGCGGTCGGAGAGATTCTGGATGGCAAACTGTTTGTAGGTGGGGGTCGAGTAGGCGTAGCCGTTATTTTCGATGACGAAGATGATAGGGAGCTTCTGGACGGAAGCAAAGTTGAGGGCCTCGTGGAACGGCCCGGTATTGGTGGCCCCGTCACCGCAGGAAGCCAGCACGATTGTTGAACGTTTGCGCATCTTCATGGTCAAGGCGACGCCGCAGGCGACGGGCAGGGATTCGCCCAGCATACTGATTGATGGCACGATACCGTGAAGCATATCGCCGATGTGCATTTGTCCGTCACGCCCAAGAGTGGGAGAGTTACCGCGAGCAAGCCACTGACACATCACCGCGCGGGGCGAGCTGCCTCGTACAAGATGCATCCCCAGATCACGATGCTGCGGTACGATGCAGTCACCATCGCGCAGCGTCATTGCTGCTCCGACGGTTGTGGCCTCGTGTCCCTGCGCTGTGTAGACTCCACCGGCGACACGTCCCTGTAAAAAGAGGGTGCGGATGCGGTCTTCCATGGCTCGGGTGAGGCGCATAAAGTAGTAGATCTGTAGCAGTTCAGCCCGCTCCAGCCTCATCGTGTGTTTTTCCTCACAAAGGCGACCAGCAGAGCAAGCGTGGTCGCCCAATTACTTACTTAGATGGACGTAAGATGGACACCAGCAAGTGGTGCCTCTACATGTTTCGGTGTTTTTCCTGCTTCCATGCTAACATGTGGTGTGAATGTGTGTCAAGTTTGGGGATGGGGGGCATTGCCACAATTCGGGGGCCCTCCAGAGCCTGAGGTGCTGGTTTTATTTTTGGGCGGATTGGATTTCGTGGCGGAGGCGTTTGATGCGCTCGCGGTAGGCGTCTTCGGGCTGGCGATAGCCTAGTTTGGGTTTGTCGCCCATGCTCACGTGCCATTTGCGGAAGGCAAGGCCGATTTCTGTCTGGTAGAGGGCTTTGACGCGGAGCCATTGACGGTAGCCCCTGCTGCGCAAGACGTGGCGCTCGGCCCTGGTGCGCAGGAACGAGTTCTGGACGAGGGCGTACTCATTTACTTTCACGATACCGTTGCTGACTTCGGAGGCGAGGAACTGGCGGATGATGGCGGCCTCGTGAGCAAGGGATTTGATGAGGACGTAGATGAGAAAGATCTGCGTCAGGAAGGGTGGAATGTAATCGCCAATGAGGGCAAGCAGGGAGAGGAAGGCGACTTCGCTGTTGCCCGGGTTGTTGTTCAGGGCGATGCTGGCCTGGAAATCGACGAAGTCAAAGAAGCTGTGCAGCCCTACGGCGACAAAGAAACCGATGAGGGGGATAACGATCTGTTGCCAGCGCTCTCGCGTATAGCGGACATAGCCGAGAGACGCGCCGAAACAGGCGGTGAAAGTTGAGTGACTCAGCCAGCCGAGGACGATGCGGTAGACGATGAGGAAGACAGAGAACTGCTTGAAGTCGACGGCGAAATAGCGGAAGTTCTCGACCATGGCGAAGCCTGCGCCGATGAGCGCTGCGTAGACTATGCCGTCGGTGATGTTGTCGAATTCATCGCGCAATATAAAGAAGAGCAGCAGCAGGCCGAGACCTTTGATCGTCTCTTCAGTGATACCGGCATTCAGTCCTTGAAGGGCCGAGCGAACGACATCGCTGGTATTTGGCCCGAGCAGGTTGGTGAGCATGCCATCCACCCTCCTTTCAATAAAGAGGGCAGGTGGGATGGCGATAATGGCTCCCCATAAGAAGGCAGCGATGCGCAGAAACCAGGGCTCGCGCTCGTAGCGGTCAATGAAGTCGACGAGCAAGAAGATGCCTATCGCGGGTACGGCGGGGATGACGATAGCGGCCAATACGCTGCTGACGCCATACTCGGCGAGAGCAGAGAGGGTGATCAGGC
This sequence comes from uncultured Chloroflexia bacterium, assembly GCA_963775585.1. Lineage (GTDB taxonomy): Bacteria > Chloroflexota > Ktedonobacteria > Ktedonobacterales > Ktedonobacteraceae > UBA11361. Next base: position 3,468 of record CAVZJN010000054.1, on the reverse strand, counting down.
CATTGAGGACAAGGGTAATGGCAGCGCTGATGGCGAGAAAGAGCAGGCCGATGCCAGCGATCAGCCAGCGTGTACGAATGCCCATACGCTGTGGCAGAGCAAACTGCATGGTGACACCGGCACCGAGCAGGCTTTCCTCTTCGCCCTCTTCCCAGACCTGGGCGGCGAGTTCAGGGGCGGGCTGTTTGGGCAGGGATGTAGAGGGCAAGCGTGGCGGTGTGACAGACGCGGATGCCTTTGGGGAACCTTGCAAACTCTGTGGACCCTGGCCAGCACGCTTTGTGGAGACGTCGTTGAAGCGTGAGCGTTGATAATCCGGCTGCACGGGGTGAGGAATGGAAGCTAGATGCACTGTCGTGGCATCGAGATGTTCTTCCGGGGAAGTGGTCTGGATGTTGGGAGCGATCAATTGCAGCATGGTACTACCGAGGATAAGAATATCCTGCGGGTGCATGGGGACCCTGCCGCCACTGGGCACAGGATGACCATTGACACGCACGACATTATGCTCGGTGAGGTTGGTAATGTGCCAACCGGAGGCGTCCAGGTCAAGACGGGCGTGTTCGCGCGAGACGGTTGGATCCACCAAGACGATATCGTTGCTCAAGGCGCGGCCAATGGTGGTGCTGGCCTGCATGAGCAGGTGTACCAACTGCTCTTCTGGCAGCCAGCCAGTGGGATATCTATCCTGGAGTTGGGCGGTGACGTTGGCAGGTAGACGCACCCGTATCACTCGCAAGACGCCGTAATTTTGCTGCATCCTTTGATCTTTCAGACATCTGCACTACTGTGTCTCGTCGCTACGATCAGCGAGACTGACGTGTAAGATTGTTTCCCCTGTATATTCCCTTACCAGGTGACATGTGCGCTCCCACTGCATGAGGATGGCAGCGAAACGCTCCCAGTAGTCGGAAGCTTCCTGCTCCAGCTGACGCCAATGAATATAGGCCGCGGCGTCTTTGAAGGTGGTGGTAAGAACGTATTCTGAGCCTGTACTTGCGCGTAATATGGAGACATGTTCGACACCAGGGATCCAGCGCTGCATTTCGAGGTAGCCTGAGGAGGCCAATGCCTCCAGCTCGGCAGCTGTGTGGCCTGGCTTGAGCTGCCAGATACGTACTGAGTAATAAGAAGTCATGCCTGCCAACTCCTGATGATTTTACTTCCTGCTTTACTATACACGGGAAGGGGAGAACTGACAAGATGTGGGCGGGCATGATCAGGTATTCGCAGCACCTAGCTTTTTTCTTTTAAAGGTGGTAACTGTCCGATCCGGCTCGTCATGGATACCCGATCCTGCAAATGCTCTTCGAGGTCCACAGCTTGCCTTGTTTGATCAACCTGCACAGCTTTAGCGCGTTGTAGCATCTTTATCAAGCGAACCGCGAGTAGTATAACTACCAGCAGCGCAAGAGTCAGGCCCGAAAAGGCTCCCATAATGTCGCCAATAGCTTCCCAACTAGCACCAAATAGGTAGCCAAGTAACACTGAGCTCATTACGCCTATCAACTCGCCACTGGCGTCGAGGAGTAAAAAGCGGCGATAGGGATAAGTGTCTGCTCCCGCAAGCAGGTTTATGGCTCCGCCTAGAGCAGAAAAAAGAAAGCGACTTAAAAAGATGGCCCATCCACCGCGAAGTTTGAAATACTCGCGCGAACGTGTGACTACCTGTGGTGAAACAATGTGGAGTATACGGGATTGTTCTAGCCAATCCAGAGCTTTCGTCCCCCAGCGTCGTCCGATGAAATAGCCTGTGTTGTCGCCGCATACCGATGCACTGGTAGCGATGAGAATCAGGAGAAACACATTATAGTTACCCAACTCAGCAAAGGCACCAGTGCTAGCAGGACCAGGCTAATGGGTAAAGGTGCACCAACGGATGCCACAAAAACAACCAGCCAGAGCGCCGGATAGCCAAACTCCTGCAGCCAGTTAATCAGGTAAGGGAGGATTGTACTCATCGGCACATTATCTCTACAAGAGGATGCCCTTTTATTTGAGGCGTTGCAAAGTCACAGGTAGTCCCGTCAGGCATATGCCGGTTAGTTACGAGCTGATATGCTTTGTGTTTGTAGGGATGGTGCCTGCGGTAAACCTGAATAGCCCCCTGGAGCGTGTGGACCAGGTTGTTGACGGAACGCTTATAACGCAGTGCTAGTGCGTGTAGGGTGGCATGGCGCGAAGGTTGGGTATCGGTGATGCGCAAGGATTGATACAGATAACTCTCCGGAACCTGGTACGTATGGGCGATGTAGGGAATGGTCATCCAGTACCGAATGGACCGCACATCGCCTGTCGTTATGAGTGCGTGTTGTTGTTGATACTCCTTGAAAGCCTGGATGGTTTTAACTGCAAAGAAAGCTGTTAAACCTAATGCCAGTGCTAACAGGACGCCTACAATGATGGATTTCGCCCGCACGCTCAATCTTATTCTCCTAAGAGTTACTCATGAAGGATGACCGCTATATACAATACGAAGTGATCCTGACATTTCTTATTATCCTTTCTGGTAATGTAGTGTATCAGATAAAGGTGCATTTGTGGAGTGGGGAAGAGAGTCAGATGAAGGCCTACGTGGCTGCGCTATATCTTTGTAATAGCCAGAGCGAGCTCCCTTGCACTACGAAGGCGGCCAGTATGGCGAGGGCAAAGGCAGGGGCGATACCTACATTGTTGATTAATCCAGAGATGGTGAGAAAGAAAACGGCGAAGGCGTAGGAACCGGCGAGGACGCCACGGAGCACGCGGCGCGCGGCAGGCGCTCCTTGAAAAGCGTGGGTGAAAGCGCCGAAAATGCTGGCGAAGATGGGGAAAGGAGTGAGCAGGCCGCTTAAACGAGGGCCGAGGAGGGCGGCGCTCTCGGTGATTACGAGGACGAAGAGCGTTGCGGCCAACATGCGCGCTGCGATTTCCCAGGCCGGCGGTGTTGCCACGGTTTTCGATTGTTGATCTTTTGGTAATAAGGCTACGGCAACTGTCAGTACGAGGAGGACAACGACAAAGGAGGCGAGCAGGGGCAGCGAGATATGTTCTAGCACGTAGGTTGAGGCGAAGAAGACTCCCCAACTTGCAAGCAGGCAGATTTGCCAGGAAAGGCGTAGTGAAAGCCAGCTGTAGGCCAGGCAGAATGTGGCTACTGAATGTAGTTTCTGTGACAGCTGCCGAGGGCTGCGCGGGAGGCAAAGGCGGTACCCTGTTCCAGCGCGAGGAACAAGACTACGGGTGCAGAAGTGAGGGGGAGTCCGACGAGCCAGCCGCTGACGAGGGAGCCCCAGCGTCGGCCGATGAGGGTGATTATGAGGATGAAGAGGGGAGTAAGGAGGAGTTTTAGGACTAGCATGGGGTAAGCTCCAGGGCGACCGTATGTTCGGTATATCCAGGACAACCGCACAGCGTTTGGTTCACCGCAAGGATCGGCGAGTCCAATACGACCGCATGCGTCAGGTTGACCGCATGCGTTTGGTTGAC
>CAVZJN010000053.1:0-16541 GCA_963775585.1 uncultured Chloroflexia bacterium | reverse complement strand
CTACTGTTCCCTGTGCCAGGCGATCAAAGCCTTCATTAATCTCGTCCAGTGTGATAGACGGGCTGAGGAGTTCGTCCACAGGCAATTTGCCCGCCAGGTACAGGTTGATCAGGCGTGGAATATCGCGGAGTGGTACGGCTGACCCCATAAAGGAGCCCTGGATCGTTTTCTCTAGTGTGACGAGGGAGAGAGCCTGGATCGCAAGCTGCTGTTTAGGATGTGCTATCCCGATACTGATCGTTTTCCCACCGCGCCGTGTAGCCTTGTAAGCTTGCGCCAGCACATTCGCATTGCCGACCGCTTCAAAGGCATACTCAGCACCCCCGCCCGTTACGTCGCGCACGGCAGCCACCGGGTCACCTTCGGTCGCATTCACGGTGACATCGGCTCCCAGACGTTTGGCCAATGCAAACTTGGCAGGAAGCGCGTCCACGGCGACAAGAGGCGAGGCTCCCACGAGCTTAGCCCCCATCAAGGCACTCAAGCCCACCCCGCCCAGCCCAAAGATGACGACGGGCTCGCCTGGATGCACCTGGGCCGTGTTCATGACGGCACCCACACCGGTCAGAATGGCACAGCCAAAGAGGGCCGCTTTGTCCAGGGGAATCGTTTTCTCGATAGGAATCAGCGACTCCTGTGCCGCCACGGTGTACTGTGAGTAGGCTGAGACCCCCAGGTAATGAAAGATGGGCTGTCCGCCTGGCTGACGAAAACGCACCCCTCCATCCAACAGCGTACCGGCGTTGTTGGCTTTGGTTCCATTTTCACACAGGGCTGGTCTGCCAATCGCACAGTAGAGGCAATGACCGCAAGTGGGCACGAAGGAAAACACGACATGATCGTCCGGCTTCACGCTCATGACACCAGGCCCCACCTCGCGCACAATCCCACTGGCTTCATGGCCCAGAATCATCGGCAACTGACGGGGGATCGTCCCATTGATTGTGGAAAGGTCAGAGTGGCAGAGGCCTGCACTCACGATTTCCACCAGCACCTCGCCTGGGCCAAGCGGCTCCAGTTCCACCTCCTCGATCACCAGAGGCCGTGTCTCAGCGTAAGGCTGGGGCTTCTCCATTTCATAGATCACAGCAGCGCGCGTGCGCATTGTTTTCCTCCTTTGATATCAATGTGAAAGGGGAACAGTGACCGTTGTCACCGGTGTGTCGCCCGATACCAGCCGGAAGTCACCCAGCAAATGGATGTGGAGGGTAGGGATCACAGGGAGCCTCCAGGAGTAGTCGTCTGCTCTTTATAAAACATCACATCCATTTTATACATCATAATTTGTCTGACAGCAACAGCCGATGTACTCTTTCCCCACATCAGGGCGACCAGGTTTCTATTCGCCTGCTGTCTGCCAGGGCGTATTACCGGGTGTTGAAGTTGGCGAGGTCAATGTCTTGCAAGGATGTGACAGAATGGAGTTAACGATTACGGCACAAAAATATTTATGCTTATCTCCCTGTAGTCTCGATAATGGATAGATGCTGCGCGACTTCTTGTGAGGAGAACACATCAATATGTCATCTGAAACTCCGAAAACCACGACTGAAATCGGGCGTGGCGATGCCAGTACCATTCGTGCAGCTGATGATGTACTTAGCGGAAAGAGCAAAAAAGGGGTCATTCGTCGCCTGCTGCCTTTTCTCGGCCCAGCGTTTATTGCCAGTGTAGCTTATATCGACCCGGGGAATTTCGCGACGAATATTCAAGCGGGCGCGAGCTTTGGTTATTTGCTGCTCTGGGTCATTGTGGTAAGTAACCTGATGGCTATGCTCATCCAAATGCTTTCGGCCAAGCTCGGTATTGCCACGGGCCTCAATCTTGCCGAGTTGTGTCGTGAGCATTTTCCACAACTCATTGTCTGGGGTATGTGGATACTGGCGGAAATCGTGGCTATAGCAACAGACCTGGCTGAGTTTGTGGGAGCAGCTCTTGGCTTCCAGTTACTGTTCCATATCCCACTGCTGTGGGGTGGTATCTTGACAGCTTTCGTGACGTTTGCCATCCTGGGTTTGGAGCGTTACGGCTTCCGGGCAATGGAGGCAGTTATCACAGCTATGGTCGGAGTGATTGCATTATGCTACGTAATTGAGACGATCCTTGACCGGCCCGCGTGGGGAGTTATCGCATATCATGCCGTTATCCCGCAATTTAACGGTACTGAGAGCATCCTGTTGGCCGCGGGAATTCTCGGCGCGACAGTGATGCCGCACGTCATCTTCCTACACTCAGCTCTGACGCAAGGGCGCATTGTAACTCGCTCGCCGCGTCTGCTCAAGAAGTTAGTTCGTTTTGAGAGGATTGACATCGTCATTGCGATGAGCCTGGCAGGATGTGTCAATGCGGCCATGTTGATTATGGCAGCTGCGACATTCTATAGCGCAGGCCTGAGCCAAATCGGCACGATAGAAGAGGCTTACAGGACGCTTACCCCTTTACTGGGACAGGCCGCAAGCTGGGTGTTTGCCATTTCGCTGATAGCATCTGGTCTGTCATCCACAACGGTTGGTACGATGGCGGGTCAGATTATTATGCAGGGCTTTCTGCGCCGGAGTATCCCGGTATGGATAAGGCGCAGCATTACTATGCTGCCATCGCTGATTGTCATCATAATTGGATTGGAGCCAACACGAACGCTCGTCATAAGCCAGGTGATCCTCAGCTTTGGTATTCCATTTGCCCTTGTCCCTCTTATACTGTTCACCCGGCGGGAGAGTATAATGGGTGGACTGGTGAATCATTGGCTGACGACGGTACTTGCTAGCATTGTTGCAGGGCTGATCATCGCGCTCAACATCTTTCTGTTGTACCAGATATTCTCGGGCGCAATACATTGAGCCCCTACAGGAGGTTGATGTTATAGCGCTGTCGCTTCTTGAAAGACAGACTGCAACGACGACTGCTAGCGCGTCTAGCTAGCGCTCAGGCAATCTGCAAGGAGTGCGCGCGTCTAGCTTCGCTCAGCAGTCTGAAAGGAATATAATGTTACAACATGCAAAACAGGGCAATCTCCGTTTCCTTGTTCCGCTCGACGGCTCGCAACTCGCGGCGTCAGTGCTCCCTGTAGTTGAACAGATTGCAAGCCGCTTTCACGCACAGGTGACATTGTTGCATATCTTGGAGCAGCATCCTCCAACAACCATACATGGAGAGCAACACCTGTCGGATGCTGCCGAAGCGCGGGCCTATCTCGAAGAGATTGCGACACGACTGCGCTCTTCTGCTATTGCGGTTGAAATACATGTGCACCAGGACAAAGGAAGTAATGTAGCACGCAGCATCTTCCAGCATGCTCAGGAGATGAACTCGGACCTGGTCATCATGTGTACGCATGGCCATGGCGGACTACGAGGGTTCCTTTTTGGCAGCAATGCACAGCAAGCGCTTCAGCAGGGCACGCAATCAATCCTGCTATTGTTTCCAGGAGAAAATGATACTGTACGCCCTTTCAATCTCCAACGCATCCTCGTTCCGCTCGATGGAACAGCTGCTCACGAGCCCGCACTTCCTGCTGCCATCACGATAGCTCAAGCTTTTGGCGCGGAACTGCACCTTGTATTGGTAATCCCAACTCCTGGGACTCTCACCGGCGAGCAGGCCGTGTTAGGCCTGTTGCTTCCAACAACCATGCGTGCGGTCCTTGACCTGTCCCAGGAGGGCGCAGCGGAGTACCTGGAACAGGTCGTCGCTCGCTGCAAGGCGGAAGGAGTCATAGCCCGTGCTGAAATCCTGCGGGGCGAAGTTGTACACGAGGTGCTCAACCTTGCCGAACGCTTGAACGTTGACCTGATCGTGCTGGCCAGCCACGGGCGAACAGGCCTGGATGCTCTTCTGACAGGAAGCGTAGCGCCGCGCATTACAGAAAGAAGAATTCGCCCACTGTTATTGGTCCGAGTGGAGAAGTCTGAGGACAGGAGGGTGCACGATAAATCGGCCCCTACGGATGACTAGGAGATATGGCGGAAACCCATTGCGTACAGCGAGGCATATATGCCGTTCCTTTCAAGAAGCTCGGCATGTGTGCCTTGTTCTACGATACGGCCTCCCTGCAGCACAACGATGCTATCGGCTCCCTTGATGGTTGAGAGACGGTGAGCAATTACGAGAGCAGTACGTCCGTGTAACAATCGTTTTAAGGCTTGCTGTACCAGTAACTCCGTAAAGGTGTCAATATTGGCTGTGGCCTCGTCGAGAATCAATATGCGCGGATCGGCCAGCAGCGCGCGGGCGAATGAGATGAGTTGGCGCTGGCCCACACTGAGATTACGACCTCGTTCACGGATGGGTGTCTCATAGCCCTGCGGTAGTTGTGTGATCAGGTCGTGTACTCCCACGGCGCGAGCAGCTTCTGCTACCTCTTCATCGGTTGCATTGAGGCGACCGTAGCGTATGTTGTCACGGATTGTGCCGGTGAACAAAAATGGCTCTTGTAGCACGATCCCGATCTGGCTGCGCAAGGAGTGCTGCGTCACGTCACGCACGTCGTAGCCATCGATCAGCACTGAACCTTCCTGGATATCGTAGAAACGCGCGAGCAGCCCGGCAATGGTGCTTTTTCCTGCACCGGTCGGCCCTACAATAGCGACAGTCTGACCAGCCTTCATGTGCAGGTTGAAGTCCCGCAACACTGGCAGGTCATGGGTGTAGCCGAAGGTTACATCACGGAACTTCACCTCACCGTGTATCTGAGGCAACTTCTGCGCGTCGGGCTTGTCCTCTATGTCGACAGGCGTATCCAGGATTTCAAAGATACGCTCGGCAGCGACACCTGCCCTTTGCAGTTGCGAGTACTGCTGGCTTATTTCGCGGATAGGGTCAAAGAAACGGTTGATGTAGAGGGTGAACGCAACAAGAACACCCACTTTGAGGGTCCCCTGCGATACCAACACGCCTCCATAGAGGACCGTAATCGCAATTGCCATGGCAGCCACGACCTCCACAAGGGGCAAAATGAGCGCTGCTACGCGGCTGGCCTCAAGATTGGTATCGCGGTTATAGGCATTTAGCTCGTCAAACTCGGTGCGGTTGCGCTCTTCTCGCGCAAGGCTTTGGATCACGCGCATGCCGGAAATGTTCTCTTGCAGCGTTGCATTGACCACCGAGATAGCGGCGCGTGTTCGCCTGAAGGAACGCTGAGCGGAGCGCTGCCAGAAAGCGGCGATCAGGAACATGATTGGCAAGACCGTAAATGAGAGCAAGGCCAGTGTTACATTCATCAGGAGCATCGCTACTATGATTCCTATGAGGGATACGAGTGAACCAAGCATCGAGAGCAGTCCGGAACTCAGCATCGACTCTAGCACATCAATATCGCTCTGCAAACGTGACATGACACGTCCGATTTGTGTGCGGTCGTAGAAACTGAGTGAAAGTCGCTGCAGGTGTGTGAACATGTCGGAACTGAGGTTGTAGAGTATTTGCTGCCCGGCCCATGACATCGTCCATACCTGCCAGTACTGCGCTTGCCACATCAAGATGTTTACGATGATCAGAACGATTCCGGTAATTGCGAGGCCTCTCAAATCATTATGGCTGATGGATTGGTCGATGGCCACGCCTATCAGGAAAGGGTTTGCCAGGTTGAGCGCTGTATAGAGCAGCATTAGAGCCACACTCGCCAGGGTCCAGCCCTTGTAGTGGGCGACGTAAGGGCCGAATTTTTGTATGATGTACCAGTCAAAATTCTTTGATACGTTCTCGTCTGCTCCTTCCAGGCTGTTTTCGCGCCAGCGGTGGCGCCGGCCATGGATGGTGTAAGAGCTTTTTTTCATCGTATTGCCTCCCGCTTCTGTTCGGGAGAAGAGGTCAACATGCGTACTTCAAATTCTTCCTGCTCGCGCAACTGCAAATCGTAGAGCCTGGCATAGGGGCCGCCTTGTGCGAGCAGTGTCTCATGGGTTCCACGTTCTACAATCCTGCCTTTTTCCAGCACCAGGATCTGATCGGCGCTTTTGATTGTGCGCAGGCGAGATGCGACCACAAAGGTGGTGCGGCCTCGCATTACCGCATCCAGGGCTTGCTGAATGAGATACTCTGTTTCCATGTCAACGCTCGAAGTCGAGTCGTCGAGTACGAGTATGCGGGGGTTAAGGAGCAGTGTACGCGCTATAGCCACGCGTTGTTTCTGACCGCCTGAGAGCGTCACGCCACGTTCTCCAACCCAGGTATCGTAACCGTCTGGCAATCCACTGGCGAAATCATGGAGGCGCGCTATTTTGGCAGCTGCAATGATCTGTTCGTCGGTTGCATTGGCAACACCGTACGCGATGTTATTACGCAGCGTCGCATTGAACAGGAAAACGTCCTGTAATACCAACCCTACGTTGCGTCGCAGAGAAGTTTGAGTCACCTCGCGTATATCCTTTCCATCGATCGTGACACGACCGCTTGCGGCTTCATAGAAGCGAGGCAGCAGGTGCAATATCGTACTTTTACCGCTTCCCGTAGCGCCCAGAATGGCGATTATTTGACCTGGTTGTGCATCTATCGTGATTTCTTGTAGCACTTCTGGCCCGTTTCCATAGGCAAAGGTAACGTCTTCAAAGCGAACATGGCCCTGCACCCGTTGTAGCGCTTTTGCCCCAGGCGCATCGGTGATGGCTGGCTGAGTATCAAGCACACCGAAGATGCGTATGCCACCTGAGAGGCCGCGCATAAACCAGGTGACCATGTAGCCGAAGGAACGCACAGGAGTGCCTAACAAGAGTATGTATTGCGTGACGGCTACAAGCACACCGAGGCTGAGTTGATGACCGATTACCGCAATGCCTCCTATCCATATGATCAGTACTGTGACTATGTTGAGTACGAGAACCATCAGCGGCTGATTCCATGCCGATAGTCGCATGGCACTCATGTTGAGTGCTCTCACCTCGCGGTTTTTGGCCTCGTATTTGGCTATCTCGAAATCTTCGCGGGCGAAGGCTTTCACGACACGCATACCGCTCAGGCTCTCCTGCATTACTGTTCCCAGCGCCCCCGTTTCATTCTGCACATCTTGCCATATTGGACGCAGACGTCGGCCCACCTGGATAGAGAGCAGTATGAGGATCGGGACGCAGATCAGGGTAACGAGAGCCAGGTGCCAGTCGAGTCGAAAAAGTATAATCGTGACGGCGCCAAAGGTTACCAGGGCCAGCAGTCCGCGCAACAGCCCCATGGGAATGAAGTTACGTACTGCCTCGATATCGACTGTTAAGCGCGACATAAGCTGGCCAGTCTCTGATTCGTCATGAAATGAGAAACTGAGCGTTTGCAGGTGATCGTAGAGGCTGTTGCGTAGATCATAGGCTACGAGGTTCGAAACTGCCTGGGAAAGATAGCCCTGTCCATAGGCGAAAAAACCCCTCAATGAACTGGAAACAAGGATTGCAGCCGTAGCAAGGAGAAGGCTACTGAATTGGCCGTGCTGAAGTCCCGTATCGATTACCCATGCAAGTAACCATGGTACTATGAGCGCGAAACCTGTGGAGAGTCCCATACAAATCACCGTGCCGAGCGTTGGTATCCAGTGAGGACGCAGCAGGCCTATGATACGTATGAAGATGAGTAAGTTAGCTTTCCATGAATTGAGAGCAATGACTACTTTAGACTTTTTCCTTTTTGAAGGAATCACCCGCGTTTCCTTTCTAGATGGCACAATCAATAAGTGGTGTGGCTTTAAGCAAAAGTCTTCGGCTGATAGGAGCATTGGTGCCCAAGTCAAAGTGTAGTGAGACGAATTCGTCTCACTACACTTGTGTACCGAACATATGCAAATCAGACAAAAAAAAGTGGGCGGAACTTTGTCCGCTAGTTCAAATGCAATAGTGGGAATATCTGCTCAGCAGGAAGATGACCCTCTTACAATAACATCCTTTAGTATATCACGAGATGTAGCAACTTTTCCTAATCACTAATCATCTGAAACGTTCATTAGATTGAAGATTGATTTTCTTGTTCTGGAGGTATGATTGAAGCGTTCGCAATTGTCAGGGGATCAAGCACCACACCCCAAAATATCCTCTACCAGCAAATGGGTAATACCTTCTTGATAGGACCATGCTTTTTTCTCTTGCATCTTTGCTACTAATGGAGCAAAGATAGCTGGAAGGGTGCCTAGCGTGTCTAACTCGCTTGGGCGAGGAGGTGCGGTTGTAGGTCCGACCTCCGTTCTAGATTGGAGGGAGAGGGTGTAGGAAGCTGGGTCAAAGCGCCAGGGGTGACAGCGGGCAGGGTAACGGGCCATGAGGTACGCGGCGATCTGTAGCCCTTTCAGGTCAAAATCGCCGCTATAATAGAGAATATTGTCGGGAGATGCTGCTATGAACTGGTCTAGTAGCACCAGCGCTGCTCTACTGGGCCAGCCTGATGTGCAGACACAGGTGGGTAGAGGTTGATCTGATCTTAATGCTGAAACAACCTCTTCAAAAACCTGGGGATTCTCGATGACATAAATATGTGGCCATGAGGGTGAACTATGCTGCCACTCGAGCAACTGGCTTAAAGGGAGGAGGAGTACTCGTTGACCTGCCACTACTGGAAGTTGGTCAGGAACACCACTGTGATAGATGGCGCTCGCAAGGTTGAAGACAGCCACACTGGACGAGATGGTATCCACCAGTAATCCTGCTTCGCTATAGAGGCGCAGTTCTTGCGCACGATCACGTTGAGTCAAGGTGATATCTTTTGCATTGTGGCTCAAATCATTGAGGGCGAGAAGCAAGAGACGGCCAGCGGGTCTATCAGGATCAAGCATGTGTGGGTCGCCGCTGGTACGTTGAGCAAAGAGCGCTAACCGTTCGGGAGTGTCTGGTTGCGGCAAATGGTTTAGCAAGTTGGCGATGTAACGTACCAGTTGAAGTTGTTGCTCCTGCTCCTCTGCCCGCGCATTCTTGAAACGAGAGAAGAGCCACTCCTGGCCATGCAAGCCTCGTTCCAGCCAGTATCGTCCGTGTGATGCTTCAGGAAGTTCTGCTGTGATCGACGTCAGGGCGGAGCGAAAATGTGCCTGGTGTGTGGCGTGGTTGGCTCGCTGCTCCGCACGGGTTATAAGCGCCTGATCTGGGTAGTAAGCACGCAGCATGTCGAGTAATGTACAGTTGAAACTGTGTTTGAGCGCCTTTTCGACATCTTTAAGCTTGACTTTGATCGTTGGATCGGGATAAAGAGGCCTGCTGAGAAAGCTGGCGATGTCGCGACGCTCACTAGCAGTGGCATCCTGTAGGATAACCTGTCCTCCTACCTGCCCTACCTCAATATACTTCTCATGCAGTTTGATTACCAGGCGAGATAAACTCGCCTGGTTGAAGAATTCGGCTGCTTTTTGGGCGGCCTGCTGGCCTGGTTGATTACTCACCTGTGACTCCATACGAGTTTCTGGCTAGAGCGATTGGTTATCGCTCCAGAAAGAAGCTGAAGCTGTGGCTATTGGTGAGCCTTTTTCATGGATCATCAGGTATCTCGCGCAGGCTGGTATCTTCGCGCCAGTTCCGCTAATTTGTGGTCCGGTCATGATCCACTGGAAATCCTGCGAGACGAGGAACTCTATAATACGCTGTGTATTGGCGATACTCACTTTATCAAAAGCTTCGTCTAAAGCAAGTAACTTTGGCGCTCCAGGTGCGGCGCTGCGGTAAAGAGCGCCGAGGGCTGCAAAGAGCGGAACATAGAGTGCAAAGAGCTGCTCTGCGCCACTACGGGTGCCGGCCACGCGGTCGGTCAGACGCTGGCGTTGCCCGCCGATAGGTGTGACCAGGACGTCAAAGTGGAACCATTCACGGTAATCGAAAACTTGCTCTAAGGCGTCCATAAAGTTCATATCGGCATTCTCCTGCTGTCGCAGGCGTACCGAATCGATTTCCTGGCGGAACGCATGCATTAACGTTTCCGTCTCTTCCAGTGTCAGCGCTTGCGTTGGTTTGCGCAGAAGTTTGTAATGTTGCGCGAGGTGACTGCCTAATTTTGCCAGATCATACTCGGCTGGCGGCTTCCATTGGAGGGAATAGTGTTCGCCAATCATGGGGAGACCACTTAATACTTTATTGATTTGTTGTACCCACTCTTCAGCTTCGAAGATGGATGTACGAATGGCCTCCGCGATTTCGTGCAGAAGAAAATCCTCGAATAACCTGGTTTCTTCCTGGTTGAGCAGCATTTTCTGCATTTCTATGCGCTCACTCAAGAGTTCAAGTAGTTCGACTGCCTTGCTTTTATTTTCATTCAGGAAGAGCACCAGTCCCTGGTCATCCAGGTTTGGCCCATATTCTAGCAGGATCGGTTGCTCGCGATTGAATGTACGAGAGAGCGCATTGTAGGCATCTCGATAGGCCCCTTCCAATTGCTCCTTGCGGGCGGGGATGTCTCCTTCGCGTAAAGCGCCGCCGAGTAAGCGCTGGGCCGCGCTGACATGTTTGCCTTCTTCTGTGAGCAGTTGGGCGGCCACCAGTTCCTCCACCGGGTACGCTGCCAGCAGATCAAGAAAGTGTGCCTGCTTTTCGCCGCGTTCAAATTGTGCCTGTTGCAGGCGCTCCTCTATTTCTGTTAGCTGGTTTGCCGTGTTGTTGACACGCTCGTCGGCACGAATAAAATCGGCTTGCGCCTCTTTCAGATTTGTGGTGAGCGTTTCGTTGTGTACACGTAATGTTTGTAATCGTTCACTCAACTCCTCGGCATCAGAAAATTCAGCGATACGGCGCAGTTCTTCTTCTTCTGCCTGTGCCTGTAATGCTTGATAGCGGATGCGCTCATATAACTGGGCTGTATTACGCTCGTCGATTGCAGCATGTGCCTGTGCTTCGCGCGCTCTCTGGGACTCTTCCCAGGTATTGATTAACCCCGCCAGTTGTGTTAGCAACGATTGCGCCTGATTTTTGAGCTTGATAACACTAAGCAGGGCATCCTGAACGCGCTGAGGATCGCTGGCAAGGGTAGAGATGCCATTACAATCTCGCTCTAAGCGGGCAACCAGGTTGTTGAAACTCTGCCGTGCCTCCTGTGTCTGAAGATGCGCTTTCTGATAGGCGCTTCTGTTGCTATCGAGGTTCAGTTTTGCCTGCTCAAGTTCAGCAAAAATCTTCTCCAGACCACTGTTAGGAAGTACCTTACGTAACTGCGCTTGCTGCTCCTGTAGCTTTGCTAACTGCGCCTCATAGTGCGCAATGCTCTGTGTAAGCGTTTGCAGTTCGTCGTCGAGTTGTGTGAGTTGCCTTGTAATTTCATCGAGTTCACGTTGGCGCACCTGTAGTCGCGTGGTTTTGCCGATACAGCTGGCGCTTCCACCTCCTGCCCGACCAGTGAGCAGGCCGTGTGTCCAGATGCCATCGTTATTGAACGAAAGCCTTGTTTCCCACCCCTCCTGCATCGCTATGTCGGCTCCACTGTGTTCCTTCCCCTCCCGCATCGCTATGTCGGCTACGCTCGACATACGCTCCCCACTCCCTCGATCTACGCTCCCCTCCCCACCTGGAAAATTGTTCTGTCCAAGAGCCGCCAGAATAGTTGTGACGATTGGTTCCCACCCTTCCCCATACCCTTCCTCCTTTTTCCGTCCAGGTTGTCACCAACTGGCGAGGTATTGACCGAGGTGTCGAAGCGTAACCCGTAGAAGCTGGTTGGACCGTGGCCGTTTGTTTGATGTTCCACATTCTGGTTGATGGCCGAATGTTGACTATCGACGAGCGACTTGATGCCTTCAATATCCAGGCGGCAATCGCTCAGACCTTCTGAGGCAAGCAATGCGTCAGCAGCAGTAACTTGCGTAGGAGCTACAACGAGTGCATCCAGAAGGCCGGCATCCTCTAGCATGAATTCGATACGTCCCGCTTGCTCGCTCTCGCAATCGATGTCGGGGGTAAAGTCAAGGAGCATGTAGAGTGGGAGGGCGATGATACCATGCTCAGCGAGTTTCGTCCGGGCAATGGTGTGTCGTGGCGAGCGTAAGGGTGTGAACTCTGGTTCAGACAGTTTTTGCTCGTAGAGGGCTGTGGCTTCTTCGATCTCACGTATCATTCCCCCTTGTACCACCTGTAATTCATTCAGTTTCGCTTGCCGCTGGTTTGCTTCTTGAATTAATTCGCCCTCTATCTTGTCAATCGCCTGGCGATAGTGGTTCAGTATAAAGGTACATTCCTCAACCACGCGATCAGGTAAGGCGTCATCCTCCTCTACTACTTTGCCCATATCGCCCTGCAATAGTATCGTTTCCTGCAGTAGCTGCAAGGACTCCTGGGAAGTGAACTGCTCCAGCGTGTTGTTGAGCATGAGCAGCGCTTCGTTGAAGCGATCCTCGGCAGACTGAAAACGATTGCGCGATTGATCTAATTCCTGGAAGCGTGTTGTTTCAAGATTACGAGCGTGCAGCACATGTGTTTCCAGCTTCTCTCGCTGTCGATGTAATTCTTCAAGATGACGCAGCCAGGCAATACGCTCTTCTGACATCTCTCCTGGTAGGGATGTGATAACCAGAGGCACCTCTGGCGCGGAGGTAGTCTCAGTAGAGATACTGCTGACCTGGCGAAGCGCTTCTTCTAATTGAAAAGCCGCGACTTCCCAGTAACTTTCCTCCATGGCCAGGGAGCTGAGTTCTTGCAGGTGTGCAATGCTTTCGGTTTTCATCGTCTCAAAACGGGCCAGTTGGCGACGCAGGCGCTCGGCACTTGTTTGTCTGGACTGACGCGCGGCATCCAGGCTTCTTTCCTGAAGCTGTGCTTGCGCCTGTGCCTCGCGTGTACGTTCAGAGGCAGCAGTCAGTTGTTTGGCGAACTGAAGCCCCTCGCTGGCCTCAAGAACCTTGATCTGGCTGTTTACCTGGTAGTACTCTGCCTGGAACGTTTGTGAACGTTCTTCTGCTCTGCTGCGCTCATTGTCTGCCGTGTGCAGGTCCTTGCGCAGCCTGTTTACACGGCTTTGCACGCTATCCTCTACCAGTTGCGTGGCGATATATTCGCAGGCCGCCAGTTGCGCTCGACTCAGAGCTAGATGCTGCTGTGCCCGGTGCAGGCGCTCGGCGGCACTGTAAGCCTCCTGAATGCGTTCTTTTTCGGCCTGGATGGCATCGATACGTTCAATTGTGCCTATGACATGTGAAGTTGTTTCACCGGAAATTTTGCGCAATGATTGTTTGAGATAGTCATGGACCCGCGAAAAACTCAGTTCGCTGCTCAGGTTTGGGCGGCGCAATACCAGCAAGAGGTTAATGAGTTTTTGAAAATCTTTGACATCGTCAAAGCCAAACAGGTAGCGTGCTACCTGGCGCTCATACTCGGCCTGGGAATCACATATAATGCCGTGCCCCTCTAATTGTTGTTTGAATCGGGCGTGGTCGAAGGCGCGTTTATCCTGCTTGCTGCCGGTTTCGTAGACGGTGTGGAGATCGTATCCCAGGCGAGAGCCATCTGTAATCAAAAAGCGCAAAGGGCGTATGCGATCGCTGGCATTGATATTCCCGGCAAGGCTGATGCCAATGGTCAGGAAACGCGTTTTTTCGCGCTCTCCATTCCCCTCCCGCATCGCTATATCGGCTACGCTCGACATACGCTCCCCACTCCCCTCCCCCTCCCAACGATGGCGGAATTCCGGTGCGATGGGAGGATTGTGCGGATCGCACCATTCGAATTCAAGAGCGATATAGGATGTACGCCGCTCATGGCTATAGGGTGTGGCTGATTCGCTGCCGCCAAGAACATAGTACTCCATATGCCGTTCGCGACCACCGAAGGTGTCGAGTCGATTGGGACGAAGATCGCCATCAAGGGCGAGGGGCAATGCCGCGGTCAGGACGGTTGATTTGCCGGAAGCGTTCTCCCCGGCGAGGAAGAGTCGTCCATGAGGTATCTCAAATTCTTGCAGTCCGTAAAGCCAGAAATTTGTCAGCATGATGCGACGAAGGCGATAGCCATGTGGACCTCCTGCCTGAGCTTGCAGTACCTCGACGAACATCTCGAGTTGACGTTCCAGCGTCTTCTCTGATGCTCCATTTGACGATGTAGACCATTCCGTAAAACTATCAAGTGTGTATTGCATATGGTTATTCCTCTTCCGTCGCAACCTTTGTAGTTATCTTCATTCTGACTCATCCAGGCCGGGTAATGTTATGGCTATTGACTTTGATTTATTTTTACCCACTGGTTTTTGCTCCTGTCCCGCTTTTTCATAGCTCGCGCTGTAACGGGCTGCCGTCGGCAATATCAGTATATTGCCTGCGCCATCAGGCCCCCGCAGAAGGCCAACCTGGCGCATCTTTTTGTAGACATCGTTCAACAAGCTGCGCGAACCTTTGCCACGAGCCTCATTGCCCCAGTTCTCTCCATAACGCTCACGCAGAGTATAAAAAAGTGCGTTCATGTCTTCTGACGTTACATGCACACAGCCGTATTTATCGGGCAAGGGCCATGCACCGGTAGTCACTTGCTCGCGGATGGCGGTACACATGAGCACAGCCATCTGGTCGCTGGTGCCAAAGGGAGTAAGACTGGTGACTGGACCTGAAGACATGCCGCTGGCACGTACAATACAGGCATAATCGCGTTTTACATCGAGGAGCCAACCGAATGTTTCAAGCAGTTCATTGGCTACTTCATCGGCATGTGCAACCAGTTCGGCAAATGCCTCAGGATCATCATACCTGAGTAATACAGGGCCGAGCAGCAGCGTACGCCAGGCTCTCACTAATGGCTTTAGTGCCATTACAGGAAAATGATCCCCTACTATACTCTGTAGTAGTGTAGGTTGCAACGTCTTTCCCTCATTGTTGAGGTGCGTAGCGACCATCGCCAACAATTGCGGGTTGAATGCTGAAACGAGAGAACGTATTACGTCTGTGAACTCGTATAGTACGTCGGCATCGGCTGACTGTTCGACCCATTCCTTCGTCTGCCCGTCTACCAGTTGCACGCCTCCCATGTCTTCCAGGTATTGCAGGGCACGTTGAATGCTGTAGCGATCTGTTGGCCTGCGAAAATCGAAGGCTGTCTCCCCATCTATCTCTGAACGGGATTGCTCTTGAATCTGTTCGGCCAGTTGGGAGAGTAAGAATTGCTGCTCATTGCCACGACCGGTAAGCTGGCGGTTTTCAGCAAAGCTAAGAATCCAGGTGAGGCAGGCAAAATCTCTTGGTTCCTTCAGGCGATCGTACACATAACCGGGTGTGGTTGCGCTAAGTTGTCGCACCAGGCGAATGACAGTAGCGCCGCGCTGTATACGCCAGCCTGTGTTCTGGTCGTGCCAATTCTGCAGAGTGTAATAGTGACAATTCACCAGTCGAAACAGATCGACCTGTTTCGAGAGGATTACTCCCCGTTCCATCAAGGCTACATGTGCTTTCGTGATCTCTGCCGTGTAGGTGCGCTGGCGGGACGTTGAGAGGCGAGAGGCGCGGCCTGCTGCTGCCAGTTCTTCATACTCTTCCATTACGCTGATCTCTCCTCCCCTATTTCTTCGCGTTGTAAACAATAGCGCGGCAGCAGTAAAATGCCATCGGGTGCGCGGAGGGCTGTATATGTTTGCTCATCCGGGTTGAGCAGGACAATTACTGAACCGTCAGGTGCGCGATATTGGCGGCGCGCATCGCCCAGGCAGCCGTCAATTACTGTCAACAAGACGGCACGCTCTTCTATCGTGATTTGCTGGAGTGTGCCAAAATCAAGGTAGGCTGTATAGAATAGCTGGGCGAATCGTTGGAGTTCCTGCTGGCGCTTTTCCTCGTATTGATGAACCAGGTTACGAATGATGGTACGGTTATCAATCACTGGATCTTCTAGAGGATGTTCGCCGCGATTGGCGCGACTGATCGGTCGTAAGCGCAGGGTGACGGTTGGTGGCGCTTGCCATGCGCTGCCTTCTTTTGCATCATATGTTGCGCCAGGGGTGCCGGCAAGACTTTCTGGCAGATGAACGGGGAGCATATTGGCGAAAGCAAGACTGAAAAGTTGTTGAGCGGTCTCACCATCTTTTGCCTGTAACAGTTGTTGAGCTAACATATGCAAGTTGGTTGCGTAGTTCGCGTTTGGCCGTGCAGATGCTGCCAGTACAGAGGCACGACGTACAACCTTATCCACCTCAGCGAGAGCGTTACGACGGAAGGAATCGGCATTTTTCCCCAGGGCGAACCAGTTCATCAGCGCTTCCACCTGGTTAGACGCTTCTTGCAGTAACTCGTCCTGGGTTGACCTGTTCTCTAGAGTTGGTGCGGGTGGTTCAAGATGTTGGGCAATGATCTCAACGAGGCGCTCTTTTTTCCCTATCTCGCTCCACGCAGCGAGCAGGGTGCGAATGCGGCGACTGTATTGGGTCAATGCTTGAGCAAAACCATGTACATAAGCCACAACGGCTGCTTTATAGGACTGGTACGCCTCAAAATCAGGGCGTCCTTGTTGTGCAGCTTGAAGCATGTTAGCAAGATATTGAGCGGCTTCACGTGCCATAGTATTCCATATCTCGAACGCCCGCTGCCATTCCTCGGCTATTCCGCGGCTGTGTGTAGGTGTTGATTTAAGCGATAGTGACCCTCCCAGATAAATTTTCGTCAAGTACCTGCAGCGAATTCCACAGGTGAGGCAGGT
>CAVZJN010000052.1:0-30630 GCA_963775585.1 uncultured Chloroflexia bacterium | reverse complement strand
AATCGGAGGCAGGACTTGACACTCTTGTGAGGCTTGTCTATAATAAACGAGCACCACAGAGAAGAAGCACAGCATCTACGATCAAAGGTTGCGCCATAGCTTATTTTATCTGCCAACTTTACATTATTCTCAATTGAGAAGGGAAATAGAGACTATGCTTTATAATGTGGCACAGCTTATGAAGGCTTCTGTCGGGACAACGCTCGAGTATGCAATTCATGAAGAAGATGTCCAACTCGATGAAGACCTCAAAGTAGTTGGCCCACTTGATGGACATGTACGTATTCGTCGCACCAATCAGGGTTTACTCGTTGATGGTTGGGTGGATCTGATACTCGAGCTTTCATGTACCCGTTGCTTGAAGATATTCGAGCAGCCGATGCATGTTACTTTTATGGAGCAATTTTATCCGACAGTCGACATAGTTACTGGTTTAGCACTGCCTCCAATAGACGAGGAAGATATCTTCCCCATCGACGATCACCACCTGATTGATTTGACCGAGGCGATACGACAAAATGTACTGATTGCAATTCCGATGGCGACTCTATGCCGGGAAGATTGCGCAGGACTCTGTTCACAATGTGGACATGATCTCAATCTTGGACCTTGCGATTGCAAGCCAGAAGTTGATTTACGCTTTAGCGTACTTGAAAAATTATTACAAAACGGCTCAGAGTCACCATAACACACGTAGATTTGCCTGATCTTCAGTCAGGACATATTACTGGTGGAAGAGGAGAAACGAATCAATGGGAGCATTACCAAAACAACGAACATCACATGCCCGCAAGGGTAAGCGGCGAGCACACCAGGCACTGAAATTGCCTCAACTGGTTGCTTGCCCGCAGTGCAAGAGGCCCCGGCTTTCACATCATGCCTGCCCGAACTGCGGCATGTACCGCAATCGCCAGGTATTTTTGCCGCGCACAAAGAAAAGCTAAAAGACCTGTAGAGGGACAGTAAGGGTTTCGTTTGCCTGCTGTCCCCTCATACTCCATAAAGAGTAAAGAATGATGACGACACAAGTCGCCTTTCTTTTTCCCGGGCAAGGTAGCCAATCCGTAGGTATGGGTGCTGATGTCTTTGCGACATCTTCCGCGGCGCGCCAGGTCTTCGAGACGGTGGACGAAGCGTCAGGGTTCTCACTCAGCACACTCTGTTTCCAGGGACCGGAAGATACGTTGCGCGATACGGTCAATGCCCAGCCAGCAATTGTAACTGTTAGTCTTGCTCTTTTAGCCGCATTTCAAGAAGCCCTCTCCCCACTCAATTATTCCTGGTCCTTCCCTCTTGTTCCGAGCTATACCGCGGGTCATAGCGTTGGGGAGATTACCGCCCTGGTCGTTTCCGGAGCATTTGATCTCAAGAACGCGGTACGGCTGGTACGGGAACGCGGCCGATTAATGCATCACGAAGGAACGATTTGCCCGGGTGGGATGGCAGCAATCATTGGTATGGACGCGGAACAGCTACAAGAGGTCTGTCAGGAAGCGACGGCCAGGGCGCTGGCTCACTACGCGGCAGATGACAGCGGCAAGCCGGCACATGCGGGATTGGGACGAGTAATCGTAGCCAATTTCAACGCGCCAGGGCAGATTGTTATTTCAGGTGAACAGTATGCATTGCAGGCAGCGATGGAGTTGGCGAAAAAAAATGGGGCAAAACGCGTCATCCCACTCACTGTAAGTGGAGCATTCCACTCACCCGTCATGGAGCCAGCCGCCATCGGGCTGGCCCAGGCAATCCAGGCCACCTCCATACAGAATGCACCTATACCGATCATCAGCAATATTCATGCTACCCCACTCAGCGAAGCACAGGCTATTCGCGACGAACTTGCCCAGCAGATAGCATCTCCGGTACAGTGGATCCGCACCATAGAATACATGGCCAGCGCGGGGGTTACTGTCTTTATCGAAATCGGTCCTGGCCAGGCGTTAACAGGTATGGTCAAACGGATTATAAAGGGCGTCACCACTGTTAGTATCAGTAGCGCGGCGGATATCGAAAAAGCGACGATGACATTGCGTGAAATGGGCCTTGTACATGAGGTATAATGCTGTTAAGATATTGTTAACCTGGATGCTCATCCCGTTTATGAATTGTCTGCAACCATCGTGCTTACTGATATTATCGGGAACCGATTTGGATGGTGTACTTGACACAGACCGGAAAAGCGCATATCTTTGCAGTAAGCCTTATTGGCGGCGTACATGACGCTATGACGTACAGCACGAAACATCACCGATCAGTTTTTCAGCGTGAGAAAAGCGTAGAGACGTACGTACGTACTCTCTAACAAGGAGAAAATCTCAATGGTAACTGAACCGCTAGGGGTTGTACGCATTGCGCGCCAGGTACTCTCAACTATCGTGATCAATGCAGCACTACAAGTTCCAGGTGTTATCCGCATGGCCCAGGCAACTGATCAGTGGCCTCGTCTTCTTGGTCGTGAAGTTCCCAAACATGGAGTAGCTTTGACAATTAAAGATACTACTGTCACAGCGGATCTCTACATTGTCGTAGCAAACGATGTTGACATCGTTAATGCGGGTTCCGCCGTCCAGGAGGAGGTCGCTGCAGCACTTGAGTACATGGTCGGCATGCACGTACGCGAGGTCAATGTCTACATTCAGGATGTCACGTAACACGTCACCGGGTCCATAGTCAATACATTGTTTTAACACAGCTAAACTCACGCGCAGCCAACATAGCTAGCAACTATGCGAGGATACCATGCCAATAGGGATACGCAGACAAGCACGAATGATCGCTCTGCAAACACTCTACGAATACGACACCGCCCAACATACACCCGCAGAGGTCTTGCAGCGTCATGTCGAAGATCGCCATCTCCAACCAAAGGTGGCGGAATACGCCAGCGAATTAGTCTTAGGTGTCTGTGACCATCTTGCTGATATCGATGCGCATATTCAGAGTGCGGCTCGCGAATGGCCATTACAGCAAATGGCCCGAATTGATAAAAACATCCTTAGACTTGCAATCTATGAGATTCTGTTCAATAATACGGTACCAGCTAAGGCCGCCATTAACGAAGCAGTGGAACTCGCCAAACAATTTGGCAGTGACACTTCCAGCAGATTTATTAATGGCGTTCTCGGCACAATATTTAATCGGGCACAGCAACAGCCCACCCCAATAGCGGAAAGCGAGGTGAAATAATGGCAACCGTCTCTGAGCGACTCAAAAAGATCGTCGTCGACCAACTTGGTGTTGATGAAGGTGAGGTTGTTCCCAACGCATCTTTTGTTGAGGACCTGAATGCCGACTCACTTGATCTAGTTGAGCTCATTATGTCTCTGGAAGAAGAGTTCAAGCTTCAAATTTCAGATGAAGATGCAGAGAAGATCACGACGGTCCAAGAGGCCGAGGACTACATAGAAGAACACTTGCGGTAATTATAAAAAATTGGGTAATTGGACAACATATCACGTACTACGTGGGAGTTATTTTGTCCACTTATCCAGTTTTCTTCATTTCTGGCAAATTGATGTCACAATTCCCCATTCTCATGCATCTTCATTACTGAAGCGCCTAGTTAAGACGCGAAAAAGAGTGTTGTTGTGGAAATGATTCCTGCTGATCAGGCAGTAGAAGAGCTTATTCAGAAATATGGGAAACTGGTCTTTCATACCATTTATGGCATGACGGGCGACTGGGAAGAAAGTCAGGATCTCACGCAGGATACCTTCCACCAGGCATTAAAAGCTATCGATGCCGCTCGTACCGCGAGTGGCAGCCAGTTTCGCGAAAAGGCCTGGTTGATGAGTATCACGCTCAATACTGTGCGGATGCAGCGCCGGCGTCGCGGACTTTTCCGTTTTATTCCTTTCTCACATCTACAGAAAGGCACACAAACAACGGAAAAAGCCTACGATACTGGCATAGAAACGCTGAATGAGCGGGCAGCGCCTGTGCAGCCAGCAGGCTATGGAGCTAGTGAAAGCGAAGACCCGGCGGACCTGATCGCGGAGCGCGACGCCGTACAGCGAACAATGGCACAGATCCCAGCAACGCTACGAGAGTGCCTGTTGCTTTCGGTTATTGGCAATTTCTCAACCAGCGAAATTGCACGCATGCTCGATCTGCAAGAGGCGGCTGTGCGGCAACGTCTCACGCGAGCACGGAAACAATTCCAACGGCTGTATGTCCTGGAAAATGGAGAACAGATTAACGACAATGGCACACCTGCCCCGAGTACGAGCATTACACAGGGACAGGTAGGCACCCGCCAAAACCATGAGGGGCGTGTTGAGAGCTGTGTAGCAGACGAAGAAGAGCTACTCGATACGCCTTCCTCAATTTCTCGGAGAAATTATGGAGAGCAACTCTATCGAAACCCTGCTGTTACGCCACTATGGTAATACAGCCCCTGTACCTGCCGGAATGGAGGAGCGGTTATACGCCTCCGTCCGTCAGCAGGCTCAAGAGACGCGTAAGGCACAACTAGCCGAAACTCGTTTGCAACAGAAGCGCCTCAGCCGGCGACAAGCTGTCCGGCTGGTGGTGAAAGGTGCAGGCGAGGCAGGAATGGGCCTGCTGGGTTTAGGGCTGGAAAGTTTGCAGGTGCTTGAAACAGCCCTTGCCAACCAAGATACCACACAGCCAGTTTTGCAATAAATTGTAGTGGTACCCAGGAGAAAGCGAGATGTAGCATTTCTTCTGAGTACCAGGTCAGGTCAGCTATCATCCATTAGAGCCAATTCATCGTAGTGTTGAGTAGTATCGACGATTTCCATATTCAGGAAGCACACACAAGTTAAGAAAGGAATTCCATCATGTTTGGAACTCATATCCCAGAGTTGGTCATCATCCTTGTTATTGCCCTCCTCATATTCGGCCCCAAAAAGTTGCCGGAGATGGGTTCATCCATTGGGAAGAGCATCAAGGAATTCAGGAAAGGTATGAGCGAGATCTCTCAACCGAAAGAAGAGAAGGACGATGAGATCAAAGTTCCCAATGCCGAGGCACAGAAGCGCGAACTTGCCAGCCAGAGCACCAGTAACGAACAACTCCCGAACCTGGAAGGTAATAAAGTCGTGAGTGAAGCGAGCCACAGCGAAGCAAGCAGCCCTGAGATGAGTCGTGAGTAGTTTTCGTTGTACGCCCCTGCTTGGAGTAGAAACATGGCAACAAACGAATTAGAAAAGCAGGATCAACTGGTGCCAAATTACGCTGCAAACATGGTAGAGGACGACGATGAGGAGGAAGATAACGATTCTTCCATGACCCTCATAGAGCACCTGGAAGAGCTGCGATGGCGCATCTTTAAATCGATTATTGCCATCGCAGTGGGGGCCGTTGTGGCCTTTCTCTTCCGTATACAAATCCTCACCCTTTTAGAATTCCCTTTGCCGAAAATGGCGGCGGATTCACTGACGCATGGTAAGCTTGTTGTGTCAGGAATAACAGAGGGCTTTACTGTCTATCTCTTAATCTCTATCGCATTTGGCTTTATCCTGGCGCTGCCCGTGGTACTCTACCAGACATGGGCTTTTATCTCGCCGGGGCTGCTTGCAAAAGAGAAGAAATACGCCGTACCCTTCATCTTCGCCGGGGTGATCCTCTTCGCTGCAGGCGTTACGGTGGGGTTCTTCGTTTTACAATATCCGGTGCAGTGGCTGATAACGTTTGCCTCGGACAGTTTTGCCGCGCTGATCACGGCTGGCAGTTACTTTACCTTTGTGGCGTTTTTCTTGCTGGCCTTTGGCATTGTTTTTGAAATTCCGCTGGTACTGACGTTTCTGGCACAGGTAGACTTGATCTCATCGCAGACCCTGATAAAGAAACGGACGGCTTCTCATGTCGGTATGTGGATTGCAGCGACAGTCATCACTCCTGGGGCAGACATCTACAGCCCTATTTTCCTGGGTATCTCAATGTCTTTCTTGTATGAACTGTCGATTATCTTTATCAAGTTAATCAAAAAGTAAGATCAGGAACGAAGGAGTTCGCTCGAAGAAATAACTGGATTTTCTGGCGTTGGAGTCGCCGATTGTCCAGCATCTGCTGTTGCTACTGGCTTTGCAGCTAGCTTGAATTGATTTTCCCGCCCGTGGCCAAAAACTCCCCAGAGTATAGAGGAGGCAACCAGATAGCATACTGCTCCTCCAATAAAGACCGCCGGATAGCCAAAATGAATAATGATCAATCCGCCCAGAGGGGCCGTCAAAGCCCAGGGAACCTGAAACGCTACCTGGTAAGCGCTATTTGCCACACCACGATGTTGCTCCGGGACAGCCTCCATCGAGAAGACCTGTAAAACCCCGTTGGACATATCCATCAGTCCTTGACGGAAAAGGTAGAGTATGGCGGCTACAGGTAGGATTGGGGTCAACCCGATCGTAACCAGGAGCGGGATACTGGATACCTGTGTTGAGACAATTGAATTCACTTTGCCAATACGCCTGGCCAACCAGGGCGCAATGAGGGTGAGCAGCGCAGTGATGGCGGTAGCGCCTCCGCTAAGCAGACCAAAAAGAGCCGGAGAGGCATTCAACTGCTGCACAAAGTAAATATTGAAGTAGGGGAAGAACAGGCCCGCTCCAGCCCCTATAAACGCCTGCACCAGAATAAGGAAAAAGATTGCGCTACATACTATTGAACGAATCGATACGAGGAGGTTGTTGCTCAACCACGTAGGGGTCGGGAAAGAGAGAGAGCCTGGAGTCTTCCTGGTAGCACCACGAAATTGACGTGGTGGCCTACGATCTTCTAACATAAAGAGGGGAACGAGGCTAGGAATAGCGATCGCACCGGCAAAGAGCAGGGATAGCTGGTAGGAACGAGGGCTGGGCTGCATTGCTAGAACCAGGCCAAGCCATGGAGGTAACGGCCCCATCAGCCAGGAAAGGCTGCGGAAATATACGGGTAATATGCCACCAATACTATTGCCCACGACCGTCGTCACCAATCCAAGCGCAATATTCAGACTAAAGAGATGTGAACGCTCGCCGGGCGCACTGTTGATAGTGAGGAATGGAGCGTTCACCACGAGGGTGCCAGCCCCGCCGATACCAGCAATGAAGGCGCTGGCCAGCAGAGGAACAGGCTGACGGAAGAGTATCTGCCCTATGCCAGCGAAGCCAATGAGCAAATTCGACCAGATCACGACAGCCTTTCCACCAAAGCGATCTATACATATTCCTGCCGGAAAGATGGCTATTCCGGCCCCGATTGTTCCCACAAAGAGCACCAGGCCAATAAAATCGGCGCCATATCCGAGTGAGAACAGATAGAGGTTATAGAGGACCAGGAGAATGCCTGTTGTCACGCCGCTCAGGACATTGCTTATGAGGTACAGACGGGCATTTCGTTGAAAATGCCCGAACTGCTGTATGTAGTTAAGGGGTTGCCGCATTTTCAGGGCCTGGCGGAGGAGATACTGCTCCCTCGGCGGGAGATTCTTTGAGTTCAGATGCTGTTACGCTGCCAGCATATCCCTGGGCAGGCGTAGTAGACCGATCTTCAGGAGCTTGCTCTTCCATTAAAATGCGATAGTCGGGGCTTCTAAAACCAGTGCCTTCTGCCTCAGGCTGATTTTGGGGACGATTGGTCAAACCGGGTAAGAAGAATGCTTTGAGCATTGTTTTCGTCATTAACGTGCGAGCGCGTAATTCGATGACGGTATCGGCTACACGGCTACTGCCCTGATCCACTTGTTTCTCAAGAGTATGTATATATGGAGGTATTTCTATCGCGGTACGTATGATCTGATTCTCATCCTCCCTGGGCGGCGCGAGGGTACCGTCGATAATAGACTGTGTGGTCGTATTGACGTCATTCACCACTGGCCGTATTAACTTGATCAACTCGATCTTTTCCCGCACCCAGCTCATCCCAAGGAGCAAAACCAGGCCAAGTACCAGGCCGATCACGATAAAAACCAGCAGATATAGCAGCAGGATGATGGCTGCAATTTGGCCCCATACGGCCAATGGGTCACTACTAGCCAGGTAGATAGGCATCTTAATCTCCTCCTTCCTTGCTGGCTTTTAGCGCCTCTGACTGCTCTTGACGCCGCCTTTCAGCCCTACTCCGGACGCGGCCTTTACCAAAAAACACGCGGATCATTTGCTGGCCAGCGACGACAGCCGAGGTTGCGCGTACGCTCGGATCAAGCGCAAACTCGCTCGTCAATTCGGCAGTGCTGCTGATGGCCGTAGCGGTCTGGCCGACAGATTTCGCAGTACCTTTGACAATCTCGGCAGTTTGATTGACCGATACAATAAGAGGTCTCACCTCATTGCGCAATGTTATGATTGTTTGATTAAGTAGCATAATCGAGTAGATAAGGTAGGCGGTCGCTGTAATGGCGATGGCGGCCAGTACGATCAGGAAGACGTAGAGGACATCGAGCACCACATTGTATACCGCAGCGAGGATGAATCCAATAAAGAGTAGTATCAAAACAATGGCGGCGATAATGATCGCATTCCGCAATGTACTGTTCATTGTGTTCATTGCACACCTCTCTCAACAAATGTATTTCCAATTTGCTATGACTTGATTATAACTCATAAGCAAAGCTAGAAGCCAGGTATCAGCTACAATACGTATAAAGTTGCTACATTCTCCTGCCATAAACGTAATAATTAGTATAGGGGCCGGGAATACGTGGGAAATACCACCTGCCAGGTTCCCTTGAGGGTACTGAGTGGACAATATCCATAGCAAAAATGTTACAGCATCTCGCAAGCTAAAAACCCAAATCAGCTATCAGGCTGCACTGAGTAAATATAGAAATTTACGTGGGCTTTCACGCTACTCGTTGGTGACGTGGAGCATTACTCTTGGCACAATCATCGTCTGGTGTATTACTGCTTATCAATTTGCCCTGGCAACTGGCGCACACACCTTCCACGATATTATTATAGTCACTATGAACAATGCAATCAGCATCCAGGACAAGGAAAATGATGCATTGAGCAATGTCTTGATTGCGTTTGGAGCAAAAGAGAATGACCTGATCAATCAAGGGCAATACTGGCGTTTTGTCACACCGATATTTCTGCACGCGAACCTGCTGCATGTCGGGCTGAATATGCTCAACCTTGTAGTACTGGGCGTCTTTTTGGAACGCCTGGTTGGACATACACGCTTCTTACTCATTTATCTCGTGACAGGCACCATCAGTATCATCGCTAGCTATTATTTTATGCCACAAGAAGTCAGCGTTGGAGCTTCCGGCGCTATCTATGGCCTGGTAGGAGCCTATAGCGTATTCGTGCTCATACACCGCAGGGCTTTTCGCAATGGCGGTATCTCGGCGCTGCTCTGGCTCGTCTTTGTGATTGTAGTGAATCTAAGCATAGGGCTGTTTGTTCCAAACGTTGATAATTATGCGCATGTAGGTGGCTTATTAAGTGGATGCCTGCTCGGTTTGTGGTTTACTCCACTGTATACGTTGTCAGATAACAAGACGTTAGTAGACACACATAGCCTATCGCGCCGCTGGCCCTTGGCTCTATTGACGATAGCAGGTACACTAATACTTGCAATCATTGCCCGACTTTTCATTGGAGGATAAATTTTTGGATGCACAAACAGATATTCAGGCATACCTGGAGCGTGGGAAACAAGCTCTGGCAGAGGGACAGGGACGCGAAGCCGCTATTGCTTATGCACACGCTGCACAACTTGAACCAGATAACCCGATGGTGCACCTGGGACTGGCAGAGGCAAACCTGGCGCTTGGTTCTTATAGCGTTGTCTATATGGCCTGCCGTAAAGTACAAGAGTTGCAGCCGGCGGGAGGGGTCGAAAGCACCCTGGCAAATGCATTACTCAATTTGCTTGACCGCCGCTATGATCGCGCGCTACAGGACGTTGACGCGGTTATTAGCCAGGATCCAGGCTCAGGGTATGTGCATGCCTTACGAGCTTACTTGCTGCGCGCAACCGGGCAGGATTATGATGCGGGGTTAGCACGTTCGCGCGCTGCTCGCCTCTCCCATGGCATGCACTTCGACAATTGCTTCCCGCCCCTGGAACCGGCCGCTGCGCCAGGCTATGGCCCGGTACCTACACCTGAAAGTAGTTCTACAGGTTCACCTGGGGAAAACGGTATGGCACAACGAGAGACGATCCCTACCTGGTCGCGGCCGAACACCATGCAGCGACAGGTTATTCGCACTCGCTTCGCGATCAGCCAGAATCCACGTTTCGTCACCACCATCCTCATTGGAATCAATGTGATCGTGTACGCTATTCTCTGCCTGATAAATCAGACCATTAGTTTCGATTCGAGCGATCAGGGCTTGCAGGCGATTGTCAATGCAGGAGGACAGGTCAACATCTTCGTGCAACAAGGGCAGGTCTGGCGTATCTTCACAGCCATGTTTCTGCACTTTAACTTATTGCACCTCGGGGTGAACATGCTTTCACTGTTCTTCATCGGAACAGCAGTCGAGATCTTTTTGGGAAATGGCGTTACCTGGTCATTTACCTGGGATCCGGTATACTTGGAGGTATATTCACCTACTTTTTGAGCCCATTAAGCCCTGCCGTAAACGCCGGCGCTTCCGGAGCCATCTTTGGCGTCTTTGGTGCGCTGGGCGTTTTTTACTTTGTGAACCGCCGCAACATGGGCGCGTATGGACGAGGCGCTATCATGCAGTGGCTTTTCTGGCTGGGACTAAATCTCTTCTTCGGCTTCTCCACCCCGAACATTGGCATCTGGGATCACATCGCCGGTCTCGTTGCCGGTATGCTACTCGCGCTGCTGCTTATTCCCAGGTCAAATCGCAGACAAATTTAAGCCAAGACACCTCCTTGCAGCTTGCCTGACCGTAGGTAGACGCGCTAGCGTCATTAGAAGCTGGATAAGATCCCTGAGAAACGGGTGCGAGATTGCGCCCGTTTCTTATGCCATGTCTTGTGCGATGAGTTCGGCGACAATCTTTCCCGAAAGCGTCACAAGGGGCACACCGCCACCTGGATGGGTACTCCCGCCAACGAAGTAGAGGTGGCGTATCTCTTTGGAGCGATTGCCAGGGCGGGTAAAGGGAGCCATGCGCGCATTTGATGATAGGCCATAGATCGAACCACGGTTTGCACCATACTGCTTGCGAAAATCTTCTGGCGTCAATATACGTTCACAGACAATGTGATCTCGCACATCCGCCAGGCCAGCCTGCGGATAACTGGCCAGCACATTCAACACGCGTTGGCGATACGCCGCTGCATTCCCTTGCCAATTGCTCTCGGCAGTCAAATACGGCGCATTGACCAGCACGAAGAGATTCTCGTGTCCTTCTGGCGCCTGAGTTGCATCGCTGCGGCTGGTGGCACAGACATAGACGGTCGGGTCGCGCAGCGGTATGCGGCGCACAAAGAGATCATCGAACTCGGCGCGGTAATCATCCGAGAAAAAGATGTTGTGGTGTGAAAGCTGAGGATAGCGTTTGTCGACCCCCAACATCAGCACAAAGCCCGAACATGATGGCTCAAGTTGCTCAAGCCTGCGTACAAGGCGCTCTCTGCGGACAGCAGGAGAGAGTAGTTCGCGGTGGGTCGTCACAACATCACTGTTAGCAATCACGATATCTGCCCGTAGTACCTGCCCATCTCCTAGTACGACACCGCGTGCCTCACCATGTTCTACCAGGATACGCTGGACATGACAGTTTGTCGCGATAGCTATTCCTAATTCCTGGGCGAGTCTCTCCAGAGCCTGAGCGAGGGTGTAGATGCCTCCTCGTAGATACCAGCCACCGGAGGCAAGTTCAACATACGGAATAATACTATAGACCGAGGCGACCTGATATGGCGACGAGCCATTGTACGTTGCGTAGCGATCAAAGAGCTGGCGCAGGTGTTTATCCGTAAAAAAGCTGCCTATCACTTGATTCAGAGTGGTTGGAGAGAGGGCGGCAAGCACGGCTTTCAGGCGAGACAACTGGCTTGTAGGCTCATTTATCCGCGTATGCACCTTGCTGGTCGCCGCAATCGCATGCCCGTGCATGACATAGCGCACAAATGTTCCCATGACGTCGAGGGGGCCGCCCAGGCTATGAAAGAGGAACGGGTCGGCGGCGGCCTGGTAGAGGCTCGCTGTATAGGCAATGAAGCGCTGTAGAGCATCCGCATCAGGCGGGCTGAGGCGGGCAAATTCATCAACCAGCCGCTGCCGATCTCTCCAGGCATGCAAGACGAGACCATCACGATAGAAATAGCGGCACGTTATGTCGAGTGGCACCAGATCAAGATAGTCCTCCAGCCGCCGCTGTGCGGTTTGAAAAAGATCATAGAAGACGTATGGCATGGTGATGAGCGAGGGGCCAGTGTCGAAAGTAAAACCCTGCATGGCGACCTGGTTGAGTTTGCCACCAACACGAGGCTGGCGTTCGATGATTTGCACATGATGGCCCTGCGAAGCCAGGTATATAGCAGCGGAGAGACCTCCAATGCCTGCTCCTACAATAATGACGTGTTTTGTCGTGTGGTGATGCATGGTATTACCCCGGTATAATTGTGTTATAGTTGATGTTACCACAGAGCCAGGTGGGTACATTCACATAGATCATATTTTTCACGAACGAGATGAGCGCATGATAACCGCCCGTAAATTTCCGCTTGGTGAGCGACTGGTCTGGAAACTGATTGATAGGTCATTCCGTAAATATTTCGACCGGGTCTATTTTCGCATGCGTGGAGAGTACACAGATGGACAACATAATCGACTCCCGATGATTCTCTTTGCAAACCACTCAAGCTGGTGGGATGGCTATGTGGCAGCCCTTGTCGAGCGGCTTCTTGGGGTAGATGGCTATTTGATGGTGGAGGAGAAACAACTGCGCCGCTATTTCTTCTTCGCATGGGCCGGCTGCTTCTCTGTTGATCGACAGAACAGCCGTTCCGCATTGCAGTCGCTCAAGTATGCAGCTACTTTACTCAAAGAGCGGCCGGGGCGCATGGTCTGCCTCTTTCCGCAAGGCGAAATATGCCCCAATGATAAGCGCCCACTCGTCTTTTATAATGGCGTGACCTACCTGGCCCGTTTGACGAATCCTGTGCTTTTTTACCCGTTGGCAATCCGTATTGAATTTTTGGCAGAACAACGGCCAGCCCTCTTCGCCAGCCTGGGCGAGTCGATATTGATCAGTTCGGACGAAACGAAGGAGCCACATTTTTTGCAAACATGTACGAAACACCTGGAAGAGGCTCTTACTGCTGAGCTTGACCAGCTGCGAGCGGATGTCCTCGCGGGCGATTATAACAGTTTTCAAACAGTGATACAGGGGAAGGCATCTACCAACAGAATTTTTGATACACTGCTCTTCAGAAAGCAGATCGACAGGCAGTGACGCTGATGATACTACAAACAGTTGTGATGGGCTATTGGATTGCTCTTTTCTGCCTTTTGCTGATCATGTCGTCTTTACTGGTGATTAACCTGCTCACATTCCCCAGACTACAAGAAATATGCGAAGAACTGGGTAGCACGCTCCCTGCTCTCTCGATCCTCGTACCGGCACGTAACGAGGAGCATTGTATCGAAGCCTGTACTCGCTCCCTGGTTGCGCAGAGCTATCAGAGGCTTGAAGTGATCATCCTGGATGATGGCAGCACTGATGCTACCGGAGCAATAGTCCAGCGCATCATTGATAAAATGCCGCCCGCACAGAACGGGAGATTGCGGCTCGTGCAGGGGGCAGCGTTACCGGAAGGATGGGTTGGGAAAAACTTTGCTTGCCATCAACTAGCGCAGCACGCGCGGGGTGACTATCTCCTCTTCACCGATGCCGACACGGTACACGCTCCCGGAACAGCAAAAGCAGTCATTGCATGTATGCAGCAGTTGGGGGTCAAGCTGCTCACTGCTCAGCCTGAATTCGCGTTGGGGAGCATAGGAGAATGCCTGGTGGTACCATTACTGAACTTTACCATTATGACACTTTTACCGGTGGCTCTGGTACTTACACGACCTGAACCTAACCTGGCAACAGGCAACGGACAACTGCTGTGTTTCCATCGATCGGCCTACGAAAAAGTGGGAGGACATACCTCCGTCAAAGGAAACATTCTCGAGGACGTGTTGCTAGCACGCGCGGTCAAGGCCTCCGGTGACCGTATAGCCTTTGTCGATGCATTAGAGTTTGTGCGCTGTCGCATGTATCGCTCATTTGCCGGAGTATGGTCGGGCTTCACGAAGAATCTCTTCGCTCTCTATAATTATTCATTGCCCTTTGCCCTCAGCGCGCTCCTGCTCAATCTTGCCCTTTTCATCGTACCGCCGTTGCTCGCGATCGTGGCCCTCCTGCTCCGACTCTCTCCTACTGTAGTGGCGCTTGGGATTCTCGCCTACGCCCTGGTGGTACTCATGCGCGTTTTGCTGACGGTGCGTTTCACACGACGGGAACAGGGTTTACCGCTTCTTCTTTTTCTTTGCTTTGTTTGTCTTCTTCACCCGCTTTCTATTGGGTTGGAGTGCTTGATCTTGCTCAACTCCATGCACTGCCATTACCGGAAGAATGGCGTTAGTTGGAAGGGGCGCTACTACAAACGGCAAAATGACAGCTAAGAGCGCTATCCCTACCGCGAGATAATAGCCATGTGTCAGGTCAACCAGGCCAAACATGAAGACATTGGCAAAATATAGCCAGACAGGAACATTGAGAGGCAATCGAGAGGAAAATGTGGACAGGTCCTGAAATGAGATGGCGCGGGACATGATGAGATTGACCAGGCTAATTAACACCAGAGACACGATAAACCATGCGACAAAATTTACCAGGGGAATGCCATAATAGTTGAAATTGCCAGGAGCCAGCCAGGTCCAATAGCGTTCCACGTGCGATGCGACAGGCTCAAGTACCAGGTCTAAGAGGGTCGCCAGGAGCGCGGAAACCAATGTACTGATAATCCAGCGACCTCCAACCAACAAGGGCGGGCGAACCGCGATACTACGTACCGCGATGATAATCATTAGCCAGGCAAATACCACAGGCAGGGGTACGCCACCGGGAAGAATGGGGAAGAGAACGTCCGTGTAACGATACAGGCCAAAGGGGAATCCTGTATTGACACCGAGAGCTTCTACGGCATAAGAGAAGAAGGCAATGACCAGCGCCGCAAGTAAAGCAGGAGGGCCATACTCATCCATCCATGCAACCGTCACCATTATCCCTGCGAGAATAAGCAAGGCGCTCGCCGCCCAGGTCATCGAGAAGGGCGGACGCACATCAAAGGCAACGCCTATAACCGCGATGAGATAGGCGACACAGAACAGACAAAACAGCAGAAAAACCAGGCGACTCAGGCGAGTTCTCATCTATATTCTACCTACACCCACTACTGCGATGATACGAGCATACGCCCCTGTTTGAGCAATAGTTGCCACAGCGCCGCTCTGTATATCCATGGCATAGAGCGATCCATCTCCATATAATGTCAAGATATGATTATCGAACCATGCCCCCAATTCAAGTAACCTGACATTCGATGTTGCCAACAACTGCGCTTTGCTGACACGCAACTGTTTACCAGAACCGCTCATGTTAGCCATGAACAGTGCACTGGCGCGGTCGTAAGGAGGCTGCGATTGCGTAGAAAATTCGATGTAGATGATCGTGTGACCATCCACGGTAAAGGCAGGGGTCGAGACCCAGTGATAATTTGCGCTATTCCTCAGTTCGTGTTGTTCTGACAGCAGCGTCTGTGAGATATCCATCGTAAGGGGATGCCCATCAAGTGTTGTCACTTTCAGGCTATTCGCATATTTGAGTATGGCCAGATCATCGGGCACACTGCCATCAGTTGGTGTAGGTACCTGGCCCTCATAAGAAGAATAGAGCAACACATTACCGTAAGGAGAAAGGGCCAGCGGACCTTGCGGTGAGTTCCCATCTAACAGAGGTCGCGGAGTTGCAGAGAGCGGAGCGGTAAGATCAAGGGTCCACAGACCAAACTGTATGGCCTCATGGCTTTGCTGACCATCTGTTAGGAGCAGTGTCGAGTTGCTATGTTTTGCGGGATCATTCATAAAAGCAAAGACACGAAAGCACGGGCAGGTTGTCGACGATTGTTCAAAAACCCTGGCAGGAGCCGTTAACGGACCCGCGTATATATCAATAACACCGTCGCCACTGGCAGGTTCAGTGCTCCAGGCAACCATCGAACCGTCGCTACTCAGGGCCATCGAGGTAATCACGAGATCAGGAGCAAGTGAGGCAATTTTTTCTGGCGTGTCTCCAAAGATGTCCGTCAAATAGATACCGTCGCCGCTGTAAAGCAGTTGACCAGACGGCGTCAGCACAGGACGTACAGCTTGATTGTAGATGTAGCCAGGAGTAGTTATTACTTGAGGTGATCCATCACCTGTGCTTGAAACCATGTAGATATTGTTTTGCTGTTCGTAAATTATTTCGCGCCCCGCGGGAAGTTGTAAAGGAGGAATAGCTATATTATTTGGTGAAAAGATTGGAGGAGTAGCTGTGGGAGTCGCGTTCTGATCTGTTGGTGTAGGTGATGCAGGAAGAGTGTGTGCAAATTGTGTCGTTGGAGTACTTTTCGCTCCCTGCTGGCCTGGATGAGTAATGACCTGGACCAAATTTGGTATTAACAGGCTGGTAGAAGAGAGAAGCAAGATGCTGATCAACACGAGCAAGATGATAATACCCGTGAAGGAGAAGCGAGTATGTTGAAGCGATAATGGTTGTGAAATATGTGGCTTCACTTCATCTTCATCATTGCGCTCTGCTGTATTAGTGACTTGCTGTGTCAAAGCTTTTCTATTCCTTCAATATCATCCAATTTCAGGATAGTAGTATACACGAAAGAGACCCTTGTAGCAAAAGATAGCGCAGGTATGGGAGGTATGTCAGTATCGCAACGCGGTGAAGCTGTATGTCTCCCATACCTGCGCTATCTTTTACGCCGTTTGATTGGCTTTTTTTTGATGTGGTTTTGCCTTGCTGGAATGGCGCAGAATAAAGGCAATGGTTTTCGCGAATACTTCCTCGCGGTCATAATCTTTCATGATCACATGATATGAACGATGGAAGGTGACGAGGTGTTTCTCTTTGGAACCTATGTGCAGATAAATTTCTCGACCATCGCGAGCAGGAACAACATGATCATGAATGGATGTCATAATCAGCGCCGGTGCGGTTACATTGGGAAGCTCTGCCCGCAGCGTTGGCAAAAATTGCAACATACTCTCGACGGGTCGCATCGGCGTCCATCGATATGCTTCGCGCGCATAGCGATGGCGCGCCTCAGGGTCGTGCACATCTTCACGCACTGTCGGCACAAGAGGCGTCAGGTATTTCCCTATACGCACAGCGTAGTGAGTCAGTGGGTGCATATGGATGGGAGCACACATTGCGACAATACCCGCCACTTCTTCATGAGCAGCGGTATGCAGCGCAAGAGCCCCACCGAGTGAATGCCCAACGATAAACACAACATCACAACGCTGTTTCAAAGCATACAATTCGTCCCGCACTGCATCCGCCCATTGATACCAACCCGTCGACAACATCTCGCGTACACGTACGCCATGTCCCGGTAAAAGCATATTATGGGTGACCATACCACGGTCCTGGAGCGCGCGCTCCAACTCTTCCATATCCCTGAGATTGCCATTCAGCCCATGCACCAGTAGGACGCCTATAATAGGTTCGTTTGATGAATGTGCTGTGCTTGTGGTATGGGACACATGGGATGGCTCCATTGACGTTGCTCCTCCTGACACTCCCCCGCATAAATGACGGGGGGTTCTTCCTTCATCCAGCCTGCTTGCTCGTCTTCCGTGGGGAGAGACGAGTAGAGGCAGTCTGTCCAGAAGCGTTTGACGAGACAGGCTCGTCCGTTCCCGCATGCCCTGCGGTACGCTCTAATGCCTTTGCTAAGATGTTGATGGCGGCGTTGTGATCTCTGTCCAACACCACACCACAGCCTGTACAGATGTGAGTACGTACGCTCAGAGACTTCCTGACGAGTGCTCCACATGCGCTACATTGCTGGCTTGTGAACTGTGGCGCTACAGCAATGACAGGAACGTTATGCATACGTCCGTAGGCTTTCACCCATCGGAGAAACATTCCCCATCCCGCATCATGAATAGACTTGGCAAGATGACGGTTCTTGACCATATTGCGTATCTGAAGCTGTTCATAGGCAATCAAATCGTGAGATGAGACGAGCGTGCTTGCCTGTTTGCGGGCAAAGTCTTCACGCTGCCGTTGTACCTTGAGATACGCTCGTGCCAGTTGTTTCCTGGCTTTCTTTCTATGCTGAGATTTCTTCTGCTTGCGAGACACCTGACGATGCAAGCGTTTCAGTTTCTTCTCGGCTTTGCGATAGTGGCGAGGGGGTTCTACCGTATTGCCCTCGCAGTCAGTATAGTAGGCTTTCAGCCCGACATCGATGCCGATTTGCTTTCCTGTCGGAATATGTTCAATGGCGCGCTCTGCTTTGACTGCGAACTGCACATAGTAGCCATCAGCACGGTGCACCATCCTCACCCGTTTGATCTGTTTGGTCGGGAATGCTGCAATCTGCTGCTGGGGATTGCCTACCAGCCGCAAGCATCCAACACCACAGCCATCGGTGAACGTGATATGTTTCCCGTCAGGCTCTAGCTTCCATCCCGTTGTTTTATACTCCAGCGAGCGGTTATCATGCTGAAATTTGGGGTAGCCTTTCTTGCCTGGCTTGTGACTCTTGCAGTTGTCATAGAAGCGGGAAATAGCAAACCAGGCACGATCCGCCGAAGCTTGACGTGCCTGGGAATTAAGATGAGAGGCAAAGGGATACTCTTTGGCAAGCTGAGCACAATAGCACTGCAAATCGTTCTTGGAGATACCACGTTCGTCCATCCACAAGCGTAAGCACTTGTTGCGGATGAACTGGCATACTCGTATGGCTTCATCGAGAGCAGCATACTGCTTCTTGGAACCATCTACTTTGTACTCATAGACCAGCATACTCCCCTACTTGCCTTTCTGATATCTCTTGATATGTTCTTCTATTGCGGTCAAGATTTCTCCATTGAGAGACCGATTGTTGCGCTTGGCAATCTCTTTCATCTGCTCCAAGAGGTGAACAGGGAACCCAATAGAGAGAGCTTTCACTATTTTCTCTTCTTTCACACAGCTATTTTCTATCTAATTTGGCTGTATGTCAAGAGGCTAGAACCCCAGTGCCCAAGCCCCAAATAAGGAACGCTCATTCATCCCTTGGCTAAAGCACAGGGGCTTTCTGAGCCGTTTTTGGTAAACCTGTGAGTTACATGTTGTATTAAATAGAATACCCGTAATTGTTACGTTTCAGCAAGGTTCAATGTTGTAGAGGATGTTGGGTTTTAGCTGCGCTGCCCCTGCCCCCCCATACACATTGCCCTTTCTCTTTAGAAGTGATATAGTCGCATCCTGACAATATAGTACCCAGCAAACACAATGGAACAAACTGTTTATTATTAAAGAAAACATATTCAAGGAGGCTCTAGTATGAAGTTTTCAACCAAGGCTATCCATGCTGGCCAGGAGCCTGATCCATCGACAGGCGCAATCATGACGCCCATTTTCCAAACATCGACCTATGCCCAGGCTGGATTGGGTGATCACAAAGGATATGAATATTCACGTTCGCATAACCCCACGCGCACCGCGCTTGAGGATTGTATTGCAGCCCTCGAAGATGGGCGATATGGACTGGCCTTTGCCTCTGGGATGGCCGCGGAACAGGCAATACTCAGCCTCTTAAGCGCAGGTGACCACATGATTGCCTGCGATGATCTCTACGGCGGCAGCTTTCGCATCTTTGAACGCGTTATGCGCCGCTACAAGGTCGAAACCAGCTATGTGACAGCGGGAAATATTGCAGGGTATGCAAAGGCAATCCGCCCTAACACCAGGATTATCTGGTTAGAAACTCCGACGAACCCACTTCTGCGCTTGATTGACATCCAGGCCGTCGCCGAGATAGCTCATCGACATAATGTACTGGTTGTCGTTGATAACACATTCGCCAGTCCCTATTTTCAGCAGCCGCTGAAGTTGGGAGCCGACATTGTTATTCATAGCACGACCAAATACATCAATGGGCACAGCGATGTCATTGGAGGCGCCCTGGTGCTGAATAATGAAGAGGTATACGAAGCAATCAAGTTTTACGAGAATGCCGCCGGCAGTGTTCCCTCACCGTTTGATGCATGGCTCATTCTGCGCGGCATTAAGACACTGGCCGTGCGTATGCGCCAACACGAAGAGAATGCGCGCATAGTGGCGAAATTCCTGGCAGAGCATCCCCGAGTGGAAAAGGTTTATTATCCTGGATTGCCTTCACACCCCGATTATGAACTGGCCAAACACCAGATGAGTGGGTTTGGAGGTATGGTTTCATTCCAGTTTAAGGGGGTTTATGAGGATGTTGATAAGCTGGTACGACGCTTCAACGTAATCACCCTGGCCGAAAGCCTTGGTGGCGTCGAATCGCTTGTCTGTCATCCCGCTTCCATGACTCACGGCTCTATTCCGAAGGAGATTCGCGAGTCTCGTGGCCTGACCGATACACTGCTGCGGCTTTCGGTTGGCATAGAAGATGCAGAGGATATTCTGGCAGATTTACAGCAAGCACTGGCATAACGTAATGCTTGACGAGGAACCCACACAGTCCCTGAACCTGGTGGGTTCCTCGACATAACGTGTTAGTTCCGTGTTACTTTCACAGGTGTTATGCGATGTACATATATGGATAGACTTATGTATTCTATACTTCCATCTTATCATCTGACTCATCATTAAGGGATGTATAAGCTCCCAGGAGGGAAGGCTGCCAATGACCTTTGTAACCGTTGCCCGGAGGCGTTTGAAGAATGGCATTCTCACAGGAAGCGCAGTCTTGTTGGTTATGCTACTATTGAGTGCTTGTGGTGGAGACCCACAAACGCAACAGAGAGCAAATATCGGCAAGACTGACCTTGATAGACTCATCTCACAAGCACAGAGCATTGGCGTACCCAGCACCATGCTGGCACCCATCGTTCTGCAAGAAACTCAGATCAGTAATACGAGTGCTCCACTCACTATTTTTAGCGGTCAACCTGCTACCGATTACTATTCCAATGTAGCGCAGCGCTATCAGTTGCTAGCTATCCAGGTACAAGGCATGGAGACCCAGGTAACCCAGCAATTTGATTACCAGGCCGCGCTTGATATTCAATATCTTAAGAATGCACTGGCTCAGAGACAGGCACAAAATTTTGTTGAGGCAAAGACCTTTGCAAAACAACTGACGCAGTATCAAGACCAACTCTCCAAGGCTCAGTATCCCAGAGATTATACTCAAATCAGCAACAATGCTAAGCAATCAACACTCGCATTACAATTACTAGTACCTGCAAATAATAACCTTGTGTCATTGCAAGCGGACATCAAACAGTTGCAAGCATCCCACGTGGACACAGCCGCGCTCAATCAAGAATACCAGCAGGACATGCAACTCTTCCGCAGTGCCAGTAAGCCAGATGATCTTACACAACTCATCAACCAGTCAACTACGCAGTTACAAGCAATGGCTGATTTCTCTATTCAGGCCGTTCCCTATATTGGCGCCGCCAAACTGCGGGAGTTCAGTGCGGATATTATCAAGCTGAAACAATACGGGCAAAACGCCACCAGTTATCAGCAGCGACTCAATGCCGATCAGACAGCGCTTGCCCAGGCCAGGTCAATCAGTGATTACCTCAAAGTCTCGTCACAAATTGACCATGATGTCTCATCACTGCATTTTGCCTTGACCGCGGGGTATGCGAGCTACCTGCTCAAGCAGTACAACCAGGAGGTGAGCAGTTGGGGCAATGCTCACCAGTACCATGATCCCGTCGACGGCGGGGTATATAACCTGGATTATGAGTATGGCCCTTATGGCACAGGCCCTGACGGAAACGCAGCTTTACAGTATGCCCAATCCACCCAGCAATTATCTGATTACCAGGCCGCAATAGACACCATCAATGGAAACTTTTTACACTTACGCGCCATGGAGGCCGACTACCACGACCAAACACCTTATAATCAGCCTCACGCTTCCGATATACAGTTAATGAAGCACTACAACGTCTATGGCCCCAATGGGGGTCAGGTACTCGTTGTGTCGCTCCTTGAGCAGACACTGCGCTACTACAATAACGGGAAGCTCATAAGAGCATTTTATGTTGTCACCGGTCAATACTTGAAACCGTCACCGCCAGGGCTCTGGAGCATCATTCTACGCCAGAGTCCCACCACGTTTAAATCAAC
Organism: uncultured Chloroflexia bacterium; assembly: GCA_963775585.1. GTDB lineage: Bacteria > Chloroflexota > Ktedonobacteria > Ktedonobacterales > Ktedonobacteraceae > UBA11361. The sequence goes on along the minus strand of CAVZJN010000052.1, from coordinate 8,359 downwards.
CGACCCGCAGGGATCGGTTTTCTGGTATCCGCCAACGCCAATTCAATATGCAATGGAGTACCATGCTGGCGGCTACTTCTTCCACGACGCCTGGTGGAGAGCCAATTTTGGGCCGGGGGACAATTTCCCACATTATGACGCTCTCGGTACTACTATTTATAACGGCAACGGGAGCCATGGCTGCGTCAATATGAACCCCAGTGACATTGCCTGGCTTTATCCACAGATCTCCTGGGGAGCTCCGGTGATAGTGTACTAGTCACTTGTAATTTTTTATTTGACATCTTTAGCACCTTTCTGCTATAATCCATGGGCAATCACGCCCGACCTACAGTCGGCATTTTTTGTAGATTACGCCCGTGTGAAGGGGCAGAAACAGACAGAGAGATAGAGACGTTTCGGGGAGGAATTGTACTCAGATGCCCAATAATGCCGCTGCAGAAAAGCGCATGCGCCAGGAACAAAGCCGCCGCTTGCACAACCGCAGCATCAAATCACTTGTTAAAACGCAAATAACGAAGGCTCGCCAGATTATTGCCTCAGGCTCAAATGACGAAGCCGCTCAGGAAGCTGTACGCGCCGCCGTGAGTGAACTGGATCGCGCTGCCAAAAAAGGGGTTATTCACCCAAATAATGCTGCTCGCCGCAAATCACGCTTGATGAAGCAGCTTAACGCAAAGTAGATTCTCGCGCTCGATGCTCTGCTACGCTTACTTCCGGGTATTTTTCCGAGGCTGAGTATCAGGCGCATTAGGAGGTGTAGAAGGATGGCCGACAAAAAAGTCATAACCAAACCTGCCGGGCGGGCGTTGCTGGTCGCGGTCGAAAATGCTCAGCTACGTAAAGAAATACCAGAAATTAAATCAGGTGACACGGTACGCCTGCAAGTAAAAGTCGTTGAGGGGAACCGCGAACGCCTACAGCCTTTCGAAGGTATCGTCATGCGCCTGCGTGGCGGTGGCGTCAACCAAAACTTTACTGTACGCCGCATCACTAATGGTGTGGGCGTTGAGCGCACATTTCTTATCCATTCTCCCCGTATAGAGAAGATCGAGGTAATACGACACGCTCGAGTACGCCGCAAGCAGCTCTACTACCTGCGCGGGTTGACCGGTAAGGCTGCTCGCCTAAAGGAACTTCGTCCAATGACAAGCAAGGAAGCCGCGGCCAAAGAGGCTGCTAAGGCTGCCAAGCTTTCCAGTACTACTAATACGATCAGTACTGCCAATGAAAGTACAGACGAATAAACAAGCTGCACCAACGCTAGAAGAAGAAATGGCCCTGTTTGAGCAGGGCTATTCTTTTATTGCAGGAGTCGATGAGGTAGGACGGGGTTGCCTGGCGGGACCCGTTATGGCAGCCGCTGTCATACTGCCACTTGATGACCCCGATTTGACGATGCATTTAGCAGGTGCGCGTGACTCCAAGCAGTTGACAGCACAAGCGAGAGATCGCCTGTATGATGCTATCATGCAATTTGCGGTGGCAACGGGCATTGGTGTCGGCTCTGTTGAATTAATCGACAAGATCAATATTTTACAGGCTACCAAGCACGCCATGTATGCAGCTCTTAGTCAGCTTGCTGTTCCAGCAGAAGCACTACTGCTCGATGCCCTGCACTTACCGCGCCTGTCCCTACCACAACGTTCGATCATCAAAGGCGACGCATGCTGCCTCTCCATCGCAGCGGCCTCAATCGTCGCAAAGGTCACACGCGACCGCCATATGCTGCAGCTGCATGAGCAGTATCCCCTCTATGGTTTTGATCGGAACAAGGGCTATGGCACTGTCACCCACCTGGCAGCGCTTCGTGAGCATGGCGTGACCCCCTTACACCGTCACAGCTTCGCCCCTGTGCGCGAACTTGTTTGTGGTTTATTCACAACACCTTGACATAAGGTATCTGAATAGAAAGGAATGAGTACAAGGTTACATGCCTGAATACATCTGGGGACGCAACCCTATCCTGGAGACGCTGCATTCGAAGCGACAGGTCAAACGCATTTTATTCGCTGAAGGCCAACGTGAAGCATCAAACCTGGCCGCAATCCTGCAAGAGGCTGAACATAAACATATCCCAACGGAGAAAGTCTCTCGCTCTCGTCTTGACCAGCTTAGCCATGGAGCCGTTCACCAGGGCTGTATAGCTGTTGTGGAAGCGCGAGCATATGCCACATTAGACGAGATTCTCGCCCATGCTGCTCTCAAACATGAGGATCCTTTTTTACTCATCCTTGATGCCATCCAGGACGTCAATAACCTTGGTTCTCTGCTTCGTACAGCCGAATCGGTCGGGGTTCACGGCGTTATCCTGCCAGAACATCGCGCGGCCGAGGTGAACGCAACTGTGATCAAAACCTCAGCCGGTGCAACTGAACATTTGCTTATTGCGCAAGAAACAAATCTCACGCGCACTATTGATTTCCTGAAAAAACAACATATCTGGGTGATTGGACTGGCGGGTGAGGCCAAAACCGAGTATGATCACGCTGACCTGACAGGGCCACTTGCCGTTGTAGTGGGTAACGAAGGGAAAGGCATCAGTCGCCTGGTGCGTGAACACTGTGATCTCCTGATTAAGCTGCCCATGAGGGGGCACGTCAACTCGCTGAACGCGGCAGTTGCGGGCAGTATTGCTCTTTACGAGGCGCTGAGACAGAGAGAGAATAAGAAATAGTGTCTGCTAACTTCTCACATAGATAACTTCTTGAAGACAGGCTCGGGAATACTTCTCACAACCAGCATGATGGGACGCCAGAACCACGGTAGATAGACGACATCTTTTCGACTCTTCATCGCGTGGTAGATACCCTCACCGACATTCTTCGCGCTGGCAGCCAGCAGCCCCTTCTTGATTGTAGCCGTCATAGGGGTATCGATAAGACCGGGTTTCACAGTGACAACCGCGACACCCGACTTGCTCAGTCGATTGCGCAGTCCCTGCAAGAAAACGCTTACCCCGCCTTTGGCTGCCCCATAGACGTAGTTGCTTTGTCGTCCGCGGTCACCGGCTACAGAAGAGACAACCGCGATACAACCGCGCTTCTGCTGCTCAAAATAACCAGCCAGGATAGTCAAGAGCGAAATGACGCTGGTACAATTGGTCGTAAATTCTTTCATCGTCTCTACGACGCTGCGCTGGCATTTCTGCTGGTCCCCTAATGTTCCGTGGGCAATCAGCACCATATCCAGTCCATCAAGCCTCGTAATGGCGGTCTCGATCATTTCCTGGTGACGGTCAAGACAAGTGACATCGAGCACATACGTCTCGATACGCTTTGCGCCGCGCACCTTTAGATCGTTCCCAACATCCTCAAGCTTTTCAGGAGAGCGACCAACGAGAAAGAACTCGGCGCCATCCTTTGCGAAACACTTGGCCGTTTCATGGGCAATCGCCGAGGTTGCCCCTACAATCAACATTCTCATTTTCTTTACACCATTGCCAGCTTGTTAGCATGATTCACACGCCGCCAGAAACTGGAGGAAAAGCGTGGATCAACATAGTGGGCAAACTCTTGCCACCGGGGAAAAAATGCCTGGAAGTTTTCTGCGCTCATGCGCGCATCTTTTGCAGGATAGACCGCGCCTCCACTCTGGCGCACAATCTCATCAAGTTCATCGAGCAATCGTAATGTCTTCTGTCCATCGAAGGCGAAATCCAGGGCAAGGGTTAGACCGGGTCGCGGGAAGGAGAGCATACCTGGCGACTGTATCGTGCCAAAGGTTTTGAGTACCGTTAAAAATGAGCCTTCGCCAGAATGCCGTATGCGGCCGATAATCTCTCTCATCGCCTCAAAGCCATCCTGGAAGGGCACCACAAACTGATACTGTAAGAAGCCACGTTTGCCATACATACGATTCCACTCGTGAATGGAGTCGAGCGGATAAAAGAATGGTTCATACGGCACAACCTTATGCACTCTCTTGCTGAACTGCGAGTGGTAATACAGCTCGTTAAATGACTTGACCGTCAAGGTATTCAACATAAAGGAGGGAAAATCAAAGGGTACGGTCAGGGGCAGCTTTTTGCCAATTTTCTGCGACGCCTGCAACCTTGATTGGTCGTTATTCCCGCACATGAAAATACCCCTGCACAGGTCCCGCCCTCCAATCAAGACGTCCACCCAGGACATAGTATATTCATATTTCTGGTCTGTTTCGGCGGAAATCTGCATAAATTCATCAAGCGAAGAGAACTGGATGCGCTCCATGTCAATGAAGGGATTGACGATCGGCTTCAAGCGAAATTCAGCCCACAGGATGACGCCAGTGAGGCCGAGGCCGCCTATTGTCGCCTCAAACAACTTCGTATTCTCGTGGGGGGAACAGATGAGTCGTTCGCCATTTGAACGCAGGAGTTCAAAACGAGTGATATGGCAGCCAAAGGTACCCGCCTTATGATGGTTTTTGCCGTGCACATCGTTGGCAATAGCTCCCCCAACGGAGACAAATTTGGTGCCTGGAGTGACCGGAATAAACCAGCCGCGTGGGACAACGAGTTCGAGCACCTCAGCCAGAGATACACCTGCCTCACAGCACAGCAGGCCTTCAGCTTCGTCAAAAGAGATGAAACGCCGCAGGTGGCTCACATCCAGAGAAACGCCGCCCTCGTTAAGGCAGCTATCGCCATAACTTCTCCCATAGGCATAAGGGAGAAGAGGCTGCTCAAAATGAGCAAGATCGGGTAATTCACTGCGCCAGTAGACTGGACGTACCTCAGCGGGTAACACTGTTGGATAGCGTCCCCACGAACGGAGTTGATTTGTTTTGCCAGAAAAAGCCATAGACTTATCGATACCTTTATTGAGTTATTTCATTATACTAAATGATATAACGTTGGAGGAGAAGGCATAGCTACGAATTTAGCAGAAAGGTATACATGCAATGCACGCCGTGATATTCGCCGGGGGAACACTACAACCAGGGGAAGCTGTTACTACTGCTATTGCCACGGCAGATCTCATTATTGCCGCCGATAGTGGAGCAGCGATAGCCCTCCGCTATGACTGCATGCCGGCAATCATTGTAGGTGACTTCGACTCGCTTGATGCTCTTCGATTGCAACAACTGAAGGAACAGGGGAGCCGTATCGTACAGGTTGCAGCGGAGAAAGATGAGACCGATACTGAGCTTGCCATTCAGGTGGCCATCGAGGAAGGCGCCAGTACGATTACGCTGCTCGGGGGACTGGGTGGCGCGCGCTTTGACCACAGCATAGCGAATATACTGCTGCTGGCCGGTTTCCCGACGGTTCCAATACGTATTGTTGATGGGCCAGCAGTCTGCTGGCTGCTGAGCGGACCAGGAAGCGCCGCTATCAATGGGCAGCCTGGCGACCTGCTCTCGCTATTTCCACTGACCGGCGAGGCCGAGAACGTACGCACCAAAGGGTTATACTATCCCCTGCATGGAGAGGCACTCCGTTTTGGCAAGCCACGAGGGGTGAGCAATGTCCTGACAGACGAGCAGGCTGAGGTCTCCCTGGATAGTGGTTTATTGCTTATCATACATACGAACTCGCGAGAGCTAGAGACATAGAGACATGATGCTCTCTCTATCGCCCATTACCGTTGACACTCTCACGCTAAAAATTGATTTGTATATAAACTGTCAAAATCCATGGAATGGACGGGGTGACCTCCTGCATCGACTATGCCGCCAGTGTTGATAATAAATTGCGGATAGCCGTGCCAGGCGGCGGCATCCTGCCATCCCCATTTCCGCCCGGCGTCTGCATAGCGTGGGCTGAGAAACTCCTGACTGGCTACCACCAGGCCTGGGTCTGGGAATGTGCCTTGCGGATTAGCATTCAGCAGTATTTGTGCTGCATCCTGGGCATGAGTACGAGCGTATTCATATCCCTTCGCGGTCGCTGCCATAAATCTGTGCAATAGCTCGGACTTCTGTTTGATTTCGTTTGGGCTGGCGATAATATTGGGCGTGTAATAATCAGCGACACCGTAGTTTGTAATGGGAAAGATGTTTAATTTCACTCCCGCGCGCTGCGCCTGGATAACCTCCCATCCTTCAAAAACCCAGGCAAAATCGATACGATGCGACTCCAGCGCTTGCATGGCATCGACGTCCAGGGTCACGTTCTTAAATTGTCCCGTTCCCCCATCTCGCTTGATGATCTCACCCACTACCGCTGACTCGTAGGGTGCGCCAAATCCTCCGTAGATTTTACCACTCAGATCACGCGGACGCGATAAACCTGAACTTGCCAGGGTTACCAGGGCCGAAGTGTTATGTTGAATGATGGCAGCAATCGAGACCACCGGCTGACCCACCGCCGCATCAGCGACAATTCCTTCGGTGGCACTGATGCCTACGTCAGCCTTGCCGCTACTCACAAGCACATCGGGTGAAACGCTGGCCGAGTATGGTAATAACTGGAGACCTATGCCCTCATCGCGATACCAACCCTTTGTCAGGGCTACATAGATCCCCGTGTGATTCGTGTTGGGTGTCCAATCCAATGCCAGTCTCATCGGGATCAACTTTTGTGTACCTGCCGGGGCTGGCGTTGTCCCCGCACTAATAGTTCGCTGCTGCCATAGGAAGGCGCCTACTACAAGTAGAATGAGCAGGACAGGGATGCCTATACTGGCAATTAATCGTATACGAGCATTCATGATAGCTTCCTTTCAATAACTGGTATGAGCTGAACTCAGCGCCTGTGAATTACTGTCCCGTGATACCAGGGCAAAGCAATACGTTCGATCAGTGATACAAGTCCAAAAAGAAGAAGGCTGAGCACGGCGGTAACAAGGATCGCCGCGAAAACCAGCACGATAGCATGTGAGTTTACTGAGAGTTGCATGTAGATACCCAGTCCCTGGTACGCACCCACATACTCCCCAAAGATAGCACCTGTTACGCCATATGTCGCGGCAATGCGCAAACCAGAGAAGAATGACGGCATTGCTCCTGGCAAACGCACAAGCCAGAGAATCTGCCAGCGCGAAGCATGCATACTTTTTAACAGGTTGATCAGTTCCGGCTCCGCATCCGCCAGGCCGTCAGCACATGCCACGGCTATAGGAAAGAAGCAGTAGAGCGCGACGACGAAGACCTTTGGACCCAGGTCAATACCAAACCAGATGAGCAGCAAAGGGGCAAGGGCGATGATCGGTATTGTTTGCGAGATCACCAGCAGTGGATAGACCGCGCGCCGCGACCACCGTGAGATTTCAAGTGTAATAGCCAGCAGCAGGCCAAAGACTATTGCCACGGCCATACCCAGTACCGTTTCCAGGAGGGTCTGCATGGTGTGTATGGAGATCACGTCCCAGTGCTCAATCAATGCCTGGATAATAGCAGTTGGCGAGGGTAGCACCTGCGAGCTGATCTGCCCGGCGCGGACATATAATTCCCAGAACACTAATAGAGTTACACCCAGCACGAAAGCAGGGCCATAACCGGCTAACCAGCGTAGTTTCATGACTGTTGCTCCTTCAGCAATAGGGTGGTCAGCTCTTGTTCCAGGCGCACTGCCTGCTCCAACGCCAACTGTTCCGAGCGGCGGGGGCGTGGCAAATCAACCTCGACGACGCGCAACACTCTAGCAGGACGCGCACTGAGCACATAGATCCGGTCAGAGAGTAAGATCGCCTCGCGCACATCGTGCGTGATAAAGAGAACGCTTGAATGAAAGGTCTGCCAGAGATCGAGTAACCACATCTGGAGTGATAGTCGGGTGAGTGCGTCCAATGCACCAAATGGTTCATCCAGCAAAAGAAATGAGGAATTGAACAGGACTGTGCGCAGCAGCGCTACGCGTTGGCGCATTCCTCCTGAGAGTGTGGCCGGATAATGGTGAGCAAAGTCAGCCAATCCAAAGCGTTTGAGCAGCTCGTAAGCCTCGCGCTCGGCCTTTTTCCGTGGTAGACGGCGTACATCTAACCCCAACATGATATTTTCTTCCACGGTACGCCAGGGTAATAGCAAGGGTTGCTGGGGCATGTAACCAGATTTGCCAGCACGCTCCCCTTGTGCATCGCCATCGATGGCAACTATGCCGGAAGTGGGCTGATCTACACCCGCAACGATATTAAAGAGGGTACTCTTGCCGCAACCACTCGGCCCGATGACGGTCACAAATTCACCGACGTTGACGAACAGGTCGATTGCAGCAAGGGTATCCAGGGGTTTCCGCCCATCGCGAAAGACTTTAGAAACTCCCTGCACCAACAGTTTTGCTGGTTCCACGCCACTACCCTCCCTGAAATCCCATTCACATGCGAGCATATAAAAAGCCGCAATCCTGAAGTGGAGGATTGCGGCTTTGTATGTTCTACGTTTCGGAAAACTACTGGCTCAGCCGTTTGCCGCTTCCCTCCGCTGGTATTATCCAGAT
>CAVZJN010000051.1:0-37197 GCA_963775585.1 uncultured Chloroflexia bacterium | reverse complement strand
GATAAGGTGTATGATTCTCTATTATGACAGTAATGTTATTCGCTAGCGGAGTCATTGGGAGATGGGAAGTTGTCAAAGCCCATTTCTTCCAGGCGCGCGATCAGGATGGGCAATAATTCATGGACGTCTCCGACGACGGCGAGATTGGAATGACGGAATATGGGTGCGCGCTTGTTTTTGTTGATAGAGACGATATAGCCGGCCTTACGGATACCTGCGATATGCTCTGCGGCGCCGCGGATGCCGAGCGCGAGATACAGACGGGGAGCTATGGCGCGCCCTGTCAAGCCGATCTGTATTTGTTTGGGAAGCCAGCCCTGGTCGGTGACATTGCGTGTTGCACCGATGGCCGCATGCAGTAGATGAGCCAGTTGACGCAGCGGTGCGTATGCTGCTGGTGCGCCCATTCCCATGCCGACACCTAGAATAATCTTTGCCGATTCAAGCTCGGCCACTCCAGTATCTCTGTACGTTCTCTCCACAATAGTCGTGCGAATCTGCTCTGCTATATGATCTGTTGGTAATGGTATGATGTCCGCTGTGCGGGCGAAGTCTGGTTGAGCGGCATGGAGCATTCCAGGGCGGAGTGTTGCCATAGCAGGTGTTGTGTTTGAGAGGATAAATGAGATGATGCTGCCGCCAAAGGCCGGTTTGTATTGTACCAGGCGGTGCTGTTCATCAATTGCGAGATCAATACAATCGCCGGTCAGGCCGAGATTGAGCCGAGCTGCTACGCGGGGGGCCAGGTCGCGTCCATCTGCGGTTGAGCCAAGGAGTACAATGGATGGAGCGTACGTTTGAATGGCCCGTACGAGCACGGCGGTATATCCTTCAGTAGTATAGTGTTCGAGAGCAGGGTCTGCTGCCATATAGATTCGCTCGGCGCCATAGGCCGCCAGAGCGGGTAAGTGGTGGGCTACGCTTGCTGCGCGTGGTCCGCCGATCAGTATGGCCGCGAGTTCACCCTGGATTGCCGCGGCCAACTCGTTGCCCTTACCGAGCAATTCGAGGGTAATATGGCGAATATTATTTTGCTCTAGTTCGGCGACAACCCAGACCGCTCTTCCCATGAGCGCTCTGCGCAAGGAATTGCCCTGGCGCAACGGGGCCGCATTGTGCGATGTTATACGAGCAGCAGGATCTTCAGGTAAGTTTTGATATAAAAGTCCATGTGCGGCGAGATCTTCTAACAGCAGTTCAATCGTTCTGGCCGGATTGCTCTCCGCGATGATTCTGCCTTCGCGAGCATGGGTATCTGGTACGACATCGGTCACCCAGGTAGGTGAGCCTTTTTGGCCAAGCAGGTTCAGGTCGACTTGCAGGTCATCGGCTGTCACGGTCTGAAAGCGTTCGTTCTGGGTACTGGCAGCGCGAATGGCGGTTTCATCAGGCCAGATACCCTGGTTCAGGCGCTCGGCAGCGGTGACTAATGCCGGTAGGGGCGCTGTGAGCGTTTCGTCACCGTCGTCTGTTTCGCGAGTGGCGATAACCTCGCGTATACCGCCGCGCAGCTGGATATCTATTTTCTGTACCGCGCTGATCTGGGGGATATTAAGGAATTCGGCAATCTCAGGGCCAACCTGTGCTGTTTCAGCGTCGATGCTTTGTCTGCCACAGAAAACCAGGTCAACCTTTTTGAGTTGGCCTGATGCGCCAGGTTTCTCGATGATGCGCTGGATTGCTAGAGCCAGCGTGCGAGCGGTGGCGGCAGTATCGGCGCCTCCAAAGGGTCGATCGCTCAGGTGGATGGCTCTATCGGCACCGATGGCCAGGGCGTTTGCCAGCGCCTCGCGGGCTTGCGGCGGTCCCATGGTGATGGCGATAACCTCGCCGCCATATAATGAGCGTAGACGCACTGCTTCAGTGAGGGCGTAGACATCTAACTCGTTGACTTCAAGGGGGACACCCTCACGCACCAGGCGGCGAGTTTCCGTATCGAAGCGGAGCGCTGAAAGCAGTGGTACTTGCTTGATGCAGACAACAATGGTGAGTGGACCGATGTTGCCTGCTTCTCTAAGCTCCATATGGGAATGCTCCTTCAATTCTCCTATAAAAATGTGGGGGATAACTAAACTAACGGAGCAGTATACTTTACACTGATTGTATCATGTCTATGGTAGGGTGGTTCAGGGATGCATCTTTTGGCGTTACTCACAACGTATTCATAGATATAGATATCCTACAAAATGGATTGGGTAGCGTTCTCTAGTCAGAGGATTGCTTGCCGTTTGACAGAAAACTGACCCATAGGCCGTAACCTGGGACGTCTTTTATTCGTTCAATATATATTCTGAAATGTGATGTATCACATACTGGTATTTTGATATAAGCTCAAAAAGCACAGCAATTTGTCAATATGTTGTGTTACTTGATGCAATAGCTTACTACATGTTGTGCCATCAACTTGACAATAATGCTTATATCAATATGTATCACATAGATACATATTGATATAGCCGTTATAATAAGAAGAAAGTACTGAAATTACGGCGATATTTTATTCTGAGCCGTAATTAGTTGTACACTGTCTTCTGGCGTCACTGAAATAATCGCCTGTATTCTTAGTTAATTATCGTTTTATGGCCTTTTTCCTGCATTTATCGCAGGCATTACGAAAAAGGATTCTCCCTGGTTGGAATGATGTGAAGGGAAATCAATGGGGATGAACCCGCTCCGCTCGGAGTTCAAGAGACCATGGGAGAATGAACTCAATTCTGTAGGATAGAAAGAGATGTGGGGGATCCGGCTTTCCGAGAGATCATCTCTCGGAAGGTTATCACTCCTGCTGAATACTTAAGACTTGCCAGGATATCCTGATCTGTGCGGGTTTTATAGGCGAGGTGTACAACACATGGACGGCAACGGTGGTCGCCAATTGAAATCACGCTGGCGACGGTATACAGATGTGCAAAATTATGGACGAAAAGTCGCAAAATTTCTCAAGACGCAAAAACAAATACTTTTAACCAGTGTCCTACTCATTCTGTTTGTTAGCCTGCTTTTTGGCGTAGTCAGCCATTTACAGGCACCTCCAAGTAATACGGCCCCCAGCGGGGTCACTGCGATTAGCTATAGTGCATTTCTGGACCAGGTGAAAGTGGGGAATGTACAGGCAGCGACTTTGCAAGGTAATGCTATCAATGTTTTGTTAGCAGCTCCTCTAACGCAGAATCATGAGTCGATAGCGACGCCAGTAGCGACAACTACCGCTTCCAATAAAGCAGCCGACTTTGCAGCCTGGAGTCGCTATGTTGGTGCAGGCTATTCAACCTGGCCAAGTATGACCGTAAATCCACCTGTCGACCCGGCCCGCACTGTTTACACCCAATTGCCAGCCAGTGGCGATGCAGGCTTAATGTCATTGCTATTGAGCAAAAATGTGATAGTTAATACTCTTCCTGTGCCGCAATCGCCCATCTGGATGAGTCTGTTTTGGCGAATTATCCCGCTGATTTTCTTTGGGATTGTGCTACTCCTCATTCTGGCGCCCAGAAACACCAGGCGATCTATGCGTCCTCTAGATGATCGTGTGAATCAGCTAGGGAAGAGCAATGCTCGCCGCTTTGAAGGTGTAAGCGAAACTCCTCAAACTCGCGTAGGATCCGAAAAAAATACTTCTTCCGGGAAGACACTGAATGGATCTACTGGCAAGGTTCGTGCCAGCCTGGAGCCGCCGGTGACATTTGCGGATGTTGCCGGCATAGATGAAGTACGTTCAGAACTAGAAGAGATCGTGCAGTTTTTGCGCAGTCCTGAACGTTTTAATCGGCTGGGTGCGCGTATACCTCGTGGGGCCTTACTGGTGGGCCCGCCTGGAACTGGTAAAACGCTGCTGGCAAAAGCGGTGGCCGGTGAGGCTGGAGTGCCGTTTTTTAGTATCAGCGCTTCGGAGTTTGTCGAGATGTTTGTAGGGGTGGGTGCAAGTCGCGTACGCGATCTTTTCAACAAGGCGCGCCAGTCTGCTCCATGTGTGATTTTTATCGATGAGATTGATGCAGTAGGTCGCAAGCGTTCGATGCGTATTGCAGGTAACGATGAGCGAGACCAAACGCTCAATCAGTTACTGGTGGAACTTGATGGTTTTGACGGGCGCAAGGCGGTGGTTGTACTTGCTGCAACGAACCGCGTTGATATCCTGGATAAAGCGCTCTTACGTCCTGGGCGCTTCGACCGACACATAACGGTGTCACACCCTGATCGCGTTGGTCGTGAAGATATCCTCAAAGTGCATACACGTTTGACACCCTTACACGAGGATGTATCGCTGGAGCGCCTGTCGCGTTTGACCATTGGTATGACGGGGGCGGACCTGGCCAACCTTGTCAACGAAGCGGCCCTCTGTGCCGCGCGTCAAGACCTGGAGCATATCACCCACGACTGTTTTGAGGATGCACTTGTGCGCGTGCAACTTGGAGCGTTGCGACGGATCGTAATGAGCGAGAAAGATCGTCATATCACCGCCTATCATGAAGCCGGACATGCTCTTGTTGCCTATCATTTGCCGGAGGCCGATAGCGTCAACCGCGTTACTATTCTGCCGCGCGGGCAAAGCCTGGGGGTGACCCAGTTCACCGCGGAGGAAGACCGTTATAACTACAGTCGCGAGACATTAATGGCGCGAATAGCTGTTGGCCTTGGAGGGCGTGTTGCCGAAGAACTCACCTTTGGCGCAGAGCGTGTTACTACTGGCGCCGAGAACGATCTGCAGGTTGTGACAGACCTGGCCCGGCGTATGGTGACGCGGTGGGGCATGAGTGAGCAAGTCGGCGTTGTGTTCGCCGACTACGAACCAGGCGGCATGAGTCTCAATATGCGCCGAAGCGGTATTGATGATCTGCCAGCGCAGGCTCGTTCGCTGTTGGTCGATGCTGATGGCCGGTTGATGCTGAATGGCGGTGATGCGGGTGATGTGGATGATGTGCTTCCGCGTCAGAATGCGTTTGCTATGGGTATGCCTGCAATGCGTAACACCAACAATAGTGCGACGATGGCCTCCATGATCGACCTGGAGGTACAGCGTATCCTGAAAGAGGGGTATGCCATGGCGCGCACATTGTTGAGCGAACATGACGATCAACTGAAAAAGCTGGCTAACACGCTCATGGAACTTGAGCAGCTCAACCGCAAGCAGTTTGAAGCGCTGCTGCAGGAATAAAACAAGGGGAAGCAGAACCGAAAAAGGCCCCCAGATTGGACAGACAGTCTGGGGGCCTTTTTCGGTTCTGCTACCTGGTGATATGGGTTGCGCATGTGGCTTCATTTTTGTGAGACAAACAAAGATAACAGTTTTGTGAGACTAACATTTGGAAGAAGAAGGGATATTGGGGTATACTTTAAACATAGATACCGTTTTTGCTGTTCACAATACTGCTCATGAAGAGGCTCAAAGAGGAGTCTTAAAGGAGAGAGATACTGATGACGATGATGATGAGCCGGAAAGCCCTGGGAGAATATGGGCTAGTAAACTTAGGGAACATTCACTGGAATCTTTCGCCCCCGGAGTTAGTAGAGCACGCCCTGGCTCGTAGAGAGGGAAAATTGGCTTCAAATGGGGCATTTGCCACCACGACCGGATCGTACACGGGGCGTACTCCAAAAGATAAGTTTATCGTTTCGAACAAGGAAATTGCTGCGAAGATCTGGTGGGGTGAGATCAATCAACCAATGAAACGAGAGCAATTCGACGCAGTGCGCAGTAGCCTTTCAGCATATTTGCAAGGGCGCGATGTCTTCGTGCTGGATGCAGCAGCCGGAGCTGACCCGGATTATCGCATGCCAATCCAGGTCATCACAGAATTTGCCTGGCACAACCTGTTTGCCCGTCAGCTCTTTCTGCGTTCAAACGAGAGAGATTTGAGCAATCCTCGCGCGGGATTTACGATACTCTGTGTGCCGAATTTTCATACCGATCCTCGTGTGCATGGTACGCGGTCAGCGGCTGCTATTATCATTGACTTTGAAGAGCGGCTCGTGTTGATCTGTGGTACACGGTATGCAGGTGAAATGAAGAAATCTGTATTTACCATCCTCAACTTTATTTTACCGGCAGAAGGTGTGCTGCCCATGCATTGTTCCGCAAATGTCGGGCCAAATGGGGATGTTGCATTGTTCTTTGGACTTTCGGGTACAGGCAAGACGAGTTTGTCGGCAGATCCTAGCCGTCGTTTGATCGGCGATGATGAGCATGGTTGGGGAGACAATGGCGTTTTTAACTTTGAAGGCGGCTGTTACGCGAAGTGTATAAACCTGTCGCAAAAGTATGAACCGCAAATCTGGAACGCTATTCGCTTCGGCTCTGTCTATGAGAATGTTGTGCTGAGAAAGGGAACCCGTGAGCCGGATTACAGCGATGATTCGCTGACTGAAAATACCCGCGCTGCCTATCCCGTTGATTTTATCGATAATGTGATCGAGTCAGGGCGAGGTGGTCATCCCAGGGCGGTCGTTTTTCTCTCAGCAGATTCGTTCGGCGTCTTGCCTCCGCTCTCAGAGCTGACCGTAGAGCAGGCGATGTATTACTTCCTATCGGGATACACCAGTAAGTTAGCAGGTACCGAAGCGGGTGTGACGACACCACAGGCGACCTTTAGCTCTTGCTTTGGCGCAGCCTTCTCTGCCGTTGCAACCGGGCGAGTACGCTAACCTGTTACGTGAGCGAATTGAGAAGTATAAAGTGCGCTGCTACCTGATCAACACCGGGTGGACAGGCGGCCCATATGGTGTAGGTGAGCGCATTAATATCAACTATACCCGGGCGATGGTGAGAGCGGCTATCAGTGGATCGCTCGAGAGTGTTGAGAAGGTGGAAGATCCAATCTTTGGATTGCGGTCCCCGACTTCCTGTCCAGATGTTCCAAGTGAAGTACTCATCCCGCGCAATACGTGGAAAGAAAAGGAAGCGTATGATCTGCAGGCGGCGGACCTGGCCGCGCGCTTTAAGAAGAACTTCCAGCAGTTTACGCTGCCCAACGATGAAGTGTTGAAAGCCGGTCCGCGTTAAATAGCCCAGCAGGGCGACCGCAAGCAGGGCGACCCAAGGGCCGCCCCTACTATGCACGGGCTTGGTGGGCCAATTCGTTGTATGGTAGGGGAGACCCTTGGGGATGTTGTTTTCCCTGGAGACCGAGCGCCGTTGCATATAAGGCTCGCGCCTATTGGCACGACTTCCTGTATCCCATTACCAATTCCAAACCACTTGACCACTTGGGCTATCGTCAGAGAATTTTTTTGTCTCTGGCTTTTTTGTATGAGATAATCGAGAAGGGGGGAATATTTGTTCGCTATAGATAAGGGGAACATAATGCAATTGTGGCGTTATGGAAATGCTATAGACAGGCTAGGCCATAGATATCGCTTGAAGGGTCTTTTAGGTAGCGGGGCAATGGCAGACGTTTGTCTCGCATGGGACGAACTGCAAGAACGCGAGGTCGCTATCAAGGTGATCAAGTCTGATGTGCTTGATCAGAAAACACTGAATAGCTTTCTGAAAGAGGCATCCCAGGTAGTGGGGTGGAAACATCCAAATATCTTGCCCGTTTACGAGGACATGAAGCTACAATTGCTTGACGCGAAGAACGGTTCAATTGTTCCGTATATTGTCATGGAGTATGCGCGAGGCGGTGATCTCCAGCGGAGACTCACCATAGCTCGCCCCTATCCCCTGGGTGAATCGCTGCGCATCTTTGGCCAATTGTGCAGCGCTGTCCAATATGCACATGAGCACGGCGTCATTCACCGTGATTTGAAGCCGCTTAATATCCTCTTCCGACAGCTGCCGGACGGTACAGAGCAGGTTGTTCTCAGTGACTTTGGCCTGTCTGTCAATGTCGATGCCACGCATCACACTTTTTCACAGGCTGGTACCCTGGAGTATATGGCTCCAGAGCAATTTCGTGGCATCGTGGAACCTGCCAGTGATATCTTTGCGCTTGGTGTGATTCTCTACCAGTTATGCACTGGCCAGGCACCCTTTCATCGCTCTTTAGCAGATCTGAAACACATTGGCGCGCAAGAGCAGCCTCCCCGACCAAGTAGTATTAATCTACTTTTACCTGGCGCATTGGATGATGTCATCATGACTGCTTTAGCCGAAGATCCCATGAAGCGCCATCAAAGCGCTGCCGAATTCTGGCAGCGCGCGCACCTGGCCGTGCTGCGTCCATCGCAAAAATCGGCCCTTGCGTCACAGTCAGGTAATGCACGTACAACTGGAAGCTCACTGAATGCTGCCCTGCCAATGCAGAAGTTGGGAGAACAAAGAGGGTTTACTACTGAAAGGTATATTCCAGGGGATTCTGCCTTTGATTTTCCTGAACGTGTGGGGAAGATAACACGGAATATTCCCATCCCAGACTCAGGTGAAAGATCAACAAAGAAGATACCTGCCCCTGAACTGCGCGATAAAACAACTGGTGGAATACATGTTCCGGCATTTGAAGCGGGGTCACTGTCGATGAACGCCGTGGCGAGGCAATCTCATACCAGTCAGGCGACAGCGGCGGATGGTGTTACAATGGCGGAAGCAGCAGCTGAAATAGGGCGTAGCTCTGACGTTGTTCTGGACTCACAGAACGGAAGATCGAAGAGCAAGAAGAACTCACCGCCCCGCCAGCCTTTTTTAGTGCTCATAGCCACGCTAGTTTTCTTGTTGCTGCTGGTACTCGCGGGCATTATTGCAGATGTGCAAGGGAAATTAGGTCCCCTGGCGGGGTTTCTACCGGGAGTTTCAGGCACAAGTATTGTAACGATAACACCAGATAGCAAAGTCATAGAAAAAGTCTTTGCGATTGATGCGGTCACAGGTAACGCTGATGCTTCTCAACAGCAGGTTGAGGTGCGCAAGGTCACTGCTACTTCCCAGACACAATCAACCACGGTGAAGGCAACTGGTGAGGGGCAGAATCCTGGCGTACGAGCCACGGGAAACCTGACTTTTTCTAATGTGACGAGCACGGCGGTGACTGTCCCTGCGGGAAAGGTCTTTACCGATGCTCACGGGGTGCGGGTAACGTTCGATGCAGCAGTCACCATTCCTCCAGCGGACGGTTCAACACCGGGTCAAATAGATGTCCCTGCCCATGCTGTCATTGCTGGGACAAACGGAGATATTGCCGCAAGCGATATCGCGCAAAGTTGTTGTGCTCCCGGTGTAACTGTCAATAACAGAGGTCAATTTAGCGGCGGACAAAACTCACAAAACTTTATCATTGTTCAGCAGAGTGATATTGATGGTGCTGCGAAATCGCTGGAGACCTCGCTTTCGCAAAGTGCCCAGACAGCGCTGCAAGACCAACTCGCGCCCAATGAACGTTTTATCAGTCCAGCGCAATGTTCTTCAAATGTGACATCCGATGTTCCTGTTGGAAGTAAGGCAACAGAAGTGACTGTTACTGTGGTTGTAGAATGTAAAGGGAGGGGTTATGACCAACGTGCAGTGCAGTCCATTGTGGCAGTTTTGCTGAGCCAAGACGCTGAAGCTAGTCTTGGCGCTCATTATTCATTAGTTGGCAATGTAGTGACTGTGGTAACGCAGGCTGCAGTTATCAATGCAAATGAGGGAACCACGACTCTGCTGGTGAGAGCGCAGGGTGTTTGGGTTTACCATTTTAGCTCTGCCGAGCAGCAGGAACTGGTACGTTTGATCCTTGGCAAAAGTAAGCAGGGGGCTAAAGATATTTTGCTCAAGCAGGTGGGGGTGGCAAAACTGAATATACAGCTTTCAAGTAACTACGAGACGAAGCTGCCGTCTGATCCTGGCCAGGTCAAAATTGTGGTGCAAAGTGTTCCAGGAACGCGTGAGCCGCTGTCGCCTATGACGGTACCGGGTACTCATCCTTGAGGTAAGAAAGCTACGGGCGAATGTTGAAAACACTGGTAATTCCCGTTCTTTCTTTAAAAGAAACAAAGTCTCTATGTCACTTTATAATTTCTGTCGTATAGGGTAGAATAACAAAGCAGAATAGGTAAACGAAGGCGAGAAGCTGCTTATAATCGGGGAGGAAGAGGGACAGGAAGATGAAACAGGGAAATGGTTCAGACCTGCTGGATGCAAATGACCCGCGTAATGCAACGATAGGAATGATATATGTGGGGCCTACCGACGGCAGAGAGAGCGTGTTGGCTGCCATTTTGACGCAGGAGAAACTTGGTCGGAAGCAAATAGCTATTGTACTTCCAAATCAAAATAAAGCTTTTCAGAGGCCAGTTGATTTTGATGGCCTAAAAAATATGCGCCGCAAACTGCAGGCACAACTAGTGATCATAGCTCCACGGGACTCAGGCCCTGCCGATTTTGCACGACAGCGTCGTTTTACCTACTTTACCTCGTTGGAGAGCTATGCTAAGTCGCTGCGAGAGGAAAGCGAAGCTGCAAAGGCGACGAGGGGAGGAATATGGCCGTTTGGCGGGCGCCACGCAAAACAGGTGGCGGCAACGGCTGGGGTCGTTGGGTCGGCAAGCGCTGCTGGCCAGGCCAGTGACGCTGAGGCGCCAATTCCAACCAATGCCTCTCATAGCAATGGACAGTCTCCATTGGACGATAGCGGACAAAGACAAGTTGAAGACGAGCAGCACTCCCCAAATGGAAGCACTGCATGGGGATCAGGTCCTGTTTTGGGAGCGGCCGGTTTGGCAGCAGGCGCCGCAATGCACGCTGCTGACAGTAATAATCAACCTTCTGTGAACCATGGGAGTGATTTGGATGATGCTGATGCAGCAAATGCATCTTTGTCCGAAGATAGCACACACCCCTCCCCAGGACAGGAGGAAGATGAAGTCGCGCTGCCACCACCTTCCACTCACCAGGGAGCAGATAACAATGCAATTTCGCCTGGGATTATTACTTTTCCTGTGGCTGCACGAGCGAGGAATACAAAGAAATTGCCAGTGGTACGTGCGGACGTACCTGACGACGAACAAGATGACGTAGCTGTTGCTCCAGTTGTGGGACGGAGACAACGATCCGGGAAGACAGCAGCGGCGGCTGCAGGAGCGGGAGCTTTGGCTGCTGCGTCGGGAACTGTCGGGGAATGTTCCTCCGGCGGGGACATCCGCAGGCTCCGGGAGCGGCGGCCCTGCCGGACAGCCACCACAGCGTAACCGCCGGAGTGGCTGGCAACTGCTGGCGCTTGCTCTTTCAGTATTGCTGGTGTTTTCGATACTGATTTGTGGCGGAATAGCCGTGGCATCGCCCTCCATATGGCAATCTTTTACCAGCAGCTTCAGTCACGTATTACCAGGCATTTCGCCAACGGCAACGGTGACGATCACGCCAAAGAGTGTGCTTTTACAAAACACGTATGCCATAACCGCCCTGACCTCAGGGACGCCGGACAGTACGAAGCGCGAGGTGGGGGCGCGTCAATTGACGTTCATCACGCAGTCGCAAACCAAGACAGTGAGTGCAACTGGATTTGTGAACACGCCGGCAACTCATGCAACGGGGACGCTGACATTTGTCAATGGCTCGTTTGCTCCTTATGGAGTTACAGCCAACACGGTGTTTACCGATGCTGAGGGGGTACAGGTAGCCAATGATGTTCTGGCATATATTCCCGCCGCGAACCCAAATGGTGGCTTTGGTCGTGTGACGGTATCAGCTCGTGCGATTACAGCGGGGTCAAGAGGGAACATCCGGGCCTTTGACTTTAATAATGTGGTGTGTTGTGCGAACAATTCTGTGTTAGTTAGCAACACGGTCGCATTTAGCGGGGGGCAGGATCCACAGAAATATACTGTCGTGAAACAGAGTGACATTGACAACGCAGCGGCGCCATTCAAGCAACCGTTGTTGCAGAGCGCAACATCTGCGATCAACGGCATGCCGCATGCAAATGAACAATTTGTAGGGACACCGAAATGCACTGCCAATGTGACATCCAATCATCATAGCTGGTGATAGAGCCACGAGTGTGACTGTGCACGTGACCGCGACGTGTACGGGAGTGGTCTATGACCTGGTTGGCGCGGAAAACATCGCGACGAATTTACTCAAGGCTGAGTCTGAGCATGATACCGGTGGGGGGTATGCTCTGGCCGGTAACGTAGTGACGACGGTAACGCAGGAGATTGCCAATAATAATGGGGCGGTCGTGTTCGTCAAGGCGCAGGGAGTTTGGGTTGCCCAAATTGATGACGCGCGGAAGGCACAACTGGCGAGTCTGATTACTGGTAGAACGCAGAACCAGGCGAGTACGGCGCTGCGGGAGCAGAAAGACGTGGCTAAGGTTGACAGTATTACCGTATCAAGTGGGAATACCTTGCCGACGGATGCGCGCCAGATCACAATTGTAGTGCAGAATGTGCCCGGATTGCAGGGATTACAGGGTACACCAACGGCGAATGCGGGGGTGGGTACGCCTACTCCCACGAATACGCTTACGTCACCGGTTGTGAAGCCTTCACCCAATGTCACACCTGGAAAGTAAGTTTGCTAGTAAAGGATAAAAGCGCTCGATGCTCTCTCTGGAAGGTAGACAGCTTGGAAATTATGATGTCATTCGCCGCATTCGTTCCGGTGGAATGGGAGCTGTCTACGAAGGGAAGCAGCGCACAGCGTTTGACCGGCGCGTAGCTATCAAAGTGATTCTTGGAAACTACGCCGCCGATAAGGAAATGCGCCGACGTTTTGTGCGCGAGGCGCGGACGGTCGCACGTCTACATCATCCCCACATCCTTCACCTTATCGAGTATGGTGATGAGCAAGGAATCCTGTACCTGGTGATGCCCTTTATCGAGGGGGGGACGCTGACAAGCTATTTGCGCCTATTTCCGGGCGGTCTGCCCGACCTCAACGAACTGGCCGGGATCTACCAACAGTTGCTTGACGCGGTAGAGTATGCGCACGATGAAGGGCTTATTCATCGTGACATTAAGTCTTCCAATGTTTTGCTTGAGCAGCGCCGCAGCGGTATACCACATGGTACCCAGCATGTCTACCTGGCGGATTTTGGGCTGGTACGTACGTCGAAACAGGCTGAATTAGAGCAGGCGGGAAAGCCTATACCACTGGACCAGGTGCCAGGAACGCCGCATTACATGGCTCCAGAGCAGACAATGGGCATTGTTACCACATCTAGCGATATTTATGCGCTTGGCGTATTGCTCTATCAGATGTTGACGGGTGAACTGCCGTATGATGATCCTGTCGAGGAACAGGTCATCCAGATGCACCTGACTGCGCCGGTGCCATTTCCGTCCGACAAGGATGCCTCTATTCCTATCGAGCTAAGTGAGGTGGTACGAACTGCAATGGCAAAGCGTATCGAGGATCGCTACGCTAGCGTGGCAGAGCTGCGCCAGGCTTTTCTGGCTGCAATCCAGGCGCAGACAGTACCACTGGAGGATGATGTAGTAGTTGATGAAGTAATGCCTCTTGCTGGCCGGCCTATTTCCACGCCATCAGTACACTATGAGCCACCTGCACCAATGCTACTGGTTGAGCAACGGCATCACAAACTGGTCTCTGGGGCCGATAAATCGGCGGTGGGCGCGATAAATCGGCCCCTACATTTGCGTGATAGACAGCGTATTACAGATGATGCACGACAAAACAGGCCGCGAACAACGGAGCCTATGCGGGGAGCGCATGGGAAGCGCAGGCGATTTATCTTTTCCGTGATGGCGGTTATCATTGTGCTAGTAATGCTTCTCACATTGCTGATAGTGCCACGGTTGATGGGGATAAGTTTATTTCCTGTAGGAGTTCCCCTCATTGGCGCCGATCCCACTACTACAATTACCGTTACTCCACAAGTAAAAAATCTCAGTGACACCTATATACTGATGGCCTCACCGCAATTTAGCAAGCCTGATGTCGCAACGCGCGAAATGCCTGCCCGCTCTATGCCGGGAACGGTTACAGATAGTCGCAGCGTTCAGACAACGGGATCAGCATATATTCCAGGTGCGCGGGCAAGGGGATACGTGCTTTTCGATAATAGCAGCGACATACCCATCACCGCGCCCGCGGGCTTGACGTTAACTACATCGTCGGACGTTACTGTAGAGACAACCTGGTCGGTTGAAGTGCCAGCGCAACAGAATGGGCAGGACGGCACGGTTACCGCTTCAGCAATTGCAGTCAATACGGGGTCCGCAGGTAATATTCCGGCCAATGCGCTCGACAGTAGATGCTGTAATGGCCTCAATGTGAGCAATCCTATGCGTTTTTCAGGGGGCGTCGATGGGCACGAGGTACATGCTGTCAGGCAGTCTGATATAAATGGCGTCAGCGGCCCTTTGAGTGCAACGCTACAGCAACAGCTTTTGAAACTGCTGTTGAAAAAGTTGGCACCGGGAGAAGTAATGGCGCAACTGCCCGTTTATAGCACGGACGTTACGCCGAATTATCCAGTAGGGATGCAGGCGAGCAAGGTAACTGTCCAGGTGACTGTCTCAACTAGCGTTATCGTCTATAATCGCACTGTTGCCAGGAATATGGCCGTTCAATTGCTAAGCGGGCAGGCAGCGCAGACGCTGGGCAATAGCTACGTGCTGCAAGGTTCTCCCGCTGTGGGTGTCCCCCATGTATTTCAGCAGGGGAAGCATGGGTTGGTTTATCTCAGTGTGGCGGTGCGCGAAGCATGGATTTATACATTCTCGATGCAACAATTGGACCAGTGGAAGCAATCTATCAGAGGAGCATCATTGAACGCGGCGCTGGCTTATTTAAATGTTCAACCGGGCGTAGAGGCAGTACATATCCATCTTCCCTTTGGTACTGATCACTTTCCTGCAGTTGTTGATCAAATAAAGATTCTGGTGACATGAGGCGCACAGATTGGCTGCCAGGGCGGGCACGAGGCAAGGCGACCAGGCACCCAAGGGTCGCCCCTACAATGGACGTGATGGTTCCGATCCTTATTGTGTTGGTAAACTGCTGGCGGTGTGGACTTGCATTAGCTGGTAGAATAAGCAAGAGGGATAGGTGGCTATTTATGAATGATAAGACGGAACCTGCCATGGGCGAGATGCGCTATTATAGTTCCATCCTTGAGGTGATGGGGAATACCCCGCTGGTGCGCCTCAACCGGGTGGCCAGTGGTGTGCCGCCGATCGTATTAGCAAAGATGGAGATGTTCAATCCTGGCGGAAGCGTGAAGGATCGCATCGGGCTGCCGATGATCGAATACTGTGAGAAGCTCGGGCTGCTGCGTCCTGGTGGCACGATTGTCGAACCGACCAGCGGCAATACGGGGCATGGGCTGGCGATAGCGGCGGCGATTAAGGGCTATCACTGTATATTTGTGATGACCGATAAAGTGAGTGAAGAGAAGCGCAGCCTCTTGCGAGCGTACGGCGCCGAGGTGGTGATTTGTCCCAGCAGCGTTACTCACGAGTCGCCG
The DNA here is from genome assembly GCA_963775585.1 of uncultured Chloroflexia bacterium. Lineage (GTDB taxonomy): Bacteria > Chloroflexota > Ktedonobacteria > Ktedonobacterales > Ktedonobacteraceae > UBA11361. The sequence goes on along the minus strand of CAVZJN010000051.1, from coordinate 21,853 downwards.
GAGCACTATAAAAATGTGGCCCACCGGCTGGCTGAAGAGATTCCTGGAGCCTGTTGCCCTGATCAATACACCAATCCTGCCAATCCTTTGACGCACTATACTACCACTGGTCCCGAGATATGGCGGGACACGGCAGGTCGTATCACTGCATTTGTGGCGGGAATAGGCACCGGTGGCACGATTTCCGGGACGGGCCGCTACCTGAAAGAGCAGAATCCGCAGATAAAAGTTATTGGCGCTGACCCTCCCGGCTCGGTCTACTCTGGAGATACGCCTGGCCCATACAAAGTTGAAGGTATTGGGATGGAGATATTCCCAAAGAATTACGACCCCTCTGTTGTTGATGAAGTGATTCGTATTGAGGACCGCGTCTCGTTCTATTGGGCGCGCAGGCTGGTGCGTGAAGAGGGGATCCTGACGGGTGGGTCGGCAGGTACCGCCATGGGGGCCGCCCTCGCATACTCACGCCGTCTTACTGCCAATGACGTGGTGGTGGTTTTATTGCCTGATACCGGTCGCGGCTATCTGAGTAAACAGTTCAACGATACATGGTTACGAGAGAACGATATGCTCGTGCAAAGTGAGACAATGGAACCGACTTTGCGCGATGTGCTGACCTATCGCCGCAGTCACACGCGAACGATGCCACTGGTCGTCAGTGTGAGTCCAAACGATTCTATCGCGGACGCGGTAGAATTGCTGCGCCGCTATGGGATCAGCCAGACGCCGGTAATCGAAAATGGTCGCATGGTGGGGAGCCTGACTGAAAACCTGTTGTTGCGCTATTTCTCCAGTGGTGAATCGCTGGCTGCGACGGCGGTGCGCAATATCCAGGGGCCGCCATTTCCCGAATTGCAAGCGGACGCACTGGCGCAGGAGTCTTATACCCTCTTCAGTAGCGGGCAATCGGCGGTGGCCGTGATGGATAGTGATACTCTGGAAGGCATTGTAACAAAAAGCGACTTGTTGGAGTTCTGGGCGCATAATCGCAGTGGGAAATAGGCATATTGACATAAGAGAAGGACGGCTCTGGGCCGTCCTTCTCTTGTGTCAACATGGATTTAGAAATTATACTATGTAGAGGTTCCTGATGAAGCCCTATGAAGTTTTCGAGCATACGGCAGATATTGGACTGCAGGCATATGGGAGTACCTTGTCAGAACTTTTTATTCATGCTGCACAGGGTATGGAGAGTCTGATGGTCGCGCCGGAGCAGATTCGCATAGAGGTCAAGCGCGAGGTCGCGGTAAGCGGTCATGATGAAATCTCGTTATTGATTGCGTGGCTCAACGAACTGATCGTACTGTTTGATACTGAATACCTGCTTTTCAAAGAATTCGAGATAGACCTCATCACAGAGACGCATGTGCAGGGGCGCGCTGCCGGCGAACCTTACAACGCCCGGCGTCACGATCTGAGCAGTGCAATCAAGGCTGTTACCTGGCACGAGGCTGCAGTTGAACGGACGCCAGAAGGTTACAAGGCTCGTATTATCTTTGATATATAGGTCAACCACGCGGAGACCATTCTCAATAGTGATCATATTGTGTGAGGAACATACGTGATTTTATTGAGGACGTGTGTAAGGAAGATATCAAGTAAAAGAAATGGGAGACGTGCATGGGCGATAAAATCCCTTTAGAGCGTATGGACAACAATCGTTGGCGCATCCCACGGAGTTACAATGCGGAGATGCGTGTGCCTGGGATGGTCTATGCCGACGATGAGTTGATAGAACAGATACTGGCGGATAACGCGCTGCAGCAGGTGGTGAATGTGGCAACTTTGCCGGGCATTGTGGGCTATTCGCTGGCAATGCCGGATATTCACTGGGGCTACGGCTTTCCAGTTGGGGGCGTGGCCGCAACCGATGCGGAAAGCGGAGTGGTATCTCCGGGCGGTATTGGCTTTGATATCAACTGTGGCGTTCGCTTGCTGGCGACAGACTTATTGAACGAGCAGATTCGCGGGAAAGTCGAAAAGCTTGCCGACGAGCTGTTTAGCAACCTGCCATCCGGCGTTGGGGGCGCGGGAATGCGTGATCTGAGCGTCGCAGAGATGCGCAGTGTGATGGTACGTGGCTCGGCGTGGGCTATCGAAAATGGCTACGGCTTTGCCGATGACCTGGAGGTCACAGAGGAGCATGGTTGTTTAGCTGGCGCTGATTCCGATGCTGTATCGGAGACGGCAGTGCGGCGCGGTATGAAGCAACTTGGCAGCCTGGGCTCGGGAAACCACTTCTGCGAGGTACAGAAGGTCGATCACATTTACGATGAAGAGGCGGCCAGAGCGCTAGGGATTGGCCAGGTAGGTCAGATCGTGGTAACGATTCACTGTGGAAGCAGGGGATTCGGGCATCAGATCGCGGAAGACTATGTGAAGCTGGCGGAGTCTAAACAGAAGGACTACGGTTTCCACCTGGTTGATCGCCAACTGTCCTGTCTCCCTTTGCAGTCCGAGGAAGGGAAGGAGTACCTTGCGGCTATGGCGTGTGGAGCGAACTTTGCGTGGGCGAATCGCCAGTTGCTGATGCATGGTGTGCGGCAGGCCTTCGCGAGCGTCTTTGGGCGTAAGGCGCGAGCTAAAGATGTGCCGATGGTTTACGATGTGTGCCACAATATCGCCAAGATGGAGGAGTACGAGGTGGGTGGGAAGATGCAGCGTGTTTGTGTTCACCGTAAGGGCGCGACTCGCGCCTTTCCGGCCGGGAACATGGCAATTCCTGAAAAGTATCGCGCCGTGGGGCAGCCCGTGCTGATTCCTGGTGACATGGGTCGTTATTCGTTTGTGCTGGTGGGGGCTCAGGGTTCGATGGAGCAGAGCTTTGGTAGTTGTTGTCATGGAGCAGGGCGTCGTCAGAGTCGCACGGCGGCCAAGAAATCGATGAGCAGCAAGGACTTGTTGAACCAGTTAGATGCACGAGGGGTGACGATACGTGTGCATAGCAAGAACCTGTTGACGGAGGAGGCTCCACAGGCCTACAAGGATGCTCAGCAGGTGGTGAACGTGGTGCATAACGCGGGGCTGGCGAGGCTGGTGGCGCGGTTGAAGCCGGTGATTGTGGTGAAGGGGTAAGTAGAAGGTTGCTTCTTGTCCAGCCTGGTGAAGTCCAATGCTGTCGGAGATTTGATGAATAGTTTGACGCTTTTTGGTGCGTGTGCGGTGGCAATCATGCTACTCGCCTACGCCTTTGAGCGGCGATCCCCCTGGTGGGTGCTGGTCTTTGCACTAGCCTGCGCAGCATCTTCACTGTATGGATGGCTTGCTGGTACCTGGCCGTTTGGGGTGGTTGAAGGTATCTGGGCTCTGGTTGCTTTTCGTCGTTGGTGGCAGCGGCGTTAAGGGACTTGTTGATCACGATGGCTATAACTTTTCATTATTACGGAACATTGGGAACTACTCCAGGAGGCATGGAATGAACATTTCACCCAATAAAATAGCGCAGGCAAAAAGTCTCTATTTTGATGCAGAGCGGATACATGTACTTCTTTCCGATGGCCGCGAGATTAGTGCTCCTCTCGAATGGTTTCCACGCCTGCGTAACGGCTACTGACGAACAACGCCAACAATGGGAATTGATTGGCGGTGGTGTGGGAATTCATTGGGAGGCCATTGACGAAGATATCTCTGTCGCTGGCCTGCTGGGATTGCCGAATGATTAGCCTGTTGATTGCTTCCTTCTCTTTATAGGTCTGGGGTAGTCAGACCATGCATACCAAGCGTGAGGGCAAGTTCTCCTCCGTGGTGAAGATCGTGTTCGATGACGTGCCAGATGACCCATTGGCGCGAGACTATGCTACTTCGACGCATGAAGGTCTGCTCAAGGTCGGTAGGAGTCCAGTGCGCGAGGGAATTCTGGATCATTTGCCAGGTGATCTCAAGTGCATTGACGAGTTCAGCGGCGGTGTGTGGAAGGGAGCCATCGTCGTCCCAGGTAACCATTGGTTCGAGGTCTGCGCTGCCCTCGCCCATCACAAAATGGAACCACCAGATACGGGCGGAAATAATGTGAGCGGCGATTACGCTTATTGAGCGAAGATGTGGAGCGGCACTCAGGGTTAGCTGGTCGGCTGAAAGTGGGGCAATGGCTTTGGACAGGAGATCCTGATAGGCGTCCCAGCCTTTGTAGTAGGTAAGCAGTGTAGGTTGATTATTGGTCATATGTAGGGTCCTTTCTTAATTGAGACTGGCCGAGGTAATGACCAGGTGACGCCCTTGGCCTGGAGGGAGGCAGCGATCCAGCGCGGGGCGATGGCGGCAAAATCGTTGATGAGCCTGTCTAAGATGGCGATGCGCTCGCGGTTTGGAAGCGCTACCCAGGCATCTTTGTGCTCTTGCAGGGTCTGTACAGCGGCATCCATCGTCTCGTGTGAAGAGGGTGGGATGCCGCCTGAAACGGCGGGAAACTGGGGAGAACCCTGGTGTATCGTTACGGACATGGTTGTGAACCTCCATTGGTTGCTAGCGGGGTTTTATTGGCTACGGTATCACACAGATAATGAACAATATATTATCGTCATTCTACCGTGAAGCTCAGGTAGTTTATAAGGGGCTGCATTGCCTGATTCCTTATTTCAAATTGTGTACCAGGCTGCCAGATATGCATGTAACACGTTTAGGGAAGGATGTTCAGGCGCAAAAGGGCCTTCAGAAAATGTCTTCTATGTAGTATACTCTCGATGTAGTATACTCTCGATCAAAATTATGTGCCTGTCTTGTGCTATGCTGCAAGAAGGCTATCACAAGAGAGGTGAAGCAATGTTAGCAAGTTATCCTTCGAAAAGAGCTATGGTTGTTTGCTGTGGCAGCGGTATGGAGATTGCCCACCACAAATTGAAAATTCCAAATAAGGATAACTTATGCTGCAGAATAAGAGGAGGCTCGACGCTACGCTTGTTTACCTGATATTCTCAGGTGTCGGTTCGCTCTCCTTTTCTAGTATTGCCACTGTCAATTTAGTCTATCAAGTAGAAGTTGCGAAGCTCAGTCCGCTTCAACTGGTTCTCGTCGGTACGGCACTTGAGGTGGTATGTTTTCTATGCCAGATACCAACTGGTGTTCTGGCCAATGTTTATAGTCGACGCCTCTCTGTCATAGTGGGCCTCTTTATCCTCGGTGCAGGTTTTATCCTGGAAGGCTCCATACCCCTTTTTGCCACTATCGTAGTCGGACAGTGCCTTTTTGGCATCGGCGCGTCGTTTATGGATGGGGCAGAACAGGCGTGGATTACCGACGAAGTGGGTGAAGGCAGGGTTGGCGCTGTTTTTCTACGGGGGACGCAGGTGGGATTGGTGTGCGGTTTCTTTGGCGCGTTCATCAGCGTCGGACTTGCCAGTATCCGGCTCAATCTGCCGGTTATTGTAGGCGGCTCGATGAGCGTCCTACTCGCGGTCTTCCTGCTTTTCTTCATGCCTGAGCATGGCTTTAAACCAGTACCGAAAAGAGAGCGTAAGTCATGGGGAGAATTGGGTAGCACCTTCCGCGATGGTTTTCGCGTTGTGCGACGAAGTTCCGTGTTGATCAGCATTCTCTGCGTCGGGTTGTTTTATGGACTCTACAGCGAGGGGTTTGACCGGCTCTCGACGGCGCATTTTCTGGCGGACTTTACGTTTCCCTCGCTCGGACAACTCAAGCCGGTGGTCTGGTTTGGTTTCTTCGCGGCGGCGGAGACGATCCTTTCGCTGGGCGCTACCGAACTCGTCAAGCGAAGGGTCGACATTAACAACCAGAAGCATGTGATTCGCGCGCTGTTCATTATCAATACGATGATGATTGCTGGAGTCCTTGTCTTCGGACTTGCAGGGAATTTCTACCTTGCTGTAGCTGCCTACCTTGGTTTCGGCGTTTTCCGTACGGTAAATCACCCGGTTTACACAACGTGGTTGGCACAGAACACTGATGCCAGCGCGCGCGCAACGGTGATCTCGATGGGGGGCCAGGTGGATGCGCTCGGCCAGATCGTTGGCGGTCCACCCGTTGGTTACATTGGCTCGGTGTTTTCTCTGCGCGCAGCGATGGTGGCGGTGAGTGCTATCCTCTCGCCGGTGCTGTTGCTGCTGGCTTATGCTGCTCGTAAGGGGAAGAGGAAGATTGTGGCTGTCGAGGTGGTTGAGGATGTGACAGCGCCGGAGCTTGTCTGAGGGTGGTTGCCAGTGTGCGCAGGTATGTTGGAAGATGTGCCTGCGCACTTTGTTTAGGGGGTCGCAGACTTATGAATGTTTCTTGTCGAAATTTAAGATGAGGTATGCAATATGCTGCGATTATGCTATATTTACTTTGAAATTGGGTATACTATTGAGAGAGAAACCAAAGGAGGTGGTGCTATGAATGTCCGAACGTTTACTGCTGTAATATATAAAGAGGATGACTTATACGTTGCTGAATGTCCAGAAGTGGGTACTGCCAGTCAGGGCTATACTATCGAGGAGGCTATAGCTAATCTTAAGGAAGCAACTGAGCTATACCTGGAAGATTTTCCTTTGCCTGATGTTAGTCGGCCATTGGTAACCACTTTTGAGGCGACATATGCCGCCTAAATTGCCTAGAGTCTCGGCTGAGGAGGCGATTCGCTCATTAGAGCGTTTGGGTTTTGTACAGATTAGACAGCGTGGTAGTCATGTTATCCTTAAGAAAGGAATTTCAACAGGAGATATTGGCTGTGTAGTACCTTTACATCGTGAACTCGCAATTGGGACGCTACGTAGCATATTGCGTCAAGCTGGAGTTACTCCTGAAGAATTTATTGAAAACCTATAAATATGAGGGTGAGCGATTAGCGATACTCACCCTCATTTTGTTTAGCTTTTGATTTACAATCGATTAAGGAATGACGTGGGTTTTGGACGGCTCATGAAAGTTTTCTGCCACGGGTGTTACCACACGTTTTGTTACCGGGGCCGATAATACCATTGAGGTTGTGAGCTGGCCGTGAGCCGAGAGTCGATCGATCAGTGACTCGAGGTGCTCGACCGATGAAGCCATGACTTTCATGATGAGCGAGTCGCTGCCTGTTACCCGATAGCAATCGAGTACTTCGGGGATATCCTGGACAAAGGTTGCAAAGCGAGTGCACTGATCTCCAGGTGAGGTACTCATGCGAATAATGGCTGTGATGGGGTAGCCGAGCTTCGACCTGTTTATCTCGGCATGATAGCCGCTGATGATGCCCGCGTCTTCCATTCTGCGGATACGCTCTGCTACAGCCGGTGAAGAGAGGCCGACGCGTTGCCCAAGCTCGCTGTAGGAGAGCCTTGCATTTTGCTGGAGCGCCCGCAGGAGCTGCCAGCCAGTATCATCAAGCAATTTTTCAATTTCTAAAGCCATATTGCACCTTTACCTTGCTATTTTAACTTTTTCCGTAAAATGCCTTTCCTTTTCTCTTTATTATAGCAGATTTGGCAAGTATACTACTAGTAGGTAAGCAGACGAGATTTGAACTCGTGGCGCACCTGGGGAACAACCAATAGCGAATAAGGAGAAAATCATGATTACGATAATAATGTTTATAGCTCTATTCATAGTTCTGGATATAGTAGCTCTACGCTGGGGAGTTGATAGTACTGATACGGTTGCTAGCTGCGAGTATGATCGACGATGGCAATGGTATAATCATGTGACTGATCAGCAAGCGGTTTGTTAATGGTTCATCCAAGGGGAAATGGATCTCTATTCTTGCTGGGCTCTCACCGTCACGATGTCGTTTCTGGCTGCCCAGATGGCCAGGTCTTGCTTTTGGATGGCTGCGGCCATCATATCGGGGAAGAGGTCGGGAGTGCAGGCAAAGGAGGGTATGCCGATGCTCGCCAGCCTGGCCGCGTTCCCCTGGTCAAAACTGGGGGTGCCCTTGTCGCTGAGGGCTAGCAGGCAGATGACCTGGGCGCCGCTTGCCACCAGCTCAGCGGATCTGCGAAGCATTTCTTGCTGGTTGCCACCCTCGTACAGGTCGGTAATAAGCACCAGTATCGTCTGTGCTGGTCGAGTAATGATTTGTTGGCAGTAAGCAAGGGCACGGTTGATGTCTGTGCCGCCGCCGAGCTGCGTGCCAAAGAGCAGATCAACCGGGTCTTGTAGATCATCTGTCAAGTCAACAACAGCCGTGTCGAAGACGACCATGCGCGTACTGACGGCGCGAATCGAGGTGAGTACTGCGCCAAAGATGCCCGAGTAGACGAGCGAGGCTGCCATGGAGCCGCTTTGATCTACACATAAGACGATATCTCGTAGCGAAGAGCGTTTGTGCCCGTGTCCGACCAGCTTTTCCGCGATAATTGTTTTCTGCTCCGGAATGTAATTCTTCAAATTGGCGCGGATGGTCAGATCCCAATTGATCTCATTGAAGCGAGGGCGCTGGGTGCGCGTTGCGCGGTTGAGGCTGCCGCGAACGGCCTCTAGCAGTGGGTTCGCGAGCTTGCGTTCCAGCTCATTGACGACTTTGCGGACGACCTGGCGCGCCGTGTCCTTCGTTTTTTCGGGGATCACCTTGCTGAGTGTGAGCAAGGTAGCGACAAGATGGACATCGGCGTCAACCGTCTCCAGGATTTCTGGCTCCATCAACATCTGGGTCAGGTTCAAACGCTGCAAGGCATCCTGCTGCATGACACGCACGGCTGAGGATGGGAAGTAGGTGCGGATGTCGCCCAGCCAACGGGCGACGTTGGGCGATGAACTGCCCAGGCCGGCGGAGCGTTCGGATTCGTAGAGGGCCTCAAGGACGCTATCCATGGCCCGATCACTTTTGTTGAGGTCGAAACCTTCGTCGCTTCCATGTCCTGATTTTCCAGCAGCAGAGCCCTCGCCTTTTGCGGCCTCTTTGCCAAGGACGAGCCGCCAGCGGCGCAGACGTTCTTTTTCATCAATTGCCATCGAATTTCACCCCCAAAATGTGCGCGAGTATAGGCAATACCAGGTCTGCCCGTTCCTGACACAATGTGCTCTGTTCTCCAGTGGTGTGTATTCCTGCCTGAGATTTGGAGCGCAGGTACTTGACCTTTTCGCCCATCTTCTGTCGTTCTGGGGCGTGGAAGCCTGTGAAGGCGCGCCTCAATAACGGCAGGAGTGTCACGAAAACGTTATCAGCCAGATCGCTTAACCAGTTGTCGAGTGCGAGCCAGAGGCCATCCTGGTGGAGCAATTGCAATCCACTGCCAAGCAAGACGCCCTCAACCCAGGCAGCTGCCTGCGGAGCGGGTGTAACAGGTGAGAGGGCTAGCCGGGCCAGCCGCTGTAACTCCTCCTCGTCCATGACCTTTTGCTCCAGTAACAGGCGGCAGGAGCGTCCACGCACCAGCCCGTGTATGCTGTCGTGCTGGATTAACTGGTGTAATACGGCCTGCCATTCTTCTTGCTGGTCCGGGCGATTGAGGATGTTCAGGCTTTCCTGTACGTGATCGATACTCTCTACCATTTGTTGTGCTGTGTCATCGTCGAGTGAGGCGGGCGAGCGGGGCGAGCGGCAGGCTCCTGGCAGGCCGACGACAATGCGCTCAAACAGGCCGTTAATAACCGGGAGGATTTGTTCTGCCCTGGTCTGGCGGACATTGCCGTAACGTGCCACGCGCGCAAGTGGCGGCAGCGCATCCATCAGGTGTCGCACATCGGCAGAGACCGCGGCTCGTTTTTGCACGCTTGCCAGCAGGTAATCGATGGCATCCGGCAGTTCAGCGAGGATGGCTTTGTCGAGCAGCTCGGTCAATCCTGGCAGCTCCTGGATCGTATCAGCTTGATGGCAGACACAGCTGGTCGCCGCCGTCTCAAGGGTGTTGCCCCAGACGTTGGCCTCAATGAGGGCGACAGCGAAATCAACTTGCCACTGTAACTGCCAGATTTCATGGAAGGAACCTTGAAATCCATCGCTGCAACGCCGCTAGCGCGCCTACCTACGGTCAGCAGCGATGAAAGGAAGTGCCTTTTTTGGTGCCAGAGGTGCGCTGGAGCTTGCCCCACGTGATGCCGAGCAGTCGTAACTGGTGTAAGAGCTGGCTGCGGGCACGGTCGGTCTCGTTACGCAGGTCGAGATCCTTGATTGCGATTTCTGCCGCTTGACAGGCGGCGCTTGTAGTGCAAGGCAGGCGGGCCGGGCTGCGTTTGGCTTCCAGGTCGCGTTGCAGGCAGGAAGTCACGAGGCTACTCCCAGGCCTCCGCCTTGCTGCGCAGTAACTGGGCAGCGAGGGTCAGCCAGCGAATGCTGATTTTATCGGGAGCCGTCCAGAGATGCTCGTACCAACCGGGAGAGGTGACACCAGCTTCGTAGCCACTGCGATACGCGAGCCGAGAATTTGTCCAGGGAATCCAGGTGGCCTCCACTTTGATCTTTTTCAAACCGCTAAGCAACGCTGCGTCAGCTTTGGCGTTACTCAGTACTCAGATCCGAGAGCGCCGGGGAATGCCATGCCCCGCAGACGATAGCGATGCGCTGGTAGCCATCCTTCTGGACGCTGCGCATGGTCTGCCGCATATGCGCCTCGCGCTGTGCTTCTTCTTCGTTCCTGGGTATTGTATCGGAGCGCAGGGCGCTCATCGCTTCCAGAATACCCTCGAAGAGATTGGCCGTGTCCATCCTCTGCTCAATTTGCTGTTCCCACCAAAGCTCATGGTCGCTGTAGCCCGCCGCCAGGGCAAGCATACCCAGCGGATCGTCGGCGATGCTCATCTCTGGAGATCTGCTATCTGAGGGAGCTTCTCCGCTCTGTTCGGGAGACTCTTTGAGCACCTGAACTGAATGCATGGTTTTTGTACCATCGATAGGTACGCTCTCTTCAGTTGGTGGTTCAGGTGGCTCCACTGGTGGGATCATTTCTTCGATAGGCACTTTCGCCAATTGTATAGCCTGGGGTAGATCCATAAAGCGTGCCGGAATGCCATGTGCGAGCGCGTAGTGTAGGGCCTGCCACTCTGGTGAAAAGCTCGTAAAGGGATAGTAGACTGCGCGTTTGGGATGATCCGGCGCGTAAATGAGGAGCGCCACTGGCGGTCGCATATTTTGATGGGCGAGTAAGGGTATGACATCCTGCGCATCTGGCGGTCCCTCAACCAGCAGAATATCTGGCTCCAGTTTTTCTAATGCGTCACGTAAACTACGTGCACAGCCAGGACCGTGGTGACGCACGCCGAAGATGTGGATACTCACTGTTATAGTACCTCATGACAGGCACGATAGAGGTCTTTCCAACCGTCGCGTTCCTTGACGACGGTTTGCAGGTATTCAAGCCAGACGAGGCGGTCCTGTACAGGGTCCTTGATGATGGCGCCGGTGAGACCTGCCGCCATGTCACCGGCGTGTAGTGAGCCATCACCATAGTATGCTGCCATTGCCAGCCCGCTATTGATAACTGAGATAGCCTCAGCAGTTGAAAGTGTGCCGCTGGGTGACTTCAACTTTGTCTTGCCATCGGTAGTTACGCCGTCGCGCAATTCGCGGAAGACAGTGACTACACGCCTGATCTCCTCCAACGCTGGTTTTTCCGCGGGAATCTCAAGCGCCTTGCCCAGACTGGCAACACGCTGATCAACGATATCGACCTCTTCTTCCATGGTTGCCGGCAGCGGCAACACAACAGTATTGAAGCGGCGCATGAGGGCGCTGGAGAGTTCGTTGACCCCTTTGTCGCGGTTGTTGGCGGTAGCGATGACATTGAAACCCTTGCGTGCCTGTACCTCTGTGTTTAGTTCGGGAACGGGCAGAGTTTTCTCCGAGAGGATGGTAATGAGGGTATCCTGGACTTCGGAGGGGATGCGCGTCAATTCTTCGAGGCGTGCAATTTTCCCGGTTTGCATAGCCTGCATCATTGGACTGACCACCAGAGCGGCAGGTGATGGCCCTTCAACCAGCAGTCGCGCGTAGTTCCAGCCGTAGCGGATGGCGTTCTCGTCAGTGCCGGCAGTACCTTGAATCATGAGTGTTGAATCTCCGGTGATAGCTGCAGCGAGGTGTTCGCTTGTCCACGATTTTGCTGTGCCAGGTAAGCCGTAAAGCAAGAGGGCGCGGTCGGTGGCCAGCGTGGCTGCGGCGATCTCGATGAGGCGGGTATTGCCAATATACTTTGGCGAGACGACGAAACCATTGCTGAGCTTCCCACCCATCAGGTAGGTGCGCACGGCCCAGGGTGAGAGGACCCAGTTTGGCGGACGCTGGCGATTATCTTCTTTGGTGAGTTCGGCAAGTTCTTCCGCGTGTTGACGCAGAACGGTATCAAGGGCGGCTTTTTCGCTATTGATGATGCGCCCATTATTGGTAGGGGCTCCGTTGAATGTGCTCATTTCATCGTCTCCTTGATGAGGCGCTGGCGTATACGCAGTGCCTCAGTAAATGTATTCAATTCGTTACGCCAGTATTCGGTTTGCCAGGTTGCTTTTTGTGCTCCTGCTGGTATTGTCCAAGGTACTAATGCGAGGGCAAAGCAAGCTTGAGGTAATGAACACATGGCAGTTGAGAGGCTCTGATACCAGGGATCATAGTAGGGTGAATAGTTTTTCTTGAAGTCGAGCGAGAGGATATAATCGCGTAGTTGCTGGAGATAGAGCGTGCCAAATGAATGGCTCCAGGGTTTAGGCAGCGCGGCCAGAGCTTCCTCCCAATCTTTTCTTGCCGGGTTTTTGGGGTCGCTGAAAATGTTTGATACCCTGGCTTCAGCTTCGTGCTGAGGCACACGGGCAAGCAGGGACGTACGTACTCCAAGATCGGAGGTTCCGCTTTCTCCTGCTTCCAGATAGCCGAAAGCCACTCGCGCGCTTTAGTTGGGTTGGTCGTACGCAGCAGGCGCAGGACTGCCTGTCGTTGCCCAAGAGTACCCTCTTGCCAGGTTGTTTCCGCGTTGGCTAGCTGCGCATCCTCTGCTCCTGGCAGGTAGTTGCTAACCCGGGACCACGCTGGATTAAACTGGCTAAGCCAGCGACCGCGCTCGCCAATAAGATGGAACATGGCTGACCGCAGTTCTGCGCCCTGTACAGCAAGGGCGGTAGGCAGCAGTTCATAGGGAATGCGCAGAGCGGCCCGGCGCACACATTCAAGGGCTTCAGGGAGTAGTTCTTGATGCTCTCCCTTCAGCATACTTTCTAACAATGTAGCAAGTTCCGCTGAGCAGAGCGAAAGCGTTTCTGCGGCGGCGGGTTCTGGCGGCTGAGGCAGAGAATCAGTTACTCGTCCGGCCTGCCTGTAGAGCGCCCATGCCCCTGCGCTTAGCAATAAATTGCGCTCAGTTCCGCCGGGGGGTAGTTTTTCCGTCAGGGTATCAACCGGCGTGCCGGTGTATGTCTCGATGTTTTGCTGCTGTGCGGTTCCGAGCAGTGCCGCAGTCACTATTGCATTCATGGTACTATCCTCAAAGTAAGTAATAGTGGGTATCGACCTGTACGCCGAGTGGGTAGAGGCTCTCTCCATCCCACTCGCCCGCGAAATCGACGGGATGGCCTCCGGAGAGGGCAAGGAGACGCCAATGGTCATCGTTGGTAAGCGGAAGCACCGATCCGCTGCTATCGCGAATATACCATTGTTTCCCTTTGTCATGACAAATGGGTATCGCATCTCTCAATGTACAGAGGAAGCGCTCTTGCCATGGTTGGCGCGCCAGTATTGATGCCACCTGCCTCAAGAATTCCTCGATGGTATTTGTACCAGGGAGACGATCTTGCAGAGGGAAAATCTCACCGTGGCGCGCTTCAATACGAGCGCGTTGTGGCGCGGCGCCGGGCCAGAAGGTCAGATCTGCATCTTGACGGGAACCCAGGGGAAATACCTCTGCGAACGACGTCTGTCCAAAGGCGTACTGCAAGACCAGGGCGGTACGGTACGCCTCGTCTGTGCGCCAAGCAACCAGGTCCACTGTTCGCGTACTTTCTCATTGGCATCGACGCGCTGTCCCAGGATCAACCAGTTATCTGTCACCGTTTCTCCAAGTGCAGTGACCTCTTCTTGCTTGATGGGTTTTCCGACTAGCTGGCGAATGTCCATCTGAGAGCAGCGCCAGTTTGCCAAGTTCGGCCATGAGCTGATCCGGCCAGTTGGCGGAAGAGTTGGGTATTTCGCCCAGGCGCAGCACCCGATTGCCGAGTCCCTCTAGCTGGGCGTCCACCATTTGTGCTCTCTGCTCTTCCCAGAACGAGGCTGGCCGCGATTCCATGCTTGCGAGGCCATTGCGTATTAAATCATTCAACCAGAGGTCGAGGAGATCTAGCCCTTTTATCATCTGCGCCTGGCGTTTTTCAGCATTTTTTATTGTGGCAGCAGAGGGAGATGAAGCGGGGGCTTTTTGTGGTTCGCTGGACGCTTTGCGCTTGCTATTGGCGGCGCGTTTGGCCAGCCAGCTTGTGACCCATTCGGGAGGCTCACTGTGCGGAACGGACTTGGGAGTGGAGACTGCCAATAATAGCAAGCCCAGACCATGCTTGCAGGGAAGCTTGCGACTGGGACAACTGCATGTAATCGTCAATGTGGAGAGATCAACACGTACCTGGTAGAGGGCGCTTCCCTGGCACTCCCCCCAGAGTGCATCGGCATTTTGTCCCAGGTTTTTGGCGTCGGCCAGCTTTTTGCATTTGGCGTCGGCAAGCTTTTTGCCGGCCGCGGCGGAACTGGAATCGGGAGCGAGGGTGAGTACCTGATCGTTACTGGTTAATTGTAATCCCATCTGGCACCTTTTATAGTAGATTTTGTTGGTCTATTGTTCATTTCCTGTGCAGTATGACAAAAGTGGAAACGAATGTACAGAAAGAGTGTTCATGGTAGCCAGTTTGTATCGCGGGTCACTCCCTCTAAATGTAAGTACTTTAGATTAAGTAATATATCAAATTTGGAATTGATCAGCCTCTATGGTATTCTAATTAGAACAAAATTCTTTTCGTTCTTTACACAAGAAATTATGAAATAACAACTGGAGTAAGCAAAAGAAAGGAAAAAGGTGCTTGCAGTTTTTCCATGCATAGCATGATTAACAGGCGCGCACTAAAGGGACAGGATGAGTAGGTTAGAAGTTGGTTTGGATAACCTTTCCTCAGTAGACTACACGGACCAGATAGAAACGATTACTCAAGTATTAAAACAAACTCAGAGAATTCTTTTTATCGAACCAACCTCCATCTCGTTTGATATTGATGCCATCGCTAGCAAAGTCGCTACCCAATTTACCAACAGTACGAGGTATCCATTTGAAAATAATCAGGGTACAACCTACGCTAGCAGCTACTTTGATGATATTGGGAAGAAAAAGGCTTTTAGCGATCAAATCGGAGGGTTAAGACAACAGATCATACAGATGGTCGAGAGCGCTTTGCAGATAAAAGTAGGACATAGAGATATTCAGCGGTATACAACGGGCTTGTTGAAGCCTATAGCGGATTTTTCAAGTACGTCATCGGGTGGGCTCAAATATCCTTTGACGAAAGCCCTTCTCTTTGAGAAGCAGCGATTGCATATACGCCCTAACAAAACGGCTCAGGCTCCCTGGCTCAAAGGACATAAACTCACCATTCACGTCAAAGATATATCTCAATTCGATGAACAACTGATACAAGGAATCTGTGCCTTACTCAGACGACAGGGTGAATGTGAAGAGCAGGAAATCGACGACACTCGCGAAGCACTGAAATACCTGGCAAAAAAAGCTAACTCACCCTTCAGTCAGCTACGAAAGGTTGTTATTAAAGAATCCCTGGCTCGCATTCAACGTGAGGCCAAAATCTACTATTTTCGCTACCTGTATCATGGAATGAAAGAGTGGAAAGCTGGCGACAAAAACGATGGCATGCTGCTTTTACGCAACCTGATTGTACGCCTGAAAAAGCTTGAAGCCTTTATTCGCCAGGAAAAGGATGATGCGTATTTTCAGGTGAGTTACAGGGATGAATCATTTAACTATCGCGACCTGTTCTCGCGTGCAGATGCTTTTGACGCCTTGCCTATCATTCCAGAGATAGAAGGGTTTCTGGGTGAGAGCACAAACAGAGAACTGGGGGCGAAAACGTTCACGACAGGCCTCAAGCTCAAGTTGAATGGGCAAGTTCATATTCACGGCGGAGAGGGTAAGCCCGTCTATGATTATAATCTGGCATTGCTTGACGTTGGCGGTTCCGCGTATGATAAACGCGCAGCAGAGGCAAAATCACCCCTTCGTTTACAAGAAAAAATGCTCAAAGTAGCTCTGCTTTATTACTTTGTCTTCATGGAAGTTGATAATCCTTCATTTGAACCCGCGGTAGGATTTGAGATGGATATCCTCGACGTGCTGCGCACAGGGAGTGAAGAAGAAAAAAGTGCTGCTTTACGCAAACTCCAACAGTGCATTGGTACCAACTCGGTCAGAGATTGCATTTCCACACTGAAAAAGCTCCTTATAGACTTTCTAGATCATACCACCATTGGGCCCAATCGCCAGGAAGAATCATTGGTCTTGAGCCTGAAAGAGCAAATCCTGGTAAAAGACGTCAATAGTATGGTCACGCATAACATTTTCTTCCAGAAAGGCTTTGAGAAAAATGGAGGCCTCGATGCTCTCAAATATATAGCCATCGAGGATGCCAGTACCAGTAGGGAAGCCATCTGTAAACTCCCTGTGACACTCACCTTTCAACCTATGTACTATTACGCCGCGGATGATCAACCAGAAATATTTTCCATGAAATATGAGATGGAAGGGATGCAGGCATTGCCGATTTTCCTTGCCCCAACCGACAATAGCTCTCCTGACAGATACAAGGAAAAATATCAGAAAGACAATCGCGTTGTATTCTATTACCGGCATCGTCCCGCTGTGCGTTATGACTCGGAGCAAGCGTTTGTGTATCGCTTTACGTATATGTTGTTGGCATACCTTTTCTTGAAAGTGCTGGCCGATAGCATTGCCCCTGACGATCCGCGCAAGCTATTTTTCCCCATCGTGTGCTTACATGCTCTTGAGAAGGCTGCAGATGAATCAAACAAAAAACTTGATGATGAAGATTTCGTGCACGCACTTTCAAAAGTGTTGACTCATATGCTTGCGGAAGACTACACGGCTAACTCGCAAGGGTTTCATCTCAGCACGGTACGTCAAGAAGGGGTGGGACGCTATAAACTGGATAGCGCACTGTATTCCCTCTATTCTGCTCTACCGCGTGCGTTCCAACTAAGCAAAACTTCCAGGGAAGATCTTACAAACTCGGATGCGCGTTATCAACTCGATAAGCTGGCGATCGTTATCGTCTCCAGTCGAAGATGCGATGTTAACAAGAATAGCCCTGAAGCTTATCAGGCGTCAGTTTATGGGGAAATTGTCGGAATCGAGCGACTGGCGAACGCAACAGTTCGCGTTGGCACCCTCTCGACATTTTCCTGTAACCAGTCCTCACAGGAGATGTACGAGCGGCCAGAAGCCATCCTCGAGCAGGTCAAAATCTGCTATGGTAGGGGATACCGGCACTTTTTGTATGTTGCGCAGGCACCTTATAGCAGTACACTACATATTTCTGATGCTGGTAATGAAGAAGAACTCTTCTTTATGAACAAGAAAGTCATCCAGTCGATACGTGAGGCGAATCCAGGGAGTAGGGTTTATCCGGTGTTTTGTGATATGTACTATGTCGTGAATCAGCTCCGACATAAACGGTTAGCTTTAAAGGTAGATTCGCTCTACGTGGATGATATCGGTGAGCTTTCCAACCTGGTGTCGGATCCAAGCAAACGTTCGCTGGTCTTTTTCAACCTCTTCAGTGGAGCAAGCGTCAATAAGCAGGTGTACAACGGGGTTATGTCGTACGCAACCCTGATCAATGTCTACGAGAATGATCCAACCTATGACCAGTACATCTGGTCTGATATCCTAGGAGAGAAAAATCCGCAAACATTGAAAGCCGATATTCTCGACTTTATTACACTGCTACATTTTTCACGCTATGAGAAACCACGTGATCTGGGGTTCAAGCTTGATCCCTATAAGCGTATCATTGGAGAAACATCTGTCGGGAAAATGGCCATTTTTCCCCATATGAGGGGCAACATCCAGTTTAACGCGCTTGCATTTCTGACGCTCGTGCGAGCTGTGCTGCACGCAAAGAAGTAAGAAGGATTTGGAACAGTATAATTCACCAGTAGAGAAGAAGCAGCGTGAGGAGCGTCGCCAGTTAGCGGCAGACCTGGGAAGAATATTTGAACTTGGCTTCAATACAGGGCTATTGGCGGCTATTGAACAACAAAGAGCACTGAGCCATCACTATGGTGATCTCTACCAGAAAGATCTTTCACACCTGCACTTTTCTGCTCTTGCGAGCGGCGTATGCGAGCGCACAGGAGTTATCAGTACATGGGACCGAGATGCCTTAGAGCGTTGGGTACTCCTCTTCCTCGAAAAGGGCTATGTGTCTGGCCTGAATTTTTTTGACGAGTATATCCAGTCATTTTGCCACGAGAAACCCTGGGCCACGCGGGAGATCGTATATTTACAGTGCAATTTCTATGGGGAAAATAGCCTGGGTACCTACGAAAAAAATGAACGGCTGGCCATTGAGGACCTGATGAGCCAGTTTAGAGCGCAGGGGTTTCCTTTTCAACTAGCGAGCGACGAAATGCGCGAATATAGCAGAACAGGTAATTTTCTTAAAGCCGATTCCTTGTTGCTGCTGAAATATGGGAAGCACTGGCGTATTCTCAGCGTCGATCTTTCGGTATTCTCGCTTGGATCTACTGGAGAGGCTGTCGACCTGACCAGCGTCGAGAAAATACGACGTGTCCTGGCAGCTGAGTTACGCTATGTACGCTCAAAAAGTGTCTTTGCCAATATGAGCATCGATACAGATGCTGAAACCGCGTCTCCAGAGATTCTATCCGGGCAGTTAGGGCATTACTTTACTGCGTTTAAACGAGAAGATAAAGAGTGTGCCAAGCTCATTCAAGCCGCCAGTTACGCTCATAGCTTTTATACTTTCCTTCTAAAGCAAGGCATCCTCACCGAAAATGACCAGGTTGTGTTTAACGTCGTCGGCTATACCGACCGCAATATCAACGCTATGTCGGTCAAAAAAGAGCATGTTCAACTGCTGGCAACCTGTGCCGAAATTTATAAAGCGCAGCCGGCGGACCAGGACATTGCCGACGCGCGGGGTCACGTCTTACACACCATCCAAAAGGCCGCGGCGAAAAGCTTTCTTGATGGGAGAAAGTTTACCACGGACCTTGTCCACCTGCTTGATCAGGGTGATGGCATGTACTGGCTCGATCACACTAAATCACTTGGCGGGTTTATCAACACGCGTACGGTGCTTGCTCCAGACCTTCTGGGAGCAGATCTACTCCAGAGGATGGACAAAACTGATTATCATGCAAAGAACATTTTAGATATACACGCGGCCCTGACGAAACGTGAACTTGCCAGCTCCACGCCATATCTCTTTTTGACCGGCAATCCTGGCATCGGAAAAACCACCGCTATTGTCAATTTTCTAAAAGCCCGAGCACAGCAAGGTGAAGGTTTCCTTTTCCTGTATGTGAGCCCGCGTAAGCAAGTTAACCTGGATATTATCAGAAAATTTCGGAGAGGATACCGGACTTCCGCCCTGTGGTGATCTATTCGCGCTAACCGCCAACTCTGTCATTATTCGCAATAACAATGCGAAACCGACTGTACATTATTATTCCAACAAACGCCAGGATACATTCTACGAACATGGGGTGAAATTTATTTTTGCCGAGGGTGTAGAGGCCGAACAACAGAAAACCTATCAGCGTCGCCTCGAAGAGATTCAGGAAGGGTTGTTGATTGATCGGGGAGAACGGATTAGCGGCGTATTGGATAGCCTCTGCCGGGCGATCTATGCAACCCTGGATAAACCCCTGGCGAACGCTATTGTGGCAACAGTAGCTATTCAATCACTCAAACGCACTAAAAATGGCTCAAATACGTTGCGGCATTTAGAGAAAATCTTTCAGGGGGCGTATAGCAAGCAGAGCGGAGTTATTCCGGGGAAAATGAGCAAAATTGGCCAGACCATTCGACATTTCTTTGTGATGATCGACGAGGTCACCGGCGATGAAAGTGGAGCAGAGTTTCTTGATGGTCTCCATACCTTTATGCACAACCATGAGCTGTTTGGCCCTACGCATGGTATCAATGCCAAGATTATCGTTGCTGACGCCTCCATTGTCGATCCAAAGATCATACAGCAACATCTCTCGGAAACCACCTATGAGCCAAATAAAATATATTTTCGCCGTGTTCCTGCTCAACACACGTGCCCACCTCTGTCACTTGAGGAGTTTCGCTTTAAAAAGGATCAGGCCGTTGTCATCAACGCGAATGCGTATCCTGCCAGCAAGCTTCATGTTACCTATAAGATCGGGGTTGATGCACTGCAATACGACGAAGAGACCTTTGAAGAACGGAGCAAGCAGCTCCGCAATACCTTAGAAGACAGGATAGTTATAGATATTCTGGCGGTATTAGAGCAGCCGAATCCCCCCCAGATTCTTGTTTACATACAGGATAAACGGCGCCTTGCACTGCTTATCCAGGCTATCGGCAAGATACGTAATGGTGCATTCAAGCCAAACGAGGACTATTTAGAGATACATGCCAATATTTCCGAAACAGATAAAAAGGATATAGAAATTAACCAGAACAGGGTGAAGGTTGTGTTCATGACTGCATCAGCCAGCCGGGGGCTATCATTTAAGAGGGCCACACATATCCTGGTCGATATTCCTCATTTTGAGATCGAGCAAAATCTGATGGAAATATTGCAAGTGATCTATCGTGGGCGAGGGGGCGATCTTGACCAGGAAGAGAAAATCCTCACATTTTATCTTACCGATCGCGTGGTCTATACTGAGGCTGCCGACCGGGAATTATCTATGCGTGAAAATATGCTCCACTTGCTCAATGTACTGCTAATACTGAAAACCTCCATGATGACACGCATTGAAGGGAGCGGGAAGATTGGCATTAACCAGCGTTTCATGATGATTCCTATCGGCGGTAAGTCGGTTTTCGCGGCTGGAGAAACCTTTACCGGGCGCATTGGCAAGCTCATCAAGGAATTAGAATTGTTATCGCATCGCTATTGGGATGATAAACGCTTAGGGTATGTATCTGCCAGCCTGACACGTATCTTAGGCAACGCAAGAATTCGCCTTGTGCCTACCTCCACCCGGCAAAAACATGACGAGCGTGAGCAGGTAAGACAATCCTATCTTTCACTGATTCCCACCTTTTCCGAGGATTTTGCCGATGCAGCACGAAAAGGATTTCAGCATCTTTTACAGTGGCCTCCACTTGAAAGAGGATATCTAACAGGAGGGATTTTAATTGTACCGATAAGTGAGCATTCCATGCAGGAACAATACTGGATGGAGATCGAAGATCTATTTGAGCAGAAGGAGACTGGCAAAGATCTACTGGCGAGCATGTACGCTTTGAGTCGCGATCAACGCTATCATGAAAACGTGCAAATGGTCATGCGAGATGCGATAGCCTTCATCGAACAGCTCAAGAGGATGGCGAAGGAGAAAATCCCACACTATGAGCAGGAAAGCGACCATGCAGATCAGCATTATGCCGTGCCCTTTGTGACGTTTCTCGCCAGTGACACATTGCGGACGTATTTTAACGAGAAACAAGCATATGAGGAGCAGCAAGAGCATTCTTTCCGTTCTTTACTTGCCACATACGTTCGTACTCTTTACCCAGCAGATAGCCTGTTGCCCATTGGCAGTAGCTATGACGCGTTTCCATTTGTCGTGTTCCGCAGCCTCAACCTTGGCGAAGCTCGTCGCAAGATATTTACCGACAAATACCTGTTCATGTCCCACGAATTCAATATCCTCAATATGCTTCTCTCGAGCAAAGAGGTGGAAGAATAGGAGACAGAGAGCAATTCATAGCTCTGCAATCTATTT
>CAVZJN010000050.1:0-23842 GCA_963775585.1 uncultured Chloroflexia bacterium | reverse complement strand
CAGGAGCGGCTAGTGTAGGATTGGCGACGGGGACAGATGGTGCATGGAACTCGACGGTGACAAACGGAACACAGAGAGCACCACTGAGCGAAACGACGAAACGGGAGCTTATCGCGGCGCTGAAGCAGAACTGGCAGCGCGAGATGGAAGGGGTGCGAACCTACCGCGACCTGGCAAGCAAGGAACGGGACGCGACAAAACGTGGGGTGCTGGAGAAAATGGCCGACGCCGAAGCTCGTCACGCCCAGAAATGGGAGCGCAAACTGGCCGAATTGGGTGTCGAGGCACCGCAAGAGGAACGAACACTGGGGATGCGCTTCCAGGGCTGGCTGCGACGACAACTGGGCACCGAGGCAGCGCTGAGGCAGCTTGAGGGAGAGGAAGATAAAGATATCAGGCGCTACGAGGCGCAGGCGCGCAGTATCAATGACACTGAGGCCCAGGAGATGTTGCGCGAGGTCAAGCGTGACGAGGAGAGCCATGAGCGGATTATTCGTGACATGATCAGTCCCATCGGGCCACAGGGAATGCTGGATGTGATGCTGCGGCGCGAACGCTGGCATAAACGTGGCGGAGGCTGGCTGGGGGACGCAATCTACGGCGCTAACGATGGTTTGGGAGCAGTCTTTGGTATAGTGAGCGGAGTGGCTGGCTATACAGGCGCCAGTAACAGTCACTTTGTGCTGATTAGTGGACTGGCAGGTATGATGGCCAGTGCACTATCGATGGGCTCAGGCGCTTATCTGGCAACCAAGAGCGAAAGAGAAGTGTACCAGGCTGAGATTCAGCGCGAGAAACGCGAGATTGAGGAAGAGCCGGAAGAAGAGCAGGAGGAATTGGCTCTCTATTACCAGTTGAAGGGCTTTACGGAAGAGGAATCCAATGTGCTGGCAGCGAGGATGGCGGAGAATCCTGACCAACTTCTGCGCACGCTGGCACACGAGGAGTTGGGGTTGTCGGAAGAAAGCTTTCCCAATCCGTGGGTCGCGGCGGTCGCGGCGACCGTTTCTACGGCTATCGGCGCCTTTATTCCCATCATTCCTTTCTTCTTCATGCAGGGTATCGCGGCTGTCATTGTCGCCGCGCTGATCAGCCTGTTAGCGCACTTTGCGGTTGGGGCAGCGAAGACGCTGGTGACCGGGCGCTCGTGGGTTGCTAGTGGAATGGAGATGACGGTTGTTGGCGCGATCGAGGCGGTGATTACGTATACGCTGGGAGCGGCTTTCAGAGTGGCATAAATAAACAGACAGATGGGTTGGGTTGCGCACAGAGCGCAATTCAACCCATTTTGCATATCTAAGCCTGCCGCAGAAGCGCCCTTACGAGGCGAATCTCTTCGTAGAAGTATTCATCCCCCAGAAATTCCTTGACTGGTTTAAGTAGCTCGCTGCCGAGCTGTTGCAAAGCATCAACAATAGTTTCGAAGTGCCCCGGCGGGATCAATGCTTTAACATCGATGCTCTCGCCCATCTCGATTAACTCAACCAGGTGGCTGGCGATAGTTGTTGGTCTGAGGTTACGCTCCTGGGCTATCTCTTCGATACTCTGTCCATCCTGGTACATTTGCAGGGTGATCTGGCGTGTAAGGGTACGCAGCATTCTGCCTGCGTGGGGCTGCTGGCGCTGCTTCCCTTCTTGGCTGTTGGTTCTGGCTGCACTGGCGACAGGCCCATGCTCAAGTTATGCAGTTCGCAATAGGTACGTATTTCTTCCGTGAAGATGGTGTAATAGGCCTCCATTTTGCGGCTACCAACGCCGGAGATTTCCATGAACTGAGGCCGGGTCTGGGGGCGCTGCTGGGCCATGGCGCGCAGACTGGTATCCGGGAAGATTACGTAGGGCGCTACTGCTTGCTTGTCGGCTAGCTGTTTGCGCAGCTTGCGCAGTTGTTGGAATAGCCCCTCTTCTTCTGGTGACAGTGGAGGCAGGTTATCGTTTGTCCCGGGTTGGCGTGTTTGACTGTTTTGCAAAGATTGTGGGAGCGCTTCAATTTGCACATCGCGCTGTTTGCGCAAGATTTCGCGAGAGAGCGCATTCAGCTTGAGTATCGAATAGCCATTTTCGGCTGCTTCGCTCAGCAGGCCCTGGCGCAGGAGCGAGCGACTGAGGTGCTGCCATTCTTCCACGCTCAGATCTCGTCCAATGCCGTAGGTTGAGAGCTTGTCATGGCCGTAATCGCAAATCCTCTGGGTATTGGCTCCGCGTAGTACCTCGATAATGTAACGCATACCAAAGTTTTCTTTTGTCCTTGCCACGCATGAGAGAAATTTTTGCGCATCGATGGTGCGGTCTACCAGAACGACCTGGCGCAAGCAGTTATCGCAGTTGCCGCAGTTGTTGGTTGGCAGTATCTCGCCAAAGTAGGCCAGCAGGGCGCGGCGGCGGCAGGCTGAGCTATCGCTATAGGCCAGCACTTGTTGCAGTTGTTGATACGCGAGAAACTGTTCGTGCTCACTCGTTTTCTGGGCAATAATGTACTCGACCTTGAAGCGGTCGCCAGGGTTAAAAAAGAGGATTCCCTGGGCCGGAAGGCCATCGCGGCCCGCGCGGCCAGATTCCTGGTAATACCCTTCGAGGTTGCGCGGCAGGTCATAGTGGATGACGGCACGCACATCTGGTTTGTTGATGCCCATACCAAAGGCGATGGTCGCCACCAGGACCGGCACATCGTCACGGGTGAAGCGCTGCTGGTTCTCATTCCGCTGCTCAGTGTCCAGGCCGGCGTGATAGGGCAGAGCATTGATACCGTCACGAGCCAGGACAGAACTCAGCTCATCGACGCCCTTGCGGCTCTGGCAATAAATAATGATCGAGGCGCCATCCTGCTCGCGCAGCAGTTGCAGAAGCTCACCGTACGAGCCTTTATGTTTTGTTCGCACCTCGTAATAGATATTGGGTCGATCGAAACTGGCGATGTGGATATGCGGATCACTGAGCCTGAGTTGGGACAGGATATCTGCGCGTACT
This sequence comes from uncultured Chloroflexia bacterium, assembly GCA_963775585.1. Lineage (GTDB taxonomy): Bacteria > Chloroflexota > Ktedonobacteria > Ktedonobacterales > Ktedonobacteraceae > UBA11361. The sequence continues at coordinate 20,875 of CAVZJN010000050.1, read as the reverse complement.
CGCTCGGTCGCGGTGGCCGTCAGTGCCAGCATCGGCACGTCTGGATAGCGCTGGCGCAGTCGGCCCAACTGGCGGTATTCCGGGCGGAAATCATGGCCCCACTCGCTGACACAGTGTGCTTCATCGACTGCTAATAGGGAGAGACCGACATGTTCCTGAACCTGGTCGAGGAGATTGAGGAAGTTTTCACCCATGAGGCGCTCTGGGGCCACGTAGAGCAGGTTTAGCTCGCCATTGACGGCGGCGCGTTCTCTCTGGAAGCGTTCAGTGTTGCTGAGAGAACTGTTGATGAAGGTGGCGGCGACGCCATTGGCTTGCAAGCGATCAACCTGGTCGTGCATGAGGGAGATGAGGGGAGAGATGACGATAGTCAGGCCCGGCAGCAGGAGGGCGGGCAGTTGATAGGTGAGGGATTTGCCGCCACCGGTGGGCATCAACACGAAGGCATCGCGCCCGCCAAGTATATGTTCGATGATTTCGAGCTGACCGGGGCGAAATGTATCATGGCCGAAATATTGTTTGAGCATGGACTCGGTGTTATGTAACGTTTTCAAGGGGCCCTTCCTACTGGATTTCTAATGATTCGTGTCGATCATACCTGTTCATAAAGTAAACACACCCTTTATTTACTCAAATTTGTAGTGACTATACATCACCGAGAGGGGAGAGTGGATCCCCAGCAAAGATTTGACGGGCGACCAAGGCGAGGCGGTGGCCTTGTTTAGCCATAGTGGAGAAGTAACCCCGAATACGGCAGAAGGCAACAGGACCCGTCACAGAGCGAAAGGTCCCCGAGATTTTCTGCTGAACTTTTACCATGCGTAGATCTTGTTCGGAACCATTATTCGTGAAAGGCACGCGGAAATCGCTCATGAAGAGCAAGATGGATTGGGCATCGCGCTCAAGCCGATCCAGGAGATTCTTGGCTTTGGTTTGCTTGACTCGGCCCCGATGACGGGGCATGGGGAGCGGTGGGGGTTGGGCAGCCAGCCCAGCCTCTATGAGCTGATGATAGGTGTGAGTGAGGGACTCGACCACCTGGGAAGACAAACGGCTCTCTCCCCTGGTACGAGCCTCTTCTACCGTGAGATGGCAGGCAAGGAGATGAGCTTTGAGGCTGCCTGCCCATGGTTGTTTCTCCTGTTCTTCGAGAAAGCACAGCTCGCGAAGAGGATGGGCGTTGCATTGGGCATGCTCACATTGGCTATACTGAGGATAGCTACTGTACCCGTCGTGCTCCATGATCCCCTGAAACTGAGGCAAGATGCCTATGGCATCAGCGGCGGCCTTGCCTCGCTTGCGATGGACGGCGTAATGGGTGAGCTTGTCGGTCCGTGCCACATGCAACCAATGCAGCACACCCTGGACGCGAACACCCGTCTCATCGGTTCCCATCACTTCGGCTGCTCGTAATGCTTGCTTGATCAGCTCTTCCGTCTCGACCAGTCGATCAGCTCCTTCCGCGACGAAAGCTTCCAGCGTTCCAGGTGAGAGGGGGCAACCACAGACGTCGGAGAGCAGTTCAGCCGTTGGTGCATAGGGCAGCAATTGTCCATACAGCAAGTACAGGGCTATTCCTTTGAGCATAGGTCCAAACTGGATTGATGCACGTACCTCATCGGGAAAGGTGCCCCGGGTCACATGCTGGCAGCTTGGACAGCGCACGTCGAGGGCTTGGTACTCAGTCACTTGAGCCTTGATCTCTGGCAGATCAATCCTTTGACGCCGTTCGTAGCCTTCAGCTGGAAGTTCTTGTTGGAAGCTTGCCTGACAGTGTGCACACTTCTCTGGGCGCACCATGATGATCTCATCGGGCATTTGGACCAAGTGGCGTCTGCTCCCAGCATGGCCTTCTTGCCCTCCTGGTTTTTTGCCGCTCTTTTGCCGCAGGCTCCTCGTCTTTTTGGCATACCCATCAGTTGAAGGCGGTTTGCTACTGTTATGGCTGTCCTTGGACACACGCCCTTCCAGTTCGTGCAGACGCGTGCCCAACTGCCCCACTTGCTCCCGCAGTTGCTGGTTCTCTGCCCGTAGCTGCGCATTCTCCTGTCGCAGTTTTCCATTCTCTCTTTGAAGTTGTTCGATCTGTTCTTCTTGGCTCATGACTCCATCTTAATTGTTCAGGTCAAGTGGGCGCTGTATAGTCACAATTTGTAGTACTTCAAGTAAATCATCTTCATTGTGAACGCTTTCGGCGATTAGCCATATTCTGCTGTGCTCGTTGCAGACGTTCCTCATTAGTTCGTTGGGATACTACAGATATAGAACTATCATTAAACAGAACTTTTGGTGTTGCTGCAAGTAGGGTATTACTGGTCTGCCCCTCATTCTTTGGTAAATCACCCCCTTTTAATAGTGCATCTAGCACCTGAATAGCCAGTCTTCGGTTCAGCAATCCGCGTCTCATCGGTTCTTGTGTATCAAAGGTCAACACACATTCAAGACATGCGGTTTCACAGTACTTATCGTGTTCTTCATTCACAAATAGAGTGGCATATGCAGCGTCCAACCACTTTTTCCCAAGACCAACTAATTCTCGTACATGACCTGCACCTCCAGGCACATTGTCATAAAGAATGGCTCCCCCGACGGCAGGCACAACAAGCGTTCCTAATTCACGGCTATCCAACTCCAGTAGCTTGGCTCCCGCAATTTTTAATGCCTGGGCAAGTGTCCAAAACAATGCATCATCGGTGATAAAGTGGTGGAGGCATGATGAGAAATCTAACATCAATACGTCGGTGGTTTGTCTGGCTGCAAGCGCATGATTGCGCAGTACAGAAGGCACGTCATTTGTATTTAAGCAGGGCCTTTGTTTTGGGTTACGTATTGCCGTTAGCGGGAGATGATCATTGAAATCAGACGGCAATTTCATAGCTTTTGCACCTTGTTCGCTCTCACTATCGGTATACCCGCATTTGAGACAAATAGCAAACCCAAGACCTTCATCGCCTTCATTGTAAACTAGTAGCTCTCCGTCTTCCCGGTAAAGAGCTTGTAAACCTGAAACATCCCCAAAATCGTGCTCCTCTTTTACAGTAGCACCTTCACGGTAAGCGAAGGTAATTGTAGCACTTTCGGTGTGACCAACTCGCTCGATATCTGTACTCAACTTCGGCGGGTCCCAGGCTGCACTGCTAAAACCATGCTTGGGTAAGAGGAAATATTTTTGTGTTTTTCTCTGCTTGCCTCCACAGATTGGGCAGTCACCAAGGGACTGGGTGATCGCATAATAGAAATGTCCATTCATGCATTGTGTGTATTGTCCCCGTAAACCAATGTAGTTATCAACGTTCGCACCTGTCCAATGTTTAAGTAAACCATGAGAAGTAATGAGTTTGCCTCCAACTAAAAGTTGTGACCCAGGTACATACTCACCCATAGCTACAAGTCCACTGCGTTCAAGCCGGTATTGATCTTCCTCGCGAATTCTGTCAGGGTGTGCTTTGTCAGGTGCAATAACTCGCAACTTCTGGGTACCAATAGGAAACCCATAGCTGGGTAGAAACTGTTGATCCGCTAATGACTCAATTACTGTTGTCTCGTAAAGTGCCTTCATTTGATAGCGTAGAGCATTGGCCTGTGCTCGTCCATGGGAAGCATTTGCTGCTACTGTTTGCCAGAATGACAACATACTGTCAAACTCGTCACGCCATCTTTTGATTGCCGTTGAGAATGGCTCGGTTATCATATTCAAGAATGCAGTCCATTGCTGGTCTTCAAGTATGACCTGCATACCTGTTTCATGAAAGAGGTACTCTATCTTAGGACGTAGATATGGCTCACCCGATTTACCTACCCACTCAAGATAGTTACGGAAATGTCCCTCCAGTCCTTGCTCATCCGACGACTCTTTCCACCAGGGCGTGTTAGCCTGTGGTTTCCAATCAGGTTGCGCGATTGATATTGGAGGTTTTTCCTCACCTTGTTTCCAGCGTGGTGGCAAGCCTACTCCGCAAAATCGTCCCATGTTACCAAAGGCATTCATTGCGCCAACATGGATATGTGATGGATACACTATGCGGAAGAACTCGCCCAAAAGCAAAGCATGACTATGTCTCTGGACGACTCGTATACGATCAAGAAAAATTTTCGGACTTCTCAGATTGCGTCCAAGATAATGGTCAAATCGCAGAAAAACTTCTCGATCAAATGGGTGAGGATGGCAAAAAGTAATCACTGCAGAAGAGCCGTCCGCACGTCGTCCAGCACGCCCGGCACGCTGTAGATAGTTAGCTTTACCAGGAGGTACGTTGCTCATCAACACAGCGTTGAGACCCCCAATGTCGATACCAAGTTCCATTGTGGTAGTTGAGCTGAGGATGTTACGTACTCCCGCTTTGAACAAATCTTGTAAGCGCCAATTCTCTCTTGGGGAAAGTTGTGCGCTATGCTCCTCGGCCCATAATCCCATATGAAAAACTTTGATTTTAGGGTCTGTGAACTCACGACGTTGACGCATGATGCGTGAGTCTTTATCAAGTATGTCACCATTGACCAACTCCAGGTTCACACAACCTGATTCAGGGGCACAGCCTAATTCAGGGGCACAGCCTAAGACCTCACGAGGCCAAATATGTCCGGTAATTGGGCAGCGATACAGCGATCCGGGGCGACGAAGACCCAGTTGTGTAAAGATAATCTGAATAGCTGACGCTGGTCCATTCTTTGATTGCCTCGGCTCGGTTTTCAACCAGGGTAGCGTCTTCTTTTCAGCCTGATCTTGAAGTTGATGAAACGCCGCATCTAAAAGTTCAACTGCATAATGATCAAGGTCAACATCGCTAATACCACACTTTCTCAATATCTCTGCCGCGAATTTACGTCGCTGTTGTCTTCCAGTAGCACCTGTAAATCGTTCAAGGTATTTATCTGACTCCTTTTCGGCGCACCAGTGTCCAATAAGGTTGCTAAATAGATAGTCATCATCCTCTTTTTCTGATCCTAATGTCACAACTCCATCTGAACGTAATGTGTCACAAAGAGCAGCTAGAAATGATACCCAATACTTTCTTAATTGTTCTCTAGCACTATTAGTAGGTAGCTGACCTAATAGCTCGTCAGGTGCTTTCAACGTGTCTAGATTAGGATATGTTACCTCTGCTAAACCTACTGTTTCCAAAGATACTTGTCTGCGGGTGGGCCTTGCAAATTCGCGTGCCAGCAATGGTTTTATCTTGGTTTTGACTTGCTTAAAGTTTTGTTCCCATTCATATTGTGTCTTCTTTGACCATTTTTCTGAATTATGCTGGAATGAGGTTTCATAATCGAGAATCTCTCGTAGATTTGCTACATTCGTTATTCTCTCCATCCATTTTTCCAACTTTCCACCAACAAGATCTTCTGTTAGCTCCTGACGTACCTCTTCCAGCCGTAATTTTTTCCTTTGGCGCAAAGGGGGAGAAAGATTGTCTTGTGCCAGCTGACGCTCCAATTCTTCTATTTCATTTTGCGAATTTTGGATTACTTCTACATCAGCAACAGGGTATTTCCCCAGACATTCTACTATTGCAGTGCGCATCAGTTGTGTCTCATGCTGGTGCGAGAGACGTGGCCCAAGACGTGCTGCTCCTTGACGGCTGTCGCTAAAGGTAAGCATACGTCTTCCACGGGCGGGTAACCAAAGCTTATGCCCAGCTGGATATTCGGGTAATTCGGCAAGTACGCTTTCCGCCAGTATTGAGAGCGTAAGAGAGGCAAAACTAGCAAAAGGTTTCCATTCCTCACGTCCCTCAGTTTTACAGTGTGGACAGTTGGTGACTTTGTAGAGGGTGCGTTTATTGGCGTTGCTCGGAGTACATCTTCCTGTCCCAACATCAAGGCTTAACTGTTCTGCATCCAGGTCCCTGGTAGAATCACAGATCATATGACAAATGCTTTTTGACAACCATTCAGGTGATCTTGATTGTAGATGCATGTAAGTGAAGGGAATAGGTCGCAGGTATGTCTTCATGTTATCGTAGATACCTGCTAATACCCACTCACCACAATTGGCACAGCGATACAATGAAAGTGTTGCACTTTGGCAGTATGGGCAATGGTCATGAAAACCAGCCGAGATGCAACCCAATCCGTTTAATTTCAAAGTATTGTTACCAGTACAAGAAGCGTTTAAACAAACAACTAGGCCATCTGTTGGGCGTGCCAGTATGTGAATACGATGAGGTAGCAGAGGATAATCACCTATGTTTTGCCGTGCCGATGCGCCCATTTGTAGGAGGGAGATAGTTGATCGGATGGCCTCTTTATTGTCAGTTTCCCAGAGTTGCTCGGTAAGTTCGCGCAAAGATAAACGTCTACGCTTCCACAAAATGTCTTCAATCTGTTGAAGTAGAGGTGAAGGCGCAAGTGCTTTGTGGAGAAGTACTGCTGGTTTATCCTTAGATTGATGCGCTGCTACTTTTACCACATCCACATCAACAAGAAGCGAAAGGTTCTTCGTGAGTGTCTGACATGCTTCGGGATTAATAGTGAAATGCGCAGTACCTTGAGCATCCAACTCAATAGTAGAGCAGTCTAACCAGGTTTGTTGCGCAATTTCTGTGGGGGTCGGTTTGGCTGCTGGTGGTTGCGGAGATGGATATGATATGCGTTCTGCTTGTCCCTGGATAATTTCTACCAGGGAAGGAGATTTGGTAAATAACGTCGCGGCAAATGTTTCTAATTCACCTGCTGCTCCAGTACCAATAGTCGCAGAGGTAGCAATTTGAAGTATCTGTTCTGATGTTAAACCACAACGTTCAAGAAGTCGGCGCAGCAACAGTGTAATCTCTGCCGCCAGTGTTCCAGTGTAAAGGTGAGCTTCATCTAACACAATTGCGCGTAGACTTTTGCCAAAAAAGACTGCATCTTGGGGGCGACATAGCATATACTCCAGCATGGAATAGTTGGTAATGAGAATATCAGGAACTGGACCGCGTGGAGAATTAACGCCAATCTTGTGTCCCTCGTGTGTTTCTAATCCACGAGCCTCCCACCGTGTTCGCATTCGACAGGCATCCCATGGCCGAACACCTTCACTATTTGCTCGCTCTTTATCTTCTGGTGTCTCACTTGTAAAGTGGAACAGTGTTACTTTCTTTTGGCCCCATAGCCAATTGTACAGTCGCTCAACCTGGTCATTGACCAGCGCATTCATTGGATAAAGAATAATGCATTTAACACCATTTCCTGCAATTTCATGATTTTGAAAGAGATCATTTAGAATAGGTAGCAAGAAACTTTCCGTTTTCCCGGCTCCTGTACCTGCTGTTATAATAAGAGCAGGCTTATCATTATTGGGATGAATAGTTTGTGCCTTGATGATAGCTTCATACTGATGTGCATAAAGTTCTCGTTTCTTGGGAACAACATCAGGCCTATCAAGCTGAGCACAAAGTTCACTGTTAAATCGCCCTTGCCTCACCAAGTTTTCCAGAGATTCTGATGACTTCTCCGCAGGGAAAGCACCCTCTATCCATAGATCACTCAGGAGACCACCCATCTCAGGTATTCCTGACCAAATTGTGCGGCAAATCTCAGTCACCATCGGGTCACGAACGAAATTATCATCCAGTGCAAAATCAACCAACCGTCGCTTCACAGCTTCTGAAAGAGCAATTGCGTCAAGTTGAGACACTTTTCTCACCTCCCGTAATGATCGCTTCGTTAATTAATTCAAGTACACATATACCAAGCAGCGTACGGAATTCTCCTACTCTTTTAAGTGCCGTCGTGATATTGTCTTCATCGAAAGCCTGAATAGGCTGCCCTTGGAATGCTTGTAATGCACGCTCTATCAGACCGCCTTTGACAAAGTCTGGATGGACGCTCATTGTCCAGGCAATCTTTTTCAATAGATCATCCTTTTTCCTGATAAAGGCATTGCTACCATCGGACTCAGCAAGCTCGTATAAAAGATAGCTTATCAATCTATAAGCATTGTGTGTACCCCATTGTGGAATGCAAACATTCTCAGCCCACATTTTGACGATCTTGCCCATAAGTAGGGGGTCAACTTTGAGCAGTGGTGATGCTATCCTGAGTATTATATCAGGAGGTAGCATCTCTTCTTTGGAACGAGAAAGTTCCAGAACTATCTCTTGCGCGATGTATGAGTCAGGCTCCCACTTTTGAAACATGGTACGTACAGCAGAAAGCCACCCATCATCGTTCTTGTACCATTGTAGATTTTTTGGCGGATTATTGTCTGATATCCATGTCGCTAGAACCTGAACGGGATAGGCAGCAGCAAATTCCTGGATGTCATGTGTAAAGCGGTAGCTGAGTATTGGTAACTGGAACCAACGAATCATGGTTGCTATAGCCATTGGGTTTAGTATTGTATTTTCCATTAATACATAATTCCAATTTGTCTGCCACCATGCACCCAATCTTACTCCGTTGTAAGCAACTGCTATGGCAAGTGGTTGTGTCAAACCATTCGGTACACTCGATAGCCACCACATAGCATCATCCTGTATTTCGCAACACTCAGGAGTAAACATAGCGATGGTGCCGTTCTTGTCCCACCAGATGATACTGTGCTGCTCGTCTGGTTCAATCGAACGAAACAGTCTTATACTCAGTGTTCGGGTATGTACTTTGATATCATCTACAACAATCTCAGCAATAATACCATGGTCAACCACTTCTCTTGCAACTTTAAGAAGAATATCAGGGTCATTGTAAGGCCTCTCGCGGATGAGAAGCGATGCACCAAGTCCCGTGAGCCTCCCAATGGGACATGATCTGATCGGTAATTCTCTAACCCAGGTATCACCTTCTATCAACGCCAGATCCCCAATTCCCTTCATAAAAATTCTCATTGGCAGCGTTTTGGCTTGTTCCAATGTAAGTGTTGACTCTGCATCTAAAGCAGTCCAACCATCTTTCGTTAGAATTGCCGCACCTTTGATAGCTAGTTGTACGTTGCAATATATGGAGCGGACCCGCTCATCATTTCTTCGCAAGCCGATGAGAAACTGAAGTGTGGGACGTGCTTCATGAGAAAAGAGGCCAGGCTCAACAGTAATGGGTTGAGTTAGAGAGTACTCTCCATTGTGTTGTACAAAATCAATTGATTGCGATCCCAGACGGATAAACAAAATGGTAACATTTTGAGGATGATTGACACGTACTCGAACCTTTTCACCGAATAATAACGTTTTTTGTTCGTTCTGCTCTACATTGACAGCATGTATCCAATCCGGTTCTGTGGCTGTGGAAGATGTTTTCAAATGAGGTTCCCAAAGTGTTTCCTTCCCGATAAGTACATGTGTTTCGGATGACCACCCTGGTGGCAGGTAGTAGAGTTTCGCCGCTTGATTATCTAATATATGCCAGTGTGCTAGTTCTGGTTCAATAGTTAGATCAGGTGAAAGAAGCAGTATGTACGGTAAATCTAGATGCATTGTATTTTTCCAAGCATCAAAGCGGCTACCGGATGGCATGCGAAATGCCGTGACATCATCATTCCAAGATTGTAGAGTGAAATTTTGTATGACCTCCCCATCAGAATCAACAAGATTAGCTACAAGGAGTGGAGAAAATATAGGTAAACGAATTTCGTCGGAGAATTCGGCTGTGTATGTTCCGTCTAGTTGCTTTTGTAATCTTCCACACCAACGTTCACCAATAACTATGTCGTATGTTTCATCTGTAAGCCCCAGCTCAATGAGATTTGATTTTGATACAGTGCAAGTAAAATAGGGGTCGTCAAATATATTCCAATGAAGTTTTGGCTCATCCAGGAATGGTTTGAATACTACTTCTGTATTGAGTAAATGGGTATCCGCTTCATAGTCTAAATCGTTTCTTTGGCGTGAGGACCTATCCAGGGAAGGCTTAAATACTGCTCTTGTATTGGCGGGTTTTATATCTTCACCATATCCTAGAACATCAATCCTTGTTATGGCCTTACGGACCAGATCGTCAGACCACTCCGGCAGCACCCAAGGGGAGTTCTTTAGTACGGATTGTAACTGCTCCTTCTTGATTTTATTCTGCCGAAAGTGTAGTAAATCTCTCCAAAGTTCTTGAAAGGTTTTACTACTCATTGGGCCATCAAGTAGATGCTGAATAGCTTGTGTCTGTACTTGTCCGACTAACCATTCAGGGAGCCGACGCATAAATCCTTGTTTTGTGAAACCTAATTGAAGATAGACAGTATCAAACCAACGCTGGACGCCTTCTTTGCCAAAAACATGGCGAAGATTGAGCCATCGAGCGGCCGCTTCTATAGCATCTTTATGCACTCGTGTAGGATGGCCCTGCATAAACAGAACACGCTTTGTGGTTTCAGGAAAGTGACCTCGCCACAGTGGTGCCCATAGCATTCCCTCGTTGCCTTCACGACGTGTAACTTCTGCTGCTACCATCAGTAGCAGTGTACCAATGCTTGATGGACATGAAAATTTGCCCCCATTAAACGGAACTCTTAGCAAGGGTTCTCTATATAACCAGAGAGATGCAGTATCTTCGCTTAAATGCTGAGACCAATCGCATAGCCACTGATAGTCGTCGTTGTCAAGCCGAAGTTCTGCAAGTGACCATGATTGTCTGGAAATGAGGTGTTTCTCTTGTGCGTACCTAAAGATTCTATCAACTGCTGTCAGTATCGTAATATCCCCATTACTAGGGGATATTCCGTTGAATAGCCTCATACGACACGTTCTCCATTTCAGTCAGCTTTTTGCAGCAAGTCCGAACCCAGAAAATTTCTAATTTGAAGATGAACCGACTCATTAATTTGACTAGAATAAAATAGCTCTTCAATACAGGAGCTAATTCTATCAATACAGTGAACTTTATTACAGAACAAGTATAGCATGGTTGTAAACGAGGGACAGTCAAACTAAAGCCACTTACCAGACCTCTAAAACCAACTCTCCTGTTCATGGTATTGATCAATATTGCAGATGTACCGCATTAGAATATGGTGTGAAATCGGATAGGGATAGTAGCCAATTACATTTATGCAATTAAATCCCAACTCATAGTACTTCCCCCATCTTCTACTCTTAATCTCCGCGAATTTTTCCCGCAAAGCCTGTTTTAACCAATGTTATCTCCCCTGGTATGGATAGATATCGGCGAAATGAGAGCATTCGGTCTAACAACACGCTTACACTACCTATTTATATACCTGCCTGGTTGCCTCTGCCGGAAATCGCTTTGAAATGGAGAGTAAACTTGCAGCGCAGAAACGCCGCCCAGCAGGGGACTTGCTGGGCGGCGTTTCTGCGCGGCAATACTATTTTTAAGTATTGTTTACTCTTTCACATCGCGCCGCCACGTCAGGATAATGGCGACCGCCGCGAAGATGAGCGAATAGACCAGGGTGACCCAGAGCGTATGCGCGCCATCGACCGCGACAAACGGTTGAGCTCCAATTGTAAAGACTTCAGTTTTGGCGGAAGTTATGAGCGCCTTTGGCATGACATTCAGGTTCGGCCCAAGCAAATAGGCCGAGACGTTTAACCAGAAATCGCTGTGTGTGAGACGGTAGGCAAGGTACAAAAAGATTGTGCCGATATTGTCAATTGGGAACCAGGCCAGTGCGAGACTGAGCCCAAAGGTCAACGAGCGTCCCACTACGGATGCGGCTGTTGCCAGGAGAATGGTTGCTCCCATACTGATCAGTACGGTCAGGATATATTGTTGAGCCTCCGTCCAAAAAGCTGGAGTTATGGCATTATAGGCATGCACATTTCCTACCATTATCAACAACAGCGCGCTCATCAGGATGATATTGTAGAGGATACCAACGACAAAGACGGATAGCGCAACGATGACGACAGCAGTCAGCTTTGCAGCGAGCAATTGCAATCGCCCCACGCCGCGGGACAGGAGGACACGGATGGTACCGAGCTGGTACTCCAGGCCGATGACTGAAGCCGTTAGCACAAGGAGGAATATGCCGATGAAGACGCGGAGCACGGCAAGGTTCTGCGTCATGCGATTAGTAAGAAAGAGCAAGGGAGTGTGGTTTATGACGTCTTTGACGTCAGGCACTGTCAAGGTGATGATATATGGGAGAGCAATGACCCCTGCCAGTAGAACCAGCATCACCCAGGTTATCCACTGGCGGCTGATTTTGAATAACTCGCCGCGCAGCATACCGATAAAGCTTGGCCTGGACGTATGGAAAATCATTTTTTCCGTTGGCGAGGATGTGACTACTGTACTCACTGAATTTCTCCTGTTCCAGAATTCGTCAGTTCCAGGAAGACCTGCTCCAGGTCCTGCGTTGATTGTGTGATAGTTTCGGGAACGAAGCCAGCGTTGACAAGGAAGAGATTGAGGTTGCGGCCACGTTGCCCTGGAGCTTTGGTGATGAGCGCACCATGTTTATCAAGGTGAGCATCTTTGCCCCATGGCTGCGCCTTAACCAGTGCGAGTGCGTTTGCCGTTCGCTCAACGGTGACGGCAAACTCACCGCGTCCGCTGATGAGTTCTTCAATGGTGGATACCTTGACCAGCTTGCCCAGATTGATAATGGCCACGCGGGTGCAGATTTGTTGTACCTCGGGGAGCAGGTGACTTGAGATGAAGACGGTCTTGCCCTCAGAAGTGAGGCGGTGCATGAGATCGCGCATCTCGACAATGCCTGCCGGGTCGAGGCCATTTGCTGGTTCATCCAGGATGAGTAGATCGGGATCTTGCAACAGGGCCATGGCAACGCCCAGGCGCTGCTTCATACCCAGAGAGTAGGTGCGCACACGATCATTCTGCCTGTATCGCAATCCCACTAATTCCAATACAGCATCGATTCTTGATGTGGGCACGCCACCGAGCACGGATGCAACCGCGCGCAGATTATTGCGGCCCGACATATAGAGGTAGAGAGCGGGGGTCTCCACAAGAGCGCCGACACGCGGTAGAATGCGCGCGCCATATGAGGCGACATCCTGGCCAAGTATCTCGACGCTGCCTGCGGTTGGCGCGATCAGGCCGAGGGCCATGCGGATCGTCGTTGTTTTACCGGCGCCGTTGGGGCCAAGGAAGCCCATGATTTCGCCGCGATTGACTTCCAGATTGAGATTATTGACGACGATGCGTTTCCCATATTGCTTGGTGAGATTAGTTGTGCGCAGGACAACATCACCCGTGTCCATTGGGGGGACGTTCATTGCTGGCACTGTGATTACCTTATCAACCATACATTCTTTTCCATTTCTCTTTGATAATAGATGAACGGGGTTAACTGTAGAAGTAGGTATTCCCTACGGCAATATTAGTAGCAACCTGTTGTGTACAGGTTCAACTGTAGGACACCACTCGCGGCAATTTTGTGACATAGTTCCTATGGTAGTAGTACAACTGAACCCTCTACAGGGTTGCAACCAGTCAAATTACCCCGCTTAAGTACTATCCATGAAACTGACAAGAACAACAATACGTTATAATACAATAATGAATTATAAGGTATAGGCGGACCGCATGACGCTGCAAGGTCGACCGCAAAGGACATCTGAAGAGCAATGGATAGGAATATAGACCAGCTTCAACAAAACCAAATATTGACCGCATATAATGGAGATAGCAAAATGCTCACCAATGGACACATAACCACTGTCTCTCATTCAACTCCCCCTCCCGCGGTGATGCCATCCGGCAGGAATTCTTCCTACAGGGATGCCAGGGTACCAGCGTTACGACGGAAAGTGCACCGTTCTCTCATACGCAAGCATCTACATGAACGCTATAATCGCAATATTGCCCCTCGTTTACTGATGATTACAATGATTGTTTGTATTGTGCTATTCACTCTCTTATCTACCGGCGCCGGCGCCGCCTATGCCTATTACCAGGGGCAATTACCGTTACTGAACGGCATTGCGGATCACGCGCTATCTCAATCAACACATATTTATGATCGCAACGGCAATCTGCTCTATGAGCTTTATGATCACCAGAATGGGCATGGTCGTCGCACGTACGTCAATTACTCCGACATCTCTCCAATGCTGGTAAATGCCACGGTCGCTGCTGAAGATCGTACTTTCTGGCTGAATAGCGGCGTCGATATCCAGGGCACACTTCGCGCGGCCTTCACCAATCTGCAAAGTCAAACCGTCGTTGAGGGTGGTAGTACGATTACACAACAACTAGTCAAGAATCAGTTGTTCCTGTCACAACCACGTTCCCTGCAAGTCAAAAGTGAAGAAGCACTACTGGCCTATGGTCTCACAAAGCAATATCCAAAGTGGAAGATCATGGAGATGTACCTGAATACGGTCTACTATGGTGATTTGAATTACGGGGTCGAGGCAGCGGCGCAGGATTTCTTCAATCTTCAGCCGAAATGCACACAACGCTCCTGTAAACCGGCAACGGCTCAACTGGACCTCGCTCAGGCATCGCTATTGGCCGGGCTACCTCAAAGTCCTTCATACTATAATCCCGTAGTGAATAAGCCCGTGGCGCTTGAACGGCAACAGACTGTGCTGGAATTGATGGTTGCCATGAACAAGATTACAGAAGACCAGGCGCGGCAAGCAGAAGCAGAGACGGCGAAGTTTACCTTCATGTCATATGCCAGCACAAAGGGCATTCAGGCGCCACACTTTGTGCGCTACGTTATAGACCAGGTACTGGTGCCTTTGATAGGGGCACAAAATCTGTATAATGGCGGTTATAACATTTACACTACCCTTGATCTGAAACTGGAGAAGAAGGTCGAGCAGATTGCTTATGACCACCTCTATAAACCACTGTATGACCCGTATCTCGGCAGTTACGGGCCTTTGAATATACAAAATAATGTGAATAACGCCGCCGTGGTGGTGATGAACCCGTACAATGGCGAGATTCTTGCCATGGACGGCAGCGCCAACTATAAAAATAATGGTCCGAAGGTGCGCGGACAGTATAATGCCGCGCTCGCTCTGCGCCAGCCAGGTTCATCCTTCAAGCCCATTGTGTATGCCACTGCTTTTGAAATGGGCTGGTATCCTGCCATGATTATACCGGATCATAAGACCGTCTACCCGAGCCAGATCAGCGATAATCCTCCTGAGTATTACACGCCGCAGAACTACGATGGGACATTCCATTCGGGATTTCCGATGACCGTGCGTAACGCAATAGCAAACTCATTTAACATACCCGCTATCGATGCGCTTGAGTACGCGGGTATTCCTAACGTGTTGAACACGGCAGCGCGCCTGGGTTTGAGCGAGGTCGCAAGTCGATCGCCCGGTTCTCTTGGCCCGTCGTTGGCCCTGGGTACGTCGGAGGTTTCGCTGCTACACCTCACTTCCGCCTTTGCCACATTTGCCAATCAAGGAGTGCGCGTACCTCCAACATCGATACTGGAGATCACCAATAACCAGGGCGATCCCCTCTATACTCTATGATGCAGCCCACCCAGATGGGATTCGCGCAATACGCGCGGACGTAGCATTCCTTATGAGTAGTATTCTTTCCGACGAGAAATCACGTTATCATGAGTTTGGCCCAGGTAATCCATTGGAGCTGGACCGCCCGGCGGCGGCAAAGACCGGCACGACCCAGAGCTTTCGTGATAACTGGACACTTGGCTACACACCATATGTCACCGTTGGCGTGTGGGCTGGCAATAGTGATAATAGCACGATGAATAACATCATCGGTATCACAGGTGCCGGTCCAATCTGGCATGACGTAATGGAGTACGTGTCGAACCTGTACAAGTATCCTCCCGATGACTTCAGAAAGCCAGCCGATGTCCAGGCCGGTACTGTTTCAGCGAACACAGGATTAACGCCGCATCCCGGCGAAGCCACCGTCACCGACTGGTTTATTGATGGTACACTGCCCACCATGCAGGGAAACTTTACCTTTTTCCCTTCTTGTCAAGGGGATAATTGCCGACATCATTGTAGAAAGAATTGCGATACCCCACCGACAAACTGAGAGTAATGCATGCCAGATAGAGCAAAGCAGCATATCAACGA
Source organism: uncultured Chloroflexia bacterium (assembly GCA_963775585.1). Lineage (GTDB taxonomy): Bacteria > Chloroflexota > Ktedonobacteria > Ktedonobacterales > Ktedonobacteraceae > UBA11361. The sequence goes on along the minus strand of CAVZJN010000050.1, from coordinate 4,955 downwards.
CGAAAATGAAGAACCACAAAATAACAGTGGAGTGGATATGAATTGCGTACAAGAGGCATCTCCACAGTCAACAAATGCAGGCAACGCGGAGCCACAGAGTACGGCTTTCCGTCCACCCACACGTGTTGAGAGACGCAACCTCTGGCTAAAGGAGTATGGTGAGCAGGATTTTGCGCTACAAATGTGGGTACGCCTGGTTGAGCAACAGGACCTGAATGTCGAGATGATGTTTCAGATGCATGGTCTCCTGGTGTTCGGCGTGATGGTGAGCACAGCTCGCTACGCTCAATTCTACATAGAGCTGAACGAAGAACTACACCGGCATGAAGACCCTGATACGGCGGACGCCCTGCGTGAATATTATACCGCCCTGATACCCCTACATGACCAGCCAGAGATTGGCCCTGAAGGACTGCCTATTATCTATCGCTCCGTCCATATGCGAGACGTTACGATCATGAGTGCCGGATACAAGGTAAAGGTTCCCTATTGGCGTGGACTGATCAGCCAGGTAGATGCCTTTGTAATCGGCGCCACTCCTGGAGAATAAACTCACCTGGCTCTCCAGGGCGACCCAAGGGTCGCCCCTACAAGATGCGGCATAAGCGACCGCCAGGCATGGCGGTCGCTTATGCCTTGATTTTTTCATTTTTGGGATCGAATAATGGCTCTTTCATTACCGTGGCTTGGTATCTTATGCCAAACAATTGCACTTCAATCTGCGTACCTAGTGTGGCATATTCTACAGGGAGATATCCATAGGCGATACTCTGGCGTACCGTGTAGCCGTAGCCACCACTGGTGACCCGTCCCAGGACGCATTCACCATCCAGCAATGGTTCGCCCCCCAGAGCAACGGCTCGCGGATCGTTGAGGGTCAAACAACATAACTTGCGCGTCACGCCCTCCGCCTTGATACGCTCCAGCGCCTCGCGCCCAATGAAATCACCTTTTTTCAGCTTCACGGCAAAACCAAGGCCTGCCTCATAGGGATTGTATTCAGAATGAATGTCAGCGCTCCAATAGCGATAGCCCTTCTCCAGGCGCAGCGACTCGATTGCGCGATATCCACCGGCAACAATGCCCAACGGTTGCCCTGCTGCCCATAAGGTATCCCAGAGCTTGAGACCATACTCCATCGGTGCGTAGATTTCCCAGCCAAGCTCACCGACATAGGTAACACGCAGCGCTAATGCTGGAATGTCTCCAATGGTCACCTGCTGAGCGGTAAGATAGGGGAATGCCTCATTGGAGAAATCATTTTCACTGACCGACTGCACCAGGTCGCGCGCGCGCGGCCCCCAGACGCCAATACAACAGCGACTGGAGGTAATATCATTGACATACACCGAGCCATCAGTAGGCATCTGGCTGCGAATCCAGGAGAGATCATGGATGCCGAAAGCCGTTCCCGTAATAATCTGGAAGCGATCAGTTGCCAGGCGTGTCACGGTGAGGTCGCACTCGATGCCCCCGCGCTTGTTCGGCATCTGCGTATAAGTGATGGTTCCTGGAGGTTGGTCCATCTGGTTATCCGTAATACGCTGTAAAAAGGCAGCCGCGCCAATTCCCAGCACCTCAAATTTACTGAAAGAGGTCTCGTCAAAAATAGCTACGCGCTCGCGTGTGGCCTGATGTTCCACGCCAATGGCCGGTGAATAGTAGCGGTTGGCCCACCCGTATGGCTCCGGCCAACCCTGACCTTCCGCCAGGGGTTCATTCGACGCAAACCAGTTCGGGCGTTCCCAGCCGGCTTTCTCACCAAAGCTTGCCCCCAGTTCCTCCAGGCGACTATACACCGGGCTGAGGCGCAGCTTGCGGGCGCTGCTGCGTTCCTGCGCAGGATAGAAAATATCGTAATAGGTGCTATAGATTTCATGGATGCGGGTAGAGATGTAGCGCCGGCTGGCTGTATACGCTCCAAAGCGGCGAATATCCATGTGCCAGAGATCAAGGCTCGGCTCTCCTTCGACGATCCACTCCGCGAGCATCTTGCCAACTCCACCAGAACCAGAAACGCCATGGGCGCAAAAACCGCATGCCGCCCAGAAACCTCTCACATCGGGTGACTCGCCAAGGATAAATTCTCCATCAGGCGTAAACGACTCAAGCCCATTGACTCGTTTGATGAACTCAGCCCCCTTCACAGCAGGAACTCGCTCTATACAGCCTTCGAGCAGACTCTCAAAGCGGGGCGGATCAAAACTTAGCACTGTTGGATTTGGGCTGTCGGATAAAGCGTCAACATCTGAGGCCTCGGGATTGCGCTCGTAGCCGCCGATAACCATGCACGCTCCATCCTGGCGGAAATAGACCAGCTTATCGGGGTCCCGCAGATTGGGGATAGTGACATCTCCTGCCAGCTCACTGAGAGGTGCAGTCATAGCATACTGGTGCTGCACCGGGATCAGCGGGATAGTGACACCGGCCATGCGCCCAATACGTGGAGACCAGACACCCGCAGCTACAACTACGATCTCGGTGCCGATGCGTCCTCGCGATGTGTATACCGCCTGCACACGCCCCTTGCTCACTTCGATACCGGTGACGAGCGTATGATCATAGAAGGTTGCACCACGCTGTCTTGCCGCGTTCGCCAGGGCTTCCGTCAGGATGGGAGCGCGCGCTGAGCCATCGGTCGGCAGAAACAAAGCTCCTTCGACCTCCGCGAGGCTCATCAGAGGGAACATGCGTTGAGCCTCGTGGGCGCCGATTAGCTCTACATCCAGTCCAACACCCTTTGCAAAACCAGCCTGCCGCTTGAGCTCTTCCATGCGTTCTTTTGATGAGGCGACACGAAGGCTGCCAACCTCGAAGTAGCCCGCTTTGCCGTCCACCCTGAGATTCTTGTAGAGCTCGACGCTATACATAAGCATCTTCGTCAGGCTCACGGATGATCGCAGTTGTCCCACCAGGCCAGGGGCATGAGAGGTGGTGCCATTGATGAGTGGCCCTTGCTCAAGGACAACGATGTCTCGCCAGCCCAACTCGGTGAGATGGTAGGCAACACTGGAACCGGCGATTCCGCTACCAATAATGACGACTCTTGCTTGATCTTGCATGGAGTGCTCCTAACCTACGAATTTTTCACGTCATGTAGCCAGCGTGTGAACTGTGGCGTAGCCACATTCCCTAGAAAGCGATTGAGATGGTAATGGGCGTACTCGCGATAGTCAAAATCAAGTTCAGAGACGCCCAACTGTAGAAAGCCCCAGAACGATTTGCGCAAATCCGAGCCAAGCCGCATCAGGTGCACATGCGCCACATCCGCTGGGCGCACCTCACCAAAATAATAGCGCAAAAGTGTTGCGCACTGCTCATCATTGAGCGCTTGATTGACAGCGAAATTCCCCAGATCAAAGAAGATGTCTCCCATGGCGGCGTATTCCCAATCGAGAATCCAGATCCTACGCCCATCATCGATAAAGTTGCTGGCAAGCAGGTCGTTATGGCAAGGTCTGGGTTTATGCAGCGAGCCAATAGCATCTTCGATCTGAGCCATCAGTGCATACACCTGCGGCAGCGTATCAGGAAATGATACCCCGCGCTCAAGGGCCTTCTTATGGTAATCCCGCACTGTCTCAAACGGCGAGAACGTGCCTGGAAAATCCGGTCCTTCGTGGTAACGCTTGATAGAATCAACGATACGCCTGAGTGTCTCAGGCTGTGCGGCAGTTTCAGGAGAGATGCCATCGCCAACAATGAAGCGTGTGACGAGCGCGTCTTCGGAGGCGAGAAAATGGATAACCTCTGCGCCAACACCCAACCGCGCGGCGATGGCGGTACAGGTGTGTTCGCGTCCCCGGTCAATACCAAGCAGGCGTGTGCCTTTGCCACCAACGCGCAGCACAAACGTTTCTCCTGCGATATCCACGCGATAATTCTGGTTCGTGATGCCGCCAACAAGTGGCGCTACTACCCGCTCCTTGCCGCTCCAACCCGGAATTTGCTCTAGAATGTGTTCGATTCTCTGGTCCATCGCCCACCTCTACTCTGCGATGTAAGGGTACAAACGCTCATTTTAGATTGCTTGAGCATACCCCGCGGTTGAGCTTGCGTCAAGCAGACGGTTTATACATACCTTGTTGGATTGCTCTATGCAATAGTATATATAGCGCCTGTTGTGCTCTTTTTGCTAGCGCGGCGAGCCAGGTTGTCCTCTGGACAGGCGCTACACAAACACATGCGCCACCACCCACCCAATATATACCAGAAACAGAAGCACGGCGGAAATACGACTCACTCGTCGTCTTAAGACACAGAGCAATGCGACAAGTGTCAGCGCCACCATTAGAGGGCCGTCGAGGAACAGCAGAATGTGATCATGTAACATATCGCGCCAGAACAGGAGCGGCAAAGCGATACCGAGTGCGGCATTGATGCTGTTACTGCTGAAAATTTCCTCGACGCAGGCCACCTCTCGATCAGTGCGCGCCAGGCCAAATGCTACGACCGTATTGGGCAACGAAGTTGCCACGGCCAGTATGAGCAGGCCAGCCAGCACATCTGGCATATGGAGAGCAGTAGTCAGCGCCTGACCCGACTGCACCATCACAACAACCCCGCCCAGGGCGATGACCAATGCCAGCACTCCCTCAGCAATCCAGCGCCCAACAGGCCTTGTCGCCTCAAGGGTGGCATCGTTCGGTTTATTGTTCCTTGTTGTGCGTTGCTCGATCTTTTGTGGGTGCTCACGATGTAACGCGTGAAACGCCAGAGCGCCGAAAAACCCCAATGTAATCAGAATAGCGATAAAGACTAGCCCCTTAACTAAAAGCGGCATATGTTGCCCGCTAACCAGCGGACTTCCTGGCAGTAACCCAGATCGCTACCAACGTTGAAACCATAACGCCAAGCGAAAAACCTGCTACCACGCGCACATCTTGCCCTTCTTTGAACGTGAGGAGAATTCCATGATGCTTTGGCGTGGCAAACGTCGCGATACTGAGGATAAT
>CAVZJN010000049.1:0-12683 GCA_963775585.1 uncultured Chloroflexia bacterium | reverse complement strand
GAACTAACGTAGGCCTATTCTATGGATGATGTTGTACCCAGCGCACTACAGCGCCTGAGAGCGGCGGATATTATCCGTATGGCGGGGTTAACAGTAGCGTCGATGGGGCAAGAATATTGCCGCATTGGTGCAGTGCACGCGACAATGCGTCAAGGAGCAAAACTTCTTGGCATTGTTGATACCTCTCATTTGGGAAATGTTGCAACAGCAACACAAAGAGTAGAAGCAACGGAACAGGGGCTTACCGATCAACATCGTTACAGCGCCGAGATCGAGGTTCAAAGCTCCAGTACGTGGCTTGCTACATGTTCTTGTAGTCCTGATTCTTCTATCATCTGCCGGCATACTGCCGCCCTTCTCTATCAATGGCTTGCGAATCCGCTGTCATTCGTCAGCGAATCCGCTGCCCATGTTGCCTGCAAGCCGGCAACAACTAAACGCCAGGTAGTAGGGCGGTCAATTGGAGGACAGAAAACGCCGTTGCATGCTGTAGACAGGCCTGGACAAGTTTCCCATATCGTGAAATTGCGCGGCCCAACTCCATCGGCCAACTTGCTGGAGATACTGTCCCAAAACGGCCTGAGTGAACTGCGGGGGATCGCCCGTGAGTATGATATTGTGACGACGGGTCTCAGTAAGCAGCAACTGGCCGAGGCTATTGCAGGAGCGCTTCAGCAGCCAGAAGCGGTACGGAGGATCGCGGCCGGATTGGAGAAACCACAACGGCAATTGTTGGCAACGCTGACCCTGGCCGGCGGTTCGATGAGCGACGAGGACCTGCGCAGCCTCTTTGAGCGGTTTTCGTTTGGGCAACCCGATAAATTACAAAGCATCCTGCTGTCATTACAAGGCAAGGGGCTACTGCTTCGCACAAGCCTCAATAGTTCTCCGCAACAACGTATTGGACTGAGCGGGTTATTATACGATGTGGGCTGGTATGTACCAGCAGAAGTGCAGGCTGTGCTACGTGTATCTGTGCCGGTCACGCCTTTCGATGTAAAGCAGGCGACTGATGGACATGAGGGAAAAGCCGAGCCTGTAAAAGTGCAGCATGTAGAAGCATATAGTCTGCTGGCTGACCTGTTACTGGTAGGGCGCGCGCTGGATGGCTATCGCCTGGAGCCTGATGATGAGAAAGATGAGCCGAGCGGAGGTTTGCGCAGCGCAAACGCGCTGGCCTCTCTACGTGCTTCTAGCGCGATTCCTCACGATGGGACGACCATAATAGCTGCTCCAGGCGGTTTTCCGTCAACAGCGCTATTGGAGGGATTACAAAAAGCCGTACCAAGGACGACGCAGTTTCTGCGCTTTGCTGTACGCTTATTGCGACTGGCGGATATTCTGCACAGAGATGACACCGGGAAATCCTACCTACGTCTGCTCCCCAACGCGGCCAGATTGTTGCTTGGTCCGATAAACGCCGAAGTGGCCCGTGACCTGTTTGAATTATGGTTGACGCATCCCGGCTACGAGGAATTATTTGATCTCAAAGAAGAGGGGTTACAACTGCGCTGTCGTACCACGCCACTGAGCCACCCAATTCTCCGTCCGGGAGAATTGGAGGCTGAAAATAGCGAGGCCCGGCAAATATTAGTCGCACTGGTGGCGCAGGCTCCCTTGAATCAATGGATCAGCTTTCCGGCCTTTGCGCGCTTTATCTATCGATTGAACCCGACGTTCTTACAGAAGCGGCAGCGGTTATTTCCTTCACCTCACTGGTGGTTGGAACAGGAAGAGGGACGACCGCTGCAGCCAACACAGATGGGCGATTGGATGCGGGCGGAGGGTCATTACCTGGCACGCCTGTTACGGGGGCCTTTACACTGGTGGGGCATGAGTGACCTGGCGTTGACAAACGATGGACGTTTGCTGGCCTTTCGCTTGACGCCTATGGCTGGCTTATTAATGAATGGAGCAGAGCCTGATGGGCGGGCGACTGATGATGACAGGCGGCGAGAAACTCCGGGGCTAGAAGTACTGGAAACGGGCGAAATGTTGGTCGAGTGCCGCTCAGCAGCGTGGCCGCTGATTGAACTGATAGAAGAGTTCGCGGAAGTTGCCGGTGTGAGCGGTGAACGCTTGTATTATCGTCTAGCTCCGAAATCTCTGGCTGAAGCGTTAGGCCGCGGACAGCAACCCGGTGATTTACTGAGGTTACTGCGGCAAATCGCGCAAGAAAATGACAGTCACCTATCGCGGCTGCTCGCTCAGCTTGAGCACTGGACGGCAAGCTATGGGCGAGTTCGCTTCTATACGGGAGTCTCGCTAATGGAGGTAGCGGATAGCCTGGTGATGCGCGAATTAGCGGCGACAACGTCTGTGGAAGAGCAGATTGTACAGTCGATTACCCCAACGCTGATGATCCTCAAAAAGCAGGATACAGAGCGTATTGTCGAAGATCTGAGGCGACGTAGCCAGGGCCCTCTGTTGCATGAAGAGGAGAGTATCTGACACTCCCCGCCATAAATGACGGGGGTTCTTGGTTCAACGAAGGAGCTTGCCACTTGAATACTGCTACTCAAGCCGTAGAGGCCCCTTTTCCCCAAGCGTTCGCTTCTCCGAAGAGAAGCCCGTTTCCGAGTGCCCCCCGGTACGGTCTGTTCCTGGCTTCAAGCGATAGGCAATCCGACCGTGAGGTGGGAATGCGCCCTCCGAGGAGGTTCTACGCAGCCTATCACCACTGTGCGCACGAACACATTGAGACGCTAGTGCTTTTACCCACGGGAACGCTTTACCGTGGAACCCAGCGAAACACTATTGGGTTGTCAGTGTGCACAAGAACTAGAACAAGTATACTACACTCAAAGCGAATTGTCAAGCGGTTTGGCTTGGGGAGCCAGGGCAATCGCACCTAAATTTGGCAGTGGAGGCTGGAAGCCGCATTAGAATTGTGCAGTTTACAATTTCCCAAAGCATAGATGCGCTCTGCAAGCCTATTGAAAAATTAGATGCGATTGCCCTGCTTGGGGAGCGGACTCTCCGCCTGCGGGCGGCGGGCTTTTCATCCCCCGTTTGGAAAGCAGGCGGCTTTCAAGCCCGTTCTCTGTAAGCCTTCGCTGCAACTCCGCTCTCTTTTAGCGCTTCTACCTACGGTCAGCGGGATGAAAGGAAGTATCATGGAACAAAGTGATCTCGATCTGCTTCTTGCAGTGCCACCATATCATTTGCAGTCACTGGTAAAATTGCGGCGCTTGCCGGTTACGTCCAGAGGTCAGAATACAGGCGCTACAGGTGCTACAGGTGCTACAGGTGCCTCGGCAACAACCTCTCCTTCAACAACCACGATCCCCGAAATCGCCCAGCATCTTTTTGAAGCTGCAACTATTAGCGAGGCGATACACAGCCTGAATGAGTCCGAGCGTTTGGTATTGCGCGAATTGGTAGCCTGTGGAGGCAGAGCGAATAGCCGTGATCTGGCTCTGTATTTTAGCAGCATAGGGGTGTTCACCCCTTTGAAGGGAGGAGAGCCGCCAGCAGGCATTGCCGAACATAGCGCTTCGTTCTATCCAACCCCCCATCCCCATGGACCTTTTGAACAGTCGCTACGCCGCCTGCTGTTGTTAGGTTTAGTCTTCTGGGGGAAGCAAACGAATTTTGCTGGCAGAGACTATACCAGTGGTATCTACGATGGGGTGGTGATTGTACCGCAGGCGGTGAAGGACGTGGTGAATGACATCGTCGATAAAGAGCGCAGCACGAAGGCGGAACAGCCTGTGACGCGGCAGGAAGGGATAGGGGAAGGCATACACGCTTTTCAGCGTATGCTGTACCTGTACTGGTCACATGCGGCATCACTGCGTGAGGGTTTGCAACTCGTGAACAGCGGGCTCCTCTCGCGTACCATGCTGCGACAGGTGATCGAACAGCTAGGGCATAAGGGAAATATTGAGCAGATTCGTACAGAGCAGGATGTCCCACGCCTGCTGTTTATACGGCTCCTTTTGATGAAGTTAGATCTATTGCAAGAGCGGCAGGGGAGTATCCATGCTGCTGACGCGGAAGAATTTTTTTCACTGCCTGTATTAGAGAGGGCGCGTCGTTGTTATCACTTATGGTTGGAGGGTTCATTTTGGAATGAGCTGCTCTATTTGCCAGAAGTAATTGTGCGGCCAGGGCCTAATATGCTTGATCCCGCGCACGAAGAGGTGATCAGCTCGCGCCAGGTACTGATGGAACGAGTGCTGGATGAGCAGGCGGGAACGTGGCTTGGAATGTCTTCGTTTATTGCGCGTACAAAGCTCTATGCGCCCTATCTACTTTTCCCACGCCAATATGGAACGCGCGCGGACCGCTATTCGGTCGGGAGTAACCCGTATAACTGGGATTTTCGCTTGCGACGAGGCTGGCTGACGCATCGCGAGGGTTGGCACCTGGTTGAGGGTGGATTTATACGCGCGGTAGTGTTGGGGCCATTGCAGTGGATGGGGCTGGTAGAAGTAAAAAATGAGGGGAGTGCAGTTGCCTTTTGTTCGACGCCAGGAACGTTGTTGGTCACCAGCGAGACCCAGGCAGTTGAAACAGGTGTCGCCTGGGGGCGGTTGATTGTGCAACCAAATTTTGAGTTAGTGGCGCTGGCTCCTGTCTCGGAAGCTTTATTAATCAAGCTCGATCGTTTTGCTGAGCGTATAGGGCTGGAACATATCGCTCAGTATCGCCTCACAAAGGCAAGCGTCACTCGCGCAATTCAGATGGGGCTGCACGCGGAGACAATTCAGCGCGTGTTGGAAGAGTCCGCTGGACCTGGAGCAGTGATTCCGCAAAATGTGAGCTATTCGCTGGTGGAGTGGGAGCGGCAGGCGCGACGTATAGAAGTGTGGCAAGGGGCGACGCTGCTTGAAGTTGACGACTCGGCGCTGCTAGATGAGCTATTTGCCGATGAGGAAGCGCGAGAGCTGCTGGGTCGTCGCCTTTCTCCGGTGCTGGCGGAGGTTGCGGCCAACAGGGCGGACGCGCTGCAAGACGTGTTCTGGCGGAGAGACTACTTGCCAGCGCTGACGGCCGCTCCTGATCAGGATAGCTTGCTGGATAGTGGACGTTTTGTGGCGCGCGAGCCGCAGTGGCGCCTGCACGATGATGGACTGCTGCAGCCGCTCTATGCTGTAACTGATCTCTACCTGGTAGCAGAAGTCGAGCGGATCAGTACGCTCGATGAGCTGACAGGCTGGCGCAAGATAACCCCCTCAGAGATTGAACGGGCTTGCAGCAGGGGGATCACGCTGGATGCGATCATCCGCTTTTTGCAGCACTATTGTGAGGATGGTGTACCTGCTCCGTTCCTTATTCGCCTCAAATTGTGGGGCGGGGGCTATGGGGAGCGACCCGCAATTCAGGTTGAGCAGGCGCCGCTACTTTATCTTTCGGCAAAGATATTGCAGGACCTCCAGAGCGATGAGGAAGTAGGAGAGCTGTTGGGGACGGAGGTTGTCCAGGAGGGACGTTTGGTGCGCGTGCCGGCGGAGCACCTGGAGAGGGTGGTCGAGCTTTTGAGGAAGCGGGGGTTTGTGGTGGAATGAGACTATTTTGTCAAAAACTTATTGACAAATTTGTGTCGTTATGATATTTTAATGATGCAAAGAGAATGGAAGTTCGCTTTCATGTAATGCGGGAGTGGCTCAGTGGTAGAGCATCTCCTTGCCAAGGAGAAAGTCGCGGGTTCGATCCCCGTCTCCCGCTCCCCTTTCTGGACAGAACGCGGCATGGCGACGTCGCCAAGTGGTAAGGCACGGCTCTGCAAAAGCTGCACCAGCGGTTCGAATCCGCTCGTCGCCTCCCTTTTCAAGAAACGTGATTGGATTGATCGGATCACGTTTTTTCTTTTTCACTTGCTCACTTATTGATGTGGGGGAAGAGAAGAGATATGTGGGACACCCCCACTCCCCCGTCAGGAACGTCTGCAGCGCGAACGAGAATCGCAGGTCTGGGAACGAAGTGTCCAGCGCTGGTCGCCGAAGGCGTGCGCTGGGTTCATATTGGAGACCGCTATAGTGATATCTTCTCGTTTCTGAGCCTGTGCCGTGAAATGCAGTGCGACTTCCTGATCCGTGCAGCCCAAGATCGCTGTGTCGATCTGTTCGTGGAGCTAGCTGAGAGGCCCTTGCCCCCTCTTTCGCATCATGCAGAGCGTCCCATTCCTCCTGCCCTGCACCTCTTTGAGCTCGTGAAAGTTGGCCTGCTCAAGCCACCTCGTCGGTGTAGATTACTGCCAGCCAGAAGCGCTAGGCCAGCACGGCCAACGTCTCGCTCTCGTGGCAACCATTGCTCTTGTTGCCACCGCGCGGCCAAGAGTCCAAGAGTTGGTATCCGGTGGTGGTGTGAGTCATCTATGTGTGGGAGCCAGAACCACCCGAAGGGGTGGAAGCACTGGAATAGGTTAGACACTATCCACTATGCGACAGCAACACAGTTACCCCATTGAAGCCATCGTCCTGAAGCGTACCGATTTAGGCGAAGCTGATCGCGTCCTGACCCTTCTCACTCCCACGAAGGGTAAATTTCATGCCATTGCTAAGGGCATTCGCCGTCCTATTAGCAAGAAAGCGGGCCACCTGGAGCTCTTGAGCCATAGCCAGTTACAGGTAGCTGTTGGTCGCAATCTCGATATTATTACGCAGGCCGAAATTCGTGAGAATTTTCTCTTACTACGCAAAGACCTGTGGCACATGACCTGCGGCATCTATCTCGCAGAACTGGTGGATCGTTTTATCGAGGATGATACACAGCACCCGGAGGTCTACAACCTGATGCTGGAAATGCTGCGCGGTATTGAAGAGGATGTGACTGACCTGCAGCGGCGCAAAGAGACCGGTACGGAACTGGCGGTACAGGAACATGTACGTACCAATCTCCTCTTACGCTACTTCGAAATACACCTGCTCTCCCTCATTGGTTATGAGCCGGCATTTCGCCGATGCGCCCATTGTGCAAGCGAGTTGCAGCCGGTAGAGAATGGTTTTGCTGCTTCACTAGGAGGGGCGCTCTGTCCACAATGTTCTCGCTTATGGACACGCTCACTGTCAATGAATGCGCTCAAGGTTTTGCGGCTCTTGCAGCGCAGTAAATGGAGTGAGGTGCCTCGCCTGCGGCTGGATGACGCTTTGCAGACGGAATTGGAAGTGACGATGCATGGTCTGCTGCGTTTCCACCTGGAGCGTGATCTGAAGTCGTGGAGCTTCCTGGAAATGTTGAGCTTGCGGAAATAGCGGGTGACCGCTTCCATCTTGTAGCAAACTATGGTATGGTTTGAATGGTATTATATCTCTGCCATGCCGTTTAATTATCCCCCAACTTGGAGGTGGACATGAGTAACATCGCCCCATCCGCCGGTGCCGGCCTGGGAGTTTCCAAGAAAAGTGCTGGCCGTTATGCTGCATACGTCTTCTGGATAATGTTCAGTATCAACTTGCTCAATTACATGGATCGCTACGTATTTATTGGGGCCGCCAACATTGTGGCTAAGGAGCTTGGCCTGGGCATCGACCAGGTGGGTTACATTGCCACAGCGTTTATTTTAGTCTACGCGTTGGGCACGCTGCCGTTGGGTATCTGGGCGGATCGCTGGAACCGCAAAAATATCGTCGCGATCTGTGTTGCTATCTGGAGCCTGGCGACAGCATTTACCGCCCTTGCGAGCGGTTTTTGGGGCCTTTTCATTTCGCGCATGGTGCTTGGCATTGGCGAGGCGGGCTATTATCCCGCCGGAACAGCCCTGCTGAGCGATTACTTTAGCCGTACGAAGCGAGCGCAGGTGATGAGTCGCTGGACAGCGGGAGCGCTGATCGGTTTGATGATTGGCTTTATCGTGGGTGGCGTTGTTGCCGGTCTTGGTTTTGGTATGTGGCGAATTGCTTTCCTTTTCACCGGCATTCCAGGTTTGCTGCTGGCTTTTCTCACCTGGCGAATACGTGAACCACGGCGCAACCAGGCAGATGAGGAGGCGATAGAACTCGATCCACATAGCGCTGTGAACGAAGTTGAGGTGATAAATTCCCCTCACGCCATAGTAGTGCCAGAGAACGTGTTCAAGCAATTTGGCAGGTTGTTTCGCATCAGAACGCTGGTGGTATTGATCGTGATGCAGATCTTCGCCTTCTTCTCGCAGGGCGCGGCGGTGGTCTACTTACCTATTTACCTGCAGCAAAAGGATACACTTGGTCTGAGCTCCGGTCTTGCCAGTATTCTCGCCGGTGGCGTGGTGGTTATCGCAGGTATCGTGGGTTTGCTGCTTGGCGGCTATATGTCTGATATCCTCAATCGGCGTCATGCAGGTGCCCGTGTGCTGGTTTGCGGTATAGGCTTTTTGCTCTGCGCACCTGCTTTTGCCCTCTCTGTCACTAGTCACAACATCGTTATCTTCGTAACCTGCTTTTTTATCGCAGCCATGCTGATCAATGTTTATAATGGCCCCAGCACAGCAGCTACGCAAGACGTGGTGCCCTCAATTTTACGCGCGACTGCGATAGCGGTGTCGTTGCTGCTTGCGCACCTGCTGGGCGATGCTTTTGCTCCCTCACTAATAGGCATTCTCGCCAAAGCGTTTGACCCGACACATGGAGGGCACTTTGCGAATAACCTGGCCGGTGGAGACCTGAGCATAGCGCTGCTCGTTACTTGTGTGCCAACGCTGATCGTGGCGGGGCTTGTGGGCATCTTTGGGGCGCGCTGGATGAAGGGCGATATCGCGGCAGCGGAACTCGCCGATAAGGCGGCAAAGGGATTACAGGCTTCGTAGGGGCGGGTGAGGAGTGGATGTGGTGAGGGGACCCTTGGGTCGCCCATGAGGGGCAGGAGCGATGCGAGGGAGTACAGGAATAGGACGGAGGAAGAGACGGTTACTACAGATAGGAAAGCAAAACATGATCCATTTCTACGAACTTTCTTCCATGAGTGCTGAAGAGCGGACCCGGTTGTTGCGCCGGGCCCAGATACAGATCGATGAACTGGTCGAGCGGGTGCGGCCAATTCTACAGGATGTAAGACAGCGGGGCGATGAAGCGCTGGTGGAATTTACCGCACGATTTGACCGTGTGCAATTGACGACTGATAATTTGCGGGTGAGCCGGGCTGAGATTGAACAGGCCCACCAGGAACTTGACCGCTCGGTGCGTGAAGCTATCGAGCAGGCGATTGGCAATGTGCGCACGTTTCATGCAAGGCAGATGCCGCATGAGCAGTGGTTTACGGAGGTAGCCCCCGGTGTGATAGCGGGAGAGAAGATCACGCCGATCAGCAGCGTGGGACTTTACGTGCCGCGTGGGAAGGGTGCATTTCCCTCGGTGATGTATATGCTGGCCACACCGGCCAGTATTGCCGGAGTACCACGTATCGTTGTCTGTACGCCGCCGGGACCAAAGGGAGAGGTTGACCCGGCGACCCTGGTGGCCGCTGACCTGTGTGGCGTCCATGAATTATATCGCGTCGGCGGCGCCCAGGCGGTCGCCGCACTGGCCTATGGAACGGCCAGTATTGCTCGCGTGCATAAGATAACCGGCCCTGGTAGTGGTTTTGTTACCGCGGCAAAGCGTTTGCTATATGGAACGGTTGATGTCGGGCTGCCGGCGGGTCCCAGCGAGTCAATTACATTAGCTGATGCATCGGCTGACCCGGAACTGATCGCGCGTGATTTGCTGATCGAAGCCGAGCACGGGCCGGATTCTTCCAGCCTGCTTGTCACAGATAGCCGGCCACTGGTTGAGGCGGTGCTGGCGCTGCTGCCGGATAAAATAGCGGCACTGCCAGAATGGCGACAGGCATTTTGTCGCACCGTTTTTGAGGAAGCAATGGGGACTGGCGGTATTGTGCTGGCGGCTACGATGGATGAAGCCGTTGATTTTGTCAACGAATATGCCCCAGAACACCTGGAAGTGCAGGTACACGAGCCATTTGCGCTCTTGCCGCAACTCAAGAACGCTGGCGAGATTCTAATTGGCCGCTATACACCGTTCTGTACGGGTAACTACTGCGTGGGCACAAACGCTGTATTGCCAACCGGTGGTTTTGCCCATACATATTCATGCACGTCGGTGTTTGATTTTCTGAAACGCACGGGAATTGCCTATCTTACGCAGGAGGGATACGCTGCTCTGAGCGAGACGACGCGCCGCCTGGCGGATTTTGAGGGCTTTCCGGCGCACGCAAACGCCGTGACCGGGCGGCCAGTGTAGCGCCTACGATGGTTACGACCATCAGTATCACAGTGATGGCGGCTGCCTGTTGCAGCAGCAGGATGGCCTGGCGGACAGCGGCTGCCTGGTGCGTGTCCAACCCGGCTTGCAGAGGGATATCCGGCGAATCGCTGATCTCGACAACGGCGTTGCTGTCTTCTGCCGATACGTAGATACGGCGCAACGAGGGATCGGTTTCTACGCCGTCCGGGGCGCGACCGACTGACAAGGTGCCGAGAACGTCAAAGGACTGTTTATCGATAGCAGTAATGGTTGTGCCGGGGCTTGAACCACCGAAAGCGTTGTCCGGCTGTCCCTCATCTGCCACGTAGATGCGTCCCGTAGCGGTATTGAAGGCAACTCCCTCGGGAAAGGGAGAGACAGGAATGCGCGCGATAACCTTGTTGATATGGCCGTCAATGACGTCCAGTTCCTGGCCTGTTGAGCAAACGACATAGACACGACCAGTGGCTTCGTCCACCCGCAGAGGCTGTACAGGTAAAGCGGCCACCGGAATGGTTGCCAGTGTGTGGCCGCTCTCTTCGTCAATGACGTCGATCGTATTGGAAGCTACATCTCCAACGTAAAGCCGCCCCAGGCGGCTGTTCACGCCAAGGGGCTGTGGATGTGTACCAACTTTGAGCGTTGACGACACCGCGCTGATTTTTCCCCCGGCGGACGTCGTTAGCGAGTAGACACTGATGATATCATGATCACTACTCGATAGGTAAACGCGCTGGCGTATGGTATCGATGGCGAGGCCATCGTTACCATAGATAGTAATGGCATTGAAGAGTATTTTGCCACTTGCTCCATCTAGAATGGTGAGAAAACCCCTGGTGTTATTATTTGACACACTGGCGACGTAGACATGGTGATTTGTACTATCAACCTGTACATCGTTAGCTGAATCGCCAACCTTAACGCTCCAGCGCACTTTGCCGCTGATGGGGTCAAAGCCGACTATGAGGCTGGGAAACTCATAAGCGATGTAGACCATGTGGGTTTCTGTGTCAACGGCTATGCCTTCTGGACGTTGGCCTGCGTGGAGCACACCGATAATGGGGAAGCCTCCATCGGCGTGAGCGGGAGGTGGCGAGAGCAAGAGGGCGAGCAACGGTAACAGCAGTATACAGAGGATACTGTAGCGCACCGCTGGATTTTTCCTATAGTCAAAGGATGACATTCTCGCTTGCTCCTGTCAGTATGAATGTGTCAAGGACCCCATGGCAAAAGCCAAGGGCTTGTAACTACCCACGTACGGGTGCTACCAAAGGCTGCTTGACTTCAGCCCGGGAGATATTGATCGCGGCGTTGATGTCCGCATTCAAGCAGAAACCGCACTGCTTACAACGAAAGGAGGCTTGGGTTTGTCGATTGGCTTGTTCGCAATGTCCACACTGGCTACAGGTACGACTCGTGTTTCTCGGATCAACAAACCTGACCGGGACACTCGCCCAGGCTGCCTTGTAGGTGATGTACATCCTCAATTGGGAGAAAGCCCAGCAATGCCGTTCGTAGCGATTCTCACGCCTAACCGTTGTCCTCTCTCGAATCCCCGTGAGGTCTTCGAGCGCGAGTGCCTTGCGCGATACGACGGCTTTGTGGACCAGGGTCCGACTGATCTTCTGGTTGACATCTTTTTGAAAACGCTTCTCGCGTCCAGAAAGTTGCTTGAGGCGACGCTTTGCCGAACGGGTCCCCACCCGTTGCAACGCTTGGCGACGCTTCTGATAGCGCGCACGAACTTGATGGACTTTGGCCCCAGTGAAGGACTCACCCGTGCTATCGGTTGCCACATTCACCATGCCCAAATCAATACCGATGGTATCCGCGGTCTCTGTCAGCGGTGGAGCACCTTTGCTCTGGGTGAGATGCAGGTAGTAGGTGCCCTGTCGCCACACCAGATCAGCACTGCCCAGAGCCCACGAGGGGTCAATCAGCATGTCATGTTGCCGTTTCCCCAGGATCAGGCGGCAGGTCACACGCCCCTGCACGGTATTGAGCGAGAGGCGATCCAGACTCATCAAGCGGTAGGTACGTGCGTCATAACGGACACTTCCACGAGGACCGAACTGCGGACAGGTGAGAGGTTTCTGATGGGGTTTGCGTTGCTGCTCTTGGGTTCGTGCTGCCTTGACCGCCTCAACGGCTTTCGCACGCGCACAGCAGGCCAACTGCGACCCCAGCCCAAAGCGGGAACGAGTCTCACGATAGACGCGGTGATGAGCGGTGTTGGTGTTCGTGATGCGCTCATCCCAACACACGGTAGCGATCCATGATGCCGCTGCATTGAAACGCTGTTGTGTCTCTTGCAACACGGCATCGTGACCGTTTACGTCAAGCTTGATACAGATAGTTCTAGTGAGTGTTTCGTTCATAAGAGAAGTATAGCAGAGCATGGAACCAAAGTCAAAGGGTTTCCTGCCTGCGGGCAGCCATTTTTTCCTCCTCATGGCTGGAAGCCAGGGGGTATCCAAAAATGGAGGACGAGGATGATTTTATGCTACCACACAGAATGGA
>CAVZJN010000048.1:0-90372 GCA_963775585.1 uncultured Chloroflexia bacterium | reverse complement strand
GCCTGCACAGACGAGGGCAATGTTGCTCGTGCGTTCGCGCGCCAACCTGAGCGCATGGGATGTCACCGCCTGAGCATTGTAGAAACAGCCCGCCAGGCGGATAGTATGTGCGGGGCAGGCGTAGAAGGCGCGGGTGCCATTGGTGGTGGTGAGAACAAGCTCTCGACCGGAGAGATCAACTTGCGAGAATTGGACTGGCGAGTTCCCATAGTCAAAGCCCGGCAGAGGCTTGACGTTTCGTTCACCACACAATAAGCGCCCTGGCACTTTTTGAGCGGCCTCTCGCGCCTCTGCAACAGTTCCCGCGACGAGGACGCGCGCTGCTCCCTGGTCAAACATTACCGCGAGGGTGGTCGTGGCCCGGATGACATCTATGACAATGTAGATATCGTCCTGTTGTGCCTGGCTTACCTTGCTCGCAACGATTTCGCTTGGGGTAAAAAAGACGTTAAGTTGCACGTTATGTTCTCTATTTCCTTTTGCTTTTTCAAATGGTTCCTGGCATCATTGAGGTGTGGCTTTCTTCGTATCACGTCACGCATAAAGCTTTCACTCTGACTCTATCATTATAGCAGCCCCTGACGCAGCAGCGCATGCTCATACGTTGGCGAACGGAGAAGAAAACGCAGTTGACTCTTGATAAACGCCGCAAAATCACTCTTTGATGTGATGTGCCATGAATTGTTTCTCCCGTATACTCTGTATGCCAATATATGAGGCAAGCTTTTGTCTTTTGTAATATAACATGATATGATGAGTTACATAAACTGTAAGGAGGGTTTGTCATGATTTATCTTCTTTGGCTGATAGTCGTTGCTCTCGTAGTCCTGTGGTTATTAGGTTTGATCTTTCGTATCGGGGGAAGGCTCATCCATTTTCTGCTCGTTGTGGCTCTCATCGTTGCCGTTTTCTACCTTATATTTCATATTTAACCGGGGCCTGAAAGAGTTACATAAAGGGAACGAAGGCAATGCAACAGGTTTCCGGCGAAGTTGGAAACCTGTTGCATTGCCTTCGTTCCTTTTATAGAATATTTGTCCCTATTTCTCCAACTTCTTTTGTCGCTCCATATCGCGTAACTCGACTCTGCGGATCTTGCCGGAAATCGTTTTGGGCAGAGACTCCACAAACTCAATCTCACGCGGATACTTGTATGGGGCCGTCACACTTTTGACGTGCTCCTGTATCTCGTGCGCCAACTCGGGAGAAGCTGTGTAGCTGGGAGCGAGAATGATATAGGCTTTGACAACTTCACCGCGCATCTCGTCGGGGCTGGCGATGACCGCCGATTCCGCAACGGCAGGATGCTCTTTTAAGGCGCTCTCTACCTCGAAGGGACCGATGCGGTAGCCCGCGCTGATAATCACATCGTCGGCGCGGCCCACGAACCAGAAGTAACCATCTTCGTCCTTGTAGGCGCGGTCGCCGGTGATGTACCAGTCGCCGCGGATGCAGGCGTTGGTGGCATCGGGATTGCCCCAGTATTCTTTGAACATCCAGGTCGGTCTTTGTGGTTTGACACGTACCGCTATATCGCCTTCTTTATTGGGTGGCTGCTCACTCCCATCGTGATCAATAACGCTGACATCGAAGCCAGGCGATGGTTTGCCCATGGAGCCTGGTTTGATAGCCATTGGTGGGAAGTTGGCACAGAGCAGCACGGTCTCGGTCTGGCCATAGCCATCGCGAATGGTCATGCCTGTTTTCTCTTGCCAGATTTTGATGACTTCGGGGTTGAGGGGTTCCCCAGCGCCGACGCAGTGGCGCAGCGCCTTGGGCGGATGCGTTTTCATATAGGCCATCGGTTCGTCGAGGACGAGCATACGATAAGCGGTTGGTGGAGCACAGAGGGTTGAGATGGGATACTTGTTGAGCATTTCCAGTGTTTCGATGGCGTTAAACTTGCCGCGCGCGTCCTGAATAAACATAGCAGCTCCCATAATCCAGGGTCCAAAGAGGTTGCTCCATGCCGCCTTCGCCCAGCCCATCTCTGAGAGATTCCAATGCAAATCATCCTCGTGCAGATCAAGCCAGTATTTCCCGGTGATGG
The DNA here is from genome assembly GCA_963775585.1 of uncultured Chloroflexia bacterium. Classification (GTDB taxonomy): domain Bacteria; phylum Chloroflexota; class Ktedonobacteria; order Ktedonobacterales; family Ktedonobacteraceae; genus UBA11361. Next base: position 88,322 of record CAVZJN010000048.1, on the reverse strand, counting down.
TGTGGCCGATGGGATAACTGGCATGGGTGTGCAGGACCATTTTGGGATGGCCTACCGTACCGGAGGTGAAATAAACCAGGCAGGGATCATCGCTGCGCGTTTTGGGGCCATTATATTCGGAGGATGCCTCGTTGACGATCTGGTAGTAGTTCGTCCAGCCCTCGCGTTTAGCAAGGCCAGCATCGGGTTCAACTAAGATCGTGTACTTAATGGTCGGGCAGTGCTTGCGCACCTCGTCGAATTTGGGCGCCCCTTCACCGTCGGTGATAAAGCCCTCTGCCTCCGACACCTCAGCGCGGAACTGGATATCTTTGGAGGTCAACAGGGTGGTACAGGGGATGGGAATGGCTCCCAGTTTCATTAATCCAAGAGCGCTCTCCCACCATTCCGGGAAGCGCGGCAGCATAACAAGGATGCGGTCGCCCTTTTTGATGCCGAGGGTGGCAAAGGCGTTGGCTGCGCGACTGGAGCGCTCGGCAAAATGTGCGTAGGTAAGCTGTTTCTCTTCGCCATGCTGTCCAACCCAGAACATAGCTAGCTTGTGCGGGTCAGCGGCCCATTTGCCCATTACGTCTGTAGCGAAGTTGAAATATTGGGGGACTTCCAGGTGAAAACTGCGGCGTTCAGCCTCATAATCCGTCATATGCGGGGTCCTGGACGTAGTCATATACAAGCTCCTTCCACGATGGGATGCATAAAGATACACAACGTCGTTGTTAGCTACTTCCTAGTAGTATCATACCACGTCGGGTACACCTTATTACACCTTATTACACCTTATAAGAAGCATTCCTCAGAGCCCGAACTCAACCAGAAATATGATTGTTCCATGCTCGATTTCTGTGAACGTGTCAAGCATCTGCACAGGCAACTTGGAACTATTCCATCACAATCTCCACACAATATTGTGACCAGGTAGCCCATATGTAACCCTGGGTAGCACACCTATGATACAATTGGGGAAAGGTTGTTGAGCACGCAGCATTACAACAAGCTGTGCTTCAGCGACCTACATGCCTCTTTCCTGGCATCAACGGACATTTGACAAAAATGCGGCTTTAGCCCGCCGCAAGCCACGCCGTTTCAACGGCGGTGGTTAGGCGTTTACAACAGACTTCATGTTGATCTGGTGCTCACACGGGATACCAGGTTCGTTGGTTGCCCATTCCCAACAATTGTAAAACAAGGAGTAACTTAATGCACGTTAAACTCGATTCCCTCAAAGAGAAGGGTTATGTTGTCTTGCGCGATTACGATGGTCCACCGGTTCCTAAAGAGGAATGGATGAGCCTCGAATATATGGACTGGAAAAGTGGTGGCGATACCAATTTTGCCCCGATTGCTTCCGCCTTTGGCGAAATGGAGTGCCACGGTTTCTGGGATCACGGCAAGCCCGACAAGGATGGCATGTGGACGAAGAACGCTGAGATATGTCCCACGCTAATACAGTGGACGAAGAATGTGGGAGCCAATTTTGGGCGCGTCCGCATCATTAAACTCAATCCCAACACGGAGGCGGAGACGTTCCATAACCTGCACCTCGACGACAACAACCGTCTCAATCCCGATGGCGAGGGCTGGGTTGTGCGTGCATGGTTGGAACTTTCCGATGACCCCAATTCGTACATGATTCTGCGTGAAGACAAGGACGATCCCTCAACCGAGTCTCGCGTCTCGATGCCCAAAAATCGCCAGCTTGTCATTGATTCGCAGCGCCTCTGGCATGCTGCATGGCATGCAGGGCCTGAGCCGCGCTATGCGTTGATCGTTTCGTTTGAGAGTGGCGAAGCCTTGCAGCGCTGGATGGAAAGCCAGGCCAAGACAACCTCCGGCGTGCGCTAATTGCTTCCAATGAATAATTGCGGAATGAGCAATACCGTCTACGACTCGAAACCAAATGACAAGCGTGCTCCTGGATGGCGATCCCGCAAAATCATCATGGAAGCATATAGTAGGGGCCGGGCTTGCCCTGGTGCTCGGTGTGATTACACGCAGGGCGGGCATTTTACAGGGCAGGGCAAGCCCGGCCCCTACATTTTATTTTTCTTCATAGTGGGATATTGCCGTGTTTCTTTGGAGGATTGCTGTCCCGCTTATTTTTTAGCATTTCGAGGGTTGTGATCAGCTTTATCCTGGTAAAACGCGGCTCGATAATCTCGTCAATGTAACCGCGACTGGCCGCGATATAGGGATTGGCGAACTTCGCCGTATATTCGGCGATCAGTTCTTTGCGCCGCTGATCGGCGTCCTCCGCCTTATCGATCTCATCCTTGAAGAGAATATTGACCGCTCCTTCAGCCCCCATCACCGCAATCTCTGCTGTGGGCCAGGCGTAATTGATATCGCCACGCACGTGCTTACTATTCATCACGTCATATGCGCCGCCGTAGGCCTTGCGCGTGATGACCGTGATCTTCGGCACCGTGGCCTCACAGTAGGCAAAGAGCAGCTTGGCGCCGTGGCGGATGATGCCATTGTGCTCCTGACTGACCCCTGGCAGAAAGCCCGGCACATCCACAAAGGTAATGATGGGGATGTTGAAGCAATCGCAGAAGCGCACAAAACGCGCGGCCTTGTCGGATGAATTGATATCGAGCACCCCTGCCAGTGCCCCTGGTTGTTGCGCCACAATGCCAATTGAGCGACCATTCAAGCGGGCAAAGCCCACGACGATGTTCGCGGCAAAGAGTTCCTGTACTTCGAAGAAGTCGCCGTCGTCAACAATATGGCCAATGACTGCTTTCATGTCGTAGGGCTTGTTCGGATTGTCGGGGATGATGCTATCAAGCGCCACCTCTGAGCGAGTAGGTGAGTCAATGGGCGTGATGCGGGGAGGGTCTTCGAGATTGTTTGAAGGAATAAAGCTCATCAACGTACGAATCATGTGGATACATTCGGGTTCATCTGGACAGGCGAAATGGGCGACGCCGCTGGTGCTGTTATGGACCATAGCACCGCCTAGCTCTTCAAAGGTGACATCCTCATGGGTGACGGTCTTCAGCACATTGGGGCCGGTGACGAACATGTAACTGGTCTGCTCCACCATAAAAATAAAGTCAGTAATGGCCGGAGAGTAGACCGCGCCGCCAGCGCAGGGGCCCATAATAGCAGAAATTTGTGGTACAACGCCGGAGGCCAGCGTATTGCGCAGAAAAATATCCGCATATGCTCCGAGGCTGACCACGCCTTCCTGGATACGCGCTCCACCGGAGTCGTTGAGGCCGATAACCGGCGCGCCGTTCTTCATGGCGAGGTCCATAACTTTACAGATTTTTTCAGCGTGCGCTTCTGAAAGCGAACCTCCAAAGACTGTAAAATCTTGCGAAAAAACATAGACCAGCCGCCCATCGATCTGTCCATAGCCGGTAACCACTCCATCGCCGGGAATTCTCTGCTCATCTAACCCAAAGTCCGCGGAGCGGTGCGTCACGAACATATCCAATTCGTTGAATGTGCCCGCATCGAGCAGCAGGTCAAGCCGTTCGCGCGCGGTCAGTTTGCCTTTACTATGTTGCGCCTCTATGCGCTTGGGGCCTCCGCCGAGCATAGCTTCCGCCTTCAGGTGCTGGAGTTCTGCAACTTTCTCTTGAGATCCTTTGAGTTGAGAGGAATCTTGTGGAGTACGTTCACTTGTGGTCATCGAAATTATCTCCAAAAGCATGGTTGAAAAAATAGTTGGTTATAGCTCTGATGCAGTATAGCATGGATATTGCAAGGGTGTCTAATGGAAGGTGCATTAACAGTATTGTCTAAGCGTATTGGTAAAAGCACAGTGTTTCCCCCTTGTGCTCCTTTGCCAACGCTGTCTCTACCTCATATTCCACCCACTCACTCCCAACAGAGTGTTTCGAGAGCACCAGTAAGAGTTTGTCATACACACGAATGGACTCGTCACTACTTTGCTTTGCAGATCGGCTTAGAGTCGCTCGGCAAAGCTCTGATCCTTGCTAGAGCACGAAATAAAGCAAGAGTAGAAATCTATAGGCTTGAGAGAGCCTACGAGTGAAGGGATTATTTCAATAATGGAGTTAGGAACGCCAGCGTTACGAAGGAAGATGTCTGGTATCTTGCCTTGAGAGCGGATGATGGTATCAATCCCAATGCTCGAAGGGCCGTAATGCTGCACAGTCTCAAGTCCTTCTACCTTGCTTAAATCCATGTCAGTAAAAAGTGTCCACGCTACCTCAGCTTTGCAAAGGTTAGCTCCGCTGAGGTCAGCTCCGCTGAGATTGGCTCGATTGAGGTTGGCTCCGCAAAGGTTAGCTCCGCAAAGGTTGGCTCCACTGAGATTGGCTCCGCTGAGATTGGCTCTCCAGAAGTTGACTTCCTTAAGCCTGGCATCCGCGAGGTTGGCATTGCTGAGGTTGGCATTGCTGAGGGTAGCCCCCTTGAGGTCGGCTCCGTAGAGGTTAGCTCCACAGAGGGTGGCATCCGCGAGGTTGGTATTGCTGAGGTTAGCTCCACAGAGAGTAGCCCCCTTGAGGTCGGCTCCGTAGAGGTTAGCTCCACAGAGGATAGCCCCCTTGAGTTCGGCTTCGTAGAGGCTAGCTCCGCTGAGGGTGATATACGCGAGGTTGGCTCTCAAGAAGCTGGCTCTGAAGAGGATGGCATCTCTGAGGTCGGTTCCCTCGAGATTGACCCCGATGAAGATGGTTCCCCTGAGATTGGCCCTGCTGAGGTTAGGCTGGATATCAGTGTGCTCTTTCCTCCACTGGTTCCATACCTCTTCCCCTCGTTTGAGAATGTCGAGATGTTCCTGGTTTGCCATAAATTTTACTCCTAAAGAATGACAAACTATAAAGCTGGCTTAAAAGTTCTGGCTAGTATACCATAGTTTGCGGTGGTTTTATAGGATGAGTATTACGTATTTCGTCACGTAACATGTTCATTTGACTTGACACGGTCCGAGTTCTGTTTGAAGCAGGCCGTTGCAGTATCCTGGTATCCTGGTGACGTATATCAACATACAGTTACAGATGTGTTATACTGCCAATATCCTGATGAATACGTCTTCCTCACTGCACTAAAAGGGGGCATTATGGCTATTACATCATCCTCGGAGACCAGGGCAAGCGGGAGTCGCGTTGCTGGCTGGCTCTCACCCAACGAATTTCATATTTTAGAAGTAGCATGCGATACTCTTCTCCCTTCGCTGGAACCCCCTCCAGGAAGTTCTGCAGCGCTGGCCGCGTACTATCGACGACGCGCCAGCGACTTGCATATTGCTCAACTGCTGGCGGAGACGCTGGCCCTGGAGAACGTGGAGGCGCAGACCCAGTTTCACCAGTTGATGAGTTTGATGGCCAGTCCAGTGAGTAGTCTTCTGCTCGCCAGCAGCACAAAGCCCTTCGTGGAGCTATCACAGGAAAAGCGTGAGAAGTACCTGTTTGCCATGGCGAATAGCCCGCTGGGGTCACTGCGGCAGGGATACCAGACGCTCAAACGCCTCTCAGGTTTTATCTATTTCTCTGTTCCTGACGCCCAGGGCGTGAATCCAAACTGGGAAGTACTCGACTACAAGGCTCCCGCTCCCCCGCCCGCCAACACTCCACAGCCGATTACCCCACTGACCATTTCCGAAGATACCACCCTGGATGCTGATGCCGTCGTCATCGGTTCTGGCGCTGGCGGTGGTGTTGTTGCCGGGGAACTCGCCCTGACGGGTAAGAGCGTAGTGGTGCTGGAGAAGGGTGGCTATAACAACGAGGCCAACTTTACCTTGCAAGAGGCGCAGGCCATGCCGGAACTCTACTTGAAACGCGGCACGCTCACCTCCAAAGACCTGGGTATCATCGTCCTGGCAGGCAGTACCCTTGGAGGCAGCACGACAATAAACTGGATGACATCGCTTCGCACACCTCCTAATGTACTCGAAGAGTGGGAACAACGTTCTGGCTTGCATGGCCGCTTCACTGGCACACAGTTGCAAGAGAGCTTTGCCGCCGTGGAGAAACGGATTAATGTCAATACGGACAATAGCACGCATAATCGGCAGAACCAGTTACTTGCCAATGGGTGTGAGGCACTTGAGTATCAGGTGGGTGTAATCCCGCGCAATGCTAGCGATTGTCAGCTGCGCTGTGGCACTTGTGGGTTTGGCTGTCGCTATGGAGCCAAGCAATCCACTATGAAGACGTACTTGCAGGACGCTTATGACCATGGCGCACGTATCATCGTGCATTGCAGCGCCGATAAAGTCCTCATAGAAAACGGGCAGGTTGAGGGTGTCAAAGCAACTGTGACCAATACAGAGACAGGGAAAACACACTCCCTGACTATCCATGCGAAAACCGTGATTGTTGCGGCAGGGGCGTTGAATTCGCCTGCTATTCTATTGCGTTCGGGCCTGGAGAACCAGCATATTGGCCGTCATTTGTATCTGCATCCCGTCACCACCATCACTGGCATCTATCCTGAGAAGGTGTACCCATGGCAAGGGGTGATGCAATCAGCATACTCGCACGAGTTTGCGCACCTGGATGGGAACTATGGCTATGTATTGGAGGTGCCGCCCGTGCATCCTGGGCTGATAGGTTTATCAACGCCGTGGTATTCTGCGCGTGAGTATCGGGAGCAATCAGCACAGGCTGCCAACCTTGCGACAATTATTGTTTTGACTCGTGACAAAGGTGAGGGAATCGTTACCGTAGATCGTTACGGTGAGCCTGTCATCGATTATATAGTTTCGGTCTATGATCGCCACCACCTGTTACACGGCTTGCACCAGTCTGCGCGTATCCACTTTGCAGCCGGAGCCAAAGCAATCAACTCATTGCATAACAAACGCACACGCCTGGATCGGCCAGAGAATGGCGTGGTCACAGAGCAACAGTTCCGCGAGTTTAACCGCCAATTGGAGCGGCACGGTATGGGCGTCAATCGTGTGATGATGTTCACTGCCCACCAGATGGGCACATGTCGCATGGGAGCCGATTACAGGACATCTGTGACTGATGGCAATGGGCAGGTCCATGGCGTGAAGGGGTTGTTTGTGTGTGATGGCAGCCTTTTCCCTTCGGCTTCTGGGGTGAACCCTATGCTATCAATCATGGGCCTCTCCCACAAGCTCACCCAGTATATCAAATCAGTTGTTTAACATGATGGGACAGCGATTTTCAGGCAGCGCAGCTGCCTGAAAATCGCTGTCCCATCTTTTAGTATCATCCCTGAATTGCCAGCCAGAAAATGTTGGCTAGCTGAACATAGCCCGCGGGGCTGGGGTGAAAGCCATCGCCGCTGATATATTCGGGGTGGGCCGTTAGCTGGCTGCCATGGCTGAAAAGATCCACCAGCTTTACACCATAGTGGGCAGCAGTTATCGCAATACCTGCATTCCAACGCTTCATTTGCACAAGCATCTGCGCCTTTTGTGCGGGCGCCAAATTGGCAAAAGCGGGCAGTTGTGTCAGGTCCGGTAAGTTCGCCATCACCAGGCTGGCATGGGTATTTGCATGTAAATCTCCAAGCAGTATGTTCAGGTCGTGTATATACGCGTCATATGGGACGCCGCCCACGAAATCATTGGCGACAAGCCAGACGGTGACCAGCTCAGGGGACGTCGAGAGCGCAATGGGCAATTCTTCGGAGAGGGCATTGTGCAGGCGTTCCCCGCTAATGCCCAGGTTTATCATGTGTGAGCCCTTGGGCAGGTGTGCTGCCACCAGGGGAACGTACCCTTGCGATCCCGGTTGATTGCTGCCAACGCCGACTGCGTCCGAGGCCCCTAAAGCAACGTAGGTGATTGGCCCGGCAGGGATGTGCACTACCACAGGCGGCTGCGTCGCTGCCGCTTCAGGATGTGCTGCCGGAGGGGACGCCGTCACTCCGCCGGTTGCGCAGGCGGTAGAGAAGAAGGCCACTATAAAAAGTAGGAGGAAGGATGAGAGGCGAGGGAAGAAAATATTCAGTTTACGTGCGTTCATGACGTTGTGTTTCCAGGATTGTTGGCGGGCCAGGTTATGGCAGCAGGATGATCGCATGATTGCAGCAACAATCGTCCTGCTACTAGAACTTTTATCCTCTATCCACCATCTCCAGCTTCCCTGTGATGACATCAATCACCAGGCCGTGCACGTGAACCTTTGGTAGAAAAGGACTCTTACGAATAACATTCACGACTTCGCGTACATTTACATGGACATCGTTAAAGGCGCCGAGCCAGCGTAACAGGCCCTGAATATCGCCCAGTTTCTCTTCCTCGATCAACTTCTGAGGATCGATCCCCAATGCCTGCATCGAGGCGGTCAACGTTGTCGCATCTGCGTGTGCCAGGCCACACTGTGTATGGCCAATGACCGCGACTTCTCGCACGCCCAACAGGTAAATGCCACTTGCTAACGAGCGGATGAGATCATTCGCAGCGCCCTCCCGCTCAATCTGGGAGATAGTAGCGCCGGCGGTGCGCAATTCCACGACATCACCACGCTCCAATCCCAGCGCCTGTTCAAGTGCCTGCACCAATCGACAATCCATGCAGGTGACCACCGCCATTTGTTTGCGTGGTGCATGTCCAATGACAGGTAAGTGTGTTTGCTGTACAAAACCCTCATTATAGGCCAGGATTTCGTCAATTCTCATTTCTACACAACCCTTTACTCCCCTTGCCCCAGAGAATACCCGATATTCCCATCGAAGGTATAGAGGTTCTCTGTCTTAATGAAGTCAAAGCCTTGCTCGTGAACGTGTTTAAGGAGCGCGATGATCTGTGTGTGTGTAATAGTATTGCCCATTATCTGGCGACATAAAACGGCAGCGCCAGTGATCGGTGCAAAAGGTTTCAGGCAAACCACCCGGCCAGACTTTTGCGCCACGATTGGTGATCATCGTCAATTCAAGGCCATCGCCATTGGTTTGTTGCAGTACTTTTCCTAAGTGCTCGGGAGTGCCATCGTGCCACTCCAGGAACACATCGACGCCTACCAGGTCCTTCTGCTCGGGTTTTTGGGTGATCGTCGCATGTTCATGAGAGATGTGTGTTGGAGCGGTGGTGTATTTGACCACTTTGAGTACCTGTGGCTCTTGACCAAGACGAGCAACGATGGCGTCGGCAAACTCTTTCGTGCCGACTTTTTGCTTACTGACCCCCTCGGTATAGATGTCATAGGTATGAATACCATCCTCGAGCGTGCGCAACCATGCGTTGTGCACCAGCGTGGCGACATCGGGCTGATTGATGTGTACCAGCATCATCACTGCGCCAAGCAAGAGTCCCGAAGGGTTGGCTACGTTCTGGCCTGCATGCCGAGGCGCGGAGCCATGGATGGCTTCAAACATTGCGCAATGATCGCCGATATTGGCCGAACCTGCCAATCCGACTGAACCGGCTATCTGTGCCGCCACGTCAGAGAGAATATCGCCGTACAGGTTGGGTAAGACGATCACATCAAAGACTTCGGGCGTATCCGCGAGCTTGGCCGAGCCGATATCGACGATCCAGGTCTCATTGGCAATGTCAGGATACTCCATTGCGATCTCGTTAAAAACGCGGTGGAAGAGGCCATCGGTCAGCTTCATGATATTGTCTTTAATGAAGCAAGTTACTTTCGTACGATTGTGACTGCTGGCGTACTCGAAGGCGTAGCGCACGATTTTTTCGCTACCAGAACGACTGATGAGCTTCAGACTCTCCATCATATCGTGCGTCTGGCGGTATTCGATGCCGGTGTAGAGGTCTTCTTCATTTTCACGGATGATCACCACATCCATGGTGGGGTGCTTGGTCTTCACAAAGGGGTAGTAGGCAATGCAGGGGCGCACGTTGGCATAGAGTCCAAAAGCTGTGCGTGTGGTGACATTGAGGCTTTTGTAGCCTCCGCCCTGTGGCGTGGTAATGGGTGCTTTAAGGAACACCTTGGTACGGCGGAGCGATTCCCAGGCGCTGGGTTCGATGCCAGCTTTGATCCCTCGAAGATAGACCTTTTCGCCTACTTCGACCTCTTCGATTGTTATGCGAGCTCCCGCCTCTTTGATGATATGCAGGGTAGCATCCATGATTTCTGGCCCGATACCATCTCCACGGGCAACTGTAATCGGTGTGTTTTGTGCCATATGACTGTCTTTCCTGTTGCTAAGCAAATGTAGTTTTGTTCTTGCATTAGTGTAGCATAGCGGTGAAGTACATACAAGTTTTACCTGTGCTGTTGTGGCAAGCTGTTGAGGTATTATAAACACTATACGTTTGCGCGAAAATCTGCTATAGTTGGTAGTACAGTTTACTGAAACAATGCGTCTAACGACATGTAGAATGGCGGCGTTATTGAGCGACAACATATCCCACCAGGAGGAAGATCATGTACAGTTCGGTTATTTCGGTATAACCCCTCCACCTGGTCACCTTCCAGAAAAGACAACCCGCACCTGGGTTGATCGTCCCGAGCAGTTGCTGCAGGCCGTCGCAGTACTCAAGCTGGCGCCGGTTGTCGCCATTGATGCGGAGTTTACGCAGGTTCGGTCCCATATTCAAGGAGATACGCAGACCCCTTCGCATCGTCTCGCGCTCTTGCAACTTGCCGTCGATCGCTACTGCTACGTTGTAGATGCCCTGCGCTTGAATGATCTCTCGCCTCTGGCGGATGTGGTTACCAATCCCAACATCATTGTTCTACTGCATGGCGCGGGGGCCGATATGCGCGTCATGGCGGAACGAGGCCTTGCTGTCGCCCATTATATTGACCTGGAAGCCGCGAGCCGTTCAATCTTCGGCCAACATGAATTGTCGCTCGCGGCTATGTTGCGGCGCGCCTTCAATGCCCGCCTGGATAAAAGTCTGCAGCGCACGGATTGGACGCGCCGTCCTTTACCTCCAGCGATGGTCGCTTATGCCGCGCGAGACGCGGAAATGACCCTGGCGCTGTACTCCTGGCTGAAGGAATATTACGTATGGGCATTGAAGTTGCATGAGTATACGAACGCCGTAGAGCCGGTAGCCGCCTGGATTGAACCTTTCCTGCAAGGTACGTTGAACGTATCAGCCGATGCCGCTTTAGCGGATGCGAAGGCCAGGGGGATTATCCTGGATGATAGTCAGGTAGCCGCCGATTGCCGTGCTGCGCTGGCGTCATTGACTCATCCAATACATCGCAGCCGCCTGTTGCGTCTCATTGCTGACCTGTCCTTGACCGAACTTGCGCAAGATATCGAACCTCTCCTGCAAGCTCCTGCTGCGGATGAGCGCGCTGCCAGTGTAAGAGCGCTGGGGCGGCTCGGGGTGCAGGAAGCCCAGGCGCTAATTCAGCCGCTGCTGCAAGACTCCGTGCAAGATGTGCGGAAAGCGGCGCAAACGGCGCTGCGTAATCTCGGTGGCAAAGAGACTCGCGCGCCGGCGCCTCCCTCCAAAATCGTCGATGGAGCGCGTCGCTGGACAATTGGTGAGACTAGCAGTTCCGATGATGACAACGATTGGAAAGCTCGCTTGCGCGCCATGATGGGCGATAGTAATTAGTGGCTCACTCTGCGAGGCAAGCGGGTGCCAATCCAGACCAGCAATAAAAAGCCCACGATTGTACCCCAAAGTTTCAGCCGGTTAACCCATAATTCTTCCAGAAGAGGATCACTTTCGCCCAATCCCAGCCTGTGTACCAGCGAATGAAGCAGTGTTGGCCGGACGGCAGAAGGGTGGAGCGTCATTGGTTCGCCCGGCTGTTCGAAGGTGGTTGTATCTTGAAGATACTCAACCATATCGATGGATGCGGGAGATGCGGGAGATGCGGGAGATACGGGCTGGGTAGTGCGTAGGATTTCCGCTAGCGCAGTGAAAAATTGCTGGAGCAGGTGCTTCGCCGTTCCTTTTACCAGCGCCGGGTGCTGTAATGAGCGGGTTTTACCGGCATTGAGCGTCCCTTTGTAGGCAACAACGGTATTTTCGCCCCGTCCACTCAGATGGACGACTCCTTCACCCCTGTAGGGTGTTTGCGTTCCTTCACCTTCGTAAGCGAGAGCGTAAGAGTAAGGGTACTGCTGTTCAGTGACCGTGATTTTCCCGTTGAATGGCCCCAGTGGTGGCTCCTGGTCGATATGTACTGCTATTCTCATACTCTGCTCGTCAAGCTGCTCAAGGCGTTCTACGCCAGGTATCGCTCGCCGCAGCACCTGCTCATCCATCAAGCACCGCCCCACAGCTTCCGGTGGCGCTTGCAGTGTATAGGTTCCTTCGATAATCATTTATGAGTCCTTTGCTTTTTTATCTGAAATATAATAATCAACTTCATTATAGAGGAGGAGAGAAGAGGTGGCAACACCTGAAGGTATATGATCCTGAGTTGTTGAAGTGGTAGAATTGGGAGAATCAGGTTCAGACTATCCAATGTCCTGTCAAAATATTGAAAGCATTAAAGAAAGCATTGCTGTTAAAAGACTCAGATAGTACAAATTGAACTGCTGTCTCCTACCCATTGCTGCGAGCACAATAAAGGCGGGGAAAATCTCTAAGACGAGGCGAGAGAGCGATTGCAGAGGAAAAGTGCCTGTTGACGGGAAAAGCGTGATGAAGAGATAGACGCTGGCAGCGTAAAAGCTATATGTCCACTGGTCTCGCGAAAATTTCCAGGGGCCTATAAAGCAGAGTATGACTAGCAGGAGCATGAGCAACCCTGCACTCAGGTCAATCACACTGTGAATTGCATCGAAGCGCAATGTATGACCTTTAGTCATTACTCTGAAGGCGTTGATGAACCCTGTCCATGGAGGTTGTAACCCACGATTCCAGGTAGCTTGCGCATGAGAAAATGCAAGTGCATCGTGAAATTGGAAGTAACAGTAGAGGGCGAAGAGTCCCAGACCTGCTGGAATGCAAGCGCTACTCATAATGTCAAAGCGAATAGCCTTGAGTTGGAAGCGATGCTGGCGCAGGTATTCGTAGAGAAACGGCAGGAGCAAGATAATCCCCGCTGAACGTGTAAGACCGGCCAAGAAACCGAACAGACCTGCCAACCACCAGTGACTTTGACGCATATGATAGAAACTAAGCAGAATAAGGCAAAGGAAGACCGATTCGGTATACGCTGCGGCAAAGAAAAAGGCTGTGGGAAACACAGAGAGATACAGTACCGTACGATAGGCCTGGTTCCGGTCAAAATCCTCTTGCACAAGGCGATAGAGCACTATAAGTATGACAAGATCAGCGAGATTTGAGACAATTAAACCTGTGATGAAAGGATCCAAATGTTTGATAAGCAACGAGGGAATGCCTTCCAGCAAAGGAAAGAGAGGAAAGAAAGCTGTTCTCCACGCGACATCGTACCCATGAATAGCTATGTATGTATATTGTCCGCTATCCCAACAATTCCATGCATTCAATAGGGTTACTACTCTTAGAGTTTTGGGCGAAAAGTCTCCAACAATGAATAACGTTGATAGGTATGTCAGAAGAAAAAAAGCTAGATGTACTGCAATATAGATAGGTAAGATATTTTTGAGCGCGTCATACCATTTCAGCCATGCTGCTTTTGTAGAAAACTTACCGACTCCTGCTCTCTGGAATGAGAGACATCTCATCAGAAGACGCTTGTCATAGCTACCCTCTCTCACTTTTGATGCGCTTTCTCGAAAAATGGCAGACTCCCTGCTGTTATAGTAAATGACTATGTACAAAAGCCGGGGTTGCCTTGCCTCCTGAAAAAACACACGAGGACGGAACAGCCTGGTCGCTCCGTCCTCGTGTGTTTTCCAGAAAGACGGCTTAACGGATAGAACAGTAAAAAATGTCAAAGCTCGGCGACTCGAAAGGCGATGCCATCCGACTCACAGGTGTCACCACCATCACATCAACTCCTGGTTGCGAGGGGAAGAACGCGGCTTTATAGGTCACGTGCTCGGCGTCCAGAAGCTGGAGCAGATAGGGATGGGGATCGCCGTGTTTGGCAAAGACCAGGAAACTTGGGCGATCCGCGTTGGCAATAGCATCGGTATATGTGGGAATGCGGTTAATAGCAATCGAGGGATGGATGCGTGCGAGCGGATCAGCCATAATAATCTGGTTATTCGTCTCGAAAGAGATCTGGTAGCCCAGCAAGTTCGTGGCCCAGGCATAACGGATGTGCTCTTGCTCCATATAAGCAATGATGGGCGCGTAATTGGCCGGAGCAATGGTGCAATAGGGCGACTGGAAGGCGAGATCTGGATTGGTTAAGCCGTACGTCGCAGCCTGCAAGCCAAGATAGACAAGGAGCAGCGCGAACAATGCCGTGAGGGCCGCCACGGGAGGACGCGGGCGTGCCGGATCGCTCGCACGAGCCACGTCTGCTGTTTGTTGCGCTGACCTCTGACTCCTCTCGTAAATGAGCATGCTTGCGAGCGTGAAAGCAGTGGCGAAGAAGAAAGGCAGTGCGAGCACCAGGGGCGAGGCATAACGCCCGCCGAAGTCGTCATTGCACGAAATGAGAATAGAGGCGGAAGCCGAGCTTACGCAGAAAAGAACGGCTGAACTGGCACCGAAAAGTGCTGGCAGGGCCGCGAGGCTCCTCGCACGTAAAAGGACGGGGTGGGGCCATCTGAACGAGCCAGCGACAAGGGCAACTGTACCCAGGATGCTCAGAATACCGAAGAGAAGCAGTGGCGAATGTATGACGGTCAGTAGCACCCCTTCGAGCGGCGTCGCACCACTGATAACGCGAGGTGAGACACATGCCACGTACCTGGTGGTCACCAGCACGACGGTATGCAGCCGCTGGAGATTCCAGCCGCCTCCCAGTCCGAAAATGTACCTGATATTTTCCCATTGATGCGCGGCTCCCCAGATAATGCCGGGCGTAAAACCGATCACGCAGGTGGGGATTGCGGTGATAACCAGGAGAAGTGGTTTGAGCGATTGCATGGTTGCTACGATGAGTGGTTCTGAAGCTTTCACACGTTTGACGATTTCAATCAGGCGATCAATAATGATCCAAAGAGCTGCCGCCAGGATAGCCACGGAGACCATGGGATAGATCCACATGCCGAAGCCGACGGTGAAGCCAACACCTGCCCAGCGCAGTGCCAGTTCTCCATTGGAGGCTTCTTCGTGCCAGCGCGTTGTTAAGCGATGTATCAAGATGAGTAGCAGCAGCATGATGAGAAATGACTCGATCCAGCCGCCCCCGGTACGCAGTTCTACAATGCCGTCATAAAGGGGGGGAAGTGCCGCGACCAGTGCGGCAACAGTGGTAAAGCATCTCCTTGCGTAGAGAGGGAGATGTGCGGCTTTCGCCAGGAGGGAGGCCAGCCACCAGGTCGCGCTGACCAGAAGCAGTGAGTAGACAGTTGTTTCGGCTCGCAATGCTGCTACAGAGGGACCAAAGATAGCAAAGATGATGGCTGCCACATAGGCTTCCAGGCTGCCAAAATAGGGAATACCGTAAAAATAGATCGGGTGCTCGCCTTGCAAGATGTGCTCAGCTTGAATACCAAGCAGTGCTTCATCACTATCAAGCGTGCCATGTGTCCGCACGGTCAACCATACACGTATGATGACTGCCACCAGCAAGCACAGCCAGAGCAGCGAAGGGAGCGAGGCGTACCAGCGTTTTCGTTTTACTTGCGCTGTAGTAGCAGAACCACCAGCAAAGCGTGCCGCCG
Organism: uncultured Chloroflexia bacterium; assembly: GCA_963775585.1. GTDB lineage: Bacteria > Chloroflexota > Ktedonobacteria > Ktedonobacterales > Ktedonobacteraceae > UBA11361. Next base: position 72,773 of record CAVZJN010000048.1, on the reverse strand, counting down.
GAGAGGTTTCGCTGGCTGCTGTCGTCGGGATAACCTCACTTTTGCTTGCCGGTGGGGGGGGTGCGACATGTTGTTTGTCAATGCTCATACTATCCAATCAGCTCCTTCTCATCTCATCTTTTGGTTGACCTGGGCTACATCAATGCAATAGCAAAGGGTGCTGTCAATACCTATCAAACGTTGCAGTACATCGCTTGTCTGGATATCTTCTCTTTCATTCAACGAACGAGAGGGAAGATCACCGGGACAACTGGGACAAATAGGTGTAAGCAGGGAGTCTGCCATTTTTCGAGAAAGCGTATCAAAAGTGAGAGAGGGTAGCTATGACAAGCGTCTTCTGATGAGATGTCTCTCATTCGCTCCCTGAGTATAGATAAATAGAAACTTTCAAATTATGAAAACGCTTGAGCTAATGCAGGTATAACACAATTAAAAGGAGATAGGCATTTTGGGATTCCTTACCGATCCTCTGAAAATAACCCATCGCACGTCGTGATCAGGCGACCTCTGCCGATTGAAGGGTGACATCATAGCCCAGTTGCTCCAATGTACGAAGTGCTCGACGCTTGGCAACCTCGGCAGCTTTCTCGTCAACATGGTCCGGTCCCAACTCCCGATAGGATTGCTGCTCTTTGAGCAGATGATAGATGATGACCAGGATGCGATGAGCCAGAGCCACAATCGCTTTCTTGTGCCCCATGCGCTTGCGAAGTCGCTGGTAATAGGCCCCCAGAAAGGTGCCCTTGCTGCGTGCAGCGGCGTTGGCGGCTTCAATGAGGGCCTGGCGTAGCCAGCGGTTCCCTTTGCCCGTTTTGGTGCTGAGCCGTTTGTTCGCACTGATCTTGGCGGCTGGACACAGGCCTGCCCAGGAGGAGAGATGGTCTTCATCAGGAAACCGATCCATCTGAAGCCCCAATTCGGCGGCGACAATTTCGCCGATGCGCACATTGATCCCCGTCACCTCATCGAGGATGTAAATCGCCTCCGCGCTGCTCAGTGGCTTGGGGGATTCTGGCGGCGCGGAAAGCGGCGGGTTGCTCTCAGCAGAGGCAGTTGGAACGGGTGTCTCTTTTGCCTCCTCTTTGGCTGGCAGGTCGCCAGAGGGATCAGGAACGTCAGGATCATCGGGGTCGCTTGGTAGTCCCATGCGATGAGCAATCTCTTGATCTAACTCCCGTACCTGTTGGTCAAAGAAGTCCAACTGTCGCAGTTGACTCTGCAATAAAAAGCGGTGATGGTCTCCCAACGTGCCTTGCAAGGCCTGGGCCAGCTGCTCTCGTTTCTCTTTCATTCGCCCGCGAGCCAGTTCGGCTAGCTTCTGCGGGTTCTGCTCCCCTTCCAGCATGGCCTTCAAAATCGCCCGCCCCGATTGGCCGGTGATATCGCTGGCCACGGAGGCCAGTTTGATATTCGTGTCTTCGAGCGTCTTCTGGATGCGATTGACCAGCCGGGCTCGATCGGCTGCCAGACTACTGCGGTAGCGCGTCAAGTCCCGCAGTTCCCGTTGGAAACGAGCAGGCACAAAGCTCGCCCGCAGCAGACCATGCTGGAGCAGGTCGGCAATCCATTCAGCATCCTTCACGTCCGTTTTTCGCCCTGGAACCGCTTTGATATGTTGGGCATTGCGCGGCAGGAGCTCCATCTCCCCCTCCAAGACATTCCAGATGGGCTTCCAATACACTCCCGTACTTTCCATGGCCACCGCTTGGCACTGCTTGGCTTTGAGCCAATCCCGTAGCCGGTAGAGATCCGAGAGCATGGTGCTGAAGGTCTGGATCTCTTTCTGCACTCCCTGCGCCGTGCAGATGAGCAAACAAACCACGATCATCTTCTTGTGAACGTCAATTCCGCAACAGCGTTGATAGATGACTTGCATCAGTTCCTCCCATAAAAGCAGCGTTCTTCTCGATGAACCGTGCCAGGTGGGATACCAAAACAAAGAGCATCCTCTGCGTGCTTCTCCAGGTGAGAGCGACATTTGGTGGTACCTGAAGGTATCCCCAGTCAGATTGTTGTTCAGGCTTACTGCACTACTTCGGTATTCGACCTGTGTGACCTGACCCGGTTCTTCTTCTACTATATGCTCTTTTCTCCCTCTGTGCCACTAAGCAAGAGCAACGTGGTCCGAGCGCTTTTTCATCTTTGGTGGTGCACCAGCGGCGCATGAGGATTGTTGTGTAATGATGTTCTGCATCGACTCACAGCAATCGGTAATTTGTATCGCCTACGACGAGAAAAACGCTACAAGCTCAACCCTCAATGACACTCAAATCGCCCAAGAAGCCAATGTAGAACAATCAATCCCTAGCTTGCAGTGAACACTATTCTATGCTACACTAAGTGCCGTAGTATCTCTTAAGTCCAACGCCGCCCCGCTTCACAAGCCGCTCCATAATAAAGAAGATACTATTACAGGCGAGTAATAGTATCTCCTAGTACACTGAGGCGTAAACAGCTCCACGATTAGGTAAGCCCCGTATACGTCCACTTGATGGGTTTGGCCATCGTGCAATTGGAATAGGCAATGAAAGCCAGGATCTGGTCGCGCAAGTCATCGAGCGTGGTGAAACGCCGCGTTTGAGCAGCTCACGCGCAATTTGGGCGTTGGAGTTTCCCTGGGCCGCCGCTAGGACGATACGCGCTCGCAGCACCTGCTGGTGTTCGCTCCGATGTCGTTTCGTGATCGGGATTAACACCTCCTCCTCCTTCTCGCTGAGGACGACCTTGGTGGCTCGTTTTGGCATGTCCTATTCCCCTTTGTTTTTCCTCCTATTCTACCATGGATGTTTTCCTGCCTGATTCTAGCATCCCAAAATAGTGCATTCAGAGGATGTGTTTTCATACGCAAAGCAGTATAATGGTAACTATGTTTCGTTTTGTAAGTCAGTAGTAAATATGTAGGAGACACATATGGCTACTCAAAGAGTACAAGCCTGGAACAGCATTTCCCGGCGTGATCGGACGGACTATTGATGTGTCCAGCCCGGCCTGGCCCGAACCCTTCGCGCCAAAGAGGGCACGCCCAACGTGCTGTTCATCATTCTGGACGACACCGGCTATGGGCAGCTGGGATGCTACGGCAGTCCCATCGAGACACCCAACATCGACGCCTCGCAAAGGATGGCCTGCGCTATAACAACATGCACACCACGGCGCTGTGCTCGCCTACGCGTTCCTGCATCATGACCGGGCGTAACCATCACTCGAATGCCATGGCGTGCATCACCGAACTCGCCACGGGTTATCCTGGCTACAACGGCAACATCCCGTTCGAGAACGGCTTCCTCTCAGAGATGCTGCTGCAGCATGGCTACAACACCTACGTGATCGGCAAGTGGCACCTGATACCCTCAGACCAGAATCCGCCGCAGGCCCCTATGACCGCTGGCCGCTGGGGCGTGGATTCGAGCGCTTCTACGGCTTTATGGGCGGCGACACCCACCAGTACTACCCTGAACTGGTCTACGATAACCACCCGGTCGAGCCGCAAAGACCCCGGAAGAGGGCTACCACCTGACCGAAGACCTGGCGGACAAGGCCATCAGTTCATCGCCGACGCCAAGCAGGTCGCCCCCAACAAGCCGTTCTTACCTGCATTTCTGCCCTGGCGCTATGCACGCGCCCCATCACGTGCCCAAGGAGTGGGCGGACAAGTACAAGGGAAAGTTCGACGACGGCTGGGATGCCTACCGCGAAAAGGTCTTCGCCCGGCAGAAAGAGCTGGGCATCGTCCCGGCCGACGCCGAACTCTCGCGTCATGACCCGGACGTGCCGGAATGGGATCCGCTCTCCGCGGAGCAGAAGAAGCTCTACGCGCGCATGATGGAGGTCTTCGCTGGCTTTCTGACCCACACCGACTACCACATTGGCCGGCTGATCGATTTCCTGAAGAGCATCGGCGAGTTCGACAACACGCTGATCATGGTCATCTCCGACAACGGCGCCAGCGCCGAGGGCGGGCCACTGGCACGATCAACGAAGCGCAGTTCTTCAACAACGTGCAGGATCGCTCGAAGAGAACCTGGCGAAGCTGGACAAGCTTGGCGGCCCGCAGACCTTCAACCACTACGCCTGGGGCTGGACCTGGGCAGGCGACACGCCGTTCCGCCGCTGGAAGCGCGAGACCTACCGAGGCGGCGTCAGCGACCCGTTCATCGTGCACTGGCCGAAAGGAATCCAAGCGAAGGGCGAAATCCGCACGCAGTACGCTCACGCCATCGACATGGTGCCGACTGTGCTCGACGCGCTGGGCATTGAGCCGCCAGCGGTTATCAAGGGTGTCACCCAGTCACCCATCGAAGGTGTCAGCTTCGCCCACAGCTTCAACGATGCCAAGGCGCCCACCAAGCACATCACCCAATACTTCGAGATGTTCGGCCATCGCTCACTCTACCACGATGGCTGGCGGGCGGTCTGTCCCTGGCCGGGTCCCTCGTTTGCGGAAGCGGGCAAATCCTTCGGCGCGCCCATCTCGGCCGAGACGCTGACCGAATTAGACGCCCAGGCTGGGAGCTCTACCACGTGGCCGAGGACTTCGCCGAGAACCACAACGTCGCCGCGGACAACCGCGAGCGGGTGATCGATATGATCGCGACCTGGTACGTCGAGGCAGGCAAATACAAGGTGCTGCCCATCGACGGGAGCGCTCTGCAGCGCTTTGCCCAGGAGCGCCCGCAGCTCGTCGAAGCACGCACCACGCTACACCTACTTCCCGGACACCCAGACAGTGCCGTGGTACGCCTCGGTGCATGTGCTCAACCGCCCTCACAGCATCACCGCGGATGTCGAGATCCCCAAGGGAGGCGCGGAGGGCGTGCTGCTGTGCCAGGGGACAGGTGCGGGCGGCTACTCGTTCTATGTCAAGGACGGCAAGCTCAAGTATGCCCACAACTACGTGAGCCGGGAACTCTATTACGTCGAGTCGGTGGAGCCCGTGCCGCAGGGCGTCACCAGTTGCGCTTCGAGTTCGAGGTGACTGGCAAGCCGGACATTCCACATGGGAATGGCACGCCCGGGCGAGGCCAACTCTACATCGATGGCAAACTGGTCGGAAATGCCGATATCCCGTCACCATGCCGCTCGTCTTCAACCCTGGCGGTCTGACCTGTGGCGCCAATCCCGGCTTGCCGTCACCCCTGAATACCCGTCGCCGTTCAAGTTCACCGGCAAGATCTACGGTGTGACGGTGGATGTCAGCGGAGACCTGATCAAGGACTCTGAAGCCGAGCTGCGCCTGGTCATGGCAAGGCAATAGGGAAAAAGGCGGGATCCAGGAACATAGTCTCGCCTGTGAGTACGAGATGGCCTTCGTATTGCTGCGATGCCATCTCGCGGTTCATGTCTATCATGGACGATTTTCGGTCTCTATGTACTAGAGTGTTGGAAGAGGCTACTCATCCCAGTAACCACAACCAAGACCCTGACCCACTCCTGCGTCCTTAGCACGAAGAGGCGAGAATTGTTCATGGGACTTTTGAAGCTGTTCAACTGTCAGAGAGGCATAATGGTTCGTCATCTTCAGCGTTCTGTGACCCATCTGTCGCTGAACATCTAAAGGACTTCTCCCCATGGCTAACTGAGTCGTCGCCATATAACGGCGACAGTTATGGGGGGAAACCCGCTTGCCGTCAATACCCGTCCTCTCTTTCAGCCTCTCAAAAAGGTGTGCGACAGCATAAGTCGTGATAGGCTCGCCGTACCTTGTAAGGAAGACTGCATCATCTTTACGAGCCGCAGTGATACCTCCTACCTCAGCAAGATGTTTTCTGTACTTTGACAGGTACTCATGAAGAAACTTAAAACCATCGCGAGACACCGGCACCTGTTGCCACTTATTCCCCTTCCGGTGGACCACAAGCAATCGTAAATCTTTATCAACATCACCAAGCCGCAAACCCACCAACTCACTAAGCCGAATACCAGTATCAATAAAGACTGCCAGTATTGCCTTATTCCTTGCCGTCAACGCCTTGCGAATAGAAGGCGCACAGTTTTTGCAATCCTCACAGGCATCAAACAGCTTTTGCACTTCTTCCACTGTAAACGTCGGGATAAATTGCTGCTCAGTACGAGGCAACTGAAAACGCTTTGTAACCGACTCATCTATCACCCCCTCTTGCTGCAACCAGTGACAAAATGCGAGGATACTCGCACCCCACAAATGAATACTACTATCCTTGAACATTTTCCCATGTTTGTTCGGTGTCTTCTGAAGATAGCTCATCCACCCGCGCAGGTGCGTCACATCAAGACCATCTGTATCAGTAACGCCGTGCTCCAACTGTAACCACTCTACAAAAGACCCAACAAAACGCCGATAATTTCTAAGGGTATATTGACTCTGATTATCTATCTCGTGGAACTCTAGAAAATCCTTCAATGCTTTTATCAACAACATAGGCACACCTCCTCATACTCTCAGAGCTTACTATTGGCACACACCACGCGCCATACTTGCATACTTCCTGTTTTCTTATCCCCTCACTTTCTTTTTCGCAAGAGGCATGTACAACTTTTGCCATCGGTCTGCGCGAGAATGCCCGACCATACGAGCCGCCGCATATGCCGCCTTTTCCACCTTCTCTGCCTCCATCAAGAACATCACTGCTGAATACGTGCCGTTTGCCTGAATATGCCCGACAACGTCAGGAAAGAGCGACGGCCACACATACCAGAGCGCCACATCATAGACCTGCATTGACCGCACGTTATCCTGTTCACCCATGGTTCACTCTCCATTCTCTCCAATGGCTTGCCATTGGTCACTCACTCATCACCATACAGGTAGGCATTGACCCACAACCGGTGCCGCAACTGTTCTAACTCAAGCCAACGTTGCCGTTCCTGCCAGGAATAATCGTAGCGACGCATGGCAGGACGGACAGAACGCCGCTAACCGTGGCTGGGGGTTCCAGGGGTCATGGTCGAGATGCGCCGCCGCCAGATGCACGGTATACACTACCCCTGTCCGTTCCGACACCACTTCCGTCCCATGCGCAATACCGCAGCCCTCACAGCGCCAGCCCGCTCGTTCCTTGCACTCCCATGCCAATTCGTCCCAATTGTCCGGGTACAACCAGCGATGTTTCATCATCACATCACCACCTTCCTCAAAGCTTGCCACTCTCGATCTACGCCACCTCTTCGCCATAGCCCCACTCCTGTTCATAGGCTCGCTGCTTTTCAAAGCGCACCCGCTTTTTCTCCACTTCTTTGGCAAATGTGCGCGCACGCTTGCCCAGGTAGACCGGCGTCCGTTTCCGCAGCCACGCGATCATATAGAGCAAATCGGCTTCTTCCCCGGCCTTGCCACCATCACGCCCGAGCCAGGCCGCCATACTCGACAGATACCCTACGGTAGAGGCTACCGCCCGCTCAAGACTGGCCTGATGCTTGCGCTTGCGCACCACCTCGCGCCTGATCTTCGGGAGCCTCAGGAAGCACCGTAAAGGCCCGCTGCACTGCTTGCCAGAGTGGATGCGTCACCCAACGCGAGCGGTTCGTATCCGTCCCAGGCACCACGAAGCGTAACCAGCCGTCATGGATGCCATCGTCGAAGCTTTCCACATGGCCACAGGCATAGGCCCAGAGCGCTTGCAGCCGATCTGAGAGGTCAAAGGCATCTTCCACACCGTGAAACTCGTCTTCGACGCTCAGTTCATGCAGCACTTCCCGTTTGAAACGGAACTCCACGCGCCACACCGTTGGCTGTTCTTCCTCGTTCCAGCCATTCGCTTGCCAGATGTCATGGAACCACCACTTCTGACTCTTCTGGCGTATCTCGCGGGTCTTGTCATAGATCACACAGGACATGGGGCCACCACGCGAGAAGAGGAACCCGGAGCGGGTTAAGCCGTAAGAGTAGTCTTCGATCTGCAAGATCGGTTACTTCATACGTCCCCCGTTTGCGGGAGCGCGAGACGAAATCACGCCGCTGGTCGATACCCTCGACTTCCCAGCCAGCGATATCGGCACAGAGATGTACCTCTGACACCTGGACGTAGATGCGGCGGTTGAAGAAGTCCGAGAGGAACATCTCCACCCGCAGCCAGGCATCATCCAGCGAGCGACACGACCAGAGATATTCCGACGAGAGCCGCACCTGGGCGATGCAGTTGAGCCGACCCATGGAGACGAGTAGGTTGAAACTGTCACAGCAGAGCAGCCAGCGCCATTGCCCCTTGCCCGCGCCGTTGGGGTACATGTGCAAGTTCACACCCTCGAAGGAGAGTGGCACAGGTAGAGGTTCTTCCCGCCACAATGGCCGCGTGCTTCCAGGCGTCCAACTGTTCCTTCATCTCGTGTGAGATGTCCTCTTTACAGGGCTTGCCTTCGGCATTGCGGTAAGCAGGTGTTGCAAACACCAGGTATCCACCTCATATGCCCCACGATCTTAGGCGGGAGCGGTGTCTCCGGAGTATTGGTGTCTTCAATGTAGACATAGGCATCCTCGCTTTCTCTCCTGGTATTTTTAGGGCCGCGTGTTACTTGTTCCGCGCCCAAAGCCGATGAGTTGCCGTCGGCAACGGCGGCAACTGGGCAGGACCTCGTCGCTTTCGCTGACGCGTGCCGACGGCAACACCCCCCCCCCCCCCCCCCGACCCCACCATCACCACACCTCTCCTGAGCAGATGCGCTGCCAGAGCGTGCGAGCGTCCAGGTGGTGATAGAGCAGCAGGAAGTCAAAGAGGTTTCCGCCATGCCCGCTGGTGTAGCAGTACCAGCAGGATGATGTAGCCGAGCGGGGCGCATAGACGCGAAACCAGGGGTGAGCGTCCCGCCCGTCATCGTGGTGCCAGCCAAAGGGACAATGACCTATACCCCGCCCATCTAGCTGACATAGCCGCCGATCACCGCGAACGGGTCTTGCATGGCGCACCACTGGTGTATGGTCATCTCAGGCAAGGGAGCAAGCGCGGTACTCATGGCCTGCGGGGGTTGTAACGATGTGTGTGCGTGGTGCAGTGGGCGCGGCAGCCACCAGGGCAGGCTCCGGTACCTCGGCCCGAACGCTAACGGCAAGCCATTCGATCATCTCATTGATCGCCGGCGCGACTTCAACCAGGCCGTCAGGCGTCCACTCGACGACGGATAACGATGCCCCGACAGGAGATGCACCCCCAGCGGCAAACGGATGAGCGACCCGTACCCTCGACCCTCATCCTGTTTGGGGTAAAATTGAACACCGGCAGGACAGTACGGCAAGCGCCATCGCCGGACCCGAGAGGCCAGCGCAAGCCCCTCTAGCAAGACCCACAGGTGCCCCCCACGGCGCGACAGTTCCAGGTACGAGGGAACCCCATCCTCAGCCAATCGCGGTTGCACTCCGACAGCACGTGAAGTCCATCCTAGCTATCGGCATCAAAAACCGCGAAACGGCACCATCCCCGCTCATCGATCACATACGTTCCCAGCGACTCCGCCCCATCCAGGTGATTGTGCAGCGTGATTTTTGTCAACGGGCGGTTCATGCGCAGGTAGCGGCCGCTCATTTGTTGCACCGCGTAGTCATCCCGCCGACTCACAAACATCCTGCTATATTCATCTAACAAGGTCTCCGTGATCATAGGTCACCTCCTTACAAGGTGTAAGCCATGTTTGATATCACGACTCACACCAACCACCAACCAACTCATCCGCGAGAGTGCTAGCCTCTGCCTTGAAATTCCTTGTAGGCTTCAATCTGTTCAATGTAATCGCGGGTGCTATCATAGAGGCCTTCCCCGATCTCAGAAGCCATGGCCGCTTAGGCAGCGCTACAATCCAGGCGCGGAGCCGAAAGGCCATCTCTTGCTTCATGGCCTGCCAGACCTCCACCAGGCGTGTGCGACAGCCCTCGATCCGAGCAGTGAACGCATCACGCAGCCCGGTATATTCCCTCGTAGCTCGTCGATCTCCTGGGCAAAGCCAGCAACCATCTGCTCACGGAGAGCCGAAAGAGCCTCCTGTAGCTCTTGCTCAAGCGCAGCTACTCGCCCATCAGGGAAGCGTCGTAGTACTCTTCGATGTAGCGACTTAAGACCGCTTGCAGTTCGCCAGGATAGAGCGCCTCAAGCGCGTCAGTCCACCGCCCCTTCGCCATGCCGCGGCTCAAACCTGCCTCGCCGTTCTGTTTCCTTAATCGGTGTGCGAGGCAACCGGTAGTACTGCACCTGGTCAAGGGTGAGCACCACCGGATAACCCGCACATCCAGGTCAAGCCCGTATCGCCGGATAAAGTACTCAAGTTTGCGGGAAACCGCCACCGGCATGGATTGACCGGCAGGGTCAAAGTCGGAGACGTAGAAGATGCGCGCAGGTCTATTGGCTTGCTGTAAACGATACGCCAAAGAGACGTTGCAGTAATGGAGAGTTCTCCCGAAACGGTTTGAAGTTGGCTTGATACCGCTCGCACAGGGGAAGCAGCACATCATTCATGGTGGACTTCTCACACCACACCTCGATATGGTAAGGTTGCACCCCTTGAAAGCCGCTTGTCCCATACTCGGGTACTTCGGGAAAATCGGGCAGTTCCAAGGAGGAGTGCCACAGGTTGCCATACACCCGTATCTGTGGCGTACTGACTGACGAGGGAGCATAGACCACCGGGTCATCATTGCGCCGGTCACTGAAAGCGGCAGGGTCGACCAGTTGCAGGTAGCGAGCCGCCTTAGAAGCCATGTTAAGCGTATCCCAACACTCGGCAGTATTTTTATACGGCTTGCCATTGGGCAACAACACTGGGGTACGCTGACTAACGATCTGGTAATGCACACGGCGGTTATGCGCCTTTCTTGATAGCCGAACGCCCGCCAGAGATGTGCGAACCACTCAGCCAAGGCCCAATCAGACGGCGTACCAGTATAAAAGGGGTCATTTTGGGGAGCCAGGGGAATGAGATCAGTCACCTTGCACCCCATCTCCTTCGCCAGTTGTTTGATCATTTCATAGTCCATACGCTACCTCCTCTAGAAAAGAAGGGCATACAGAAGACAAGAATCAGTATGCCCAAACAACACGACAGACACCTACTCAACCAATAGCGGAGCAACAGCACGAGCCCCTTCTGCTCGCACAGGCCGCACCGTTGGCAGACGACCTGGGGAAAGGGAACTTCCAACCGGAGGAGGCAGGCGCTTGTGCGCTATTCCCATTTGCCGCCGCTTTTGCCTGAGGTTGTGGCAACTGACAGTTAGGAACATTCGGCGCGCCATAGGTTCGAGGAGTGGCCACGGGAGCCACAGCAGAACGATACCCACCAGGAACGGCACCAGGACGTAGGGTGCTGAACTTGGCTTTTTCCAAGTCCATATCCACCACCGCCAGGACGAACGTCACCACCGGCACAATCGAATAGGCCACATAGAGTAGCACCGGCAGAATCTGCAGTTCCCCTGCACATGCGCCAACCACACCACTTTCGGCACCGAACTCACGGCCTGCGCGAAGTTACAGACGATCTCGACAAATTCAAACAAGGCGCTGATGGCGATGTAGACCCGATGCGCTCTTTGTGCATCATGCGGTACACCAGCCCGCGTGAGACAAAGTAGCCGAGCAGGCCAAAGCCGCCTGCGATGACATACGGCACGTACTTTTGAATGGGGTCGGAGTTATCGACTTTGGCGAGCGAGTCATAGAACCAGAAAATCGCGTGAGCCGACACCATCGAGAACAAGAGCGACCCGACCCGTAACGCGAAATGCTCACCCGCCCGAACCCAGTTCTGTTGCTGGAACACCTGGAACACTTTTCCCATAGACAACCTCCCTCAAGACACCAACAGGGTGCAACCCACACTGACAACAGAGAGGGCTGCACCCAGGACAATCGTTAGGACACCAAACGGCAGATGAGTTTGGAGAAGCCGCTATTGGCGCGTACCTGCTGCACCTCCAATTGCACCTGCTGTAACTCAAGTTGGGTTGCTTGCGCCTTCAACTGGTCGGCGATCTGCTGCAACTCAATGGCAGGACGCTTTTGCTTCTTGAGTTCCTTGAGCTCATCGACGAGGGGATAGCCCTCTTGAATTTGACAGGTGTGTTTGGGGCGAGCCTTCACGCCCATATCCACCACTTCCAACACCAGGGTATAGGCCGGTTTCTCTTCCCCGGTCATCTGGTCATAAAACACGGAGTCGCGCACATCGACTCCCAGCACTAATCCTTGCATATCCATAAGCCACCTCCTAGAGTTTTTCTTGACATGGCTGTTCTCAGGGGAGAGAATAACCCTGAAACCCAGCCTGTTGCGACCCAACATACGACGACGTTCTTCGCTCCTTCACTGTTTGCAGCAATGGAGGAGCATCCTTTCACAAGCAGCGGGATGGATGCCGCAACATCTACAGCAGCCTCAAAACCACCAGGATGATCGACACCATCAACCAGAACCATCCGTGTGTCTCCTTTTTAATGATCCCACCTCCCACCAATGGCTTGCCATGGAGTGAGACCAGCCCTAGAACCGAGGCAAAACCGAGGCCCAAGGCGAATACAGGTACAAGTACAACAACGCCATGACGATCACCAACACCAGCCAGATCACACGTCCATTCCTCATCAGCTTCACCTCCTACCACTGGCTTGCCATACGGCGACTGGTGCGCCCGGCCTGTTGGGGACGATAGACATTCAACCCCACTTTCACATCCTCCCACCCAGGCACCGCCACATTGCCACCGGTTGTCGCGATGATGACCGACTTTCCACTACTCGACACCCCCAGCTCCTGACTGAGATCAACCGTAATCACCAACTGGTCACCCTGTACTTCAAACTCAACATTTTGTTGCATAGGCTTCCTCCTTTACTGCTCTCATGGCTTGCCACTACCGACAATTCACCATCCACCCAATTCAGCCGCCCGCATGTCCAACACAAATTGCCATAGAGGACGTAATTATGTGTTTGATGCAGTGTGGTACTACACCCCTCACAGGAGTACCACCATCGATGCACTCGCCTGCATATTGATCAACCCGCTTCTCCACCCGTTCACACCCCCCTTGTGTCCATGGTGTTCACTCATAGGCCCCCTCCTTGCACTTATGGCTTGCCATTAAACACACCCGTTACGAATACCAGCGAACTCTTCGCTCACGATACGGTTGCAACACCCGAGAAACATCCCAACAATCCAACACCCCGCTCTTGTACCATCACCTCCTCACAAATTGTGGTATCGTCCAGTGATTGATTACTGGTACGCTCCAATTATACTGGTACGTACCAGTGTTGTCAAGTGGAAAACACACCAGTTTTCGCACTTGGAACAAAAAAATATGGAGTTTTGTTTTTCCTTATGTTACACTTGGTATATCACTGGTTCTTACCAGAACAAGGAGGTGAAAAGTAGATGGTTGTTGAAAAAGACACAAAAATAGATGAGGTGGTAGCAGAACTCACAAACCGAATCAATCGCGGAGAATATGCTGCTGGGCAACGCCTCCCATCGGAGCGCGAGATCGCAGAAGAACTCCATATAAGTAGAGCAACTGTGAGAGCCGCATTGCTCAGGCTTCAAGCAGAAAACCTTATCGATATCGTTCCAAGAGGAGGTGCTTTTGTACGGTCTCCTAGCACCAAAGTTCTCGTCGGCCCGTCTAGCCCAAGTATCGCCAGCGGACTAGAACTCAAACGCGCAGGTTCTTTCATACGCGCTATGGAAGCACAGGGGAGAAAAACGCTCATTCGCTTTATTGAACCCTCTTCGATTATCCCAGCAGGGGAGGAACTAGGGGCAAAGATGGGAATAAGCCCAGATACCAACGTATTACGGCGTTACCGTGTCCATCTCGTTGAGAGAGTACCGTACCGCATCTTAGATAGCTACTATCTTGCATCACTGTTAGGCGACTTGCTTGGTAAGGATGAGGGTTACATCCCACTCTTCAAGTGGTTACGCGAACACGCAGGATTACGAGCCGCAAAAGCGTTCGAAAAAATGAACGTACGTATGCCATCCTCAGAAGAGGCTACCCTACTCAATATATCCAGATCACAGCCAGTCGTTGACATGGATCGCTGGGTCTGGGGGCATGATAACACGCTTTTCGAGTACACCCACATCATTGCGAATGCAGCCTTGCACGAATACACCTATTCCTATGACATCGATGAGGAAGCCAGCAAATGACGACGATTGACGAAACCACCAGATCAGCACTCGTGCGTGAAATAGCCATGACACTAGCAAAGAAACAACGTCTTGCCTTTGCCTCAGACTTTCATGCTTTTGCAGAAGGAAAACAACTGACCTTAGCTGGTGTCACCTTCGATACCTTTCCGAAAGGGCCAAACACCAAGAGAAGCGATGGTGATGTTGTCGCTCACGCCATCGTCATGGCCTTGGCCGGAGCTACCAATACCGGTGATATTGACGACTGGTTTCCCGAGAAGGGAGAAACCGGCGTGAGATCAATGGAATATCTGCCAGAAATGCGCCGACGCCTCATTGAAGCAAAGCAACTCGTTATCGGCACCATCGATGTTACCATCTTGTGTGGAGAGCAACCACGCATGAAAAAGCGCACATCAGAAATGCAGCACAATATTTCTGAAGGATTAGGCATCAGTCTTGACCAGGTGCATGTGAAGGTTAGCAGCATGGATGGTCAGGACGAGATCGCTCGTTTAGAAGGAATTGAAGCACGAGTACTGGTAAACCTCTGGGAAGGATTCTAACCATCTCATTCTATGTATTAGATTTTGAGGGAACCTATGAATGTTGACAAGTATGTTGTTGAAAAAGCAGCCGAATATGCAGCTGCTCTTCTCTCTCCGTTGGGCAAACGCTGGCGACACGTCCAGGGAGTTGTTCAGAGAGCGTACAGTGTACGTACACTATTTGAGGAAGAAGACCAACAGTATCTCATTGCCGCCGCCTACCTCCATGACATCGGATATGCACCATCACTCAACAAGACAGCATTTCACCCTCTCGATGGAGCAAACTATGTGATACAGTTCTTTAGAGATGTGCGACTCGCTTCGCTGGTTGCCCATCATTCTGAAGCAACATTCGAAGCGCGACTACGAGGCTATGCTCATGCTCTTCATGCGTTTCCACGCGAATACTCAGACGTGGCAGATGCGCTGACCTTTTGCGATATGACAACAAGTCCAGAAGGGAAACACATCTCTTTTGAAGAGCGTATCGCCGAAATCCTGTATCGTTACAAAGAAAACGACATCGTATTTCAGTCAATTCTTCAGGCAACGCCCGCTTTATCTCTCGACATTGAGCGTACAGAAAAGATGCTTCGCAAACATGAACGAAACACTTTCGATAAAGTTGGCGCTGTATAATTAACAGCTTGCCATTAGAGGGTAGATAGTAGAGTTACAAACTTGCAAAAGAAAGCTCTAGAAACTGAAATAGCTTCCAGGGCTTTTTTATACTACGATGGACTCATCATCGATTGAAAAATTAGGCAATGTATCCATCTATCCATGTATCCCAAATTCCTTGCTATCTGCCCCATTATCAGCTAAACTGAGAAGCCACAAGAAATAACCACCACTGATCAATGTAGCAAGGGAGATGTGTGTATGAGCCAAGCAGCATTACGAAACTACTTACAAGAGATTGAGCAAGCCTATCGCTTGGGCAATGCCACTGAGCACACCTACCGCTCGAATTTGAAAGAACTAGTAGAGACATTCGCTCCTGGTACAACGGCCACAAATGAACCGAAGCGCGTGAAATGCGGCGCACCTGACTTCATCATCACCAAAAAGCAAACCCCCCTTGGCTATATTGAAACAAAAGATATTGGCATCTCCCTTGACCACACCGAGCGCACCGATCAAATGAAACGATATCTGGGGAGCCTGGCTAATCTCATCTTAACCGACTATGTAGAGTTCCGCTGGTATGTGGCAGGAGAACACCGCATGACTGCACGCCTCGCAAAAGCAGGTATGAAGGGCAAGTGGATACCCGAACAAGATGGCATAGAACAGGTAAGCAAGCTCTTGCAAGGCTTCATAATAACGCAGACTCCCACTGTGAACAACCCAAAAGAACTGGCTACCCGTATGGCTTCCATTGCTCAGCTCATTCGTAATGCCATCAGCCTGACCTTTAAGAGTGAGGAAGGCGGTGGGTCGCTACATGTACAGATGGAGGGCTTTCGTCAGGTGCTCCTTCCTGATCTCGACTCCGAACAGTTTGCCGACATGTATGCTCAAACGATCTGCTACGGATTGTTCGCTGCTCGTTGTAATGCCAAGCCCAATGCAGCCTTTACTCGTGAACACGCAGCATACGATATTCCTAAAACCAACCCGTTCTTACGGAAGATGTTTGGCTATATTGCGGGGCCAGAACTCGACGAACGCATTGTATGGGCAGTTGACGATCTCGCTGAGGTATTAAATCGCTCAGATATGGGAGCCATCCTCTATGATTTTGGGAAGCGGACTCGTCAGGAAGACCCTGTTGTTCACTTCTACGAAACGTTTCTTGCTGCAGTATGACCCGAAAATGCGTGAGGCGCGTGGTGTTTACTACACACCAGAGCCAGTTGTTTCTTACATAGTTCGCAGCGTGGATTATCTGCTCAAGAAAGACTTTGGGCTAGTAGATGGCCTGGCCGATGCAACCATGCTCAAGGCACTCAGTCCTGACGGCAATTACAGTTTGCAAACACACAAAGTCCAGATACTTGACCCCGCTACTGGAACAGGGACATTCTTACATAGTATCATCGATCTTATCTATGAGACGTTCAAGGGCAATAAGGGCATGTGGTCAAGCTACGTATCGCAACATTTGTTACCTCGACTGTTTGCTTTCGAGTTGCTCATGGCCCCTTATACAGTTGCACACATGAAGCTAGGCTTGCAACTCGCCGAAACAGGTTATGACTTTAAGAGCAATGAACGCCTTCGTGTCTACTTGACCAATACCCTAGAAGAAGGGTTTGAGGGAGGTAGACTTCCCTTTGCTGAATGGCTCGTAGAAGAAGCTACCGCAGCGGGAAATGTAAAGTATGATGTTCCTGTAATGGTAGTGCTTGGTAATCCTCCTTATTCCAACTTCGGTATGATGAACAAGGGTGATTGGATACTGAGCTTACTTAAAGATTATAAAAAAGATCTGAACGAGAAAAAACTGAACCTAGACGATGACTTCATAAAATTTATTCGTTTCGGTCAATGGCGTATTGATCGAACAGGTTATGGAGTACTTGCTTACATTACCAACAATACTTATATTGATGGTATAACACATCGGCGTATGCGTCAGTCACTCATGGAAACTTTTACAGACATATACATTCTTGATCTACATGGCAGTAGCAAGAAAAAGGAAAGAAGTCCAGACGGGTCAAAGGACGAAAATGCCTTTGATATACAACAAGGTGTTGCAATTAGCATCTTTGTAAAGCATCCTGATATGCAGCAAGAGAAAGCAACTATTAAGCATGCCCAACTATATGGTTTGCGCGAGACCAAGTATCAATGGCTAAAAGAGAACAGTATTGAGTCTACTAACTGGAACACCGTCGCCGCTCATGAACCATATTTCTTCTTTGTTCCACGAACCGATATAAATGTTAAGGAATACGAAGAGGGATGGAGTATTACGAAAATTTTTAATCACTTAAACTCAGCTATACAAACTAAGAAGGATGCTTTAACTATCCACTTTGATCAGGAGTCTTTACGCCGTGTGCTCAATGATATTCGGGTTGAGGACACTGAAATGCTACGCGCTAAATATGATCTCGGTCCTGATGGACGTGATTGGTCTATTACTTCAGCAAAATGGGATGTATTAAATAGCAAGGGACAAGCATTCTTGATACAATATAAGCCTTTTTCGATTTCCGATGGAGCTACTTTACTGGGAAAACAAAGGGGTTTCTTGCTTATCCACGAGCGGATGTAACTGAAAGCCTCCTGCATCCTAATCTTGCTCTAGCAAGCGTCAGGCGGATGAAGGTGTACCCGATCTTTGTGAAGTTTTTGCTACGAAACACACCATGACAGTCCGGAGACATTATTCATTTCACATAGAACCCCCTCTGTTTTTCCTCTCTACCTCTACCATAATCAAATAAATAAAGGGCTTTTTGATACTGATGAGAAAACTAACGCACCTAATGGACGCTATCCAAACTTATCAAACTCTTTTATCCTCGATATCTCGAACAAGCTTAGTATGCTGTTCAATGAAGATGATAAGGGTGATTTGCAACAAACCTTCGGGCCAGAAGACATCTTTAATTACATGTACGCCGTTTTCCACTCACCAACCTACCGTGAACGCTATGCTGATTTCCTCAAGGCCGACTTCCCACGTCTTCCTCTCACTTCAAATGCAGACCCGTTTCGTGAATTGTGTAAGTTGGGCGAACAGTTGGTTGATTTGCACTTGATGGAAAAATTTGGAAAAGCTACACCCAATTATCCGGAGCAGGGAAATAATGTAGTTGAGAAGATTGAGTATTTGGAACCACGTGACCAGCCTGAGCAGGGACAGGTGTACATCAATAAGTCTCAGTATTTTGATGGTGTCTCTCATGATGTATGGGAGTTTCATGTTGGCGGCTATCAGGTCTGTCATAAATGGTTGAAAGATCGCAAGGGCCGAGTATTGACATTCGATGATATCAAACACTATCAGCGCATTGTAGCAGCACTGGCAGAGACAATCACATTAATGGCAAATATCGATGAGGTGATTGAGGAACATGGGGGATGGCCTATTAAGTGAGCAACAACTGAGAACGAAAGCTAAAATTTCCTACGGTAATATCTCCTGGGTTGAAGGCTGTTACAAACCTATAAAGCCGCTTGTCACCTACATTTACGTATTGATGAGACTTAAAATCTCCTGGTCGTAAAGAACTAAGAATACCCTCATGGCTTGCCATTTCTTCTCGGCAGCCTACTTCTTGCACAACCTCCATTCGGCCCCCAGCAGTGCGAAACCATCCAGGCTCACTCCCTCTTGTGATAAAGCAACAAGACTCTTTCCCACCCTCCCCCTACGGCACCCATTCCAAAAAATACACCCCACCTGCGCCAGCAGCAACAAGATGTTTCCCATCAGGATGAAAGGTACAGGCTTGTAGAGCACCTTCAACAGGAAAGGTAATCAGACAGGTACCCGTGCGCGCATCCCAGACTTTGAGCGTGTTATCCCCGGATGCCGAGACAATGAAGGCCCCATCCGGACTCACCGCACAGCCATTCACCCCAGCGGTATGCCCTTGCAGGGTGAGGCGGGCTTCTCCGCTGCGCGCATCCCAGACTTTGAGCGTCTTATCCGCGGATGCCGAGACAATGAAGGCCCCATCCGGACTCACCGCACAGCCATACACCCCATCGGTATGCCCTTGCAGGGTGAGGCGGGCTTCTCCGCTGCGAGCATCCCAGACTTTGAGCGTCTTATCCCACGATGCCGAGACAATGAAGGCCCCATCGGGACTCACCGCACAGCCATTCACCCCAGCGGTATGCCCTTGCAGGGTGAGGCGGGCTTCTCCGGTGCGCGCATCCCAGACTTTGAGCGTCTTATCGCAGGATGCCGAGACAATGAAGGCCCCATCCGGACTCACCGCACAGCCATTCACCCCATCGGTATGCCCTTGCAGGGTGAGGCGGGCTTCTCCGCTGCGCGCATCCCAGACTTTGAGCGTGTTATCGTCGGATGCCGAGACAATGAAGGCCCCATCCGGACTCACCGCACAGCCATTCACCCAATCGGTATGCCCTTGCAGGGTGAGGCGGGCTTCTCCGCTGCGCGCATCCCAGACTTTGAGCGTGTTATCCCAGGATGCCGAGACAATGAAGGCCCCATCCGGACTCACCGCACAGCCATTCACCCAATCGGTATGCCCTTGCAGGGTGAGGCGGGCTTCTCCGCTGCGCAGCATCCCAGACTTTGAGCGTCTTATCCTCGGATGCCGAGACAATGAAGGCCCCATCCGGACTCACCGCACAGCCATTCACCCCATCGGTATGCCCGTGCAGGGTGAGGCGGGCTTCTCCGGTGCGCGCATCCCAGACTTTGAGCGTCTTATCCCAGGATGCCGAGACAATGAAGGCCCCATCCGCACTCACCGCAC
Organism: uncultured Chloroflexia bacterium; assembly: GCA_963775585.1. Lineage (GTDB taxonomy): Bacteria > Chloroflexota > Ktedonobacteria > Ktedonobacterales > Ktedonobacteraceae > UBA11361. The sequence goes on along the minus strand of CAVZJN010000048.1, from coordinate 52,712 downwards.
AGCCATTCACCCCATCGGTATGCCCTTGCAGGGTGAGGCGGGCTTGTCCGGTGCGCGCATCCCAGACTTTGAGCGTCTTATCGCCGGATGCCGAGACAATGAAGGCCCCATCCGGACTCACCGCACAGCCATTCACCCCAGCGGTATGCCCGTGCAGGGTGAGGCGGGCTTCTCCGTTGCGCGCATCCCAGACTTTGAGCGTCTTATCCCAGGATGCCGAGACAATGAAGGCCCCATCCGGACTCACCGCACAGCCATTCACCCCATCGGTATGCCCTTGCAAGGTGAGGCGGGCTTCTCCGCTGCGCGCATCCCAGACTTTGAGCGTGTTATCCTCGGATGCCGAGACAATGAAGGCCCCATCCGGACTCACCGCACAGCCATTCACCCCATCGGTATGCCCTTGCAGGGTGAGGCGGGCTTCTCCGCTGCGCGCATCCCAGACTTTGAGCGTGTTATCGGCGGATGCCGAGACAATGAAGGCCCCATCCGGACTCACCGCACAGCCATCACCCCATCGGTATGCCCTTGCAGGGTGAGGCGGGCTTCTCCGCTGCGCGCATCCCAGACTTTGAGCGTGTTATCCCAGGATGCCGAGACAATGAAGGCCCCATCCGGACTCACCGCACAGCCATTCACCCCAGCGGTATGCCCTTGCAGGGTACAAATCAAGGCAGGGTGAGGCAGATCAGGCAGAGGATGCCACAGCCCCACAGAGGGCGGGAGGCGTTCAGCTGACCGATCTCTGCCAGAGGTCTGACAGTTCAGGCAGGTGTTGCAGACGACAAGACAGTACCGCTGTCACGTCATTGAGGGTGGTACATCGATTGAGCAGGTGTTCCATCGTGACAACATGCCGTTTGAGCAGACGAAGCGGCATATCCTCAGGGGCGTGCTGCTCTGCTACCACCAGGTCGGTTTCGACCGCAGAGGCACTGCGGGCCAGCGTCTTGCTTGCCAGGTAGCGCAGGTCTTTGACCGTGGCAATGAGTTCTCCGCTGCGCTGGGCTCCGATCAGATGCTCAGCCAGGTGATCCCACAGGTAGGGTTCATCGTGAGGAAGCACGGCCCAGCGTGTGCAGCCATAGGCATCCAGCAGGTGGGCGTGCAGGGCGGGAAGTCCAGGGCCGACCTCGTGTTGCAGGTAGCCCCGGATCACATCATGCAGACGGATGGTGCGCTTGAGCGCATCAAACCGTTGAGCAGCGAGAGGTCAGAGAGACGCTGACAGAGTTCTTCGGTGTCAAACGCATCCAGCCCACCGGTCGCAGCCCACAGCGTGTGCACGGTGTCCAGGGGAATATCCACATCTTCGGGAAAGACCGCCAGTTCCTGGTAGCGAGCATATTGGTTTGCGTTGAGCAGTTCCAAGCTCACACCCAGCGTGGCCCGTACCGCCTTGTGCCGTTCCTGGGGGTTCTCTGCATCAAAGGCCACCAACCCATGCTTATCCAACGCCCGGTTGAGATACACGAGCGCATCCGGCAACGGTTTTCCCCGGCTCATCTGCCGCGCAAGCGACCATTTGCCAGTTTGAGCAGCAGCGGCCATTCACCCAGACGAGCCGCCAGTTTCTCAAGAGCCAGGCGATCAGAGGCAGAAGAGGGTGCCAGTCCATCGAGTCCCGCCGTGAGCAATTGCACCGCTTCATTCGGCTGCATCGCGTCGACCGGGATACTCTGGGTATGACGGGCAAGACCTCCTCATTGCGCGTCGTGATGAGGCGAGCACAGCGTTTGCCCCCTTGGAGGAAGGGTTTGAGGTGCACCGCATTCCAGACATCATCGATGACCAGCAACATATCACGTTCGGCCAGCAGTTCGGCAAGACGCGCAGTAGCCGCATCAATGCCGGTGAAGCCTGGTCGCTCACGGCTCAGGGTATAGATCAGGTCTTCCACTTTGCCGACCAGGTTGCCTGGGTGCTCACCGAGGGTGACCCAGAGGATACCGTCATCAAAGGCTTGTTGAATGCGTTCGTCATGGCAGAGGGCTTTCGCCATGGTGGTTTTGCCGTAGCCACCCGCACCACGCAGCGCGGCGGTGATCGCAATCGGCTCCTCCCGTTGCTCGTCAAGCACTTTGCCAATCAGTTGCGTCGAACTCCTGAGAACGGGGCACAAAGTCCGCAGGCAAGTCTTCCACCATGAAGGGCACCCGCACCTGCTCACGCCTAGTGTTGAGGTCATCAAGCACCTTTCGACGTTCTTCATCCCAACGATGAACGGAGGACCCACCAGACTGGCTAAATGTTTAAGGTGTGAAAGAAACTCACTATCTTCTCTTTTGCCAACTCTTGACGCAGCCCCGTAATACTCTCGCCGCGGTTGCCTTCTCCAGTAACCGCATCCATCGATTTGGGTGACCATGGCGCATCCTTCTCAAGCAGAAAAATAAGGCATGCTTTTCCTGATTGAGTGGCTTTGCGGTATTCCAGTTCAGTGATAGACTTGTGTTCGGGATTGCCTTCTGAGGGGACATACCCATAGCGCCAGGCAAAGAGACCGACATAGAGATCACAAGCTGCAACATCCTGTAAGCATTTCTCAAGGGGGCGCTTGCCTGTGGCGACATAATCTCCATCGCGATCACGTCATATCCCATTTGCCGCAGGGTGTGGTAGACAGCTTCACGGTATTCTTGAAGATCGCCAAATTGAGGGAGGTATATTTTTGTCAAGCTTGCTCTTCCTTAGGAAAAAGTAGATGGATATGGTTTGTGTTCTAGCGTCAAGTATAAACTACTCCGGAGAAACATAAAGCGAATAGGAACGATATAAGAGAGACTATTCAACAATTGATAATTATCAATGAACATACTTTTTAAATTAAGTGTTCCTCGAAGCAGACTTGGAACGTGCTTTTATTCGCTCATTTTACTGTTACAATTTGACAGCTTAGTTGACAGCTAAGCGAACATATATTGATGAGCAACATTGAACACATTTGGGCAAAAATGCACCTTCTTAAGCTCACTTAGTAACTCAAGGATGATGAAAAAAGGCCTCAAATAAGGGCGTTGGAGTTTACCATAAATTATTATATTCTACATTAGTAACCATTGTTGGTGTAGAAAAAGGAGAGAAATATGCATCAGGGCAATCGCATGTAAATTTAGGAAAGTAATTAGTATCGCCTACGACGAGAAAAACGCTACAAGCGAAAACGTTTGAGCTAATGCAGGTATAACACAATAAAAAGGAGATAGGCATTTTGGGATGCCTTGCCGATCGTTGTGTAATGATGTTCTGCATCGACTCACAACAATCGGTAATTAGTATCGCCTACAACGAGAAAAACGCTACAAGCTCCAACCCTCAATGACACTCAAATCGCCCAAGAAGCCAATGTAGAACAATCAATCCCTAGCTTGCAGGGAACACTATTCTATGCTACACTAAGTGCCGAAATAATGCGTGATGAGGAAGACGGTATTTTCCGTTCCCTCTATATGAGGAGCTTCACTAAGAATGAAAGTAATTCTATTACAAGATGTAGATGGCCTGGGGAAGGCTGGGGACTTAAAGGACGTGTCGGATGGCTATGCCCGCAATTATCTGTTGCCACGCCAACTCGCGGCAGGCGCAACCCCTTCGCTAATCGCAAACCGCCAGCAGCGTATAGCCGCGGAACAGCGCAAACTTGAGAAACAGGCGGAACAGAATCGACAACAGGCGGAGCGCCTGAGCCAGGTTTCACTCACATTCAAAGCGCGCGTTGGTAGCCAGGGCCGCCTCTATGGCTCAATTACCAGCCAGGATATTGCTACTGGCCTGCGCGATGCCGAGGGTATCGTGATTGATCGCCGCTTGATCGATCTCCCTGAACCTATTCGCTCCACCGGTACTTTTATCGTTCCGGTCAAGGTGGCACAGAAACTGCAGCCGAAAATCACCGTCAATGTCGTTGGCGAATCTGCAAGCACAACTTCTGAGTAAATGTTGATTGATAAGCAAGGAAAACAAAGGGCGTATCGAGGCTCTGTCGCACGATACGCCCTTTCGTTATAGAATAATTGCCTATTTTTGCATCCTCCCAGGCAATCTTACTAATTACTCATCGGGGTTTCTGTTTGCTCGCAATTTGCTGATGGCGCGGGGAATCTGCGCCAACAAATCTGAGGCCAACAAACCCGTTTCACCGATTTCGGCGCTGATCAGTTCGGAAGCTGCCGTGTGCAGGTAGACAGCTGCACTTGCGGCATCGAAGGGTCGCACGTGTTGTGCCAGCAGACCCGCTATCATTCCCGCCAGCACATCTCCCGTGCCGGCGCTGGCCAGCGCGGGGTTGGCTTGCCAATTTATGCGCGTGCGACCGCCCGGCTCAATAATAATCGTACAGGCGCCTTTGAGCACGAGCGTCACCTGCCACTGTTCAACCTTTCGGCGTGCCAGTTCCAGGCGATCAATCTCCCCCCCGAGACCTTCAGGCCGTGGCAGAGACGTCCCATCTCGCCAGGGTGTGGTGTAATCACCGTGCCTTTGGGCAGCAGCGTCCACCAGAGTTCCAGGGCTGAGAGATTATTCAGGCCGTCCGCGTCGATAACCAGTTGCGGCCGCTCCTCATCTGGCAGCGCGCGCAAAGACTCCAACAGTTCCAGGATCACTTCGCGCGTATAGGGAGATTGTCCCAGGCCGGGACCAATCAGCAGCGCGCGGTACCCCTCCAGGTTCTTCATGATGCTGGATGCTCGCTCAAAACTTCCCGCGGCCTCCTCAGGCAGCAATGAAAATGTACCTTCATGAAATGCACTGGCATAGATCGGTAACATTTGCTGCGTCACGGCCAGCGTCACCAGCCCTGCACCGCTGCGTCCCGCGGCATTCCCCGCGAGAAAGGCCGAGCCGGGATAGAGCGGTGAGCCGCAATACAGCATCACTTTGCCAAAAGTTCCTTTATTGCTGTTCAATGGCCGTTGTGGCAAGAGCGTGTATATGAGTTCAGCTGTCAACATCTCGCTGTGAAGATTGCTCTCCAACTCGGCTGGAAGGCCGATGTCGCCGACATAGAGCTCACCCATATAATCTCGTCCTGGGAAAAAGAAGAAGCCCTGTTTGGGGCAGGCCAGGGTGATGGTGATGTCTCCAGCTATTGTGCCAGGGTCTACCTCACCAGTATCGGCGTTCATGCCCGTTGGCAGATCCACCGCGATAATGCGCAATGTATCTCGCTTCTGGCGCTCCTGGCCAACGCGTCCCAGCAGTGAACGCATACTATCAGGCAGTGGACGCGAGCGTCCCGTCCCTAGCAGTGCATCCAGAACGTAATCGCACCGCTTGACGACCTCTTCCAGCCTTGTGGGTACATCTCCAGCCGCGACCGGCTCTCCGTGGATCGTTAGTTGCTGTTCTTTCCAGCGATAGCTGGAGATGTGTCCCCCCCATTGCGCCAGGTAGCGGGCCATCACCATGCCGTCCCCGCCATTGTTGCCAGGGCCGACCAGTACCAGAAACTCGAGCGTATCGATCGAACGATGTTGACTGTCTTTTTCGGCAATGTAGCGCGCCAGTATTTCGGCGGCACTTTTCCCCGCGCTCTCCATCAATATTGGAGATGTCAAACCATACTCTTCTGCTGCCCGTGTTTCCAATAAGCGCATTTCGTCAACGCTAACGATGTGCATATATATTCTCCTGGTTTAGGCATACTTATGTAATCTCTCTAACATCATTGTAATGCGTGGAATGCAATGAGGGAAGAGGGCAAAAAGGGTTGGGACTGAATTCGGATGCTTGTTCCAGCTTGCTAGACATGTTACAATGGAACAGTAGATATAATGTACAATACAAAAGAAGAGGTTATGGACAAACAAGTGGAGGCAGGGAGCGAGACCCTGGCGGGTATTCAAACGTTTGTAGCACGTTATCCGTTTCCCTTCGATTCATTTCAAGTAGAGGCCATTACTGAACTCGCGCAAGGGCAATCGGTCGTAGTAGCAGCGCCGACAGGAACAGGAAAAACGCTCGTTGCGGAGTTTGCCATCTGGCTTGCACAACAGCGCAATCAACGTGTCATTTATACTACACCCCTCAAAGCACTCTCCAATCAGAAATATCGTGACCTGCGCGACGTGTACGGTGTTGATACTGTCGGCCTGGTGACAGGTGATATTGTTGAGCATAGCCGTGCCTCGGTCGTTATTATGACGACCGAAGTGTACCGCAATATGCTTCTCGAAGAAGGCGGAGAGCGCTTTACGGACCTTGAGAACCCTACCCCATCTTCGCTCGCTGGTGTAGGCTTTGTTATCTTTGATGAGCTGCACTACCTGAGCGATGTTGGTCGCGGGCCTGTCTGGGAAGAGGCCATAATTTGTTCCCCTCCGCATGTTCAACTGGTTGGCCTCTCTGCCACCGTCAGCAATGCTGACGACCTGGCTAACTGGATCAGCCGCGTACATCGTCCTATCTCGCTAGTGGTGCATGAGCAACGCGCGGTCCCCCTGGAGCACTATTACTTTCTCGATAATAAACTACACCTCGTGCAGGACGCTGAGTCGAATCGTGTCGAACACTTTCCTAATATTGGCGGTGAAGCCAAACTGGCGCAAATGATGGGACGCAAACGGGCCAATATGTACGGCGAGGATGACGAGGAAGAAGAGGATGAATTTTGGGACGAGCAAACCACGACAGTATGGTCGAGCGACGAGAAGCAGAAAGTGAAGCGCCCTCCGCAGCGCAAGGCGCCTGAGCCAGGAGAGATACTCACGGTCTTGCGCGAGGCCGACCTGTTGCCCTGCCTTTATTTCCTGCCGGGGAGAAGAGTCGTTGAGGAGGCGGCAATGAGTGCCGCTCTGCATCTTTTCACCTCAGAGGAAGAACAGGAGCTTATCAAAGCGGAGATTGGCATCTGGCTTGAGCAATTGCCGAAAGAAGATCGCAACCTCCAACAGGTCTATTCCTTGACTGAACTTCTCCCACGTGGCCTGGCCTTTCATCACGCCGGCTTATTGCCGGGCTTGAAGGTACTGGTAGAGACGCTCTTTGCCAGGGGGCACCTGCGCGCGGTTTTCGCGACAGATACGCTCGCCCTGGGGGTGAATATGCCTGCGCGTTCCGTTGTGGTGGGAAGTCTGAGCAAGTTTGATGGGCAGGAGATGCGTTTGCTGACGCCCAACGAGTATCGCCAATTGACGGGGCGTGCTGGCAGGCGCGGTATGGATGTACGTGGTGCGGCAATCATTCCCTACTCACCGTGGGAGCCGTTTGAAACCTCTTTCCAACGCATCACTGCTGAACTCCTGCCGGTGACCAGCTCGTTCATTATACGCTATAACTCTGTGCTCAATCTCTGGCGCCCCGGCGATGTCCAGCACCTGCGCCGCATCTGCGCCTCCAGTTTGCGCGAATACCAGCGCTATCTCCTGTGGGAGCAGCGCGAACTGGCACGCCTGGAGAAGCTGGAGATGCGCTACCACACAAACAAACAGAAAGTAAATAAGAAGCGTGCTAAAGCGGTTGAAGGGGCGACACAGGCTTTAGAGCGCAGGCGCCGCTCAATTGGAGCATATCCACTGAGTCGTGCGGGAGCGGCGGAACTCGATGGTACCATTTTTGCCCTGCGTACCCTTGGCTACATTGGCTCGGATGATACATTGACGGTCAAAGGGCGTCTATTGCGCGGTATCTTCCATCCCTCCGGCGTCCTGATTATTGAGCTAATCATGCTTGGAGCACTCGATGAATTGACAGCAGGCGACCTGGCTGAAGTCTGTAGCTGGTTTTCGTTTGATAATGAACGCCGCCTGAATAATCGCGATGTGCTCAACACCAGCCTCAAGCGTGTACGCGGCGAGTTATGGCGGATAGAGCAGCATGTTCACGGTATTGAAGAGCGTGCCAATATTATGTTTACCCCCGGCATTGTGCCTGATTTTCACGGTGTGGCTTTAGCATGGTCGCGCGGCATGTCGCTCGGTGGCCTGCTCCGGCGCATCGACCTGGCCGAGGGTGATCTCTTGATGTTGTTGAATCAAACCATTGATCTCATACAGCAGGTGCAATCTGCCGTTGGCCAGGTACTCGATGCGCGGGACGTTTGGGAGCAGGCCTCACCGGTGCTAACAGAGGGCGTGACCAGTGAGCGTTCTGCGGCTGCTCACGCCAAAAGTCGTATCGAACAATTGTTGATACAGCGAGAGCGTATTGAGCGACTCCGCCCGCTCTTGGCGCAAGCTGCCTCCTCATTACTGCACGGCATCATTATCCAGAGCCGCACGGTTCCGTCAATGGCGATCCGTATCGGTGATGAGCTTGTTCCCCTGGATGCCGAGGAAGATGTAGATAATCTAGATACCTTCGGATAGGGGTACAATGATTTGCACTCTTGAATACAATGTCCCTCTTTTCATAAGCGCAATCAAGTAGGCGCTACGTGCATTCCCTACATTTTGGCAGATTTTCTCGTTTATTGCAGTGGTGCTCTGAGTGCTCCCCGGGCTAAAGCCGCAGGGGTTCTAACGTTCCTTCCACGCTTCCAATCTTCCTCGACGCAGCGAGAAAGCTGGCTCTGGTGTGGGTTCGTTTCGACTTTCGGGCCGACGCGCTCCGGCACGGGGGACGCCCATGCTTCGGGGCAAGCTCTGCCCCTCATTCGCACGTTGTTGGACACGCTCGTGTGCGAGCCGCAGGCGCGCCTCCGCCCCGGCACCTTCCCAGGGACTGACATACTGGGCACACGAGGGGATGGGATCTGCCGGGTCAAGGTAGGCGGCCAAAAACGCCGAGTACAGATCGCGCTGCACCGGGCCGATGCCACACTGGCACTGGTGAAAGCGCAGTGAGAGCGGCTTTTTGAGCGTCTTGCCGCAGCCGTGACAGAACTGGCTGAGTTTGGTCGTGCGTGTGGGGACTTCGAGCAGGGTGCCGCCCGTCCTTGCAACGGTGCGTCTCAACATTTCTATGAACATCCCTGGTGCTCGCAGTCCCACGCTTCGCCCGTACTGTTTCTGCCACGCCTTGTAGGAAAGTTTCTCGATGATGACGGTGTTGCCTACCGCCACGATCTCATGCACCAGGTGGCCATGCAAGCTCCGGCGATGAGCCGCCAACTTACGCTCTTTCTTGGCCTTCCTGCGTCGCGTTTTCTCGTAGCTTCGGCTCGCTTTCCAGGACAACTTCCTCTTGCCGCCCGCTGTTCGGATGCGCCCTTTCTCGTCATAGTTGCCGGGATTGGCAGCGCGGCGTTGTCGATCCATCTTGCGTTGGAGCCGACGGACTTGCTTCTCATCCGGGACCTGGTCTTGGCAGAAGACCTGCAGGCTTGCCTGTGCCCGCTGGGGAACCAGCGCGATGGTCGAGGGTCCCAGGTCTGCGCCGATGGTATCTGTTCCTACCGTGTGCTTGGGTTTGTGGTGGGGCAGCCCTTCCAGGGCCAGCTGCACAGCGTAGCGGTAGCCCTGGGCATCGGCTCCGGCTGCCTGCGGACTGCTGGCTTTGCGCTGCACCAGGCGAGCATATTTGACCCGATGGCCCAAGCCGTGCGTAACCACCGGGTCGTTCCAGTCGATGATCGCCGCCAGCCGGTCGTCCTTCCAGATCACGTAGCCGTCATTGCCTTGTTCCGGTTTTTGCAGCACGAAACGCAAGCCGGTATCGTTGCGCTTGTTCTCCAAGCTCGGGAGGCCGCGCCCGCGACTCTTGAAGCGCACGCGTCTGGCCTGGCCCAGGCACACGCGGTTGAGGGCCTGATAGGCGCGGCTGGCCAGGGTTTGCGCCAGCACCGCATCCAGATGCTCCGCGAGCCAGCCTTGCCTGGCCCCTTTGGCATACGTGTGCAGAGCGTATTCGCTGAAGCCGTACTGCTTCCGCAGCGCGCGAAAGGCCGCCGCTCGCTCTTGCTTGCGGGCGCGAGGCAGCGCACGTGCCGCTTGCCAGGCCGGATCAGCTCGCATGCGGCACAGTCGTCGTTGCCCCTCTGAGAGCACCGCGTTGTAGAGCTGCCTGCCGGCCTCCAAGTGCCCCCGGATGCGTTTGGCCTGGCCCGCATTGACCTGCAGAGGCAGCTCCAGCAAAAACGTTGGCGTGTGAGGACCGGGCGCTTTTTCTCTTTTCTCGCCCAAAGGCTTCTTGTGCTTCTTACTCATACCACAGCAGTATAGCACTGTCGCTCCCCGAACGCAAGTTCCATTTTCCCGCCCCGCCGCTTTGAAAGGAACGGCGGTTCATCCCCTGGATGAATCACAGGGGCTTTCCCGCTCAGTTTTCTGTAATAGTGCATATTTTTTCGTCTGTCGTGTATCATGCTGTGGTATTTCAAGGTACTATGGTCATGTTCTCAAGCCTGATGGATTGTCAGAATGGCACAAGTTGAATAAGATGTAGATGTGTAAGGTTATATTACAAAAGGGTTTGGGCGGTCAGTGGGCAGAAAGATGGGCAGAGAGAGAACTCCAAAAACAAGAAGAGGTAGAGCTTGATGAATGCAGAAGCATTGATTGGTAAGATGCTAGGGACCTGTAAACTCCAGGAAGTTGTTGGACAAGGAGGCATGGGAGCCGTCTATTTGGCACAACAATCGCGCCCTCGTCGACAGGTGGCGGTGAAAGTATTATTGCCATCGGCATCGCTAACTTCCCATCAACGGGCAGCCTTCCTGGAGCGGTTCCGCCGAGAAACCGATGCCGCCGCCTCATTGGAGCATCCAAATATTCTACATGTGCATGAATATGGCGAGCGCGATGGGTTTGCCTACCTGGTAGTGCCGTATATCAGTGGCGGGACGCTGCGCGATGTTATGGAGCATGAAGGACAACTGCCATTACCGAAAGCATTGAATTACCTGGAACAGGTGGCCGCTGCGTTAGATTTTGCTCATGAGCGCGGTGTCATTCATCGTGACATCAAGCCTGCTAATATTTTGATGACCCCCGAGGGACGCTTATTGCTGACCGATTTTGGCCTGGTAAAAATCATCGCAGAGGGGCAAACGCAGCAACTTCGTTTGACCGGGGCTGGCGCTCCGGTGGGGACACCGGACTACATGGCGCCCGAACAGGTCGTTGGTAATACGGTGGATGGCCGTTCGGATTTGTATTCCCTTGGTGTCATACTCTATCAGATGCTCACCGGGACGACTCCTTTCCAGGGTGAGACACCAATGCAGATTGCCGCGCAGCAATTGCAATCTCCACCTCCCTCGCCAGGGTTACTGCGCCCAGACCTCCCGGTCGCGGCAGAACAGGTGCTCCTGCGGGCTATGGCAAAGCGGCCAGACGATCGCTATGCTTCAGGACACGAATTTGCCGGAGCTTTCCGTGCCTCTTTAAATGACACTGGAGTACTGCTCGGTAATGCTCCATCAGCCGCACCTTCTATGGGTTCCTCCACATCTGCGCGACATTACGCGCCGCGCGGCCTTTTTGATCCGGTCTGGCAAAAAGGAACAACTGGAACGATGCCGGCGCCGGCACCCCTGGCCGCGAAAGATCTGGGAGAAGGAAAGCCAACAGGCGTTTTGCCTGCGGCGAGTGCTGAGCCTGCTCATTCAACGGGGCTTCTTTCTCGTACAGGTATGTTTCCGAAAGTGGCGGGAACGGGACATTTGCCAGCCGCGCCGCTCAATAATGTTCCACCTGCAGCAGCAACGGGCGTGTATCCCCCTTATACTGGAACGCAACCTTCTCCTTCACCCATTATCCTGGGGGGAACAGGTAAGTTATCGGCTGCTACCGGTACATTACCTACGACGACCGGAGCACAGCCTGCCGCCATACCGATGGGCGCGACGCAAGTATCTCCTATGTTCAATACAACCGGGTCGCTCATGGTGCCGACAGGCGAACAGGGAACGGGCAGCACGGTGAAACTGACTGGGCCTGTCAAGGTGGTGCAGATGCCTGTTGTCGGTCAGCCTGGACGTTATGTCACAGGTTTATTGCCGGTTGTTCCTCAGACCCAGGAAGCTGGAGAAACTGGTAAGAAAAAGAAGTACGATCGGAAAAAAACCGCGTTCGTCATCGCGCTTGCAGCCCTGGCGTTCGTGTTAATATCTGGTACGGGAGCATTTTTCTGGTTTGCTCATCTCCACCAGGGTCAAACCGTAACAACTGCCAGGACTGGGGTTTCAGCAACGCCGAACGTAATGGCTACAGCTACTGCTCAAGTGCAGGCTACAGTTTTCGCAAATCAGATTCTTGCGGATCCGTTGAGCCAGAATATCCACAACCTGCCTACGGGCAAAAATGAGTTCTTTCGTGGCGGAGCCTATCATATCTTAAATACCGAGGGCAATGCCGTTGCCGTGGTTTTACCACAACAAAATTTTACTGTCCCTAATGCCTACGCATTGACGATGTGGGAGGTAAAAGGGGATGACACCTCAAACAATAACTCCTTTGGTATGATCATTCGCTTTAACCAGCAAAATAAAGGCGGAAAGACTGTTACCAATTTCTATAGCTTCGAAGTGCTCAATATCAAAGGTGGAGAATACAGGTTCTATAAGTACGATGATAGCCAGAGTAGCCCCACTAAATATTGGACGCAGCTCTGGTCGCAACCCTTTGGCAGCGAGTATCACCAGGGTCAGGGACCAGGTAAGATGAACACCTTTAGAATCTATCAGAATGGTTCGACTTTTAGCTTTACTATCAATGGGAAGTTGGTCAAGACCTTTCATGATAGCTCTCTCAAAAGCGGCAGCATGGGAATGTTGGTAAATCTAAAGGGAACCGAAGTAGCCTTCATGAACATGTTGATTACGCGTAACTGAGGAGTAGAGGTACACCTGTGATTTCAGGCACAAGCATTAAAAAATAGGTACGGCTTTAGGAAACGTTACACTCCAGAAAGTTCTCGGCCAGGGAGAGCTAGGTATTGTATTCCTGGCTCAGCAATCGCCTGCTGATCCGCAAGTTGCGGTGAAGGTGTTATCCCCGGCAGCAACGCAGACGTCCAGCCAGCGGGCGGCATTTCTGGAAAGATTCCGCAAGGAGATCAATGTTATTTCCTCACTGGAGCACCAGAATATTCTCCCGGTGTTTGATTACGGGAAGTACGATGGATTAGCCTACCTTGTGATGCCCTATATCAGCGGCGGAACACTACAGCGCACTATAGAGCAAGAGGGACCACTGCAACTATCAAAGATTGTCAATTACCTTGACCAGATGGCAGCAGCTCTGGATTATGCACATAAACAAGGAGTGCTCCACCTGGACCTCAAGCCAGATAATGTATTGATGTCCGCTGATGGCCGCCTGTTCTTGACCGATTTCGGACTGGTGAAGATTGTTACTGAAAGTCAGATATCACGGATGCGCCTGCTGATGGCAGGAACAGCCGTTGGTTTGCTCGACTATATGGCCCCAGAACAGGTGATGGGAGATGTAGTAGATATGCGGGCAGACCTGTATTCCCTGGGGGTTATGCTCTATCAGATGACGACGGGCCAGACACCATTTCAGGGGACACCACTGCAGATTGCAACGCAACATGTAAAGACAGCTCCTCCTTCACCTCGGCTTCTACGCGAAGATTTACCTCAGGCAGCGGAACAAGTAATACTACAGGCCCTGGCCAAACGTCCGCTTGATCGGCATGCCAACGTCCGGGATTTAGCCAGTGCATTCCGTGTCGCCTTAACTTCAGCAGGTTCGCTCTCGGAGAGTCAGTCTAACAGGATTGCTAGCCCTGGCACTACTCTTACTTCGCCTCTCTTGGTACCGAGGAAACGCGGGCTTTTCGATCCAGTCTGGCAGAAAGCCGCGCAAGAAGAAGAGGGAAGAGCGCCTGTCATGAATACAACCAAAGAGGCTGACGCTTTTGCGACTACAGGGGCGCTGATGATCCCTGGCGGCGAAATGGGAGCCAGGAGCACTGTCAAGTTGACGGAACCTGTAAAAGTAGTTCAGGTGCCTGTCGCTGGCCAGCCTGGACGCTATGTCACTGGCTTATTGCCGGTGTTACCGCGCGCAGAACCGTCCAAAGAGTCAAATGGCACTACTAAAGGGAATACTCCAGGGCGCGATTACAAGAAGCTGCTTAAGAAGGTCGCGGTACCCTTGCTTGTATTGCTGGTATTGACCAGTTCGGGTCTTTTCTGGTTTTTGCATACGCATCCAACAGTGACGTCAAAAACAAGTGTACTCACTGAAAAATTGCATCCCGACCGGCAGGCAATCGCGGCAGTCCAGGCCACGGCAACCGCCAATGCAAACTACATCCTGACTGATCCACTACAGCAGAATATCCATAACTGGCCCATCGCTCAAACTGGCCATCATACCTACATTTTCAAGGATGGAGCCTATCATGTGATGGATAATGACGCCAATCATAGTGCTCCCGCGCTTCTCCCAGGCATTTTTCTGAACAGGCCGCTGGCATATACCTTGACTATGCAGGAGATAAAAGGGAATGATGGCTCTATTAACAACTCTTTTGGGATAATCATCTTCCTAAACTCGCAGGCCAGGAATGGCAAGACGGTGATTACATTTTATAGCTTTGAGATCGTGAATAATAAAGGGGGTGTATACCAGTTCTTGAAGTATGATAGTAGTAAAGGACAATCCCCCTATTCCACAATCTGGCAACATCCATTCGGTCGTGAATTTCACCAGGGACAGGGCGCCGCAAATACGAACACGATCAAAGTAGCGGTAAATGGCAATCACTTTACCTTTTGGGTAAACGGGAAAAAAGTAGGATCGGCCAAGGATAATTCGATTTAAAGCGGTCAGATAGGCATGTTGGTGAATTTGAAGGGTACCGAGGTGGCTTTCTCAAATCTGCAACTGACATATAACTGACATGGACAGGTCCCTTACGGGCAATCTGGTGGAGGCATTCAAACTTGAATAGCATTATTTTCCCGCTGGCCCTGGGCATTACGGGGTTCTTGTGTCTACTAAATGTTGTTTTTGCGTATATCTTTCGTAAAAAGCGTATGATTGAAGTAGCATCTTATCTGCTGGTAGGCTTCATTGAGCTATCGATGTTTCTGTTTACGCTTATGCTTCTCCTGGGAATAATTCATGCTGTCCCTTTTCATCTCCCTCCGCATCTGCCCTTTAACCGAGCTGAAATGGGGGCAGCTATCGCCATAGGTATCGGGCTATTTCCGGCAGGGTACTGGCATCGAACCTCCGCCGCGGAGATACGTGCCAGAATGGCGCAGGATGCCAGGATTATTAAAGAGCGCGATGGCGGTGTACACGTGCGCAGCAATGCTCCGGGCGAGTGGATGAATTAGTGGGATGCACCGGCTATACAGGCACGAAAGTACCATGGTAAGACTGAAAGCTGTCAAATATGTCTATACTCCCTCTTCTGAGCTTCCTCACCTGAGAGTCGATGAAATACAGCCCTGTTTTGCCTTCCTTTGAACCGGGCGCTTCTTGACAGGACGAAACACTCCGTGCTATGCTGTTATAGCAAATAGTTATACAAAAGGTATAAAAAAGGAAGTAGCGAGCGTATGACAGCATTTCCCGGCGAGAGAAATATATCAAGCGCGGCAAATCAGGCGCCAGTACAGGTTGTTCCTGGAAGCGGGGAAAATATGGCTCCTGCTGTTGTGGCTCGTGACCTGGTGCGGGTTTTCGGCCAGAAAGTGGCGGTGAACCATCTGAACTTGAGTGTTAAGCGTGGAGAGTTTTACGGTTTTCTTGGTCCTAATGGAGCGGGTAAAAGCACAACAATCAGGATGATGGTCGGGCTGTTACGTCCGACCTCTGGCTCCGTTTGGGTTGGCGGCGTCGATGTGTGGAAATACCCTCTCAAAGCACGCGCCTTGATGGGGGTGCTGCCTGAGTTTCTAAATATCTATGAACGGTTGAGTGGGCGAGAATTTCTCCTCTTTGCCGGTCGCATGTATGGTTTGCCCCAGGCAGATATCAAGCACAGGGCAGAAGAGCTCTTGCAGGTGCTGACGCTGTCCGATGACGCGAATAAACTGATCGTCGATTATTCTGTGGGTATGCGCAAGAAGGTCGCTCTGGCTGCCGCGCTTATTCATAACCCGCAAGTCATTTTCTTGGACGAGCCGTTTGAGGGCATCGACCCCATCAGTTCGCGCGTTATACGTGATATTCTGCGTGAACTCACCCGGCGCGGTACGACCGTCTTTTTCTCTTCGCATATTATGGAGGTTGTTGAGCGCCTCTGTACACGGGTGGGTATCATAAATCAGGGAACGCTGGTAGCGGAGGGCACATTACAAGAATTACGAGAGCGTGCCAGCGGCGAGGAGAAGGATGCAACATTGGAAGACCTCTTCCTCAACATTGTTGGTGCTCGCAGCGAGGAACACAACCTGAGCTGGCTAGAGTAGTCTATCTTCTGAAGCCTCTCCAGAAGCGGTAGCAGACCAATTGATAAGCCAAATGGGGTTGTTTTCTGATTCTCCTAATCATAGGGTACGGGCGTTCTAATCATATTTTTTCCAATAACCATAATGATGTGCTATCTGCATAAATGTAGAGTTATTATCTCATCTCTCATCCGTTTTATATATGCTGATTGTGTTGCTTGTCATTTTTGATTTCCTTTCAGTTTTGTTTTTGTTTCTTAACTACAATAAAGAAACAGAGGAGGCGAGCATGAAATGGGCGAAGGTTCTGACCAGCCTATACCACACAGTATGGTGGTCCCCAATGTCAAGACAGTTTGAGACCAAAAATAAGATAGAACTCAACCATACGAGAATATCTGTGTTACTGCTTCATGTACACCTGTGCCGGTGTTTGATACGCCAACGATTGATGAAGACGCTCGTGATTGTAAAACGTGAAGTACGCTCGCAAGTTGCTCACGGCATCTGCCACGCTTTGGTAATCTTTGATATAGACATCCTCATATTTCACACTCCGCCATAAACGCTCGACGAAAATGTTGTCCAATGCTCGCCCTCTGCCATCCCAACTGATGCGAATATCTGCCGCTTTGAGTCGGTTGGTAAACTCCGCACTGGTAAACTGCACACCCTGATCCGTGTTGAAAATTTCTGGTGTGGCCACCAACAAAGCTCGATCCAGTGCTTCCAGACAAAAGCTCGTATCCAACGTGATCGAGACTTCCCATGCCAAGACATACCGACTGAACCAATCGATAATCGCCATGAGATGCACAAACCCCCTCTGCAAGCGGATGTACGTGATATCACAACTCCACACCTGATGGCATCGCTCGATGCTCATGCCACGCAGCAAATACGGATAGCGCTGTTGGCTCATTCCCGCAACACTCAGCTGTGGTTTCGGATAGATCGCCTCCAATCCCATCTGTCGCAGTAACCGCGTCACGCGTTTGCGATTGACCTCATATCCTTGCGTTTGCAACCAGGCGGTCATCTTGCGTGTGCCGTAAAAGGAGATGTGGGTGTATTGCTCATCCAGTAGTCGCATCAGCTGCAAATTCTCCTCGCTTTCTGCTGCTGGTTCATAGTAATAGCTCGATCGAGCCATCTTCAGCAGTTCGCATTGGCGAGCTATACTGACGTGCGGGTGCGCTGGCTCAATCAAGGCTCGCTTGACCTCAACGGATCGATCCTGATTTTTTTCAACCAATCCAACTCAACCTTGAGTTGACCGATCTCTTGATAGAGGGTGGACTTCAATTCCTCTTCAGCTTGCTCCGCTTTCTCTCGTCGACTCGAAAAGATCTGCGGCAATTCCTCGAGGGCTTGCTTTTTCCACTGGGTAATCTGCGTCGGATGGACACCGTACTCACTCGCGATTTCATTGGTCGTCTTCTGCCCACGAATGGCTTCTAGCGCCACTTTTGACTTCAATTCTGCGCTGTATCGTTTCCTTGGTCCTGTCATCTTTTCCTCCTTACGGAAACTCTTCTCAATACAGCTATTCTATCTTATGCCACTGTCCGAAATCTTGGGACCATTATACTTTTAAGGAACGACGTTCACTACCCCACTATCAGTGTTTCCGAAGTGCTCTTTGTTGTATTATTCTAGTATAGGAGATCTTTTTGAAGCATCAAGGAGCAAGAAGGTGGGTAACGAACGGAAAGAGGAAAAGAACGTACCAGACCCCGCTAAGAGTTCCTTTACCTCCACGTACAGTTTCCATTGTAAAAAGATGGAGCGTCTTCTACAGGAGAAAAGCCCAATCTGTGCTCGCTTTTTTACAAAAGTTGTTGCACGCCGCAGTCAAGGAACTCTTGGCGGGGTGTGACTTGAAACGAGATGATATATTCCTTTTCGGAATGATACCCCTCTCTGTCAGAACAAAACCGCTTCAACCAGATGATCGGTTTTTCTCTGCCCAAAAAATTGAGAGGATACGTTTTTTGTCCTACATGGCTTTCGTGAGAAGAGCAGATGGCTCCAGAAGTCAATGGAAACTGAACAATGTAAAATAGCTCTAGAAGCCTTTTCGTACAGCCGCTGGAAAGAAGGTAGTATATGAATGAGTGTCCACGTTGTCATAGTACAGTTGCTATGGGTGATCAATTTTGCGGGAAGTGTGGGTTGTCTCTACAAGATGTGGGGACGGTGACACAAACTGCAGATACCACGGCAATGGAAGCAAATAATCCGACGCAAATTTCGACTGCTGCTCCTACAATACCGCAGAGTGCGACAGAGTTGCCCTTGTACCCGCCGCCACCACCACCACCAAGTGCTACACCTGTCCTGAATCAGGAGCAGAGTTCGACGGATCTACCGAATCCTTATGGTGGATATATGCCGCCACCGCCGTCCAGTTTTACGCCGTTTTCTCCACAGGGACCGAAAAGACGACGGAAACCGATAATGATTGGAGTTGCTATTGTGTTGGCATTGGTGGTACTTGTTACAGTGGGTGTGTTCGCAGCGACTGCGATTTATCATACGTATGTTTCACCGGCAGTGCCAACAGATACGCCGGTTCCGACCGCGACGCAGCAGGCAGCACCGACACAAGCACCGACGGAGACGCCCACAACTGCGCCGACGCAGCCGTCGTATAGTGGCTCAACTGCTGTCCCCACACCGACACAGACACGGAAGCAGACACCAACGACGACAGATACACCGACACCGGCGCCAACAACCGGAATTACACCAACACCCAGTCCTGCAGTAACCACCACACCGACGTCAGGAGGTTATTAGCAGATACATGTACAGGGTTTCGCGGTAAGAGAAAACCCAGCGCACCTAATCTCGACTTTGTACATTTTTCGGTAGGTAAGGAGCAAGTATTTTGACGCATGAACATGTTCAAATTTCTGTAGAAGAGCCTGTAGAGGGCGTTGATAGGAGAGAGACCGCATCCTTGCTGGGATCATCTCTCCTATGGATGGAGTTTTCAGACATCACCGCATTGACCTGATGTGTGAAAACTCCCGTTGCCTTTCTGGGTACTCTTCTCCCAGGCCCGACAGCGGCTGCTGGTGGCCTTCTTGGGTCTTTGAATTGCCTAATACCCACGAGATACGCAACGAGATGAAAGCAAGCAGACAATAAGAGGGGCAACGACATGTTCATGAAGGAGAAAAACGGCAAAGTGCCGTGGAAATGTAACTACTTAGCTGCCAGGAGAGGAGGGAGGAGGGGGGAACCAATAATGGCAGAACGTAAGGCAGTCAAAAGATGAACACCTTGCTTCTGCATGGTGGAAAGATAACTGCGAAGGTCACAAAAGATGGCAACCCCTGCCTCTGTACGAAAACAGCCAGAAATCTTCTGGCGCAGTTTCATCATGCGAAGATCGGACTCGGCTTGATTATTGTCAAAAGGCACGTGAAAATCCTGCATGAAACACAGGATCAGGTCTTGATACTGGTGCAAGCGGATGAGGAGATTGAGCGCATCGCTTTTCTTTGGTGCGCCTCTTTTGCCAATGGGCTTTTGCGGGGGAGGATTGGCGGCCATTCCGGTCTGGACGAGTTGCCTGTAGCGACGTTCAAAGTCCTGCTTGCTGGCTTGGGGCAAGCTCGTCATTCCTTGCTCTCGTGCCCGTTGAACGCACGCTTTGATGGAGAGAAGCAATGTTTTCATCTCTTTGGCCCACAGTTGTTCAAAGCGTTCGAAAATAAAGGTCAGCTCGCGCAGATAATGAACCACACACAGCGCATGCATGCACCCATATTGCAGATAGCTTGACAGGCTGTCATGCATGCTGGTTCCCAGGAAGTTGGGCAAGATCCCCATCGCATCGGTCGCCTCTTTTCCGCGCTTGGGATGGGCCAGATACAGGGTGAACCAGCAGGTCGCAGCCACATGCAACCACCAGCGCTTTTTGTTCACCCGGAACCCGGTTTCGTCATTGTGGATCACCCGGCTGGTCTGCAAGGCCGTTTTGATCCTCTCCAATACCAGGGTGAGGGCACTGGCACTCTGCTGACAAGCGGCAAGCACGCTGGCCTCTGAAAACGTGGTTCCAAACAGATCAGCCAAGATCTGGCAGACGCGTGCCAATGGGAGCAGATGCACACAGGCCAGATACACAGCCAGTGTCTTGACATTGGGGCCATATTGCGCCGAGGCGAGAGTGAGTCCATCAGGCAAATCGGCTCGCGTCTCTGCTTGACAACATGGACACGCCTTCACTTCCACCTGATATTCGGTGACCTCCAGGCCAACGCTTGGCAGATCAAACACCTGCACACGTTCTCTTCGGGAAAGCGAAGCCTGCGAAAGATCCTGTTGACAGTGCTCACACCGCTGAGGCGAAAGCCTGACCGTGTGGTCAGGGTGCTCCACCATCATCAAGGTTTTCCCTGGATGACCGGGCTGCCCTCCACTCTTTTTGCCGCTCTTTTCTCGCAGGCTCGCCGTTTTGCGCATCGGCTCCTTGAAACCGTCGGTCGATGGGGGCTTACTACTATTGTGGCTATCCTTGGCTGCTTGTCCTTCCAGTTGCTTGATGCGAGCATTGGCCTGTTCAAGACTTTCCAGGGCTTTTGCCAAGGTATTGTGCAGGGCTTGATTTTCGGCTACCTGTCCTTCCAGTTGCTTGATGCGAGCGTTCGCCTGTTCAAGGCTTTCCAGGGCTTTTGTCAGGTCGTTGCGCAAGGTCTGATTTTCGGCTCGCTGCACTTCCAGTTCTTTTACCAGTTCGAGGGTGTCCATGAAGCTACTCTACCAAATTTTTTTCTGGCGCTCAACCCTTTGGGGCTTTTGTCTTCAACAGGGAGGAAGGAGGCTAAGCAGTTACAAATCCTCGAACTTTTGCACACGGTGGGAATGCACATGAGTGCCGGACAGCTTTCAGATTTCCTGATTAAAGACCAGGAGCAGTTCCATAGCGAGAGTGCGGCAGTGGTGCGGGCCGGACTGAGAAGTAGCCGCGGGCCTCACCTGGACAGCACAGGAACCAGGGTGGACGGCAAGAACGAGCAGTGTCATGTGCTGTGCAACCCGTTCTATACGGCCTATTGTACATTACCGGCCAAAGACCGCCTCAGTCTTCTTCGGGTCCTGATGGGCGGAGCCGATTTAGCCTTCCGGTTGAATGAACTGGCCTTGAGCCTTTTGAAGCAGTTGGGGGTAGCTCAGAAGTGGTGCCAGAAGCTCACCAACCTGCTGCCGCACGAGCAGGATTGGAATGAAAACAAGCTGGACGAATGGCTCGATGAGCACCTGCCCAAACTGGGAGCGAAACTACGTAAGCTCATCAAGGACGGCTTAGCGATAGCGGCCTACCGAACTCAGACCGCCTGCCCGGTGGTCGAGCTATTAGTCTGTGACGATGCGCCACAATGTAACTGGTTGACGGTTGAATTAGCTCTCTGCTGGATTCATGAATATCGCCACTACAAGAAGTTGACCCCACGCATCCCTTACCATCGCAAAACATTGGATAGCTTCAAGGAGTGCTTCTGGAAGTTGTACCGCCAGCTGTTGGCCTATCGGCAAAATCCCAACCAGAAGGAAGCTGACTATTTGCGGGGAGAGTTTGAGCGGCTCTTTGAGCAGAGCGGTGACTACGAACAGTTGGACGAGCGCAAAGCGCTTACTCTGGCAAAGAAAGAACATTTGCTGATGGTACTTTCCCATCCCGAAATTCTCTTGCACGACAATCCCGCCGAGCTAGGAGCCAGGCAGCGCGTACGCAAACGGGACGTGAGCCTGCAAGCACGCACCAGGGAAGGGATTGAGGCTTGGGATACTTTTCAGACGCTTGTCAGTACGGCGAAGAAGCTCGGGGTGAATATGTATCAGTATTTGTATGATCGCATTGCTCAAACGAACACCTTCCCCAGTTTAGCCCATCTCATCGAAGAACGATCTCAGGATTTTCAGTTGGCTGCCTCTTGGGGGAGAGGGACTTGAACCTGCTCGTCAGTCCTCTGTGATTTTTTGAGAAGATATCCCTGTCGATACCATCTGTCGAGCGTTCTGTGATGGTCACGCTCTCAAATGTGGTGTCGCGGTTTTGCCCAATCTTTTCCTCTCAACATGATACCCATCTCTGTCAGAACAACACGGATTCAACCACATGAGAGGTTTTTCTCTCCCCGAAAAATTGAGATGATACCTAGAAACGATAGTGGAAGTAAAGAACAGGGTGGAACACTGGTTAAGGGATATGGGATTAGAACTGAAAGCAAGCAAGACGCGAATTACCCACACGCTCACATGCTACGAAGGGAATGTAGGCTTCGAGTTCTTAGGGTTCTCCATACGACACTATCCGGTAGGGAAAACTCACACCGGAACAAACTCGCAAGGAATCCCGCTTGGTTTCAAGACGATCATTAAACCGAGTAAAGAGGCCGTCAAGCGACATCTGTCACAGATCAAAGAGAGTATCCACAAACGCCGATCAGCCCCGCAAGGGACATTGATCAAGGAACTGGATGCGATCATCCGAGGATGGTCAAACTACTACAAAACAGTCTGCTCTAAGGCGGAATACAGTAGATGTGACTTCATTCTCCAACAACAGCTCTGGGTATGGGCAACACGCAGGCACCAGAACAAAAACAAGCACTGGATTAGGCGACGATACTGGAAGGAAGGAGAAGGGCAACACAGCATCTTCGCAACGCCAGAGCAGTATGATCTCAGAAAACATAGTGCAACGG
Organism: uncultured Chloroflexia bacterium; assembly: GCA_963775585.1. Taxonomy (GTDB): domain Bacteria; phylum Chloroflexota; class Ktedonobacteria; order Ktedonobacterales; family Ktedonobacteraceae; genus UBA11361. The sequence goes on along the minus strand of CAVZJN010000048.1, from coordinate 29,735 downwards.
CAATCCGGAGGCACGTCAAAGTCAAAGGAACTGCCAGCCCCTACGACGGAAACTTACTCTACTGGAGTCAGAGGTTGAAGAACCACCCAACAACCAGGGGAACACTTGCGATGCTGCTCCAAAAGCAGCAGGGCAAATGCAAATGGTGCGGATTGGCCTTCCGCGAAGAAGACCACATAGAAATCGATCACATCACCCCGAAAAGTTCAGGTGGAACAGAAAAGCTAGACAACAAATGCGCATTACATAGCCACTGCCACGATCAAAGACATAGTATCCATAACAGGGACCAAATGACTGGGGAGCCGAATGAAGAGAAATCTTCACGTTCGGTTTTGCAGACGAGCGGATGAGGTGACTCATGCGCTTAGTTTATCCCAGCCAGATCACCCAATGGAAGAAGCAGGCAGTGGAAGAAATCGGTACAGGCTTCTCAGAGGGACGGGCCCGGCGTGAGCGCACAGATGAAGCACTGGTGGCATCGTTGTATCAGGAGATTGGGCAGTTGAAAATGGAAATGGACTGGTTAAAAAAAAGTCAGTCGGGAGGGTGGAAGAGAAGAGGGCGCTAATTGAAGCAGAGCATCCAACCCTCAGTCTGGCCCGACAGTGCGAGCTGGTTGGTTTGGCACGCTCCAGCTATTACTACCAGCCAATGGCAGAAAGTGAGGAGAATTTGCTGCTGATGCGACTGCTGGACGAGCAATATACGCGAACGCCGTTTTATGGGATCAAGAAGATGACGGCCTGGCTACGCACTCAAGGCTATGAGGTAAATCACAAGCGAGTTGCTCGACTCTTGCGACAGATGGGCCTGATGGCAGTCTACCCGAGCCCAAGGTTGAGTCAACCAGGAGAGCAAACCGTGCGCTATCCGTATTTGTTGCGAGGAATGAGCATCGATCGCGTCAATCAAGTCTGGAGCACCGATATTACCTACATCCGAATGCCTCGAGGGTTTCTGTATCTGGTAGCCATCATTGACTGGTTCAGTCGCTACGTACTCGCCTGGCGAACGTCGATCACCTTGGAAACCGCGTTTTGTCTGGAAGCGCTCGAGCAAGCCTTTGAGAGAGCACGGCCGGACATTTTCAACAACAACCAGGGATCACAGTTTACCAGTACCGAGTTTACGAACCGGCTCAAGGCCGCAGACGTGCGCATCAGTTGGGATGGAAGAGGAAGAGCATTGGACAACATTTTCGTCGAAAGGCTCTGGAGAAGCGTTAAGTACGAGGAGGTGTATATCAAGGATTATCAGTCGGTCTCTGATGCAGAAAGTGGGCTGAAAGCGTATTTTCAGTTCTACAATCAAGATCGCTTGCATCAGGCTCTCGATTATCAAACACCCATACAGGTGTATTACCGATCATGAGTCACCACGTTCTTTGAATTGCTGAGTTCACTCTTATTTTTGATCAATTTTTGTCTTGACTTTGGGGTATACCATAAGATATGGTTACATCGTTTACATGAGAGTTCCTTAAATGTTACTTTTGGCTTAGGAGTAGGTGGTATAACTGGTTCTTTTGGTTTTTCAGGTATTAATGCCCATTCAGGGTGAATACGCTTCCACAACATCCACCAGTCTCTATAGAGTCCGGTGCTTTCTGCAATCAGCTTATCGTAATCGTAAAGTTTTCGTTCGTTATCCATAGTGTGAGTAACGAACGATGTGGTAGACTAAGGTATATCTACGCCCTAACTTCCCACCTCATCAGAATATTGCATTCATAAAATGAGCTGGCTAGAATAGGAAAGAGAGTATTCTATGCTGGTCATCCATCCTGATAAGGTACGCTGGCTTTTCTGGTTGCGATGGAAGCTCTTTTTGCGCGGCTTTTCTCGTGATAGGTCTCGTATCATCGCAACCATTCTTATGATCGTCTTTGGACTCCCTTTGTACTGCGCCATTGCCCTTGCTACCTTTTTCGCCTATCGTTACCTTCCCGCGCCAGCCAACGCGGAAATTCTGTTCCTTGTGCTGACAGGCGTCTACCTTATGTGGATGGTGCTGCCGCTGCTTGAATTTACCGTCAATGAGGGCCTGGACGTCTCCAAGTTACTACTCTTCCCACTCACTCGCGCAGAACTGATGCTCAGCCTGCTTTTCTCAACGCTGCTGGACATCCCCATGTTTGGGCTGATGCTGGTGTTTATCGCGGTAGTCGCTGGTTGGGCCATCTCATTGCCCGTCACGTTGCTCACGATTGTGGCCGTACTCATCTTCTATGCACAGGTGGTAGGTATAAGTCAGCTGGTGCTGGCACTGATGATGAGTACGTTACAAAGTCGTCGCTTTCGCGACCTGACCATTATTCTCATCGCACTCTTTTCCATGTCGTGCTATCTTCTCCAGCAGCTCGTCTTGCAAGGGATCGGTACAGGAGATTTCGTTGCAAATATTGAACGAGCAAGGTTCTCGCTCTTTCTCCAGTGGTCACCTCCAGGAATGACGGCACAAGCCATTCAGCAAGCAGCGTTGGGTAACTGGGGCGTGAGTGTCGCCTGGCTGGGATTTTCGCTGGTCACATGTGTCCTGGTACTGTACCTGTGGGCGCTTGTCCTCGAACGGAGCCTGCGCACACCAGAGGCTGGGTGGCACTATTCGAGCTCGCCGGCAAAAAGCCGCGAGAGAGGTTGCGACCGTCTCTGTCGTATCTCCCAAAGCAGCGAGTGGAAGCCTCCTGGAGCGCCTGGAGCGCCTCGGCTCGACACAGATCTTTGCTATTGCCGTCAAAGATTGGAAGTACTTCTGGCGTGATCCTCAATTAAAAGCCACGCTGTTGTCGTCGCTCTACATCATTATCATCTTCCTGGTCGGTCCGTTCCTCAATCCAGGTGGATATTTATACACACTGGGAACGATTTCGTTTACTGCTCCGCTCGCGGTCTTTTTCTCTGTCTTTAGCCTTTCGTATAACTCGCTGGGCCTGGAGAGACAGAGCTTGACAACCCTCTTTTTATTCCCAATTGATCCGCGCCGTATTCTGCTCGGAAAAAACCTGGCTGTGGCTGTAATCGGTATCGTAGAATTGGTCGTCCTGGTTCTGGTAAGCGCGGGACTCTCTCATAATTGGAATCTTGTACTTCCTATTCTGACTGTTGGCCTGGCAGGTATAGCTGTTGTTATTGGCTGTGGCAACATTTCATCGGTCTTCCTGCCACAGCGTGTGCGCCGGATGCAGCGCGGGACTCAGGCAACGGGTTCCTTGTCTGGCAATGCTGGGTGCCTGCGTGGGCTGATGTCGCTGCTGGTGATGGGGGCGTCACTGGTCATCCTGGCTCCGGTGCTGGTGGCGTTGTTCCTTCCGCTGTTCTTCCAGGTACAGTGGGTGTGGGTCTTTACCATTCCTGCCGCGTTACTGTATGGTCTGGCCTTTCACCAGCTAGTGACCTGGCTGGTTGCGCCCTATATGCTTGCCAGGACGCCCGAGATTTTAGAGATTACAACCCGAGAGTAACTTCACTGCTTCTTCGCGCTGCTCGTGTTTACCCGGCTATACCTCCTGAAAATCAAGATAGGTATGATGAAGAGTACGATGACGAAGAAGTAGGCCACGATGTTGACGACTGTGCCCCAAATCGATGCCTGCTGCGGAGTGGTGCCAATGAGCGGCGGGTAAAGGCCGGTGATGATAAAGTGCGGGTTTCCACCAACGGAAAGCGTATTGACGATTTGTTTCCCGGGCACATCAAGCATGGCGACGTTTCCCCCGCTGAGCGCTATGAAGCCCAGTTGTCCGTCGCTGGTAATAGCCACAGATTGCGGTGCGACTCCGAGATGATAGGTATGATTAGGCTCGGGTGGCAGTGGATTACCTCCCGAACTGAGGGGAGTGAGCACAACAAGTTGATTGTGCTGCTGGTCAGGTACGTAGACATCGCCGGTAATTGCGTCATAATCCATCGGGCCGTATTTACCACCGCTGATCAGTGGAAAGACTTTGTGGGAGCCGATGTCTATGGCGTCAACACTTCCCTGGCGTGTTGTGACGTAGGCCATGGTACCCAGTGGAATAGAGAGGTATTGCGGCCCACCTGGAATAGGGATAGTGTTGAGCTGCGTTCCAGACGTGTCAAAGATGATCACATCGTTGGTAGTCGCGACCCAGAGCTGGTCGCTATTGCTGGACGTGCCTGAGCTAATCTGGGCTACCGCCAGGCCATAGACGGGACTACCCGCCTGAAAGGTATGTTTGATCGCGCAGTTGCTGGGATCGATCGCGCTGACAGTGCTATCTCCATTGCCGGCAGCATAGAGCATATTCGCACCCGGGGTTGTGTCAAAGGCCAGCAGCGCTGGTTGACCGGGGAGGTTGGTGGAGCAAATGGTTGCACCCGTCCGCGCGGCAAGCATGGTCACGCGTCCTAACGCCGGTTGGGCGACATAGAGAAAACGCCCATCCGGACTGAGCATCACAGAATGGGGGTCTCCCCCAACGTTAAAGGTGCCGGTAACTTTTTGTTGGCCGATATCAATAATGCTGATGCCTTGCGTTGTCCCCGCAACATAGGCGAGATTGGGCGCTCCTCCATCCGCGTGGGCCAGCGGAGAAGAAAATGCCCATAGGAGAACAAGCGCCGGAAAAAAGATCAGCAGGCCGCGCAGCAGCAGTACGCGATAGTCTCTTGAAATCATTATCATTGCAGTAAGTACCCTTCAAGGCTAAGTTTGTGGGGTAAGCGAATGCCAACCTGCGCCGTTTGGCTCTAATTGGAAGACCGCGGTGGGATAAGAGAGAGAGAGATACACCTGTGTGGCGTTGCTGGCGTCAGCCGCCAGGACAGCAAGATTGCCGCTGATATGCGGTAGGGCGCTCCATGTACGACCACCGTTTGTACTCTGATAGATGGCAAGGCCCGTCTTGCCGAACACGTAGCGCGGTTGCACCGGCGAGACGGTCAGCGAGGCATAATTGAGTTGGGGCGCCACCAGGGTAAAGGTTTTCCCTCCATCGAGAGAGGTGTAGATGCCTGCATCACCTGAGGCGTAGATAGGACTGTGCGGTCCGGCCGTCGCCATATCCTCAACACCGCCATTGATGCTTTTGATCACCTGCCAGTGCGCTCCACCGTCCACGCTGCGCGCCAATCCATCGCCGCTATATGCCAGCAACTGACCAGGCGCCCCAGGAACGGCAAGCAGGCCAAGTATACGACCGAAGGGTAATGTTCCTGTGCTGGAAAAGTGCTGACCGGCATCCAGGCTGACTCGTAATCCCAATGCTCCCAGGTCGGGGAGGTAGATATAGACCTCGTCAGGGGTGTCGTTGCCCGGCTCTTCCAGGTAGATGGAGCCGGATGTAATACTGGCCGTAGCGATAGTCAGTTTCCAGGTTTTTCCCTGGTCGGCGCTGGTATAGAGGCCCAGTGTTCCGGCATGAGGAATGACAGCAATCTGCGTTAACACGAACAAACGCTGTGGGTTCAGAGGACTATAGCCCAGCGAGTAGGTCATCAGTCCCTGCATGAGCTGGTTATCACCGGCAGCAACCTTTGTCCAGGTAGTACCTCCATTCTCCGAGCGGAACAGGCCGTAATGTGTTGCCAACACCAACACGTGGTTCGGGAACGCAAGCATGGAGTGAACATGGTTGGCTGCTGTACCAAAACCGTTGACATTCACGGCACTTGCGGTGGGAGTTTGTTGTGTGCTGGTAGCAGTGTTATCCAGACTGCATGCAGTGAGCAAGCAAAGAGTGAAAATCAGGCTGAGAGAGGGCAACCATACCCTTATTCTTTTAACATTCATTGTTAGACCTTATCAACAGACTATATCTTTAGCATGTTTCATGAGTTGTAGCATAGGACAAACCTTGAAAAGCGTCAAGTATATTCAACTATTGAAAAAATCCTTAAAAAGGCGTAAATATTTTGATTTTCGTCTCATGAAGGGTATTATCAGGGGTGCGAATTTGAATGCGAATTTGCCAGTTCCCGCTCATGCTCAGATCGCCGGGAGCGCTGAAGTGACCCTTACCATCGGGAAGTAAATTGACGGTATCTGTCCCCATATCCATATCAAGCATGGTGGTGTAGAGTGAGACCCCAACATCGGTAGTGGGCTTTCCTGTACGATTATCTAGCACGGTCGCGGTAAAAATGTTGGTGCCGAAACGGTTTGGGTTGACATTCAAGGTCACTGTGAACCGGTTATCCGAGGTCTTGACCGTGGTGTTGTACGCGGTATTTGGATGCGTTGTCGTTGGTTGTTGAGGCACAGCGATGGGCGTGAGCGTGCCTGCGAAGACATTCATTAATCCCACACAGGTAATGACCCCTACGCCCAGCAAGGGCTCCCAGCGCAAAATCGTCATCAGGCGCCGCGTCAGTGTGGTCATGCGTCCCTCGCGTAACTTCACCTGCTGGACCTGGTTGAAGGTGACGCCTTCCACGGCATAGGCGTACTTATAGTACTCCTTCTTCAACCGCGGGCGAATCAGCAATACGTGGATCGCGCTGGTGACCAGCAAGCCAATGACCAGTATAATTTTTACTGTCAGCGCGCGCCCATATGCGGTTGTAAACAATTGCTCCCATGAACTGAGCCGAATAGCCGCGCTAAATGGTCCGCTTGCTGCCATAATAACGACGCCGGCTATAGCCAGCGGGCTAAAGTAGGGGAGAAGTGTGACCAGTGATTTGGCTCGATCCGCCATTGGCTTCCGCGTGAGCACTGGCAGGTAGGTGGTCGCAATGTACATCATACCGCCCACCCAGAGTGCCGCTGCCATCAGGTGGAGCCAGTCCATAAGCACCGCAAGGACCACAATAGACTGATTGACGGCGGCGGCATGGCTTGACAGGGAGATGGCGATGAAAAGCACCGCGCCGAGCAGGAGGTTGATCGAGGGCAGCAGTCTATCGACCACGCGCGGTCTGTGTTTGACCAGCAGCGTGAAGAGCGCCAGCAGCAGGGCAACGAAGGCGGTGATCTCACGGAGTGTCCAGAATGTGCCAAAACGCCCGCTGCTGATGAGGCCCGTCAGCAATTGTGGCGAGAATCCCCATTGGCCGCCAGTAATGATTAAGGCCTGTCCCAACAACACGCCAATATTGGCGAACAATATCACCAGGAGTGTGGGGATCGACCAGCGGCGCTCGAAGCGCTGCTGCACTTCTTGATTGATGGCGTTGAGCTTTTCGTCATCTGTCGGCGCCAGTTGCAACACAAAGATCAGCCAGAGCTGCGCGCCCACCCAGAAGACCGCGCCAAGTTCTGCCAGCGTAATCATCACCAGGTTGAATAGTGTCGGCGGATCGAGCTGGCCCGTGTAGAGTCCGGTGAGATTTCCTCCTCCCAGCACATTTTGCCCCGGTATAACATTGGGATTCAGCGTCGGGAGCGAACCATCAGGATTGGCAACCGTGAAAATAAATGAGCCACGCAGGATATGCCCATCGATAGCAGAGTCGGTGCGGTAAATGACGATGTAGACCGAGGGCGGTAAGTTTGGCTGCAGGTTGACATCCATCTCTTTTGAGTCGGCAGGCGAGACATGAGCATCTTTCTGGTCAACCTGCTTGTTTTGCGCATTGACGACGACCGCGGTACTGAAAGCGGGATTCAAATCTTCGCTAAACCACATACGCACCTGCTGGGGAGCAGCGTTCAACCTGGCATCCTTTGGCGGGTCGGAGCGCAGCAAGATAGCATGCGCGCTGGCTATAGCAGGAAAAAGAAAGGCCAGGCAGAGTGCCAGTAGCAGTGCTATAGGAACATTACGTCGCAAACCATTCAGACGCAAAAGAGATTTCATATACAGCTTCCATTCTTGTCAATTATTGATGATGCGCGCCTTCTGCAATATATATATGTACGTAGAAAGATACGTTTCTATTGTGCTGTCAGCACAATGACTGTGTCAAGAAAATCATCCGCTCCTGGTTATGATTCCGCCGAAATCAAACCATGGCGAATAGCAAAGCGCACCAGTTGCGTAATATCATGCAGCCCCAGCTTCTCCATCACATTGGCGCGATGTGCCTGTACGGTCTTGATACTGATCACCAGCCGGTCGGCAATCTCCTGGTTTGTGCGTCCTTCGGCGACGAATGTCAGCACTTCCAATTCGCGCGGCGACAGGACCCGCAGCTCCCGCGCAAGTTTTTCCTCCTGTGCGCTCCCGCGGCGCTCCTCTGAATATTGCGTTATGGTGGGCGTGGTGGACGCAGCTTGAGGCTGTGCCATGTATGCGTGGATCAGCGCCTTTGCCAGCCCTGGATAGAGAAACGCACCGCCATGGGCAATTGCGCTTATGGCCATATGCAAATCGGTCGGGGCGGCTTTTTTCACCAGGTATCCTGCCGCACCAACACGCAGGGCCTGTAGAAAATATTCTTCACTCTCGTGCATAGTCAGCATAAGCACCTGTGTGGCCGACTCCCGGCTGCGAATATGCTTGCAGGCCTCAAGTCCATCCATATCGGGCATGCTGATATCCATCACGACCACGTCAGGTTTCAGAGCGCGAACCATCGTAATAGCTTCGCTCCCTGTGCGCGCCTCACCCACAACATCTATCTCTGGCTGCAAGCTCAGCAGTAGCTTCAGCCCCTGGCGCAAGATATCATGGTCATCGGCGAGCAGGACGCGAATAGTTTGGGCAGGAGGGGCGCTATCAGGCATATGTTCCCTCTTCGGCATGCTCTCCGCATAAGGGGATGATCGCCTCAATCGAGGTTCCCCGTCCCGGTTGGGACAGAATCTTCATCGTGCCCCCAAGTGAGTTTGCCCGTTCGCGCATGCCAACAATACCCGTTCCTGGATAGCGTTGCGAGGAATCATATCCACAGCCATCGTCTCGTACATGCAGGTGAATAGAATCTTGCTGCCGTGTCAGAGAAATAGAAGCGTGTTGCGCATGGGCGTGGCGCGCGATATTGGTAAGGCTCTCCTGTGCGATACGAAAAAGAGCCGTTTCATAAAGAGCGGGCTTTTGGCGTTCCCGTGCCGTATCATCTATGCCATCCATCTGTAATTCCACTGCCAATTGTAACCTCTGACGGCCATCCTCGACCAGCCAGCGGAAAGCCGCGGCGAGGCCAAGATCATCCAATACACTGGGGCGGAGTTGCTGCGCACAGCGTGCGGATAGTTTCTAACGTATCCTGGGTAAGCCCACGCAAGTAATCAAGCTCTCCTGCAAGCTGTTCCCGCACATCGTTGGTCATTGTAGTCGCGGGCAACGCTTTCTGTAGCTGCAAGCTCTGGCTCAGTATCTCAATGTGCACAAGCAGCGCGGTCAGATTCTGGCTGCTCTCGTCGTGCAACTCGAGCGCGAGCCGGTGGCGTTCCTCTTCCTGGGCTTGCAGAATAAGCTTTGTTTGCTCACGCCGCGTTGCCTCCAGCCGATCAAGCATACTATTAAAAGCCTGGGCAATTTCACTAATCTCTGCATCCGATTGGCTGATGCTGGCTCGCTCGTTCGTCTTTCCTGCGCTTACTGTCCTGATAGTAGTGAGCAGGGTGAAGAGTGGGCGAAAGCTTGCACGTATGATCAACACATTGATCAATAGACCAAGCAGCGCTGCCAATATGAGAAAAAGCGTATCGATGAGATAGTGGTGCGCTTCAAGGGTATGGCTGGTAACCCAGAGGGCTACCAAAGCCTCGCCAATCAGCATAATGCTGTTGGCGAGAATGACCTTTTCAAAAAGAGAAAGTTGCCAGCGGCTCAATAGTCTGGCCAGGGGATGAGTCAGCTTGAACACAGGAATAACTCACTTAAAGCACGTTTGATTTGTTGATACGTCCATTCACTCCTTTGTAACTATAGTTCTGAATTAATGGACAGGTGTCCCATTGCATCATTTATGCCTCTAACAGCACCGGGTGAACTACGCACCCTCTACTCCCTTGCTCGAAAGCATCAGGAGCTACTTTTCTTACCATGTTGTAGGAGCCATTGACATCCGCATTGATGTGCCTGCCATCGGCAGAACGGAACAAACCACGCTTGACCCGCTTGCCCAGGTACTGTTCATGCTTCCCAATCGGCTCCATGTCCAGGAAGCTGCACTTGCTGGTATAGCTTTCCTCCGTGACCATCACGGCTATCCCCACTAACTTCGCCTTGTAGCTCAACATCTCGATGAACCGTGCATGGGGGATATTCACAAAGTTCTGATTATTGCGCTTGCCGATGTTGCATTCCTGCTTCCAGTTCGGATTTTTGCCAATGACGAGTGTTCCTATGCCCTCAACGAGCAAGAGATCGATCATCCGCCTGGAAGCTGTGTGCAGGTAATGGTCTATTCGACGAGTGCGCTTCAAAGTCATGCGCTCCATACGAGCCGTGAAACGCGTATCTTTGAGGATGCTCTGGAGGTCTGCCTTGCGCTTGTTATAATACTGGTTGATCGACTTCACTGGACGCCCGTTAACAATCCTGGGGATAAATCCCACTTTGTTTGAAGTTAGCGTAGCCAGGTTGTTGATGCCAATATCTACACCGGCATACAAGGATGGGTCTACGTCTGCTTGGGTTTCCGTTTGCTCGTAGATAACTTCTACCACGTAGTAGCCTTGCCTGGGAATGATGCGTACTTGATCGATGTTCTGTTGCTTGGTTTCAATGACGATGGACAGGCCAGAAGGCAGCACTCTGCCACGCGCTAAGGCCGGTTTGCTCAAAGCCTGTATCGTGTAGATGAGGATGTTACGGCCCTGCTGTTTGTCCTGGTACTTGGGCAACTTCGGACGGCCTAAGAACGGTGATGGGTCTGCTTTCCAGGCCTTGATGGCGGCAAAGAAGGACACCCAATTCTTATGCAGCAAGCGCAGGATTTGCTGAGAGACTTTACGTGGCAAGGCTTTGTATGCCTCATGCGTCTTCATGAGCCGATGCATCTCTTCATAGCAGAGGTAAACGCCCTGATGAATGAACGCTTGCCGTATCTCATAGTTCGCCGCATTATACAGGTTCTTGGAAGCAAAGGAGGCTTGGTCGATAGCCGTATAGCGCAGGTCAGTCCGCTTTATGACATGCTGCTCAACTAACTGCATGCTCGGCCTCCAATTCCTGTAGAATGCGTTCCGTTTTGCGTTTGGCACGTCGTTGCCCATAGAGACGAGCACAAAACGCATAAATGATGCTCGTCAAGTCGGCAAGCAGGTCTTCACTGCTGTTCTCAGCATGATTGACCACTTCGATAGCACGTCCTTGAGTCTTGAGCAGCGTTTCCAGATAGCGAAACCCGAAACGAGTAGCCCTGTCCTTCTGTTCAACGACAATCATTCCAATGCGCTGATCTTCTAAGAGAGCCAGGAACTTCGGCCGTGCATCATTGATGCCTGAACCCACTTCCTTGACCACCTTTGCCACCGGATAGCCACGTGCTGCACAATAAGCTACAAGTCGCTCTGCTTGACTATCCAGAGTATATGTATTCTCAGCAGAAGACACGCGGGTGTAGATCGCTACTTTCCAGGGCAACGTCTGAATAGGTTCATCCTCAGTAATGAGAATGGTTCCCGTGTCCATCTGCTTGCCCTGGATTTTGCCAGCCTTAAACCAACGCCAGGTTGTTTTATAGCTGATGCCCATCTTGTGGGCGTAGTCGATTAACTTCATGCACGTATGATAGCATACATGGCTATAGCTGTTAATAACTGTCTACTAATTCAATGAACGTTGATATACCTTCGCTGGTTTTGGCAGTCAAGCAAAAAATGAAGCACATGTCACTGTATCTCTACGAACAATGTTTGGTGTGGCGTATCAAAGCCATCGGCATGTGCCTGGATAGTGATCAGCCAGGGGCCAGCCATATATAAGCGTAGCTGAGCCACATAGTTCCCCTGGCCCAGATAGCGTATACTGCTTTGATTTGATACCATATTCATGTTGGTCATGTTTGCCTGCGAAACAATCTGCGCAGCTTCAATGGGGAGACCTTGTTCGTCAGCCAGGTGTAAATGAATCCTTGTGTAATTTGCTGAAGCGGAAGGCTGCTGTTCGACATGTACCTGCATGACCGCAGGTACATGCGCTTGCCAATTTGCAGCGAAGATCAGCACACCAATACAAGAGGCGGCCAGCAATAGCCAGAAGAAAGGTCGAACGCGCATTTCAAGCTACCTCCTATCCGTGCGTGATCTTCGCTTTGGGAACTGTTATGAAGACTTTGTAGGTGTTTTCGGCTCTTCCTGTGCTGCCACGTCTCTACGCATTGTGCTGAGCGTCGATTGCGCTGGCTTTGACCTGCTGCGACCGATACCCCATCCAGCTCCCAGGCCGACCACTAAGGCGACAATGCCGATGAGTATTGTTGCCCAGAGGGGCGTCCCACTGTTACTCGTTGTTGTCGTCGTTGCGCCGGTATTATTTGACGTCGTCGGTGTTGCTGAGACGACCGCTGGTTTCACCGTAAAGATAAAAGCGCCTTGATCGGGGTCACCATCAACCGCGGAGACAGTAATCCAGCGAACAATATACACGCCGTTACCATTGGGTTTGATACCAACTGACATCTCTTTTGGATTCGAGAGCGAGACTTTCGCGTCGCCCTGGCTGATCAATTCGCCGCTTGGGCTATAGACAAAAAGATTGCTGAGCTTCGGGTTAGGATTGATATTTTCCGCGCACTCTACGGTGACCTTATCAGGAGCTTGCGCGATGGTTGAACCAATTGCCGGTGTTGCGCTCAATACTTTGGCGTGGGCCGAGTGTGCAGAGACTGTTCCTGCCACCACAAAGAGCAACCCCAGGCTGAGTAGTGTTGCAAATAGTGTATGTGCAAAGCGATGTGCTGTTTTCATCATAAATCCTCGCACCTTTCTTTCGGGCGTGTTATTTTCGGAAGCGCCTGTATGTAATGGTGACACTCCCTCAGTACTTCTTTTTTCCTGAGAAGAACTCTGCCTGTAGCATAGGGCAACACACACGAACTGTCTATTAGGAGGAATCCCTATTTATTCCCTAGGGTGTTTGACCACTCCTCACTCCGTCAACGTTTGCCACGAACTACCTCCATCACTAGTAACCATTACTTCGGCGGGGAGAAAAAACCCGGCGTAGAGAAGTTCTGTATTGTTGGGATCAACCAGCAGAGATACCATGTCGTTGCGATCAAACTGCCAGCGATGTTTCCAGGTTGTCCCACTATCATTCGAGTACCACAGGTCCTGTCCGGACATGCCGTAGAGTATCGTACCGGAGGCGTTGACCGCCATCCGCATCAGCGCACTCTTCATGGGAAGGTTCGCAATGTTTGTAATCCGTGTACTTCCTTCGTGCCAGCGATAGAGACCGCCCTCCTCGGTGCTACAAAAGATCAGGCGCGGAGCCGTCTGTGATGCCTCTATGTCCAACACGTTGCCGCTTACTGCCACAATTTGTTGCCAGTGGCGCCCATCGTCTCGACTCTCATAGATACCCTTATCACCTCCCAGGTAGAGATGATTGGGGTCCGCAGGATCGGTGAGCAACGATGGCGTCTGCATCGCTGAGAGCGCGCCGCTCGTTATCGGATACCAGTGCGCGCCCATATCTCGCGTCTCGAACCACCCTGCATATTCATAGAAGGCATAGAATTGACCGCCGCTCGCTGTACCCGCCCTCAATGTGAAGAGATAGGCGGAAGGAGACAGTCCTGCGGGAGCGCTGCCGAGGTGCCAGTTTAACCCTCCATCTGCGCTGAAGTAAATACCTCCCTGGAAGCCAATGCCCGTGGAAGGACGCGCGATCACCGCTATTACCTGGGGATTCACGGGGCTGACGGCAATACTCATAATCATCATCGTGTTGAGCGCGCCGCGATCCTCTGGCCACGTATTCCCACCGTCCGTACTGGTGAATAACCCATAGTGCGTGCCGAGATACAGAACGCCAGCTTTTCCTCCAAAGGCGATGACGTGGAGATGCGTGTGTGGATTCGAGAGAGGACGACCCGCTACCGTGGGATCAGTGCTATTGAGTCGGGTGTTGAGTAGCTGCCACGCGACGAAAATAGGGATGATCAGCAAAAGTAAAAGCAGTGCTTGTAGATAGCCTTTCCAGCTTTTCCGCGGTCTTGCTGGCTTCCCTGGATTATGCACGCCTGGCGAAGTGGGTGGTTTTGAGATTGACATAACTCTAAATATGAATCTTTCTATCTGCTGCTCTTTTATCTGTCCTGTTCTTGTGGGTAGTTCCTTTTAATAGTGTAGGACAGACAGTCAATAGGCTCTGCCATCTATCCAGGACCATTACTATTCCTCAAGACTGAAATGAGAAGCACGGCTAGTTTGGCCCTCTTGCAACAAGAAGCGTAATGGGATACAATATACCCATACCCCCTGGACGGGGGTAGAGAGGAGAACATGCATGCGCGCTGAAAAGCAAGAAGTCATTAAACGCTTGAATTATATAGAGGGGCACCTCAAAGGTATTCGCAAGATGGTCGACGAAGACAAATATTGCGTCGATATTCTGCGCCAGACCTATGCCGTGCGCAAGGCCATCGAGAAGCTTGAGTCCCTCATTTTGGAGAACCACCTGCAAACGTGCGTCCCGGAGGGTATCACCAGCGGGAAAGCGGATGTGGTCATTGAGGAACTGGTGCAGCTCTACAACCTGGCCGGAAACCGTTAAGTCGTAGATAACTCGTTACTTTTTTTATAAAGGAGAATGCAAATGGCAGCAGCACAAGAAACCGTGCTCTCAGTCCCCGACATTAGTTGTGAGCATTGTGTAAAAGCCATCAATGGAGCATTGACGGAATTGCCGGGCATAGAAACAGTCGATACTGACATCCCTACAAAAACCGTTCACCTGCGCTACGATCCTACAAAAATTTCGCTAGACAAGGTCGAAGCTGTGCTCGACGATGTTGGCTATACCGTTGCGAAATAAAAATAAGATATAATAGTGCTGTATGGAGTATGAAGAGAAGCTAAAAGAATTAGAAGCGCTACTACAAGTAAGATTTCGTGACCGTTCGTTGTTACTGCGAGCAGTGACGCACCATTCTTGTTGTCCAGATACAGCCGTCCGTGACTCTTATGATACACTCGAGTTCCTCGGTGATGCCATTATCAGCGCGCACGTGGTAGAGTATATCTATCGCAACTACCCCAACGCCTCCGAGGGAGAGATGACCTCGCTGAAGTCCGAGGTTGTCAGCCGCCGCATCCTGGCCAGGATTGGGCAACAAATCGGCCTCTTCCCCTATATTCGCGTGGATGTCGTCAACCTGCGCACCTTCAATGAACGGTCACGCGATTCTCTTTGTGCTGATGTGCTGGAGGCGCTGGTGGGGGCCATCCAGATTGACCAGGGGCCAGAGGTGGCTCGTGACTTTGTTGCGCGCTTCATTTTGCCCGTGGTATCACAGTTGAATCACCTGTCGATTGACACGAATCCCAAGGGAAAACTGCAGAAAATCGTTTTGCAGCGTTCGGGGAATCTCCCGCGTTACCGCGTCTTAGAGCAGAGCGGGCATACCAATGATCGACTCTTTACCGTTGGTGTCTTTGAGCACGATTTTTTACTGGGTATGGGCAAAGCATCAAGCATTAAAGAGGCTGGCCGTTTAGCTGCACGTGAAGCTTTGGAATTGATGAGTCACAAATAATCGCCCGCTGTCCAAAGGATTGGTCTATGTCATTGTATGGGGTACTAGAAGAGCAAGTTGGATGGTATGAAGCCTCGTTGTCGTTGCAGGAACGGCGTAGTCGTGGCCACTTCTCAACTCCAACAATCCTGGTAGAACACATACTGGACGCCTGCGGCTATCATAGCAATACTCCCGCTGCTGACCTACGCTCAATCCGCGTGCTTGATCCAGCTTGTGGCAGCGGCAATTTCCTTGCGGCGGCGGCGCGCCGTTTGATCTCCTCAGGTGTATATACAAACGTACCACAGGATGTACTTGCACCCCTCGTTCAGCACAATATCTGGGGCTTTGATCCCGACCCGGTCTCCTGCTTCCTGGCAGAGATGCAGTTGAGTGCAACTGTAGCAGACGCGATGGGCACAATGAGCCCGGCGTATCTCGCGAGCACTCCATCCTGGCATATTCACCAGGCTGACGCCCTTAGTCTCCCCTGGGAAGAGCCTTGCGTCGATTTGTTCCTCGCCAATCCTCCCTATCTTGCGGCAAAGAATATCGACCTTAGCGGCTATCGCTCTACACACCAGCGCGGACAGATTGATAGTTATCTGCTTTTTTTGAGCCTGGGGCTGCAGATTGTGCGTCCCGGTGGCTGGCTTGGCCTGGTGCTGCCAGATCCCTTGCTGGCGCGTACCAATGCTGCCAACGAGCGCGCGCGTTTGCTCAAAGAGTTCAGCATACATCATCTCTGGCACCTCGCAGACGTCTTTACTGCCCACGTGGGCGCCGTCGTCATCATCGCCCAAAAAGTTCCGCCAAAAAGCCAGCACCAGGTCGCATGGAAACGAGAGCGATGGAAGCTGACCCCTCCACCCTACCCTACCTCTCCCGCCCCTACGGTCTCTCAATCATTGTTTCAACGCCAGCCCCGCGCCGAATTGCGTTATCTTTTGAGCACCGAACAGGCTTCAATCATTGAACGCTTGCAAACCTACCTGAGCGAAACCCCTGCACAATCTTCTCGTTTTGCCCCCCTGGACCGTTTTTTGTCGATCCGCCGCGGCGAAGAACTTGGCAAAAAGAGCTCACACCTCATCCAAAAA
The DNA here is from genome assembly GCA_963775585.1 of uncultured Chloroflexia bacterium. GTDB lineage: Bacteria > Chloroflexota > Ktedonobacteria > Ktedonobacterales > Ktedonobacteraceae > UBA11361. The sequence goes on along the minus strand of CAVZJN010000048.1, from coordinate 13,093 downwards.
GAAACACTATTTTCAAACGAGCGATCTCTGCCCGTCCATGGTAGGGGCGATCCCTTGTGGTCGCCCTCGAGTGCCTGGTATCCCGTACTCCGCGGGGGAAAAGATACTTGCCCCTATGTCACCCCGCGCACAGACTGGTTCATAGCCCGCGAGGCCATCACCAAGCCCTTTGAGCGCTATCTCTCACCGAAACTACTGGTCGTCAAGAGTACAGATCGACTTCAAGGTACGCTCGATTTGGGGGGACACGTGGCATTACAGACACTCTATTTGCTGCATCCACGCGAGCAAAATATGTCGGTGGATGACCTCTATTTCTTCCTGGCCTTGCTCAACTCCCGCCTCTTGCGCAATTATGTCTATGTGCTCCACACGGCCTACAAGTGGGTGCAGCCGCAGATTGAGCAGCACGTTCTGGCGCGACTCCCTGTGCCCATCGCCACAACAGAAGAGAAAAAAGACGTTATAGAGCGCGCAAAACTGCTGGTATGTGCTTGCAGCGTACAAGCCCCCGTTGTAGAATGGAAGTTAGATATTCAAGATACATACGAGGAACAGGAGCGCGCTATCTATGCGCTCTATGATGCTACAATTTGTTGACATAAGGAGTGTTTGATGTCCATCGCTGCAACTCCGCTCTCTTGTAGCACTTCTACTTTCAGTCAGCAGCGATGAAAGGAGTCACTTCAATGGCTGATGCTGATACTCGCCCAATTCGCGTATTGGTCGCCAAGCCGGGCCTGGATGGACATGATCGTGGTGCAAAAGTGATTGCCCGTGCCCTGCGTGATGCCGGCATGGAAGTAATTTATACAGGTATTCGTCAGACACCTGAGATGATCGTTGAGGCGGCCATCCAGGAAGACGTGGATGCTATATTGATGAGTATTCTCTCTGGCGCGCACATGACCCTTTTCCCCAAAGTAATGGAGCTGCTCAAGAAGGAAGGTGTGGACGATATCCTGGTGGCCGCCGGAGGCATCCTGCCTGATGAGGATGTACCGGCCATCAAGGCGATGGGCATCAAGGGTTGCTTCGGTCCCGGGACATCGACGGAGGAGATCATCGATTTCGTGCGTAACAATGTGCAGGCGGATCGCCTGACCACCGGGGTGTAGGTGCACCTTGGAAAACATTGTCGAACGCCTGCTCAACGGCGATCGCCGCGCGCTGGCACGCATGGTGACGCTGATTGAAAACGAAATCCCCGCCGCGCGCCGTTACCTGGCAGAGCTGCACCAGTATGCTGGTCGCGCCCATATCGTGGGCGTAACAGGTGCGCCAGGAGCAGGCAAGAGTACCCTTGTCACGCATCTTGTGCGAGAATGGCGCCGCCGCGACGCTAAAGTCGGTGTGGTAGCCGTCGATCCCACCAGCCCACTTACCGGTGGTGCTATCCTCGGTGACCGTATTCGCATGATGGAGCTGTCGGGCGATCCCAAGGTGTTTATTCGCAGCATGGCAAGCCGTGGCAGCCTGGGGGGTCTCGCGGCCTCAACCCGTGACGTCGTGCGTGCAATGGATGCCGCTGGCTATAACCCGATCATCATTGAGACCGTAGGGACTGGCCAGGACGAGGTTGAAGTGATGCGCACCGCGCATACGGTGCTGGTCGTCTGCGCCCCCGGCATGGGCGACGACATCCAGGCCATCAAAGCCGGCATATTAGAGATTGCCGATGTCTTTGTGGTCAGCAAAGCGGATAAACCTGGCGCAGACCAGACCGTCGCGGAACTGTCCATGCTCTTGAGCCTTGATCCCACGCGCCGCCATCATGATAAATCGCGTCCCTATTGGAAAATTCCAGTCTTGAAAACCTCTGCCATCAAAGACCAGGGCATCACCCAGGTGGTAGATGCCATCCAGCAACACTATGCTTATCTCGTTGAGAGCGGCATGCTGGCCCACAGGGCCCAGCGCCAGGTACGCAGCGAGGTAGAAGCACTGGTATTGCACGCGGTTGTCAACCAGCTCAAAGCCAAAACATCCGAAGACGATTGGCAAAAGCTAGTCGAAGACATCACCAACCGCGAACGAGACCCCTACAGCGTAGCAAACGAACTAGAAGAAAAAATTGGACTACGGCAACCGTAAAGGGATCGCCAACTCCCACCGCCGCTTCACGGAATGAAGCGGGAAAACGTGTATAGTAGGGTCGACCCTTGCGGTCGACCTGGGGGTGGAGTGAGGTGGCTCTGGAAAAAAACTTCATGAAAATCGCGCTAAAAGTTACGCCACAACGCAGTACCCAGTACGCCAACATGGCCGAGATACTGGCTGCCCCCGAGTTGCTTGCCAGCCCATTAGGAAACGCTATCACCACGATCAACCCTGCGACCCTTGCGGGCCAGGGTTATCTCATCGCCACTCTCGATTGCGCCTCTGATCCTTATTCAACCCGCATCAGCATCATGCCCATTCTCTCGCGCCTGGGCGCTACCAGCGAAGTCTTTGATTACTTTGATTCTCTTGGCGAAGTAGAGGGGCCGCTGCTACGCCCGCTGGATCCACATTTTACGCCATTTGTCCCTTTAGAAATGGCCGAGATTCGGCGCTATAAGGGCAAGACCAATGAGGTCTTCACACGGGTGCTGCTCAACTTAGCCATCTTCGCGGGCGCGTATGCCGGGCAATGTACGGAGCGACTGCGGATACTGGATCCCCTCGCGGGTGGGGCAACCACGCTCTTTCTGGCGCTGGCCGGAGGCTACGATGCGTTTGGTATTGAGCTTGAACGACAGGATGTTGACTCAAGCGCGGTTTTTATCAGGCAGTATTTGCAGAGCGAGCACATCCCCTTCAAAGAGTTGGATGAACGCAGCCGCCGCGCGGGACGGCGCTACCAGTTCGAGGTTGGGCGCAAGGGGGCAACGCGCATGCTTGTGCTGGCACATGGCGATACCTGCCAGGCCAATCTGCACCTGCAAGAAGTTCCCGGCGGCCCACGTGTTCACGCCATTGTCGGCGATTTGCCCTATGGTATTCACCATTTCGCCGAGATTGCAGGGATGTTGCAAAAAGCTTTGCCCGTCTGGCAGCAGTTGCTACTGCCTGGGGGAACGCTGGCATTGGCCTGGAATGCTACTCGTATTGAACGCGCGAATATGATAGCGCTGCTCGAAGAACATACGCAGCTCACAGTCAGAAACGATCCACCGTATACACAGTTGGTGCATACGGTGGATCGAGTCATCAAGAAACGCGATATAGTGGTGGCCGTGAAGCATCCTTAGCTGAGCATCTCTTTCACCATCACCGCACCCGCGATTGAGCTATCCGCATTACTGTAGCTGTACAGCACCACGACGCCCTCCTGTATACCAGTCTTGAAGGTAGAATGATACATGACGCTGCTGGAAAAGGTCGTACGGCCGTTGCCGATTGCGCCTTTCGCGACGCTCTGACCAATATTTGTATACAGGTGATCCAGGACGATGACTTTGCCAATTATTCCCTCAAAAGCGTTCCCTGTTCCCGTGACGGTTACTGGACTTGCCAGGCGGTCGCGATCCTGGGGAGCAGTGATCGACATGCTGGCAGTAGTCACCGATGTTACTTCCCAGATGCCCCCGTTGCTATTCTGTTCAAGACGGCTCATGGTGACTGTAATGGTGCCGCCGCCGGGATTGGCGCTCTTCACGTTGACAACAGCATTGATATCGTGCATCCCACCGCCGCTGACAATTGTCGCAGGGGCGTTGGGATTCCACTTGAGCAGGCGCTGGCTGGCGGCTAGCGCCTGAGCAGTAAGTGTCGCACTGAGTTTCCAGGGTTGGTGTCCCTGGTTCACCTGGGCCTGGTCTGCCTCGGCCTGGTAACGCGTGAGGTCAGGAAAGATGCCGGGAAAAGCCACCGGCACCAGCGTCCCGGCGGCACCTGACCACTTGAACTCGCGAAAGAGGTCCTGGGTCAGATTCGCATTGGGCTGTCCGGCGTTAATGCTCGAGTTCGGGTCGACCTCGGCGGTCATAACCGTGTTGTAGCCACTGATCTTCGCGTCACCCTTGGTCATATTCTGCAATTTGAAAAGCTGAACAGGGCTGGGATCGGTAATGTGATCATAGACGTACACGTCGAGAATGGCTCCAGAGCCATCATAGCGCACGGTCACCAGCGCCTGTAGCGAGGGCATGCCCTTCAGATTGGCACAACTGACATTCTCGACTTTCGAGTTTGTCGTTGGCGCGATAATTGCTGTCCAGTGTGCCGGGTCTTTGACCGCGTCGGGACAGGGTTGCGCTCCCAACCGGACAACGGGTGTTGGCGATGTCGTTATCGTCACTGTTGGCTTTGCGCTGCCACTATTCCCACCTCCAATACCGCCGCACGCTGTCAGAGCCAGAGCTAGAAAGAGCAGAAAGCTTGTACCTATAAACATGCGTTTGTAATGCCATAAAGAAAATGATTTCACAAAAAACCTCCAATAAAGAGAGATGTTACCTGAGAGTAGCTTACCATATAGAAGAGATGAGACAAGGTGCGAATAATATCACTTTTGGTATGTGTAATTTCCGACTATTGCGGTAGGCTAAATGCTAGATTCCCTGCCACTCTTGCACGGTTTTATCGTTGCTGGCAGAGGCAATAGTTGTTCCGTTGGGCGACCAGGCAGCGGCATTGACCACGTCGCTATGGCCTTGATAGGTAAAGGCATTGCTCCCATCGGCATAGTTCCAGACTTGCACGGTTTTATCGTCGCTGGCCGACGCGATGTACTTACCGTTGGGCGACCAGGCGGCGGCATTGACCTCGTCACTATGGTTTTTATAAGTAAAAAGGAGATTGCCCGTTGCTGATTCCCAGACTTGCACGGTTTTATCGGCGCTGGCCGATGCGATGTACTTACCGTTGGGCGACCACGCCAGGCCTTTTACGACATCACTATGTCCTGTATAGCTCCTGATGTCGCTTCCATCAGCGGGTTTCCAGAGCCGCACGGTCGTATCGCTACCCCCCGAAGCGATCATTGTGCCATCAGGTGACCATGCCACGGCGTTGACGGAGTCACTATGGCCGGAATAGGTGTAAGCATTGCTCCCATCACTGGCGGTCCATACCTGAACCGTGTTGTCGCTACTGGCGGAGGCGATCGTTGTGCCATCAGGTGACCATGCCACGGCGTTGACGGAGTCGTCATGGCCACTGTAGGTGAAAGGCGTATCTCCATCGCCTGGAAAGACCTTCCACACCTGCACGGTTTTATCGTTGCTGGCAGAGGCGATGGTCTTACCGTCGGGCGACCATGCTACGGCATTGACCGTGTCGTCATGACCGGCATAGGTAGTGCGGGCGGGCGTTCCTGAACCTGAAAACCACACCTCTACAGAGCGGTCTTTGCTGCCGGAGGCGATATAGGTTCCCCCGTCCTGGGGCGACCAGGCGACAGTATTGACAACGTCAGAGTGCCCAAGGTAGGTAAAGAGCAACTTTCCAGCGTGGACGGGTGTGGGCGTAGGTTTGGGTTTAGGCGGAGGATTCTTATGGATATATTGTTCCGCCAGCCAGGTAATGCCGCCACCTGCCAGCCCCAGCGTTGCTAACCCGGCCAAACCAACAAGCATGACACGTCGCGAAATGCGAGGTTTGCCTTCGCTGTTGGATGAGGCAGGCTCTTTTGGCGAAAATTCAAATGGCGCCGCCCGTACAGTGTCTGCCAGGTAGAAGTCCGCCGTGGCGACACCGCCATTATTATCTGCAGTGCTTTCTCTGATGTGTAAGGGGGGCTGTTGCTGGCTGGCTGCCTCAAAAGCATTGATAAAATCAAGCATCTTTGGGTAGCGTTGTTCCGGATCTTTGGCAAGCGCTTTGAAGACAACCTCCTCGAAAGCACGGGGAATGTTGGGGTTCCTTTCCTGGAGTGAGGGGGGAGAGTTGTGAAGATGCTGTGCGGCAACTTCGGCGATGGTGCCGTGAAATGGGCAGTTGCCACAGAGCCATTCATAAACGACGACCCCGAGCGAGTACTGATCGCTGGCTGGTCGCGGCTTGCCCTGCAATTGCTCAGGTGACATATAGGCCAGCGTACCGATAACATCATGCGTCATTTGGCTGCGCGAGCTCTGATCAACGATCGCAATACCAAAATCGCTCAACAAAATCTCATTACGTCCCCCGATCAACATATTTTCAGGTTTGATATCGCGATGGATGACGTGTTCGTTATGGGCGTATTGCAAAGCATCGCCTGCCTGCTTGAGATATGAAAGAATGGTGACGGGAGGAACGGTGGCGTGTTTCGGGTGGCGTTGGCGCAAGGTGCCATTAGGGGCATAGTCTATCACCAGAAAGGGCGTGTTTTCCTGGACATTAAAATCCAGAATGCTGACAATATGCGGGTGGCGCAGGCGGGCAACAATACGCGCCTCTGCGCGGAAGAGCTCCAGGTCTTCGCTCACTAGTTGCGCTCGCAGCACTTTGATGGCAGCGTAGGTATTGAGGTGTTCATGCTCTCCTAAATAGACTTCAGCAAATCCGCCGTCGGCCAGCAGTTTGACCAGGCGATATGAGCCTAATTTCTGGCCAGTGCGATCAGGCTTATTGCCGCCAGGTTTTTTATCAGGCAGTTGTGTCATGGCGAATTGTGCTTGATCAGGGTCCATATCCACTCTCTCATACCGATCCTGTCCGGTAGATGGCAAGATCCATTTCAATTATTGTAGAGAAGCGATTTCTTAATGTCAATACGAGTAAAGTGAACAAGCGATATCAAGTTTGCCACTCATCTACCCAAAAGGCGGCGTGAGTGCCCCTGGCTTCAGACATGGGGGTGAAACGCCGCCCGGACGCCTCCGGCCATTCCCTCTTGACACGTTCTAGTGGTTCCCATAGAATATTGCCATGAGGACTTACGAATATCGCCTTTTCGTGAATAAGCACCAATCTCATCTGCTCATGCAGTGCTTGCGCGAGTCTCGCCTCATTTATAACGAGATGCTTGAGATCGTCAAGCGGCAGTATGAGGAGAAGGGCACGTTTCCAGGCAAGTATGACCTGACTGCCCAATTCAAGGGATGTGGTGGGGAGTATGTGCCAGCCACCACCGTGCAAACCCTGGCCGATCGACTCTCCAAAGCCCTCAAACGCTATCTGGCCTGCAAAGCACTCGCTCAGCCCGTGGGCTTCCCGCGCTTCAAGGCTGCCAATCGCTGGCACTCTCTCCAACTGAGACAGTATGGCAAAGATGTCTCTTTGCATGAGGATAAGAAACATCTCATCGTTCCTGCCAAACTGGGCAAATCCCTCAAAATCAAGATGCATCGCTTGATGGAAGGAACCCCCAAGACGGTCTATCTTGTCTTGCGAGCTGATGGGCATTGGTACGCCCTCATCGTCTGTGAGACTGAGCCACAGACAGAACACCTTTCCTCGAGATGTTCCCATCCTGATATCGGTCTGGATGTGGGGCTGAAGTCTTTCTTGACCGATAGTGAAGGCCAGACGGTCGAGAACCCCCGCTTTTATCGCACCTCGCAGAAGACCCTCCGACACAAACAGCGCCACTTGTGCCGGCGAAAGAAAGGGTCGAAGAGACGCCGTAAAGCCGCTCGCACTGTTGCCAAGACACATCTGAAGATCAATCGCCAGCGTCGAGATCATCATTTCAAGACGGCTAAGCCCTATGCCGAAGGCTATCAGCGTATTGTGGTGGAAGATCTGGCTATCACCAACATGCTCAAGAACCATCACCTGTCTAAATCCATCATGGACGCCAGTTGGGGCGCATTCCTCGCTATTCTTGAAGCCAAGGCTGAAAGTGCCGGACATCAGGTGTTACGAGTGAACCCACGCTACACCAGCCAGAAGTGTCACCAATGTGGAGAAATCGTCCAGAAATCTCTGTCTGTGCGTACCCATATCTGTCCTTTCTGTGGCTATGTGGCAGACCGTGATGTGAATGCCGCAAAAAACATTTTGTCAAAGGCCAGGGCATGGCCTTCAGGGACGGTCTCCGATGGGAGTCCGGTTGAACTGAGAAGCCCCCGGCTTTAGCCGTGGGGAGTTGTCACAGAATGTTAATCCTTTTACACGTACCGTATCGCTTCGGCAGGTGAAATACGGCCCGCTTGCCAGGCTGGCAGGAGCGCCCCCAGGAAGGAGGCCAGCAGAGCGATACCGACGATGAGGCCCAGTTCTTGCCAGGGAATGCTAAAAGTAAGGCCGGTATGAAATTGCTCAAAGAAATTCGTCACAAAGATATTGCGCGAAAGCACCAATCCCAGCACCACACCCAGTATACTGCCGAGCGTGCCCACGAAAAACGACTCAAAGAGAAACGCCAGTTGAATCAGCGCGCGTTTGCACCCGATGGCTCGCAACAACCCGATCTGCTGCCGGCGTTCGACCACGGCGCGTGTACCCGTAATGGCAAGCGCCGTGACCCCCAGTAAGAGCGTCAGGCCAACCACGCCCAACAGTACGTTACTGAGGAAGATACGCGGCCCACGTATCTGCCAGATTGCATCCTCTAACACGGTCGTCTCCAGTCCATTATCGAGGAAGGCAGAGCCAAGCGCCAGGGCCAGCGCTCGTTTGTCCTGTCCAGGCGCCACCTTAAAATAGTAGGTCTGGGCATCGGGTGTTGCCGGGTTCGTATCACTATGTGCCGTGTAGGCGGCACGGGGAATGAACAGCCCAAAATGTTCGCTGTCACTGTTGTCAACAACGCCGATAATAGTGAGCTTGACCGCCGACGTCACAGCCTGTGGCGCTGTGTTATCAGGAGTGGGTGTTTGAAGGCCGGTGACCCAGAGAGGAGTGGCCGGGAAACTGGTATCGCCCTGGTAGACCCCACTCATGGAAAAGGTGTAAGGTGAATCAAAACCCGGTGGATGTGTCGGCATCCCTGCATCAGCCGGTAACGGCGCGTTGGGATCATAGACGGGTGAACTGATGAAACTATCAGGGCGATACGGCAGGGCATCGTTATCGATCAGCGCGTAATTGGGATGGGTTTGTAACGCTTGCCATACTGCCTCATCACTGTTAAATCCCTGGGCGCGTGCCAGCAGGTGCAGCCCCAGACCATGCAGAAATCCACCATTGACCACTTGCGCAGGATACAGCTTCCAGGAAGGATTATCGGTACTTAATTGGATCACCCCCACGGCTGCCGATGTCTGTACTCCTATCGAAGAAAATACCTCCGGATTAATGCCATGCTGTAGCAAAGCCGTCCGTATGTCTGGCAGCGGCTTGAAATATGCCACCGCCTGGATGTCATACCCGCCTGTCTGCGTATCAATATTGGTATAAGTGTTCTGCATGGCATTCGTAATCACCGCCATAACCGTCATGGCGAAGACAACCAGGCTAAACATCACCACGCTCAATCCCGTGCGGAAGCGCCGGTGTAAAGGATACGCCGAAGCCAGTCGTGTCAGAATATACAATCCCGGCAGCTTCGAACAGAGCGCTACAACCGGCCATACCAGCACTTCCGCGTTGGTCAACAGCACCCACGCCGTTCCCAAAACCATCATCAACCCGGCAAAAAAGAAAATCTCTATGCCACCCTGGAAACGCGGCAGCCCAAGCCGCGCCAGGACATCGAACGGCAGCGCCCAATAAGCAACAATCACCAACCCTGCCAACGTAACAAACAATTTGTTCAAAGCCGCATTGTTCACGTCCCTACTATGATCACGTCCATGGTAGGGGCGATCCCTTGTGGTCGCCCGGTTGCCGTTGATCGCTCTCTTGTCGGTGGTCGCCCGGTTGCCGTTGTTGCTCTCTCGACTGTGGTGCTGGATGTGGTACCAGAAATACGTCGCGATAACCATCCCACAACCCGCCAAACCTGCCCAATAGCAGCTTTTAACAGCAGCCCACCCCCCAAAACGATCAGTGAAAAGCCCAGCGAGAAAAATGCGATCTGCAATTTCTCCAACCCCAGTTGCATCAGCCAGTAGCCGGCCAGTAGTGGCAAAAAGCCCAATAGGATGAGTGAACGAAGTAGATCAACCAGCGCATCAGGGATCTGTTCGAGGAAAATGCGCCGCAGCTTGAAGGGCTTTCGTACCATAGCTGGCAATTTCAATAGGCGCAAGCAGATCTCACCCAGGGAAAGCCTGTTCTGCGTCTGTTCGGGGAGATCGCGCATGGCCTCTACCACCGTCATGCGGCTGACCAGCCAGGAAGAGGCCGCGACGGAACAGAACGTGAAGATGACGCCCAGGCAATAGGCAATAACCAGGCTATGCGGTTGCAGAGTCAGTTTGAGCGGGAAGTTAAAACGCGCCAGGATCGGCCCGAGAAAGAGCACAAGCAACGTTCCCAGCGCGATGCCCAGGCCAAGACCAAAGAATGAGGCCAGTAGATCATAGACGGTTCCCTCGAAGAGAAACATCAGCACCAGGTGGCGGCGTTGCACGCCAATGGCCCGGGCCATGCCCATCTCTACGCGACGCTCTGCCGCCAGTAAGACAAAAATAAGGAAGATCAAGAGCAGGCCAATCGCCAGAGCGAAAAGAGAAAAGAGCGCAAAGACGCGGGAGAAGATATCCTCCGCCTTCTGCGAATTTTGCACACCCTGTTGTTTTACCTGGATGACATGCACATCGCCTGGAATCCACGCCCGTAGGCTCTGCGTCACGCGACCCGAAAGATCGACGCCATTGGCGCCGCCGCGGTTGGCAATAAATATTTGTGTAATATCATCATTGCGCTGTTCGATATTGCGGAAAAATTGAATATTGCTCAGGAGATATGGTTGTTGGCCGACGAGTCCACCATCCCCAACGATGGCCGCGACATGCATCTGATAACGCTGTCCAGGCCAGCGTTTGGAGTAGAGAAAAATGTTGTCACCTGCATGGGCATTGAGCAGCACGGCGGCAGTATTGTTAAGATAGATCTCGTTTGCGCCCAACGCGGCAATGGTGAGATGACCTCTGCCATTGTTGTTTTGCATTCCTCCAAAGCCCTGTTCGCTGCCAGGAATGATGGCGAGCGCCGTGACCTTCGAGCGCACCTGTCGCGACGTACTATCCGCCACGAGCAAATCGTGCTCGACCAGCGCTGCTCCCACAGCCGCGATATCGGAATCATGGCGGGCGAGGTCATTGATTTGATAGTACACTCCATCTGGAAAAAATCCTAAAGCTCCATGACCACCCTCGATCGTCTCATCCACGCTGCCCAGATTATAAACCGCAACCGTTTGCACCGCGGACGTGATGACATCCCCGGTAGCCAGCACGCTGGAGAGCAGTGTCGTAGAGAGCATCAGCGCGAAGATAATCAACCACATCTGTGTGCGACGCCGCGGGATATTGCGTACGCCAATCCTGAAAAAGATGGCATTGCCGAGCGCCAGCAGCGCCACTACGCCGATAATCGCCAGCGTCGCGGCCAGGAGTACTGTTGTGAGTGTATCGATTGGAATGCCAAAGAGATGTGTCATATGCTCCTACGACAAAGCCTGGTAAAAGAGCAGCGCAATCTGCGTATAACCAAGCGTGCTAGGGTGCAACCCATCATTACTGATATACTCAGGGTGGTTACGCAGTTCGGGCCATTGTCGGTAGAGGTCTACCAGGATGGCATGGTGCCGCTTTACAATGGACGCAATAGCGCTGTTATAAGCCTGGATTTGTGTATACAGCATCTGCGGATCATCCGCGCTGAAATAGGGCAACAGTGTGAGGTCTGGCACATTGGCGACAGCAATACGTGCATGCGGCGCTCCTGCTTGTATGCGACTCAATAGGAGGTCAAGGTCGTGCGAGTAACTACCGAGAGGGACATTATTGGCAAGGTCGTTCACAGCCAGCCAGACGGTCACCAGGTTAGGGTGAGCATCGAGCGCCACCGGGACTTCAACGTTCAATGCCTGGTGCAGTGAAATGCCTGGGATACCCAGATTGACAAGATGAACGCCCGAACCCAATGCCGCAGCCAGGTTTGTCGGCCAATTTTCTGTCTGTGGATCTTCGGCGCCGATACCAAAAGTGTCCGAGGCGCCAATGGCTACATAAGTCAGCCGCGCCTTTGGAGCCTGTTGCACCACCAGCTGGTGTGCTCCAATTCCCCCGCTGGAGGAAGCATCACAGCTCACCAAAAAGGCCACAACAAAACAAAGCGCAATAGTCGAAAGCATCGCTCTCTTCCACGCGCTACTATTGTTGTGTACCGGCACAACAGCCAAACGTCTCAGGTGAAAAGAATTAGTGAACCAGTCCACTGACTAAAGACACGAAGGCGAAGAGTACCACAAAGACGATAGTCAAATTGAAAACCAACTTCTCTACGCCACGTCGAGTCTTAAACACGGAGCCGGCACTGCTTCCGCCAAATGCACTACCCAATCCTGCTCCGCGAGGCTGCAACAGGATAAAGGTAATGACGGTAATGCTGAGTATGATCTGTATTACTCGGAGTGCTGGAAGCCACTGGGCCAAGAGATATTCCTCACTTTCGTGAATTACCTACCAATATTGTTTCCGCAAGATTATACCATAGTGTCCAACAGAAGTCGAGGAAAAAAGAGCCCTCAAAGAGGAGAATGAGAATGCGCCTCTTCATGACAGGTCGGGCATAGCACAACAAAATGCTCAGAATTATAGCGGTCAAGCACTTTGCGCGCAACAGAAACAGTATGCAACTGCAAGACATCGCAATGCTGGCCGCATTCAGAACAGGTAAAACTCGCCTGCTCGCTCAGCGTCGTCTTCAAACGCCGCATTTGCGTTTTATGAATGGCGTCCAGGCTGACATGAAAGAGAAAACCCGCCAGGATCAGCCACAAAAATCTTGAGCGTGTCCAGGCAGCAACGAAAAGAAGCGCACCCAGCACAATTGGCTGGTGGAAGAATTGCTGCTGCGGCAATCGTGGCGGACCCGCATGCTGAAAGTAGCCTACCGCCTCCCGTAAACTCAGCGTGCGGTGTGTAACCGCATGCCACAGGTAATGGTCAACATCGATACCAATGCTAGCCACGAAAGGAATCCACACATCTTGTTTCAGCCAGGGCAGCGCAACAAGTGCCGCCACCCCCGATATTTTTATATGGTCCTGTATGCGCATATGTATGTAACTGCCAATCTATGAGTATTTCTTGTGGATGAGTATAGGGGAGGGGTGAGAATGTGTCAA
>CAVZJN010000047.1:0-54094 GCA_963775585.1 uncultured Chloroflexia bacterium | reverse complement strand
TCATAGGTGTTATGATCATTTTCGCGCTTACGCTAAGTAGTCTGCAGCTCGGGGCACAAATAAAGGGAGCTAGTTCTAGCAGACCCCTTTCGACGGCAAGCACTCCCAAGGCTAGCGTACAGGCGGCACGGGTGCATGTATATCGAGTGTTTCCATCCGACTCCGGTATAATGCTTCCTGTAATCGATGGGCATGGCTATGTCTGGTTTGGCGAGATGGCAACCAATCATCTCGCTCGCCTTGATCCACGCACAGGAGCAGTGAAGACCTGGACGCCGCCAGGGGGTGAGGACGGGATTATGGCAAATATTGTAGATGGGCAGGGGAACGTGTGGTTCACTGAGCAAAACGCAAACTATATCGGTGTCTTTCATCCGGCAAGTCAAACATTTCAAACATACGGGTTTGGCAGAAGCGGAAAAGAGCGCGTGGGATTACAGGACTTGCAGTTTGATGCTTCTGGCAAATTGTGGTTTAGCGAATTGATGGGGAGACGAATAGGACAGCTTGATCCCACAAACGGCAAAATACGGACCTGGGTGGTGCCCAACGCCGTCGGGGACACGGCAGCTTATCCTTTCGGGCTAACAATAGTAGGTGATGGCCAGGTCTGGTTCGGCACCTTCGCGGGTGGTGTAGTGGGACATCTCGATCCAGTTACTGGCCAAATAAAGCTCTACAATCTTGCTGACCCCCACGAACAGGTCTATGCGATGGCAACAGATGGCAGGGGGCATATCTGGTTTACTGAACTCCAATTCGGGAAATTGGGCATGATCGATACCGGGACTGGTAGGGTAATTGAACTCAGTGTACCCAGGATATTGGGAAACCCGGAAGACCTGCACTCGATCGTCGTAGCACGAGATGGGAATGTCTGGTTTACCAGCAGTGGTGCGAACGCGCTGGTGCGCTATTCGCCCGAGACTACTAATTTCACGTTTTTCCAACTTCCTTTGCCAAACAGCGGGCTTTTTGGGCTGGCATTGGATGCCGCCGGTAGGCTGTGGTTCACATCCGGCGGTGGCCAGCAGGCTAATTATGTTGGGGTGATGACTACCTAAGAATCAATGTGCTGTATGAACGGCGTTGTGTGCTGCTTTTGCCTGGCGCATGATCTTGTGGAGCTGCCCTATGTGGGCATCGTCATGGGATAAGCCAAAGACGAAGCGTGTCACTGCATTGATTGGACCAACGCTTGGATAGGGGGTGTATGTCATATCCAGATGTGGTTCGTCGGGCCAGGCATCAAGCATTGCGCGACGCATGCGGCGGCTTTCTTCGAGCCGGTGACGCAATTGGGCAACAGTGTGGACAGTGCGCCATGGCACTTCATAACGTGAGCGGCCCTCGACCGGGAGGCCACGAGCAAGCGTGAGGGCTAACGCCGCCGACTCTTCCGAAGAAGCCGTGACGTGCACGATAACATGACCGAGTGTCCAGGCAAGATCCCTTTCCTCGGGTATGCCAAAGGTATCATTGGCCTCGGGATCTTGCGGTACGAAGTCCACATCCTCGTCCTGCGCATCAGCGATAATCGCCAGCATAGTATCGATCATCTCATCGGTTAGGGTGTACAAGTTGGCTTTGGTAAGATCACGACAAAAATCGGTGAAGGGGAGTGTTTTATTTCTGACCGGCGTGAAATCAAGCATAGTCTATCCTTTCATGAGGGTAAGCAAATAACATATCCGACCTCTTCAAGCAAGGCCGGACCAATGTGGCTATGTTTTCCATAGTTACTAACGAAAATATAACGGGAGTTATTCCCTTGTGTTTTCTATTGGCCGATATGTTCTTTAAGGTTAGCATGTCAAGAGAATTGTCAATGAACAAGATGAGGGGAGAGGCGCCCACAGGTGCCTCTCCCCTCATCTTGTTCAATCAGAATTTCTCTACCGGCTGCTACTGCTCACAAGCTCTTCAGCTTTGGGAGCAATCTTCACCTCGATATCATCATAGCGCCTCACTTTGTAAATGATCGTCGAGACTACCCAACTGAGAATGAAGATGCCAATGATCAATATACCGAGGAGACCAAAGTCCAGATTGCTCAGATAATCCCAAATGCCACCGGTCAGATTGAGCGGGCCGCTGATAATCGAGATGATCTCAATCGTTCCCACCACTAAGGCGACCAGCACAGAGACCAGGGTAATGTTCAGATTATAGTAGAGCTTGCGCACAGGTTTGACAAAGGCCCAGCCATATGCCCCGAGCATTAAGATACCGTCGGTGGTGTCAAGCAGACACATGCCTGCCGTAAACAGGAGGGGGAAGATGAGGATGAAGGGGATAGGAAGTCCCCTGCCAGCCTCTATTGCGGAAATGCCTAGCAATGCCACTTCTGTTGCAGTGTCAAAGCCAAGACCAAAGAGCACGCCAACCGGGTACATTTTCCAGCTCTTATCGACCATCTTGAGCAATGGGCGGAAGAAACGCCCCATCAGCCCGCGCTGGTTCAAGAATTCGTCCAGCGTCTGATCGTTGTACTCCTCACCGCGTTTCACCTTCTGGAAGGTTCGGAAGACTTCCCAGAGCACCAGGATGTTAATAAAAGCAATTAAATACAGGAAGAGAGCGGAGACCGACGTGCCGATCAGGCCACCTGCACTTTTGAAGCCTGGAATAGCGCTCTGAATGTATGCCGCGGCGAGGGCAATGGCAATGGATAGGGCTACCACAATGGTCGAGTGACCGAGTGAGAAGAAGAATCCGACAGCAACGGGGCGCTTATTCTCCTGCATCAATTTGCGCGTCACGTTATCAATTGCTGAAATATGGTCTGCATCGACAGAGTGTCGCAAGCCAAAGGTGTAGGCGAGTAGAGCGGTGCCAAGCAGCGCAGGATATTGCACTGAGAAGCCAAGCAGAGCTACAGCCCAGGCAATGACGTTGAAGGCAATCAGAAGAATGTAGATGCCGATGATCTTCTTGCGCAAATTGGTTGAACTATCGTTAAACACATGCTTAAGCGGTGTGATTCCAAATTGTTTGCTCATTACACCTCCTGAGTACGCAAGGCGCGACAGAGAGAGTTGGAAAGACTTATTACGAGAAAAGACTGAAGTTATAGCACTAAGGAGACTATGTACGAAGACTACTGCCGGGACCATCTCAACAGCGACCGTCTGGTAACAAGGAGCCTTTAAGAGCATAGCAGATAAATTTCGTAATTGCAATAGTTTATCAATAAGGAAGATAAAGCAAGTGTGAAGATACGCACTTGCTTAATGGCGATGACTGATCTGTAGTCTGCCCTCATCCACCGATCATCTGTTGTTGAGATGGAGTGTCGCACGTGCGAGCCGGCATACCAGCGGTGCAACCTCCTGCAAGCTGCGCGTGGGTCCGGCCAGCGTATCAAAGGTCTCAAAGCTGCTCAGAGTGAAGAGAACGTCAACGATCTCGTCATGAGGCGTACTGGGAGAAAGGATCTGCTGCTCGACCAGCCTCTGTGTGATAACGTGTACTCCCTGCCGTCTCCGTTCGTCTCTTGCCCGTATCACCTGCTCAAAATCTGGGTCGAGGGCAGCCAGCGCCCGCAGCCGGCGTGTGACGAGCCGATCCGCGTCCCAGAAGCGGCTAAAGACCAGCAGGTACTGGTTCAGCACGTCGAGCGGCTCCGGCTGGCGAAAGGCGGTCGCGAGGTGTTCCATCCCACCACTGGCCGCCAGGGCATCGCACAAGGCTTCGAGCAGCCCGCTCTTCGAGCCAAACTGATGATAAATAGTCATGCGAGCCACGTCTGCCTGACGAGCAACCTGATCAATAGAAAAAGAAGAGAAACCATCCCTCGTCATCAGCAGTTCGCGGGCGGCGCTCAGGATGCGAGATCTGGTCTGTTCGGTTGCTGACTGGCGCTGGCCGAGCCGGTACGGGCGAGGACTCATTGGTGACTTGACACCTCCACTAATTTGATTGTATAGTCCGTATATCCAAAAACAATTGGATAGACTGTCTATATACTATGCTATACGCGGGCTCCTGTAAAGGAAAGAGCTGGTCATGCAAAAGGAGAAGCACTCATATGCCCCGACCATTTCGTTTTGGCCTTGTCGCGGCCTCTGCTCCCTCACGTACTATCTGGGTGAGCATTGCCCTCCGAGCCGAGGAGCTTGGCTACGCGACCTTATTAATCCCGGATCGCACGAGCGGAGGGATCCTGGCCCCCATTCCAGCGTTAGCTGTGGCGGCCTCAGTAACTACCTCGCTGCGTGTTGGCAGTTATGTGTTCTGTAACGGGTATCGTCATCCCGTACTCCTCGCCAGAGAAGCCGCCACGCTCGATCTGCTCTCCAATGGCCGCTTTGAACTTGGCCTGGGATCCGGCGTCTCCTCTGCTGAGTTTGAACAGATGGGGATTCCGTTTGCCAGTGCTGGCACTCGCGTCGGCCAACTTGAGGAAACCATTCAGGTGATGAAGCAGCTTTTCACAGAAGAGACGGTCAATTTCAGCGGGAAGCACTACACGGTTACAGAGATGAAGGGAAATATCAGACCGCTTCAGAAGCCTCACATGCCTATGCTCGTGGCGGGCGCGGGAGAACGGATGCTCAAGCTGGCTGCCAGAGAAGCTGATATTATTGCAATCGGGTCAAAAATCAGCGCGCGCGGGGCGGACCCGACAGACGCCACGTTGGAGCAAAAGATCGCCTGGATCAAAGAAGCTGCTGGAGAGCGCGAAGCCGACCTGGAACTGAGCCAGACGATCTACGACCTGGAAATCACCGACAGTGTAACACCTCTCTCCTCCCAGGCAGGAGGGTGGTTCGTTCCAAAGAGACCACTGAGTACTGAGCAAGCAGTTGCCCATCTTCTTGCGCAGCGGGACCGCTACGGGTTCTCCTACCTGCAGGTCTCTGCACAACAGATGGAGAACTTTGCCCCGGTGGTTGCACGGTTGAGCGGGAAGTAAAAAAGGAGCGACAGTATCTGTTCCACTCGTTGCATTCTTCCTGCGCAACAGGCAGCCGAATAACGTGACTCCCTGATGAGGGGAGCGGGTTGCCGATTATGTAAGTGACTTCAACTTGTTGAGTCTCACGCTTGATGAGTGGCGTTGAGGGTGCTTTCATGCCGCGTTTCATCTCTTTGCGCACACTCATAACGTAAGGTGCAACATCCACCTGCATCGTGTGGCGCGGAGAGTTGCCGTAGCGCTTGCGCATCTCTTCCCGTTCGCGCTTGATATTTTGTAGTAACTCGGCTTCTGGTGGGAGCGTGTATGCTCCCAGCAGGTATTTGCTGACCCAGATGCTCTGCAACTCTGCCAGCGGCATGATGGCGCCAAGGGGCTGGAGAAAGCCTATAAAGAAGAGGTCACAGTAACGTGGGTGGAAGACGCGCTTGAAGAGCGGCAGTTCGTTATGCTTTACCTCGATGACTTCCGGCCTGAAGAACGGAAAGGTCACTTTGTAGCCGGTGCAGTAAATGATGCAATCGACGCGCTCGCGAGTTCCATCGATGAAGATCACGCCATCCCCATCCAACTGCTGGATATTTGGCTTGACCTTGACGCGGCCATGGGTGATGCGGGTCAAAATTTCGGAACTGACCGTTGGATGCGCCTGCCCTACCTGGTGATCTGGTTCAGGCAGACCATAGTTAGTCATCTTGCCAACATTGAAGCGTACGATGGCCCCGTAGATCTTCAGTTGCCAGGAGAATGGAAGGAAATCGGGTGCGGGCAACTGGTCAAGAGGTTTGCCCATAAGAAACTTGGGGATAATATCAAAGCCGCGCCGCACTGCTAAATAGGTTATAGCCGAGACACGAGAGGTTTCCGCCGCAATATCCATGGCCGAGTTGCCAAAACCGAGCACCAACACATACTTATCGGTATAGCCATCGGGCTGTTTGTAGTAGTGGCTATGGATGATCTCCCCGTCAAAGTGGCCTGGAAAAGGAGGCTCGGGCCAGCGGGGATCCCAGTGATGGCCATTGGCGACGAGTAAGGCGCGATAGCGATGAGTAGAGCCGTCCTGCAGCGTAATCTCCCAGCCACCACCCTCACCACTCTCGCTGCCCTCCAGTGGTTCCGCCAGCGTGACCCTGGTATTGAAGCGAATGTACTGCTTTACGCCGAAGTGCTCAACATAGTTATTGAAATATTCAGCAATCTGGGTGTGATGCGGGAAGACCGGATAGTGATCTGGCATGGGATAGTCGGAGAACTGCATGCGCGGTTTTGAAGTGTTGATGAAGAGCGACTTATAGGCGCTTGACATGCCATTGACATTCTCGTAGACCCAGTTACCTCCGACGCGGTCGCCTGCCTCGTAGCAATCAAAGGGGATGCCGTGATCTTGCAAGACTTTGCAGGCGGCAATACCAGAAGAACCTGCGCCAATGATGCATACGCGATTGGGTATATCGTTCATGATGGTCTCTCCATTTATGCAGTAGCGGAATCCTGGCGTTCGATCAGGAAGGCTGCTTGAATTGCGGCTTCCGCTTCTCCAGGAATGCGTGCATTCCCTCTTGCGCATTGGGTATTTGAGATGCCGCGGCCATCACTTCCATAGCGTAGGCATAGGCCTGGTGCTGCGGCATGTCTATCTGCGCATAGTACGCCTGCTTGCCGATGCCTTTTGAGATAAAACTGCCGCGCGTTGCCGCTTCAAGCAGACGCTGCGACTCCTCAACGAGCTGCTCGGGGGCTACCACGCGGTTGACCAGTCCCCAATCTGCGGCAGTGTGTGCATCGATAGTGTCGCCCGTGAGCAGCATTTCGAGCGCGCGCTTGCGCCCGATATTGCGGCTGACTGCTACCATGGGCGTTGTACAGAACCAGCCGCCCTTGCCACCAGGCGTTGCAAAGGCTGCTTCTGTGGAGGCAACGGCAAGGTCGCATGTTGCTACTAGCTGGCAGCCGGCTGCGGTAGCAATGGCGTGCACGCGGGCGAGCACAGGTTGTGGAATCGCTTGAATCGTCTCCATCAAGGTGGTGCAGACCCTCAGTATGTGGCGCATGGCGACGAGGTCCTGACCCACCGTGTCGGCAAAGTCGTGGCCGGCGGAAAAGGCAGGTCCGTTCGCGGCTAACGTCACTGCGAGCACTGTGCTCTCGCCCACTTCACGAAAGGCGTCGGTCAGTTCAAGCATGTGTTTGAGCGAGAGTGCATTGCGGCGCTTCGGGTTGTTCATAGTGATGGTGGCGAAATCGCCTTTATATTGCAGTTCAATAAGTTCGTAGGACATGGCTTTTTTTGCTCCTTACTCTCTTTCTTTAGCTAAAAGATGCTGCACAAAACACTCACAGGCCGCCGTGCTTGCCATCTTATTTTTCTGTTCGCTTCGCAGCCAATAAAGTGACGCCTAAAGAGGTTGCTCACTTCGTGTAGATTTTCCCGAATGACATCTGCATGAAATGAGTATACCATTAGTTTGTGCAGGATGTACTTCTTGTCCTAGCTACTCCGGTGTGCATATTTTTCTGGGGCCTCATCGCTACGCTCTTCGCAATAATTATTTGTGCTGTTGCGGGTTTGACAGACTGCGTCTGCCAAACCCGCAACAGCACAAGAAATGGTGGGGCGCGACCAGCCCACCGGCCTAACAGGCGAGACGATTGCCAAACCCGCAACAGCACAAGAAATTGGTGGGGCAGCGAATCATCTTTCTTATGGCAAGGAACGGTCAAACGAATTGAGCACCTTCATATAGTTGGCTCGCTCAAATGCTGCTGGTTCAGCCACGTAGCGCTGGCTCATGCTGCCCCTCATGTAGTCGATTGACTCGTACTCGTGCACCTCCAGCCACTCGTGCAGGTCCGTCAGAATGTGGGTCAGCCTGCCGATGCCGTATTGCAGGAGCGCGGAGGTTGTCATAGCCACGCTTGCCCCTGCCATCATCGCTTTGATTACATCTGTTGCTTCGTGTACTCCGCTGGACAAGGCAAAATCAGCCTCAATCCGTCCGTAGAGCAGGGCGATCCAGCGTAAGGGCAGGCGCAGTTCATAGGAGGTGCTCAACTCCAGGTTGGGGATGACTTCCAACTCTTCCAGGTCGAAATCGGGCTGGTAGAAGCGGTTAAAAAGCACCAGGCCATTGGCGCCTGCTTTTACGAAACGTTTTGCTATGTGGGGCAGAGCTGTGAAGAAGGGGCTGAGCTTGAGTGCAATCGGAATCTTTACTGAGGCCCGCACATCCCTCACCAGGCTTACATACTCTTCCTCCAGCTCCGCGCTGCTCACATCCGAGTCGACCGGGAGGTAATAGATATTCAGTTCCAGGGCGTCGGCCCCCGCCTGCTCAATCTTGTGGGCGTATTCCACCCATCCGCCCGATGAGATGCCGTTCAGGCTGCCGATGACGGGGATGTCCACCGCCTTTTTGACGCGCTGCAGGTGTTCCAGGTACGGCTCTGGACCCAGGTTGTAGTGATCCAGGTCGGGAAAGTAGGTCAGCGCTTCGGCATAGGAGTGAGTGCCGCGCTCCAGGTAATGATCGAGTTCATTGCTCTCGTGCGTGATCTGCTCCTCGAAGAGGGAGTACATCACGATGGCTGCTGCTCCAGCATCTTCCAGGCGGCGCGCGGTATCCACCTTCTTCGAGAGAGGCGAGGACGAGGCCACCAGGGGGTTTTTTAGCCGTAGGCCAAGGTAGGTTGTCGTCAGTTCAGGCATGGTCGTACTCCTGTTTGGCCTCCTTATTGGGAGGCCAATCTATGCTATAAAAGGTTTTCACTGCGCTGTTTTGCCGTTGCTTTTGGGTTCTAGGGGCATACCTTCTGAGAGCGCGTGGCTCTCTGCCATCTCATGGTATCTGTCCCAGCGCTCCTGTACATCGTGTTTTGCCAGCTTCATCAAGGCTTCAGCCCGCTCCTCGTTACTCTGCAAGAGCATGCTGTAGCGCGTTTCATTGTAGGCATATTGTTCGAGCGGGATGCTTGGCGCTTTGGAGTCGATAATGAATGGGTTCGTCCCCGACTCTGCCAGTTTCGGATTGTAGCGATACAATGGCCAGTATCCTGACTGTACCGCCAGCTTTTGCTGTTCCAGTCCTTTTTTCATATCGATACCCTGGGCAATGCAGTGGCTGTAAGCGATGATCAGCGATGGCCCATCGTAAGCTTCGGCCTCCAGGAAGGCATGCAGCGTTTGCTGGTCGTTTGCGCCCATGGCGACGCGAGCTACGTACACGTTACCGTAGGCCATCGCCAGCATGCCCATGTCTTTCTTCGGCGTTGCTTTACCTTGCGCGGCAAATTTTGCCACTGCCGCACGTGGTGTAGCCTTCGAGGACTGTCCTCCCGTATTGGAGTAGACCTCCGTATCCAGTATGAGCACGTTAACGTTGCGCCCGGAGGCCAGCACGTGATCGAGGCCGCCAAAGCCGATATCGTAGGCCCAGCCATCGCCGCCGATGATCCAGACGCTTTTCTTCACCAGGGCGTCGGCCACGCTCAGCAGGTTCTGTGCACGTGCAACTGTGGGCTGGGACGCGATAAATCGGGTCCCTACGTCTTGTACGAAGCCCTGGAGGTGCTGCTTCAGTAGGGCAACGCGTTCGCGCTGCGCCCTAATGCCTGCCTCGCTGGATTGATCTGTGTGCAATACAGCCTGCGCCAGTTCCTCGCCTATAATGTCCGCGCATTGTAGAACCAGCTCAGTCGCATATCCTTGTTGCTTATCAAGTGTCAGGCGCATCCCCAGGCCGAACTCGGCATTGTCCTCAAACAGCGAGTTGGACCAGGCCGGGCCACGGCCCTCGTGATTGACCGCCCAGGGTGTTGTGGGTAGGTTACCGCCGTAGATCGATGAACAGCCGGTGGCATTGGCGACAATCATACGATCACCAAACAACTGGCTAGCCAGCTTGATATAGGGCGTCTCGCCGCATCCTGAACACGCGCCTGAGAACTCGAATAGTGGCTGGAGCAACTGCGAGTTTTTAATCGCTCCCACGTTAAGATTTAAGGAGTCTATGTCAGGCAGGGTGAGGAAGAACTCCCAGTTGACACTTTCCTGTTCGCGAAGAGGCGGTTGAGGCGCCATATTGACGGCTTTCCGTCCCACCTGCCGTTTGTCTTTGACAGGGCACGCCTCCACGCACAGACTACAGCCGGTGCAGTCCTCAGGTGAAACCTGCAGCGTATACTTCATGCCTGGAAACTCTTTGAAGCGAGCATCCGTCGACAGAAACGTCGCGGGCGCTCCTTCCAGTTTAGCCGGGTCGAAGATTTTCTCGCGGATGACGGCATGCGGGCAGACCATCACGCACTTGCCACACTGTATACAGATGTTGGGATCCCAAACAGGCATCTCCAAGGCGATGTTACGCTTCTCCCAGCGAGCAGTGCCGGAGAGGTAGGTACCATCCACCGGCAGCGAACTGACCGGGAGCGCATCGCCATCGCCGGAGATCATCAGGCCAAGCACATTCCGTACGAAGTCGGGCGCCTCTACCGGTACAGGTGGACGGCGCGTCAATACAGGGAGAGCTACGGGCGAGCGTCGTCCTGAAGTGGAAGCTCCTGCCGCAACTGCCGCTGGCACACTCACCTCTTTCAGGTAGGCCAGTGTCTCATCAACGGCCTGGAAGTTCCGTTGGACGACCGCTTCTCCGCGTTTGCTATAGGTCTTCTGGATGCTGCGTTTAATCTCGCCAATCGCCTCCTCCTGAGGCAAGACGTCGCTAATGGCAAAGAAACAGGTCTGCATCACCGTGTTGATGCGTCCCCCCATACCAGTCTTGTCGGCTACAGTATGAGCGTCAATCACGTAGAAGCGCAATCTCTTATTGATGATTTCCTCCTGCACTTCACGTGGCAGGTGATCCCAGACGTCCTCCGGCCCAAAGAAGCTGTCAAGGAGGAATACTCCGCCAGGTCGGGCGTACTTGAGTACATTAACGCGCTCCAGGAACGAGAACTGGTGGCAGGCGACAAAGTTGGCCTGACCGATGCCAATCAGGTAGGGCGCGTGGATGGGATGCGGACCGAAGCGCAGATGAGAAATGGTGAATGACCCCGATTTCTTGGAGTCGTAAACGAAGTATCCCTGCGCATGGTTCGCGGTCTCCTCGCCAATGATCTTGATCGAATTTTTGTTGGCCCCAACCGTGCCATCAGAGCCTAATCCCCAGAAGACACATTGTACCGTTTTTTTATCCTCGGTAGAGAAGGAAGGATCATATTCCAGGCTTGTATGCGTTACGTCGTCATTGATGCCAATGGTAAAATGACGTTTCGGGTCGGACCGGCGCAGTTCGTCGAAGACGCCCTTGACCATCGCCGGGGTGAATTCCTTGGAGGAGAGCCCATAGCGACCTCCAATGATATGTGGCTGGATAGATAAACTGGACCGACCTTCATTGATCGCCGCTACCACGTCCAGGAAGAGTGGTTCCCCGATACTTCCCGGCTCTTTTGTGCGATCGAGGACGGCAATCGATTTGACACTTGCTGGCAAAGCCTGCAGGAAGTGTTCCACCGAGAATGGACGGAATAAGTGTACTTTAACCACTCCTACTTTCTCGCCTTGCGCGACGAGGTACTCCGCCGTTGCCTGTGCAGTCTCAGCACCGGAACCCATCACCACGATCACACGCTCCGCATCTGGTGCGCCAACGTAGTCAAACAGGTGATACTGCCGGCCAAGCAGCGCGGCAAATCTATTCATTTTCTCCTGAACGATGCCTGGGCACGCTGCGTAGTAGGGATTCACGGTTTCACGAGCCTGGAAATACACGTCCGGGTTTTGAGCCGTGCCACGGATGAAGGGGTGATCAGGCGAGAGGGCGCGCTGCCGGTGTGCTCTCACCAGGGAGTCGTCGATCATTACCTGCATGTCTTCATAGGTCAGTTGTTCAATCTTGTTGATCTCGTGTGAAGTACGGAAGCCATCGAAGAAATGCATGAAGGGAACACGGGCCTCCAGCGTAGCCGCGTGCGCGATCAAAGCCAGGTCCTGCGCTTCCTGTACCGAGTTAGATGCAAGTAAGGCAAAGCCTGTAGAGCGTGCCGCCATTACATCTGAGTGATCTCCAAAGATAGAGAGCCCCTGCGCTGCCAGCGAGCGTGCTGCAACGTGGAAAACCGCCGAAGTCAATTCGCCGGCAATCTTATACATGTTTGGGATCATGAGTAGCAATCCCTGTGATGCCGTGAACGTTGTTGTTAGCGATCCAGTTTGTAGCGCGCCATGAATTGCCCCGGCGGCGCCTCCCTCAGACTGCATCTCTATCACCAGCGGTACTGTTCCCCACAGGTTTTCTCTTCCCGACGCCGACCAGGCGTCAGCCAGTTCTCCCATCGGTGTCGAAGGGGTAATCGGATAAATTGCAATAACCTCACTAAGAGCATGAGCAACATTAGCTGCTGCCTCATTTCCTTCTATAGTTACCCAGGTGCGTTCCATGTTAACCTCCAATTTAGCGAATATCATGCTCGAACGCTTAAAGAATATGCTGTGTATATCACAATCATATCACAACGCGAAATCTTCCTGTCTCAGGATAGTCACATCATTTGCATACTGCTTGGAGTTTTGTGATATCCTAGTTTTCAGAATGAGTCTGTGTGTATCGAAAGATACCAGTTGTTATAGAGAGGACAAAATTATGCCAGGACAGATTTCAAGCTCCATTCGTAGATTAGGAGTACTGACAGGCGGCGGTGATGTGCCCGGGCTGAACGCCGCTATCAAAGCGCTGGTCTATCGCGCTCAACCGATGGGTATCAGCGTTACCGGTTTACGAGCTGGCTGGGAGGGCATCACCTTCCTGGATCGCTCACGTGGTCGAGACTCCCTTATTTTTAACCCCAATGACCCCGCTACCTGGCACGGTAACTATTTGATGCCTTTAAACCGGCTCAATACGCGCCCCATCGACAGGGAGGGCGGCACGATTCTGCAATCGACGCGCACCAATCCGGCCAAGACGCGGGCCAAGGAACTGCCTGCGCACCTTTCTGCCTACGGTAAGGGTCATGCGCCGGACGATCGGGTTGATCTCACTGACGAGGTATTGGCGAACTTGAGCTTTCTTGATCTGGACGGATTGGTGGTGATCGGGGGCGATGACACACTGAGTTACGGCTCCGTACTTTCGGCAAAGGGTGTCCCTGTCTGGGGTATCCCCAAAACCATGGATAACGACGTACCCGGGACCGATTACTGTATTGGTTTCCAGACGGCTATCAGCCGGGCTGCTGAGTTTATCAGCCGTATGCGCTCCACTGCCAGGTCTCACAGCGAGACGGTTCTGATCCGTATGTTTGGGCGAGACGCGGGTTTCACGGCGATGGAAGCGGCTATTGCCACCTGGGCTGATCGACTCCTGATCCCAGAGGTGCCGGCCAATGTTGATACGCTGGCAGAACTGATTGTCGATGACCGGCGTAACCCGAACCATTATTCCATTGTAGTTCTCTCGGAGGGTGCCAACCTGATGGGCCTGCCCGTGCCGGAGATCGGCCCGCCCGATGCTTACGGCCACCGTCATAAGGCCAATATAGCCGAGTTCCTGGCCGACCAACTCTCCTCGCGCGTGCCAGGAGTGCGCTTTCTGCCGGTTGACCTGACCTATTTCCTGCGCAGTGGCGAACCGGACGCCTATGACAAGCACATGGCGATCTACTACGCCAACCTGGCTATGGATTGCATTTCGAGGGGCATCCATGGCGTTATGACGGCGCACCGCGATGGCGAGTTTATCGCGACCGATATCCCGGGCAAAAACTTAGCTGCCCGGCGCGTAGACCCTGCTGACTATCATGCCACTCGCTATCGCCCGCGCTTTGAACATATTACCGGTCCCTATCGGCCACAGGTGTAGAGCATCATCTCCTATACATCGAATGGGCAGTGCGTCGCGCCGCGACGCACTGCCCATTCGATTTTTGTCCAGCTGTTACCCCTTTGTGAGTGTAAACTATGCCAATGTGAGGATGTTGTGATGCAGAGTAGCTATGCTGGTACCAGGAAAGAACGAGCAGTACTGGAGCGAAAAGTTGAGAGATATCGCTTTCGGTACAGAAAGGGGAATAATTCATGTTGTACAATCAAATTCGCCGACCCATCACTGTTGATATTGCCCCTTGTGGAAGCGCCTGCCAATGGTGTGGCAAACCCGCCGGGTTACGGCTAACAGTGCAAGGCGATAAAGAATATAACGAAGGTCGTTACTTCTGCCAGCTCTGCGGTGATGAATTCGTGCGTACCGTCGCCGATACTCTAATGAGAGAGGTTATATTCGAAGAATACGTCTTGACGAACGCGTAACAGCAGGATACTTCTCATATGAACTCTCTCTGTCGAAGAGTTGCTATTCGAGATCACTTTGTGGGTGCCGGCTCACCCACCGCTGCATCACTTCCCATCTCTTGCGAGCGATCCGTGCAAGCTCATTGCATCGTTCCTCAATCGTGACGACCGGGGTGTTCGATGAAAAGATGAGTGACAATCCACCCTTGTCTTCTGTCACCATAACCTCTTTGGCCAACTCATTACGAGCAACCGCCCACGCGCCTCCGAAGCTTAAATCTTTATGCACTACCGCAACTATAATCTCATCCTCGCTCGCGCCAGCAGCGACTCGTCCTATTGTCTCGGCGTTCTCACGTAAGATCCAGGCGGCCTGAAGCGTGCGATATGGTTTCTCCATGGCTTCGCGTGAAAAGGTGTGCATAACGAGGGACTCCTCCAGTTTGAATGAATACAACTTCCGTTCTTCATTATATCACCGTCTATCACTGTCAAAATCAGCTGTGGCGCAACCCCGGCCAGCATATTCTCCACACCCCTTCCGGGCGAGCGGCTTAGGGCTAAGCCGAGAATGATATGAATTTACATGCTCCGGTGAGTATTGTGAGAACATTGTGACTGAAAAGTCACACTCTGTGACCTCAATTTGATGAGAATATTGCACACTTCTAGTAAAGAATGAAACTTCTCGAATACAATGAAAGGAGGCGGCGCCATGGCAAAATTGTTTACTATTGGGATTGAAGAGGAGTTTCAACTGGTGGATCGTCAAACAGGCCAGTTGAGTCCGAGTATTCAAACCATTTTAGCGCATGGTCATGCCATCTTTGGAGAACAGATCAAAGCGGAGATGCTCCAGCCAACGGTGGAACTAATCTCTGATATACTGCCTGATATTGCCACTGCTCGCAAGGAAATGCAAGCTTTGAGAAGGAGACTGGCGTGCCTGGTGCAAGAGGAAGGACTGGCACTCATCAGCGCGGGCACCCATCCCACAGCATTGTGGCAGAACCAGTTACGGACTCCCAGAGACCGCTACGCCCAGTTGGAAGACGAATTACAGGATGTAGCCCGCTCCCTCTTGATATTTGGCCTGCATGTTCACATCGGCGTTGAAAATCAGGAGATGGCCGTCACCTTAATGAACCAGTTGCGGACGTGGCTTCCTCATTTGCTGGCCCTCTCCTCCAACTCACCTTTCTGGGCCGGGCGCCTCACCGGCCTCAAATCCTATCGTTCCGCGGTGTGGAAGCCCTTCCCACGCAGCGGAATACCAGAGGTTTTCCCTTCCTGGAGCGATTTTGACTCCTACGTGCAGGCTCTGATCAAAACTGGGAGTATCGACAACGGGAAACGCATCTGGTGGGATATTCGCCCACATCCATTTTTCAGTACCGTCGAATTTCGCATCTTTGATATGCCTGGAACCTTTGACGATATGATTGCTATTGCCGCGCTCTGCCAGGCTCTTGTCGCGAAGTTGACCCGACTGAATAGGGCTGGTCTGTGGACTCCCATGTTGTCATCTCATTTTATTGAGGAGAACAAGTGGCATGCAATGCGGGCCGGCCTGGATGCTGACGTGATCGATTATGTGCAGGGGCGTCGTCACAGTATGCGTGAGTCCATAAGCGAACTGCTGGATTTCGTCGATGATGTAATAGACGACCTGGGCAGCCGCGCTGAAATCAACCACCTGCGCGACGTGCTTGAAGACCCACACGGAACAGGTGCGGATCACCAGGTCGCAGTCTACGAGGAGACTGGAAGTTTATATGACGTGATCCAGTTTTTGATGCAACAGACGATGAAAGGTATTCCAACCGAAGAAGTTGAAGAAGCTGTGACATCTATGTGAGAAAAAAGCCTCTCTCTGAGAGAACTTAGTGATGTCAACACCTTAAACTACTAGCAAGAGGGAAACCTCTCAGGGAAGTGTCGGGAGAGACTTCAACAAAGTGGGAAGGGGTATGCAGGAAGACCTGAAGGCAGATTCACAAAGACAAAGGATTGCGCAGGAACGAAAGAATTCAGCGAGTCACGTCAGGCCACGTTGAGCCGTCTTTGTACCGCCAGTACCGTCGAACCCGTAGCTATGTCTGAAACAATGTGAGGATATATAGAGGAAAAGGAGAAGTCCCTTGGACAATTAAAAAAAGACTGGTGCAGGTAGGGCACCAGTCTTTCTCTTTCTACAGATTGCTAGATA
This sequence comes from uncultured Chloroflexia bacterium, assembly GCA_963775585.1. Classification (GTDB taxonomy): domain Bacteria; phylum Chloroflexota; class Ktedonobacteria; order Ktedonobacterales; family Ktedonobacteraceae; genus UBA11361. The sequence goes on along the minus strand of CAVZJN010000047.1, from coordinate 37,672 downwards.
TGCCTGGTGGCAACCTTACTACTTGCTCCGCATGGCCAGGAGATGTTGTTCAAACTGACCCTTACCACCTTAAGCCTCAGCCTGGTGGGACATCTCATTTATGGAATGGCCATTGGCACGCTGCTCCCGTTTGTTTGCCGCCAGGAAATCGCTGGAGCAGCAAAGCCAGTGAAAGGCGCGGTCGTTTCCTCTGAGGATAATTGGGAGGAAGTGACCGACGAGGAAAAGACGATCAAGCTCTCTCCAATGCTTTGGCAAAGACCGATCTGGGAACAGAAGACCTCGCCTCTTCCTCTCGCTGTGTGACCCACTAGTTGGAGCAAATGGCATGATGACTGTGGTAAAAAACGTGAAAGTACTTCTACGCTTTCTTTTCACTCAGGAAGGTTTGTACTGAGGTTCCGCAGACCGTGCAGGTGCCTTTCATGGCATGTCTGCCATTTTTCATGGTCACCTCTTTTGGGTCCTTCATTTCTGTTTTCTTTTTGCACTTCACACAATACGCTTCGGTCATCTTTCAATCCTTTCATCGTATAAACTGTCAAAAGTCGTTACATTTGTCGCACGCGCTACATCGTTACTGGATGTAGTGCGTCAGTCTTAATCATATCATACACGTGTTCTAGCGGTCGAAGAGATACAACCTGCTTTTTCATTGGCCTTTTGGGGTCTGGAATGCTGAGGTGCCGAGGCCACTGATACGAAAGCGTGAAATGTACATGTGTTGGTCATCTCACTTGCCCTAGGAAGGCTCTCCTCTCAACTCCCGGTAGTACCGAACCAGTGTATTGGTCGAACTATCATGCGCCAGCACGGGTTCGTCTGTGCTTTCAAGCTCAGGAATAATCCTGTTCGCCAGTACCTTACCCAGTTCGACACCCCATTGGTCAAACGAGTTGATATGCCAGATAGTGCCCTGGACGAAGACCTTGTGCTCATAAAGCGCAATCAGCTTCCCGAGTATCCTCGGTGTCAAGCGCTCAGCGAGAATGGTGTTGGTCGGGTGATTTCCCTCAAAGGTGCGGTGCGGCACCTGGAATGCCGGGACACCGTCAGCTGCGACCTCCTCTGCCGTCTTGCCGAATGCCAGGGCCTCAGTCTGGGCAAAGAAGTTCGCCATCAACAGATCGTGGTGCGGTTTCAGCTTGTTCAGGGGTCGGCAAAAGCCAATAAAATCGCAAGGAATCAGCCTGGTTCCCTGGTGAATGAGCTGGTAGAAGGCATGCTGTCCATTGGTTCCCGGTTGTCCCCAGATAATTGGCCCGGTCTGATAATTCACCTGCCGACCTTCCAGGTCAACGTGTTTTCCGTTGCTCTCCATATCGAGCTGCTGGAAGTAGGAACTCAGGCGCCCAAGATAATGGTCGTAGGGCAGGATTGCCACGGTCTCCGCGCCAAAGAAATTATTGTACCAGACGCCAATAAGCCCCAGCAGCACCGGGAGGTTGCGCTCAAAGGGAGCGGTGCGGAAATGCTCGTCCATCGTATGAAAGCCCGCCAGCATCTCGTGAAAGTTCTGGGGGCCGATAGCGATCATCAGAGAAAGGCCAATGGCCGAGTCAAAGGAGTAACGGCCACCAACCCAATCCCAGAACTCGAACATATTTGCCGTGTCAATGCCAAACTTCTCTACCTCTGCGGTGTTTGTAGAGACGGCGACAAAGTGTTTTGCGACTGCCTCTTCGTTCCCCAGCGCCTGGACGCACCATGCGCGGGCCGAACGTGCGTTGATCAGCGTCTCCTGTGTAGTGAAGGTCTTGGACGATACAATGAAAAGCGTCTCTGCGGGATCAAGATCGCTGGTGGCCTCCACGAACTCGTTGCCATCAACGTTGGAGACGAAACGCAAGGTCAAGCTGCGATCGCTATAGTACTTCAGCGCCTCGTAGGCCATGAACGGACCGAGGTCCGAGCCGCCAATACCAATGTTCACAATATTGCGCATGCGCTTCCCGGTATATCCCGTCCACGCGCCGCTGCGCACCCGGTTGGCGAAGTCTGCCGTCTTGTCCAGCACCGTGTGAACCTCTGGCACTACGTTTTGGCCATCAACAAAAATAGACTGCTCCTTCGGTGCGCGCAAAGCCACGTGCAGGACCGCGCGCTGCTCTGTCACGTTGATCTTCTCGCCCTGGAACATCGCGTCAATGCGCTCTCGCAGGCCCGAGGACTCGGCAAGTTCCAGCAGCAGGCGCATCGTCTCGTCGGTGATACGGTTCTTCGAGTAGTCTAAATATATGCTAATGGCTTCCGTTGCGAAGCGCTCCCCACGACCGGGGTCCTCGGCAAAGAGCGTTCGGAGATGAAGGTTTTGTATCTTCTGGTAGTGTTCCTCGAGCGCCTTCCAGGCAGGGCGTTGTGTCAGTGGCGTTATGTTTATGGACATCTTTGTTGTCTGCCTTTCAAAACGAAATTTGTTTAGGAGCGTATCCTATCCGATTATGTATTATACCACTGTCTTCGCTTCAAACCGCCTGGGTCATATTCATGGCAAACGATGGTGAAAAACTTCATAGAGATGCAGTGATTCGGCTCATAGTGCTTTTACCTCAACCAATGTAGTGTATACTTTTAGATAGAGCAATACCTGGTTGAAGACAGCGTCTCGTGAAACGAGGAGGAAATATGCTTACAGGACAAATACTACTCCAACTCATCGTCATCTTGATCGTCGTACAAATCTTTGGTTATCTCAGTGGGCGTCTTGGTCAACAATGGGTCATTGGTGAAATCCTGGCGGGACTTGTCCTGGGTCCTTCACTGCTGGGAGCACTCTTCCCTGGTTCCGAGGCACTGTTATTTCCCGCCAGTGTGCTCCCTACCTTGCAGACCCTGGGCGATATTGGCCTCGTTCTCTACATGTTCTCTCTGGGGACACGCCTGGATACTCACTTGATGCTGCGTCAGAGCCGCAATGCCATTGTCGTCTCGCTGAGCGGAACAATCCTGCCACTTATCATGGGTGCCTTGCTCGCGTTCTTCCTCTATCCTGGCCTGGCTGGACCGAAAGCAACCCTTGTCTCATTTATGCTCCTGGTTGGCACTGCCATGGCCATAACAGCTTTTCCGGTGCTCGCGCGCCTCCTGGCCGAGAAGAATATGTTAGGAACAAGGGTTGGGATGCTGGCGCTGACGTGTGCTGCTATCGGTGATGCCCTTGCCTGGTGCATGCTAGCCCTCGTGATTGCCATCATCCATGCAACAGGCCCGACTTCAGCAATACTCACCGTCGGACTGACCTTACTCTTCATTGTTTTCATGTTCACAATCGTACGGCCACTCCTCGTCTATGCCGATCAACGCATTCATTCAAAGCAACTGCTTATCGCTCTCATTCTCATCTTGCTCCTACTCTCAGCATACATAACCAACGCAATTGGTATCCATCCCATTTTCGGCGCGTTCCTGATGGGTATCATTCTACCGCGCAAGACCACCTATGTTGAAGAGGTGCGCAGCCTCGACCAGGTCAATAACATCCTTTTCCTACCCCTTTTCTTCGTCTACAGTGGTTTACATACCCAGATTGGTCTCATTAGCGCCCCGCTGCTGTGGCTAATCTGCCTGCTTGTGCTGGTGATCGCCTGTGCAGGAAAGATACTTGGCAGTATGCTTCCTGTTCGTTGGATGGGTGAGTCCTGGAAAGAATCGCTGACCCTCGGTATTCTGATGAACACGCGCGGACTCGTTGAGTTGATTGTCCTCAATATCGGCCTGGACCTCGGTGTGCTCTCACCCACTCTCTTTGCGGTGCTGGTAATCATGGCCCTGGTGACAACGATGATGGCCTCTCCGCTCTTACCCTTGCTGGGATATCGCCAAAGTAACGCGCAACCGGGCAGCGATACCACAGAGAGCATTGTGCAAGGGGAGATGGTGGAGCAGTCAAGTGACCCCATGTCAAAAGACAGGGGCTTGTCCCTCACTCCGAAGAGTTGAGACGAGAGGCCGCTTGACAGGCGACCCACCATCCAAAGATGTACCAAGGATGGCAAGATGTTTGTCCCGTATATTGTAGGACGCGTTCAAATCAGCGTTCAAACAGTAGCCACATGCACGACAGCAGAAAAGCGCTTGCGAACGGCGATTATTGCGAGCCTGATGCTTGCAGGAAGAACACCGTTGAGACGTGTGCCGCGGGTCCACTTTGACCACAGCCATCCCACGCGCCTCGGCCTTGTAGCTCAAGAAGCGGTGGAATTGGGCAAAGCTCCAGGAATGCAAACGGCGTTGTCCTTCGCCTTTCTTGTGCGTGACCCGCTCGCGAATATCGGTCAGGTTCTCAAGCACCAGGGTACTGCCTGGGGGCGCAGCTTGCACAATGCGTTTGGAAAGAACATGGTCGTGATCTCTTCGCTGCCGAAACAGTTTCCCACTCAGCTTCTTGAGGTGCCTCTTAGCCGAGCGAGTGCCTTTAGCTTGAAGCTTACGACGGAGACGGAAGATGCGGCGTTCCTGCTCTTTCCACCGCTGCTCCCCGAGAAAGTGACGAGTTGACGTGACCGCCGGGTGATTGAGTCCCAGGTCAACGCCGATCACCTCAGGAGATGGAGCGACCAGAGGAGGAGGCAGAGAGACGACAATATGGAGGAAGTAGTGTCCCTTGCGCAAACAGAGGTCAGCAGAACAGACTTTGCCGCCGATGTACTCTTGGGCATGCTCAGGAACCGTGAAAGACAGTGCCACGCGACCCGCAACGGTAGCAAGACTGGCCGTGAGGGTTTCCCACTTGACCCAGGAGGAACGCTGGTCGTAACGGATGGGAGCGGACTGCGAGTGAGGACACCGAACCGGCTTGAACGTGGGAGGCTCCTTGCCGCGTTTCCTGGCTTTTGCAACCAGCTTGGGATAGCGTGCAGCATGCTTCTTCTGCCAGGTGAGAGCAGATTTGACGGCTTCGGTGGCTTTCACACGGGCCGCGCAGACCAGCTGCGCAGGCAGGTTAGGATACTGCTTTCGGAGAGCAGAGTAGGTTGCTTTGTGCAGTTCCACGCCATTGATGCATTGGGAGGCAAATCCAAGACGGGCAACCGCATTGAAGCACTCCGTGTGCTCTTGCAACGTACGAGCCAAGATGTGAGCCTGCTCTTTGGTCGGATTCAGTTGTACCACAATGGTTCGATCCATGCAAAAAGTATGTCATATATACGGAGAATTGTCAATAGACAAGTGTTTTTCCTGCCTGCGGGCAGCTTTGTTTCCTCCCCATGCCCGAAGGCAGGAGTCTCCACAAAGGAGGGTTGATGAAGCGGCGATATATATCAAAATATATCTCTACACTCCAACACCACAAAGCTCAATAGACCACTTCTTGATAGCCCATTTAATGAAGTTGTGCTATTATACCTGTGTTGCAAGCTCACCCATCCTGGAATATTATGTTGCGATAAATATGTTACTAAAGAGGCGCTCTCTTGATAGTCTTACATGCAAATTGGGATAATCTTGTACCGGGGAAACTTCATCTCTGGGCGGAATCATCCAGTCCAGCAGGCGCCACCATGCGACGTCGGGGCAAGCAACCTGAGGAACAACAACCTCAACGACATCCCTTCGCACTTCCCCACGATCCACTGCAGGAGGCCATAAGCGAGCTTGTGGGTAGCCTGCTTTCTAAAAGCGTAGGTTCCAGTCGTTTAAGACTTTCTCTGCCTTCTACAGCCACGGCGCCACAATCCTCACCTGAACTTATGCTCGAGAAAGAGCCCATTGACCTGAAAGCGACAGGTTTCAAGTCATGGGAGGTAGCTACGCTGACGCTCGAGCCGGGTAATGCGCTTGATTTTCTGCTTGCATTACCCAATGACGCTCCTCGCAGTATAGCGTATGGCAGTTCACTGCGTTTCTGGACGGAGGCGGCGAGGTTCGCATTTGAACTGATTGCACGGCAAGCTTATATACCGGCACTTGAAGAAACCCGGCAGGATGGTGTTTCACTCTTTCGCGCGGACTGGCAGGTAGTCCTTGCGGCAGAGGATAATGAGCGTTTCTCCGTACTCTCAAAAGCGATGCCGCCGATTTGCTGGGCATTTTTGCCAACCAGCGAAATGAAACCTTCGGTGCTACAAAGCGTTCTGCTCTCTTTTCTGAATCAAACTCTTGACGCTTTTGTACGAGAAAGTTTGTCTTCAACATCGCTGCTTGCAACTCGCCCAGGTCGTAGTAAGCGCTCCAACAAGATATCTTTGCCGGAGCAGTGGCTGCAAGCGCTTGCTTCAGATGACCCGGTGCTTGTGGCAACCCCCGCGGAACTACAACGTTTTTCTGAGACACTCCATAGCTGGCTCGATCAGATTCGACCCGTCGAAACGAATGCCGCGTTTCGTACCTGCTTCCGACTCGATGCGCCTGGTGAAGACAACGGAAAAAACGCAGATTGGCGCATCAGTTACCAACTCCAGGCCAATGACGATCGAAGCTTGCTTGTGCCAGTGGAAAAGGTCTGGAAAGAGCGTTCGGGCACCCTCACATTTCTTACGCGCAAATTTGAGAATCCGCAGGAACGCTTGCTTGCCGATCTTGGCAAAGCTTCCCGTCTTTTCCCTGCAATCGAGGATAGTTTAAGAACCGCCCGTCCTGTGGGGCTGAAACTGAGTACTGAACAGGCCTACACCTTTCTGCGTGAATCTGCCCCATTGCTTGAGCAGAGCGGTTTTGGTGTGCTTGTTCCACCCTGGTGGCAAAAACCCTCGGCCCGCCTGGGCGTTAAATTGAAGGTACAATCGAAGGCGGATGCGAAAACAGGCTCAGGACTGATGGGGTTGAGGAATATTGTCGATTACAATTGGACGATCGCGATGGGCGATACAGATCTCTCAACTGAAGAATTTGAGAGTCTGGTCAATCTGAAGGTCCCTCTGTTAAAAGTGCGAGGCCAGTGGGTTGAATTGCGTCCGGAGGAGGTTGAGGCTGCTATCGCCTTCTTTGAGAAAAAGCATAGCAACGGGCATATGTCGCTTGGTGAGGCTCTGCGCATCGGCCTGGGACAAGAAGCGTCTGAATTAGGTCTTCCGGTGATGGATATTGAAGGGGATGGCTGGATTAAGGAGGTATTAGATGGGCTGACCGAGAATGCCAAATTGACTCCAATCAAAACGCCTTCTACTTTTCGGGGAAAGCTGCGCCCCTATCAACTCAAGGGGGTTTCCTGGCTGGCTTTTCTCGAACAATTCGGCTTTGGGGCTTGCCTGGCGGACGATATGGGACTGGGGAAATGCTCCAGCGCAGCGGCTCTTATTGTTATGAACGGAATGCTGCAGAAGGCTGAGGATATTTGGAAGCACTACGCTGGGGAAGCCGCGTTTGACGGAGAGGGTTATTGGGCTGAACCTACTGAGCAATTGCTTACTAATTCGATTGATGGAATGACTGGAAAGATTGTGCAAGCTTCCATCAAACGACTTTATCGTCAGCATCTCTCTAAGCCTCTACGGACTGTGCGGCTAGAAGATGGGAGTAGTGTAACCATCACATATCCGCACAAGCTACTCACAGACAAGGGTTGGACAAATGACCTTCATCTTGGAGATTACGTCTGCGTACCGGCAAAGCTTATTTGGGATGGCAAACCAGAAGACCCTGATCTCGTCAAATTCCTCGCCTGGCAAATTTCCGAAGGATACGAACCAAAAAGCGCAGCGAGGGTCTCCATAACGCAAAAGGACGTCTCAGTGCTTGAAGAATTGCAACATTGTATTCAGCGTTTGAGTAAAAAGTATGGTATCAATATCTATCGCCCTTCTATTCATTCTTATAATGACCGCGCCCCTTATCTAATGGTCTGCAGTGCAGTATATCGGCGGTTCCTTGAAGCCAGGGGTTACGAGTGGGGGAAGCTATCACGTGAGAAGAGCATCCCTGACTTTATTATGCAAGCCGATCTTGATAGTGTACGGATTTTTCTGAGCAACTTCTTTGAGGCCGAAGCTTCCGTTGTTTCAAGTATGCAAAGCATTGAGATCAGTACAGCTTCGCCTCTGTTTATTCAGCAACTTTCTTACTTGCTCCGACGCTTTGGAATCTGGATGAGGATATCTACCAAACAGAAGCGAGCAACTAATGGTAGCGGAATTTTTCGCCTGTACCAATATGGTGTTTTAGGTGGGAATGCTGCCAGGAAGTTTTGCCAGGAGATAGGCTTTGCAGGTAGTGAAAAGCAAAGGCGATTAGAGAAAATCTGTGAGCTGGTGAGTAATACCAACGTTGAGGGTATCCCGGCCTCAGAGATTATGGCTCATACTGTTGCTGCTACCAGGCTTCCTGCTCGTCACTTTGGGATGGGTACTGTCTACATCAATGGTTCACAACAATTTTCACCAAACAGTCTACAACAGGTGATCACTGCGTTCGACAACATACTGAGCGGTGAAGCAGAAAGAGAGTATCGGGAGAAGGCTCTATCAAAGTGGACTGTTCAAACACTGGATGCTTATGGGCAGTTAGATAAACAATTGCTGACTACAACAAAAGTACAGTTGCAACGCTTAATTGACCAGGAAGTCTACTATTGCAGAATCAAGGAGATTGAGGAAGTACAGTATGATGGCTGGGTCTACGATTTTGAGGTTGAAACACATCATAACTATGTTGCTGATAACATTGTGTGTCATAATACCGTGCAACTCATTACGCTATTGCTGCATGATCGCGAAGTGCAACAACAAGTGTCAGCCTGGTCCAGCCCTACTCATCTGCCCAATGTCCATTGTGGGAAACTGGCACAAAGAACTGCAGAAATTCGCGCCATCTCTCAAGGACATGATCCACCATGGCCACGAACGGCTCTCGGGCGAAGCGTTTATACAAGAGGCGCTACGGCACGACATTGTGATCACCACCTATTCCCTGGCGCTTCGTGATAAAGAGCATCTTTCCTCTATTGACTGGGATTATGTGGTTGTGGACGAGGCGCAGAATATCAAAAACGATGCGGCCAAGCAGACCCAGGCAATAAAAAAGCTCAACGCCCAGCATAAAATCGCACTCACCGGCACGCCGGTAGAGAACCGGCTCTCCGAACTCTGGTCAATCATGGAATTTCTGAATCCTGGCTATTTAGGTTCCGGCACAGATTTTCGCAAAAATTTTGCTATTCCTATCGAGCGGTACCATGATGCAAACCGCGCGGAATCGCTCAAACGGTTGATTCAGCCATTTGTGCTGCGTCGCTTGAAAACCGACAAGACAATTATCGCAGACCTGCCTGATAAAATGGAGATGAAAGTATTCTGTAACCTCACACAGGAACAGGCAACACTGTATGAGGCCGTGGTGCAGGAAATGCTGGCAAAGATCGAAGAATCGGAGGGTATCGAACGAAAGGGACTGGTGCTTTCTACCCTGCTAAAACTGAAGCAGGTTTGCAACCACCCTGCCCAGTTTGTTGCTGATGGCAGTTCCTTACCTGGCCGCTCAGGAAAACTTGCCCGTCTTGAGGAAATGCTCGAAGAGGCCCTGGCAGAAGGTGACAAGGCTTTGATATTCACGCAATTTGCGGAGATGGGCACACTCCTTCGCCATCATCTACAGGAAACATTGGGACGCGAGGTGCTTTTTCTCCATGGCGGCACGCCTAAAAAGCAGCGCGATGTCATGGTTCAGCGTTTTCAAGAGGAGCGTCGTGGGGCGCCGCTTTTTATCCTCTCGCTAAAGGCTGGTGGTGTAGGCCTTAACCTGACGGCGGCCAACCGTGTATTCCATTTTGATCGCTGGTGGAACCCCGCGGTAGAAAATCAAGCGACCGATCGAGCCTTTCGTATCGGGCAAAAAAAGAATGTACAGGTACACAAGTTCGTCTGCATCGGTACACTGGAAGAGCGTATCGACCAGATGATAGAGCAGAAGAAGGTGCTTGCTGAAAGCATCGTTGGAAGCGGAGAGAACTGGCTTACCGAGATGTCAACAGCACAGCTCAAAGAACTCTTCGCGTTGAGCCGTGAGGCAGTAGGAGAATAAACCATGGGACGATGGGGAGACGGAGGCTACTGGGATTATTACGAGCCGTCGCGGCCAAGAAGAGTTGAAGGTGGTATCAAGACCAAAAGCGAGCGCGGCGAGATTGGCGAAACCTGGTGGTCCAAACGCTGGATAAAAGTGTTAGAGTCCTTCAGCATGGGAACGCGGCTGACGCGAGGTCGCTCCTATGCGCGCCAGGGACAGGTAATCTCGATTGACGTTGAACCCGGTCTTGTCAAGGCCAAAGTTCAGGGATCACAGCCCAGGCCGTACAACGTCAAGATACGTTTGGAGCCCCTTTCAGACCAGGATTGGGATAAGGTCACAGATGCCATGGCTTCCCAGGCGATATTCGCGGCAAAACTACTGGCAGGTGAGATGCCTAATACTATAGAGGAAGCCTTTGCGTCAGTGCACGTCTCGCTTTTCCCCACTGCTCTCAGGGAATTGAATACTGATTGCTCCTGTCCTGACTGGGCAAATCCTTGCAAGCATATCGCCGCCGTCTATTACCTGTTAGCCGAGCGTTTCGACGAGGATCCATTCCTGATTTTCAAATTGCGCGGACGAACGAAGGAACAAATCATCGCGGTACTGAGAGACAAACGTGCTGCGACATTCCCGGTGGAAGATACTTCAGCGGGTGCTGAGACTGCCTCTGCTGAGGAAGAAAACCTCATATCTCTCGAAGAACATCTAGAAACATTCTGGCAGGCAGGTGAAGCAATAGAGTCCTTTACTGTAAACCTCTCTACCCCTAAGATTGACAAGGCAATTCTCAAAAGGCTAGGAGGCGCCCCTTTCACAATTGGAGATATGAATGTTGCTTCCTTGTTAGCAAAGGCATACAGCGCAGTAGATGCTGCCGTCTCAAAGAAGATGACGGAGGAGGAATAGCCCAGGAAGGGAAAGTAGTGCGTTTGCAAGTTGTAATTTCGTCCCCAGGATAGTATTCTGGAAGAAGTATGTAAGATTGGTATTTTTTCATCAAAATAGTAGCACTTTGTTGAGGTAGATTCACGTGAGTACCAACAATGAAAAAGCAGCGGGGGTCATCTCCGAGCAACAACAAAGCAGGCTCGTCGCATCAAAACTCAAAGCACAGCAAGCGTGGCAGCGGCTGTGGATGCGCATCCAGAGTATCACACCCAGCGGCCTCATGCGCTTCTTACTCGTTGTTATCGCGCTGGCTGGTCTTGTCTGGTTGATTGCGAGCGCTTTCCAGTCGCTCGCCACGTTCGTGATCGGCATCATGCTCGCCTATATCACGCTGCCCGTGGTCAACTGGCTGGATCGCTTCCTGCCGCGGGGGCTGGCCGTGCTGCTGGTCATCCTCGGCGAAATCGCCCTCGTCGGACTATTTCTCGCCCTCCTCATTCCCGCTGTGGTCCAGGAGGTCCTGCGTTTTCTGCAAACTCTGCCCAGCACCGATCAATTACGTGCGTATTTCACCCACCTCGACCAACAGGCGAAGGGATGGCCGGAGCCGGTCCGTGTGTTCTTGCGTGGGTGGCTGCAGCAGACCACCACCAACCTTCAGCACAACTTCACGCAATATATCCTGAACCTTTTTGGTGTTGCGGTCAGAAGTGTCCTTAGCCTGCTGAGCGCCTTCAGTTTCTTGCTGGGCTTGCTGGTCATCCCAACCTGGATTTTCGCCCTGCTCAATAATCAACGCAATGGTGTGCGAGCCGTGGATCGTATCCTGCCCGACTGGCTGCGACCCGATTTCTGGGCCGTGGCGCGTATTCTGGACCGCACCTTCCGGGTGTACTTTCGTGAGCTGGTCGTCATGGCGACAGCGGTCGGCCTTGTCACCTACCTCGGGCTGATCCTGTTGGAGCGACTGGGCGTGCAGGGCATCCCGTTCCCGCTCCTGCTGGCCATGCTGGCAGGCTTCACCGACTTCATCCCGTCGATCGGGACGCTCCTGGGCACCATTCCAGCGGTGCTCTTTGGCCTGACCTCCTCCTGGCAGACGGCGCTAGCGATCCTTGTGCTTTACGTGGCGATTCATTTCCTTCGCAACTGGCTGCTGGCGCCGCTGTTCGCGGGCAACAGTGTGAAGATCCACCCGGTCATCCTGGTGGTGATTCTGGTCGTCGCCAGCCAGTTCGGGCTGATCTGGCTATTTCTGGGGGCGCCCCTGGCACAGGTTGTGTATGACCTGTATCGCTATACCTACGGGCGCTTGAGCGACCCGCCACGTCCTGCAGGCGTCCTGCCCGGTGAGGCAGTCCCGACGACACGTGAGAGCTCGCGGGCGGGCAAGCGAACGATGGTGCCTATCCCGCAGCGCACGCCCTCCCAGGACACAGTGCCGCTCACGCCAGAAAAGGCGAGCTGAGGAATACAGCGAATTGAGCAGTTTTATATTATTTAATACTATTAGAGGAGGGAGTTTTCTATGGCTGTCGACCAGTCAAGAGGTGCAATCGCACCTGATTATACGCAACTGACCTCGGTGCATGTCCCGTTGGACCAGGCTGCCGATGCCTTTGTCACCCAGGATGCCAGTGGACGCACGCCGATTGTCGTGCTCACCCAGCGACAGAACCGCATCAGCAATATCCCCTTCCTGATCGGGGTGGTCATCCTGGTAGGTGGTATTCTGTGGGGCGTTCTGGCAGGCAATCCCTTGCTGATCAGTGCGGCCATACCGCTGGGCCTGGTCTTCTTTGTGCTGGCCATCTTCCGCAGTTTCCTGGTGCGCATCCCGGAAGGAGCGTACGGGCTGCTGCAACGCCAGGGGAAGTACCTGCGCACGATTGAGAGTGGGACGAAGATACTCCCCCCATGGATCGTGGTCTCCCACCTCGTAACACGGCGTATCATCCCCTTTGATGTGCCGGTCAATGAAGCGCCAACGCAGGATAATGTGCGTTCGAGCGTGCAGGCGCTGGTGACGTTTACGATCAGCGATCCCTACCGTTTTGTCTACAGCGTCTCGGCGAGCGACTTTGACCAGGTATTCCAGGCGGCCTGCCAGAACACCATGCGAGCGATGGTGCGCCAGATCAGCTCCGATGAGGTCAACAACTTGACGCGGCAAGACACCGCGAGCTGCGCGAGGTATTGAGTAACGCCAGCGAGCCATACGGCGTGAAGATCGTGAAGGTGAACATCGTCTATGCGCAGCCCCCGGCGGACTTTGTGCGTTCGCAGGAGGCGCGGCAGTTGGCCATGTTGCAGCAGGTAGAGCAAGCCGAGCAGCAGGCGCTGACCCAGCGCAAGCAAACCGATGCGGAGGCGCTTGCGCGGCAGGCGGTGATCGCGCGAGTAGAGCGAGAGCGAGAAGAACTGCAACTGCAAATCCAACAGGCTGAGATGCGCAAGCACGTGACCGAACTAGAGGCCGAAGTGGAGGAACTGCGGCTGGCGAAATTGCAGGAACGGTTGCAAAAGTACCGGCAAGCAGCTGAGTGGGAATGGGCAGGCGAGCAACTCGGCGTCGCGCGCGGCCTGGCCAGCAATACGCACGCGGTGGTGCAAGTGGGCAGTGGTGGGGCGACCGACATCGCGCATGCGTTCTTGCTGAAGGATATTTTGCAGGAGAAGGATACGCAGGACAATACTCGCACGGCGACGCCCACACGGAAAACGTCACCGAAAAGCCAGCAGACAAATGAGAGTTGATGTTCTCATGGAGAAAAACAGTTACCTGCGTTCAGGCAGCTTATGATATCCCGTTGGTGCGCGTAAATATTCCGTGTGCGAAACCTCTTCTACATCCCTTCCGTTCTCCCGCAAGCCCTGCTGCTGTATCAATAGAGCCACCAGTCCTGTCCAGCCAGTCTGGTGGCTGGCACCGAGTCCCGTGCCATGCTCTCCATGGAAGAATTCGTGGAACAATAGATGATCACGCCAATGGGGATCATGCTGCAGAAGTTCGTAGTTGCCATTGAAGGGACGGTGCCCGGCATCGTCGCGTAGAAAGAGGCGGATCAGTCGTTGTGATAGTTCGTTGGCAATCTCCATCAGGTTCAGGAACTGGCCTGATCCGGTAGGGCACTCGACCAGAAAGTCATCGCCATAGTAGTAATAGAACTTGTGCAAAGACTCGATGAGCAGATAGTTGATGGGGAACCAGATTGGGCCGCGCCAGTTCGAATTACCACCGAAAAGTCCCGTACGCGATTCCGCCGGCTCGTAGCGCACAGTATGCGCAACACCTTCGGTATGAAGGATGTAGGGTTGGTCAGCATGATGCTTGCTTAGGGAGCGGATACCGTAATCGCTCAAGAACTCATCGGGATTGAGCATATGCTTCAGCAAGCATTTCAGTCGATGTCCACGAACCAGCGCCAGCAGACGACGTTCGCCACTGTTGGGCAGTTGCCAATGAGAGACGAGGCGCGTGAGGTCGGGGCGGTAACGTAGAAACCATTCAAGATGTCCTTTGAACCTGGGTAAGGCTTCGAGCACCCGTGGTTCGATTGCCTCCACCGCGCACAGGGGAATTAATCCGACGAGTGAGCGGATTTTGAGCGGGAAATGGGAGTCGTCAGGCAGGTGGAGCACGTCGTAAAAGAATTCATCCTCCTTGTCCCAGAGCCGGATTCCCTCGTCGGCAATATTATTCATCGCAGCGGCAATGGCAAGAAAATGCTCGAAAAATTTGAGGGCAATATCCTCGTAAACAGGATTGGTGAGCGCCAGTTCCAGCGCGATAGTCATCATATTCAAGCAATACATACCCATCCAACTGGTGCCATCGCACTGTTCGAGATAACCGCCCGTGGGCAAAGGAGCGCTGCGATCAAAGACGCCGATATTGTCCAGCCCAAGAAAACCACCTTGAAAGACGTTATTGCCTTCTGAGTCCTTGCGATTGACCCACCACGTAAAGTTGATCAGCAGCTTGTGGAAGACGCTCTCTAAAAACATGCGGTCTGCGTAGCCATTCTGCTCCTGGTCAATCTTATAGACGCGCCATGCCGCCCAGGCAAGGACAGGTGGATTAGCGTCGTCAAAGGCCCACTCGTAGGCGGGAAGCTGTCCATTGGCGTGCATGTACCACTCCCGCAGCAACAGGTCTAGCTGGCTTTTGGCGAAGTCGCTATCCAGCAGCACCAGCGGCAGGCAGTGGAAGGCCAGGTCCCAGGCGGCATACCAGGGATACTCCCATTTATCCGGCATGGACATCACGCGCTCATTATACAAGTGTTGCCAATCGCGATTGCGCCCGTTCTTCCGTTGTGACGGCGGAGTGGGCTGCGCGGGATCGCCCTGCAGCCACTGCTCAACAATATAGTGGTAGAACTGTTTGCTCCAGAGCATTCCTGCCAGCGCTTGACGCTGCACCTGCCGCTGATCGTCGTCCAGGCCGGCTGGCTGGAGCGCGGCGTAGTACTCGTCGGCTTCCTGCTTGCGAGCAGCAAAGATTGCGTCGAAGTCTCTGAAAGGCAAATCAGCAGAACTGGCCTGGAAAATCGCCACGTTGGTGAACCGCAGCCGTAGGGTGGTCGTTGCTCCAGCAGCCAACGTTCGTGTGTAGAGCGCAGCAGCCTTCGTTCCTTTTTTCTCCGGATTGATTGCTTCATGCCTCCCATGAACAAGATAGTCATCGAAGGCATCTTTGACGTAGGGCTTAGGATTTGGAGTGCCATATAGTTTTTGGAAATTGGTATCATTGTTGGTGAAAAGGAGATCATCAGCATCTTCGCAAGAGAGAATGTAGCTTCCCAGCAAAGGGTGCATCGCCACAATACAACGTTGATTGGCAAGGTTTGTCCGCCTATCTCCCTGCTGTGTTAAAAAAGGTCGGCTGTCATCCCGACCCCAGGACCACGTATTGCGAAACCAGAGCGTGGGCAGAATATGCAAAGTTGCCGCTTCTGGCCCACGATTGACGACGTTGATGCGCACCAGAATATCTTCGGGTTGATCCTTGGCGTATTCCACAAACACGTCGAAATAGCGGTCACCGGCGAAGATGCCGCTGTCCAGTAGCTCGAACTCGGCTACGTCTCGGCCGCGTCGTGCATTCTCTTCAAGCAATTGCTGATAAGGAAAAGCCGCCTGGGGATATTTGTAGAGCATGGACATATAACTGTGGCTCGGTGTGTTATCCAGGTAGAAGTAGCACTCCTTCACATCCTCGCCATGATTGCCCTGCGGCCCTGTTAAGCCAAACAGGCGTTCCTTCAGAATAGCATCGCGTTCATTCCAGAGTGCCAGGGCAAAGCACAACCGTCCCTTGTCATCGCTAATACCGGCAAGGCCATCCTCATTCCAGCGATACGCCCGTGAGCGGGCGGCCTCATGCGGGAAATAGTCCCAGGCGCAGCCATCGTGACTGTAATCCTCCCGTACCGTGCCCCAGGCGCGTTCGCTCACATAGGGTCCCCAGCGCCGCCAGGCAGCGCCATCAGTGATCAGGCGCTCCTGTTCTTTGCTAATGCGTGCTTGCATGAGCACTCCTTTTTTTCGACACAACAAGTCTGCCAATGCTTCCCTATTATATATCCAGAAAGCTACAAGGGCTCACTTCCCCAGACCAACGTCCCTCTATAATAGAGCGTCACTTTACTTGAGAGCGTGAACGAAGTATCAGAACCTATATAAGAGTAGTCGTCGACCAGTCGTCGTTTAAGTGCCGGTGCCTCCAGACTCGCGATTCCAGCACCAGAACGTCCTGTTGAAACCGCTCGCGCCGCTACCCAGGTAATGACGAGGGTGCAAGCCTACTATACTCGGCGCGATGCTGCGCATCACACGCGCGGCTGATGGGAGGTCAGCAGCGATGCAAGGAAGTACACGATGTATCAAACTTGAATATCAAAGAGTTGTAATTGGCTATGGCCAAATTTTGCTTACAGGGTATATGCATGTATTTACAGTTTTTAGCGGGTCATATTTTTTCTACTCCATAACCGTACCATAAGTATTGTCTTAGCGCAGTTATTGAAATCACTGATGAAGGGTGAACAATTTCACTTAGGAGGGAGGTAATGTGGAGGTGTTGGTGGGAACCTGTCAATTGTATAATGATTGTGCGTGCAGAAATAAGCAGAAATAAGAAAAAAAAAGAACGAATATATTCGTTTACGAAAAGGTGTCAATATGGATGAACACATAGACTATGAAAACATCTTTACCCCACAGGGTATGCTTGGGCAAGTTTCCAAAAAGCCCAACCTCGACTTCCTCATGAATATCTTTAACATCCCCAGGGTGTATAGCGTCTCGGGTTTTGGCACGTGGAATGTGGGGCAGCACACCATGGCGGTTGCTTTCCTGGCGCTTTACTGGTCTGCGTTTAACGTCTATCCGCAGGAGAAACGCGACCGGCTCGTCACCCTGGCGTTAGTGCATGATGCGCATGAAGCGGTCATCGGGGATATCTTGCCCTTTTTCAAGACCGCGGCTGTGAAGGAGGCTATCGAGTCCATCCAAAACGACATCCTGAGCGCTTTCTCGATTGAAGAAGACCAGACTCTGCACGATGAACTGAAGCTGCTGGATATGATGGGTTTTCTCTACGAGATCAGCCAATCCTCACCGAGGGGCATAGATCCCTCGAAGCGCAAACTGATCAAGCAGATGCATGCCCGGCAGGAAGCGGATATTCTAGCTTATAGTGTGAAGGCGAACATTGACCAGAAAAAAGTGAGGGAATTCCTTAAACAGATGAAGCTCTAGAAAGCATGCGTGAGAAATCACGGATTTGTTAACCCTTTGTGAGAGTTTCCTTGTCGTATGTGAAGGTATTGTGATATCTTTGGTAAATAATCTGAGCAGGTGGAATTCAGTTGGTGAGATCATTACCAGGTGTCCTTAGTGCTTGCCGAGGAGGAAACAACTATGGAAGACAGCGATATCTATAAACATATAGAAAGACTCGTGAACGAGGAACACGAAATTCTGGAACTGTCGGCGCAAGGCGGGCTAGATGAAGAGCAGCGCAACCGAATGCAGCAGATAGAGAAATACCTGGATCAGTGTTGGGACCTGCTGCGTCAACGCCGTGCCAAGCGCGCCGCGGGACTTGAACCTGGCGATGCCAGGTTAAACGATCCGGCTATTGCTGAGTATTTCCCGCAGTGAATAGAGGTATGATGGCGAGACCAGGGCGAGTACAAGAGACGAGGTCGACCGCAAGGGATGCCATTTCGCCCAGGGAGAGCGATCCAGTGCCATGCCGATCGAGCCACCCGCAGGTTGACCGCAAGGATCAACCCTACTATAGACGAAGCGGGTGGTGGAGGGCATGCATGGTGGGGGATCCATCAGATGCAAAGTGCTGAAACCGTTTCTGGATAAAGCACTGCTTTTCGTCACAAGTACCGTGCCGTGCAAACGCCACTCTTGTATCGGTCACGCTGGGCCTTGCAGGCCCAGTCTAGAACTGTGAGCAGGTCGTGAGATGCATGACCTGTTTTATGACCTCTCCGTGAGATCATTCGATTAATTTTACTATGTAAAGATGTCGGTCTGTGAGTAGTAAGGGAGGAAGTTTTTATGTGGGAGCAGAATAGAACATTTGGTTCCACATATCCTATCACAAATGATCCTATGATCAAGGTCATCTCTAGCGGATTCGCCTAGAGATTGACGGTGAGCAGCAGGAGTGGCTCAAAGAGTATCGTACTTATCCATGGAGATATGGAGAGGAGGAAGCTATGGGCAGCCCTCTTTTTGGATTCCGCCATTGTTGGTGCCCTTGTTCTGGCAGTACTGCTCGCAGGGGGGCTTATAACGTGGAAGAAGAGAAAGGGAATGGGATGGAGCCTCTTTTTGGGTTCCGCCATTGTTGGTGCCCTTGCTCTAGTGGTGCTGCTCGCATGGTTGGGGCTTACAAATTGGCAGACCAGCGACCAGGTCACAAAGCTGCTGGAGATTTTTTCAGGCTTACCACGGCTTACTATGGGGCATTCTTCTCTTCCTGGGGGTTGCTGTTGCTGTTGCGGCTCTTTATCGGTTTCACATGATTGGCCTTGCTCCAAACCTGATCATCGAGCCTTTTAAAATTGCATCAAGTGACAAATTCGACAAGAATCAGTTGCTGGGTCTGACCATGGAAGTGCGGGAACATCTGGTAGACAATCTTGAGAACATAGCGAATTATATAGATCAGAGTGGAGATAAGAAGAAGAAACCAGGCCAGGATGATTGGTCCAGTGTTCTTTTCTCTTCTCTTTCCCCTCATCGAAGAAGTGTCATACATCATTACATAGACTGGAGGTTGGAGCATCTGGAGAGTCTCCCAGATAGCAGTCCATTTGAGCAGGTTTCATGGGCCATGTCACTGGCCAACTTTCTCTTTCCACGAGGCTCTATCAGAATATCCTGCGATCTAGTGCGGACACATAAAGGCCTGGGGGTTTCCTATGAGATGGTGGACCCAATAGATCAAATGATGCCAGAGTTTGGCACACTCTATTGTAATGAAGACAAGGACGACTCTACTGCTTCAACATCAGTAATAGATTGCAACCAGGCCCAATACATATACGAGAAGACGTTGCTGCCCAATGTGAGCAAAGTTCTGGCAATAGAAATCTGCAAAGTGCAAATGAACCAAATGCTCAACCATCCTCGGTACTGGTTGCATCCTCGGTACTGGTTGAAGCGATTGGAGAAAAAGGCCCGATCTAAAGCGGAGGTGTACAACTTTATTGGCTTTCTGTATATGAATTAGGCCAAATTACATGATGGTTTCTTTTATGGTCGAGCCATCAAGTATTTCCAGTCGGCGATCAAGGAAGATAATAATTGGTACATGCCTTATATGTACTTGGCTCTTACACATAGCATCAAGGGGAAAAAAATAGAAAGGAGTGCCAACGCAGAACCTGTCGCACTGGAAAAAGCTCTCGATTTACAATATGCTGCACGGAACGAGTACAATCGGGCGCTTGCTTGTATCAAAAAAGATAAGGCTGAGAAGAGGAGCATAATTGATGATCTGGCTAAGAGGAGGGTCATAATTGATCTGGCTAGAGTTAACCTGTTGATAGATAAGCTACTCATTGACTTAAACAAAGAAGGCCTTCAAGAGGCCCAGCAAGCCATTGATAAGGTTAAGCAAGGCCTTATCAATGCCCTGCAAGCCATGCCTATGGTCAAGCAAGCCATTGATAAGGCCAGGCTAGCCATTGATAAGGCCAAGCTAGATGTTGATGAGGCCCAGCAAGCCATTGATAAGGCCAAGCGAGAAGCCCAGCAAGTCATTGATGAGGCCCAGCAAGTCATTAAGAAAGGGCAAGAACTGACTAACGAGATAACCGAGCTGACTCATGTTCAGATCCTCTATCACTTGGCATGCTGCTATGGGATCGCTTATGGCATAGCTAAAGCTCAGGGAGAAAAGAATGTCGATTACCAGCAGGCGGCGTATGAGCTTCTAGCACGCAGCTTGGTAAGAAATGTGCAAATCATGCTGAACAATACCTCTATCATAGACCTTGATGCTATCATGGATACTGGACCCAGGGATACCAGTATTATTGAAGATCCCAACTGGTATTACTGGAGACGGGTTGATAGTGACCTGGATTTTGAGAGCATTAGAAATGACAATGATAGCATTGGAAATGGCATAGAGACTCTAAAGGAGAAATTGAGGCGGAAACTGCTGGAGAAACCTTCCCTACTCGAAGAGCCAGAAGAGATGTCTAAAAGTATCAACGAAATAGTAAAACAAATCACGAAAATACAATAGACCTTTTCATCGAACTGGTCTTCATTGCCACGTTCACACAACGCTTCCTTGGCAAGTGATTGAGAAAGACAGGAAGTGAACACGGTGAAGTATCCTCAAGCTCATAGCAGCTTCCCTCTCCTCATCCCGAAAAGTTCCGCACTTAAAGGCCAATGCTGATATGTTGCACCTGATGGCTGTGACGCTTTCATTGGGTCAACATGCTCCCTTTCACACGCTTTCCATATGTTTTTCAGCGACCAGAATTGCCGCTTGCACTTGCAAAAGTTAGGTCAAATGGCCCGATTTTGCACGAATCGTTGCCATATCCCAATACATTGCGCAGTTCTGTTTCAGCGATGGAGCCTTTGTCGTCGTGGTATTTGCCAAGTTTGTTTAGTTCCATCATAAAGCCCAGGCCCGTAGCTCCCCAATCTTCGCCCGCGTGCAGTGTTCTATCGAGCTGCGAGCGAAATTCTTGCAGGTTTATTTCAGCGCGAACGAAGCGCAAGGTCAACGTTTGTAAGGCGGGAATGCTCGCGTTGCGAGTTTTTAACAATTCCTGGCGCGTCCTTTGAAATTCGGCGTCATCCAGATATGCTTTGACGACCTCGTCTAAGGTAACGTCCATGTCCTATTTCATCTCCTCGTAGTTATGTTTTGATGTAGGGGCTGCACGAAAGGCGCAATAATGCACTTTAACTATTACATGCGGACATTAGACCATCCATCGAGGGCCGATAAATCGGCGCTGGGCGCGATAAATCGGCCCCTACAGATATCCCGAATAATTTGTTCAAGGTCATAATTGCGCCCCTACATAACATATGCCCTAATAATTATTTAAAGTTCATCATTGGGCCCCTACGGTTTATTGGAAAAATGCCAGGTCTGCTCGCTCGACTGTTTGGACGAGGACCGAGCGGTCCAGGTATTTGTTGCCGCGTTCACAGGAGGTTTCAGGCACGAACAGGCAGGCGTGGCAGGCGGCTTCGTGTAAGGTGCGATCCTCTCTGCTTGTATGTTCCGCGCACAAAGGGTCGGATGCGCAGTACTGCATTCCCTCTAAGGCTCCTTCGATGTGGTGGCCCAGCGTCTCTGGTTTGCCCATACTGACCAATCCTCCTAGCGTACCTTCGCTATCCGGCGCGGCGGTATAGAGGAGGATACCTGCCATGGCAGCGTGTTCACCATCAGGTGTCTGAGCGTAGATGCGTTCGCGAATGCTGGCAGCGGTGTAACCGCATTCCAGGGTGAGCTGGCGCATCAGGGCATGGGCGAAGGAGTGCAACAGCACGTAGCGGATGCCGGGAAAGTTATCCTCTGGATGTGAGATGTGGCGCGCTTTGCGCCAGCGATAGTGTGCCTCGTAAAAGGCCTGGTCGCGCTGCCCCACGATTAGTTGCTTGAGCCAGGCCTGGATAGCCTCTTCGCGAAATTGCAGGAAGATACCTTCGCCGCGTACCTCGGCCGCGGGGACCCAGCGGGGCGCATGGCGCGACAGAGGCATGATATGCTCGGTTGGCAGTTCCTCTTCTTCGGCATAGTCGCTAAGCGATTCAATGCGTGTAAAGCCTGTGAGGGCGCGCACCTCGCGCAGTTTCTCGACCAGCACAACCTGCTGGATGACGTGTGTATAGCCATCCGGGACGCTGACGGGAGTGACCTCAAAATCATCGGCCCGGGGTGCGTTTTCTGGATGGCTCAGCACCTCCCACTCCGGTATTTTCAAGTCAAAAGGCCGAACGTCTTCATCGTGTTGTGTGCTCTGCTTCTGCTGTTCGATCCTGGCCCAAAGCTCTGCATCGCTATAGGCGCTCAACTGTAAGCGCTCAAGGGTTTGTCTACGCCGCAGGAATGCGATATCTGGCGTACCTTCAACGTCGCTGAGTTCATGCCAGGCAGCTTCAATGAGCTGGCCCAGTGTGTCAACCGCCGTTGGAATGGAGAGCGTGTTAAAGACCAGTGGGAACC
Source organism: uncultured Chloroflexia bacterium (assembly GCA_963775585.1). Classification (GTDB taxonomy): domain Bacteria; phylum Chloroflexota; class Ktedonobacteria; order Ktedonobacterales; family Ktedonobacteraceae; genus UBA11361. The sequence goes on along the minus strand of CAVZJN010000047.1, from coordinate 15,099 downwards.
AGCTGTTTGAGGCTGAAAGCAGCATCGTACGCGCTACATATTGGCAGGCGCCCTTCTCAAAGTCGATTAGATGTGGACGGCGTCCACGGCAGGTTGGATGATAGGCCAGGTTCTCCTCACTGGTGAAGGCATCAGACATAGGACGGATCTTATTACAGGTGACGCATTTAATGAAGATATCCGAAGGCTCGCCGGAGACGCCAACCTCTAACATCTGTAAAGATGCTTTGCATGGCTTGTCGCCGTGCACAAAATGGAGCCACGGGAAATCATCGAGGTGCCCCCCTTCGCAAGCGATCATAAAGCGCGAAGGGAGTACAGTTGGCTGTTTCGCACAGTTGTGGTGGATATAGCGCGTGCGGTCGGATTGGAACGGGTTGGTTTTCAGCTCAAAATACCCTGAGTCCAGCGAGGCGAGTAAGTGGCAGTGCGGGCAGACCATCCAGCGCGGAAAAGTGGCTACCGGTACACCGATGCGTGCCGCGCTATCGAAAGGCGTACGTGGACGTGTCTCGCTGATTGGCGGAGACAATAATTGCTTCACCTGCGAACCGAGCGCTGCCTGGACTGCATGGAGCAGGCGCTCCTCGCTGATCTCCAGTGTATTAACGGTATCCCAATCGTCCAGGCCCATAACGAGCGTAGAGATGTGAGGAAGGTCGATGATCGAACCGACTCCATAGTTCAAAAGCAATTGAGTGGGGCGCACCTCGCCAACCGCATATTTTTTAGGTGTTTTCGCTGTTGTCACGGTTGTCCTCCCTCTGTTGCTGGTGTTTCTACTGTTTCCCCGGGCGTGGCGAACTCAGTATCTCCCAGGCTGCGCTCCTCAAGGATTAACAGGGCCATTGGTTCGACATCACGTAATGAATTCAGGCAGGTAAATGGTTCCCACTTGCCGCGTTCTGGCTCCTTGAGCAATCCCAGCGTTCTGCTATCGTTGCGGGTCTTGTAGCCCAGTCCAGGCAGGACGCTGGCTTTATGCAGCCAGTAGTTTTTGAGCTTTTCCAGGTCTGCCCGCACGCGCATCCCGGCCTCGCCGTTATAGGTCACCTCGTCCGCGCGCCGCGTGATCTCCTCGATAGCCTGCGCGAAGTAGGAAGTCGAGGCAGTTACATCACCCGCGGCTTCATTCTTGCTGAACTCGGTACCCGTCAGGCGTATATAACTGGTGAGGAGGGCAGCAAGCCCGCGGTCAAGGGCACGCGGCGCGAATGGTGTGACTGAGAGCGCCTCGACTTGTTGGTAGAAGGTGGCGTGGTAGTGTTCAAATTGCTCGTAATGGGAGAGGTCGCGCGGTCGTGACCAATTGTAGACGACGCAGACGAGGCCGGGGTAGCTGCGCCCGACGCGGCTGGTTGCCTGGATGTACTCGGCGGTTGTTTTGGGCTGGCCTGTGACTACCATCGAGCCCAGGCGCTTGACGTCGACGCCAACTGAGATCATATTGGTTGCTAGCAGGACATCCAGGGGTCGAGCTTCACCCGCTCCTCCAAAGCTCAGTTCCAGTTTGCTCAAAACCTCAGGTATGAGGGCTGAGCTTTTGCGCGAGGTCAGCTCTTCCAGGCTGGGTCTTTTGCGTTTAGCCAGGCCGCGCTGATCCATCTTGTACAGGCGCGAACTGACATCATCCTCAACCAGGCGGCGCATGCCACCCAACTCGCTCATGGAGTTAAAGTAGCCAACCAGCGTCATCCAGGGGTCAGCCGCCGCACCGTATTTATCGTAGAGGACCTGGGCTGCTGCCAGGTGCGCGACATACACGCGAATCAGCGCGGCTTTCAAGCGTCGTCCATTGGCACAGATGCCGATGTAACGCCTTCCGGGCGTACTTTCGCCAGGAGGGCGCTGGCGCGCGAAAAAGTTATCCTCGATATCCAGTCCTTGCGGCGGGAAGATATTCACTCGACGAAGGAAAAGGGCATGGATCTGTTCCGACGCTCTACGAATGGTGGCTGTGGCGGCGATGACCTTAGGACGTACCTGCTGCCCATCCACCTCCCAGGTCGACAGGTGATCGATGGCCGTTTCATAGAGTCCCACCATGGTTCCCAGTGGCCCTGAGATAAGGTGAAGTTCGTCCTGGATGATCAGGTCGGGCGGGCGCAAGGGAGCATGGTAGGTCGAATGAGCGCGCGGCCATTTGCCGGCGGTGGGATGCGAATCCTTGTCATCCAGGTCGGGCGAGCGAAAACCGTGGCGGCTGCATTTCTGATTGACCTGCCCAAAGAGCATCTGCGTTTCGCCCTTCCAGGGTAACTGGGCAAACTTATCGACGGTAGCAATCAGCAGCGCGGGCAGCAGGCGATAAATCTCTTCGTCCACCACCAGCACGGGTAGTCCTTCACCGGGCGATTTTGCTTTGCTGAAGGCGCATTGTCCATAGGGATCACTGCAATAGATGAGGGTGCGCCCGCGGCCCTTGCTCACGCTCTCCACCTCGATGTTTTTCCCTCCTTCGATGGCAGAACCGCACCAGGGACAGTTGGTCAACTGGCGTGGGCTCCCGCTGCCGCTAAATTTGCTGCCGCGCAGGCCGTGCTCTAACTTGTTGGCCTCTTCGCTCTCCTCAGTGGTGTTGGGGGTTGAGCGCTGACCAACCCACAGGCCAAGGCGGAAGGGTGTCTCGCCCCAGGTGGCACTATCCTCGCGCCGGATCATCTCAGAGGCGCAGATAAGTGACGAGGCGCGCTGGAACTGTTGCAGCGTCAGCAGTCGCAGGGTATAGCGCATGATCACGGCCACGCCGTCCTTGCCTGAGCGTCCTTCGATGGTTCCTTGCAGGCGTCGAATTGCCAGCGTGTAGGCGGTCAGACCCAGATATGCTTCCGTTTTACCTCCGCCCGTGGGAAACCAGAGCAGGTCAGCCAGGGCGTTGGCGCCAGCACTGCGCTCGGGATGGCGCAGGTCCGTTAAGGCAGGTATGTTCAAGAGGATAAAAGCCAGCTGGAAGGGCCGCCAACTGCGGTTACCAGCTTGATCAAGCTCAGCCAGGGTTGTGGGTTTACCGCGGCGCTTCTCCTCCGCATACATGGTGTGGATACGCTGCTGCCACATGGCCCTGTTCATAAAGATGAAAGCACGATAGGCCTCGCTGTTGGTCGCCAGTTTGTCAATCCGGCTTGCACGCGCCGCAGGGTCTGACGACACTGATCGAGGCTCTCCCTGGCCGAGTCCTCGTAGCCCTCAAGGCCAGCAGCCGGGTTGCTAATGCGCCGTTCCTGCTCATCTATCCAGGCGCTATAAGCTGTAACCAGCGCCTGTAATTTCCCCGGCAGTTCTGGCGCGGCTGCTTGCGCCATCTCCTGCATATCCAGGGTCAGTCCAGCCAGGGTGGGAAGATCGTCGCTGTTGGGAGCTTCGGTCAACGGCACATCATAGGATGGCACAACGCGGCTCGAGAGGCGTACCGCGCAGGTGGGATCCCCAGGCAGTGTTTCCGCGTGCACGCTGATGCCGTGGCCGGTCGCGAAACCAACATAACGGCGGTAGAGCATGGCCATCGCTTTCTCTTCATTGTACATAGATATCTTTTGCTCAGGTGTGCGCCGTTGAAAAATGGGAGCGCCATCGGGAGCTTCGACAACCAGTTCTGGTTGAAAGAGCCAGGCCTGGTCGCGGTTCCTCTTCGGCTCGTGCTGCCCATTCACCAGGAAAAGGCTGACGGTCCAGCCGATACCTGACTTACGCACAATCCCTTTGACGAAAACATCCGGCTGCTCCTCGTTTTCCGGCTGCCACGGCGCGATCTGCCCTTCTTTGAGGGGAATGAGGTGGGGCTGGCCTCCGCGCTGCGCACGCTTCCAGACGCGTTTCGGCGCGCCCTTTGAGGTAGTAATCACAAGGCTATCTACCTTTTGATAGTGCCCCCAGCGCACTGTCACAACAATGCTGCTCGCATCCGAATCAACGCAGAAGCTCATGCCTATGGATGAAGGGCTGAGGCTGGCTTTCTGTGACGCTCCTATTTTCGGTTTTGCCCTCTTCTTGCCCGCCTTCCTCCGCGATGCCCAGTTCATCCTGCTCTTCTGGCATAGTTTGCAATTTATTGGGCGCCAACATCCCCACCAGGTAACGCTCCTGTACGCGATCATCTTCAAGCTCTTCATCCGGTCCTCCTGCCGGACCAAGAAGATCGCGCAGCACCATTTCTTCCAGCTCTTCCCGCATGGCCGCCGCCGAGGGTAAAGCCAGTGTCGTCGAGTCCTGCAAGGGCGTGGCCAGGTGGTTCTCTTCTTCGTTCTCCCCAACTTCGCTATCTATCTCATTCGCCGGTAGCCAGAGCGCGGGTGTTTCACCCTGGAAGTTCGGTATGTCGCTCAAATCTTCCACGCCCGTGTGCTCATTTTCATTGCTTCCGGCTGCCTCAAAAGCTGCCAGGATTGCTGCATCAGGCTCTCAGGATGGTCTCGCTGCCGATGAATTCGATATGCTCAGCAGGTCGAGTCCCTTAAAGAGCTTTTCCAGTTGTTCTATGTTTATGCCCGGTTCGACATCTGTCCAGTCCAGGTGCATATTGCCGGTTTTAAGCTGCCTGTTCAACTCTTCCAGGTCGAGTTCACCTGGGAATTGTCGTGGTAAGCGAATGATTTGCACTAACTTGCTCTTCCTTCCCCTCTATATTTTTCTGCTCATATTCCAATATGTCGGGTCAAATCCTTGCAATAAGGGCGTGTTGACGGTAATGGGAACGACGACGAGCAGGGCGCGCATGGCCCGGGTCATGCCCACGAACATGGTGCGCCGCTTCGCGTGCCAGCAATTCCCTGCACTCATCGTCCGAGGCCCCGGCGGGAATGACAGGATAATTGCTATTCACAAAACCGGCCAGCGCCACGATCGGAAACTCCAGCCCCTTTGATGAATTGAGCGTCAGCACTTTAACACCTGGACGGGTCAGGTTGAGTTCCTGCCCTGGCATATAAGTCGCCTCGATACCCTCGTTTACCAGCGTGTCGGCAATGGCCTTGCCTACCCATTCATTGGGACAGAGCACGGCGCAGGAGCCAATCGTCAGGCGCAGGTTGAGGCTGGCCTTCTTGAAGAAGTTGGCGAGCAGTTGCGCCTCGTAGTCGCTGTTGAGCACGGCGCGCACATCGGGCGTAGGGCCGCTATTGATATACTGCCTTTCGACGCTTTCAGATTCCAGTGCGCCATAGGTGAGATAGGATTGGGCGGCCTCGCCGATCTCGCTGGTGGAGCGATAGTTGGCGCGCAGGACGCTCGTGCGGCCCTGGAATTTCAGGTCCTCGTGCACATCGGACCACGTAAAGCCGCTGCTATAGATGGACTGGTTGGCATCCGCCGTCACAAAGATATGCTTCGTTGTTTTACACAGCTGGATCAGCATGCGCAGCACGCTGGGGTCGAGGTCCTGCGCCTCATCGATGATCACGGCATCGTAGCGCTGGTAAAGCTCGCTCTGCTGCACGAGGACCTCCGCGCGCGCCCGCCGCTGCTGCCAGCACTCCCGTCCGCTGGCCTGTAACAGGTCGCACCAGTGTTCATACACCCTCCATACAACCGCGCGTTGGCTGGCATTCAAGGGAAGCTTGCGCCCGGCGCGCGGCGTATGCCCATACTCTTCCAGGCTTTGCACCTGCCGCGCGATGATGACCTGCAAGATCTCCTGCAGCAAATAATTGTTGCCCATGCGTGCAAGCGTCTGTTTCTGCGCCTGCTGTTGCAGCAGATTGCCCTCAAATGGCGATCTCAGCTACTGCCTGCTTGAGCAGCCGCATAAGCTCCTCGTCGCTGGCGATCTCTTTGACCTGCCCGTAGCCGTGCAGGATATCATAGGCCAGCTTATCGGCAGTGGAGATCCGCACATGCTGTGCATGTGAGCCGAGCAATTGTTGCAACAACTGCTCCGAGGACTTGATGAGGGCGTTGGTATAGGTGGTGAAGAGCAGGCGCGGCGTCGCTTTGCCCGCGCGCTGCAACTGCTCCAGCATCGAACGGATGCGGTAGAGCGCCACCGTACTCTTGCCGGTGCCGGGTCCACCCTTGACCAGCGTGGGACCCGCCGCGTTGATTGACCAGGAGACGTACTTTTCCTGCTCGGGCGAGAGCTTGAGCAGGAAACTCAGCAGCTCGCCCTCTTTGTAGCGCATCAGGTCATCGACGTCGTTCAGTACGAGATCGGGCTGCTGCAAGACCTGGACCAGCGGCAGCTCAAACATATATGCATCGATTTTTAGCAACACCTCATCATCTACCCCTGGACAGCCTAGCAACTCTTCCTCCGTCTTCAGTGGCAGCAAACGTTTATGATACACCTCTGGTACGTGCAAACTTTTGAGCAATTCCACCGTAATCGGCTCGGGCAACACCTTGCTTTTGGGCGTGACAAAACTCTCCCAATCGGGCTGGGCCATCCTCTCTATACCCGTATCTGCCCCCTCATCTTCACCATCCTCAAACCCGGCCTCCACGTCATCCAGTTGTTCCACGTCGACATCAAACTTGCCCTTATATGTATCCTCCCGGCGCTTCTCAAGCTTGAGCACGCTGATGTTCTGTTTCTCCAGCGTATAGATAATGCGATAATCGCCCGAGCGGATGCGATACGGCTTGCCCGCCAGGTGTGTCAACTGCTTCTTCACCTTGCCATCGGGCAGAGGGTCCTGTACCAGCATATCGACCTTCGCCATCACCTGGTGCAGCTCCTTGGCCGCCAGCGCCGTCACCCCATGCAGGAACACTGGCTTCATCGTAATCTGCCACTGCGTCGTCATCTGCGATACTCCATCAGGATTTCACGGTACTCACTGAAAGACGCTGCAGAAATGCGACAGCAGAGTTTTCCCCAAGATGGGAGAAAAACCTCTTGTTGCATTTCTCATACGTATGACATCATTACTGTGAAACCCTGTCCATCTTTCCTCGCTCTATCGTTTAAGCCGTACCTTCAACCCTAAAACAACCCCCTCTGCTCCACACCCCCACTACCTATCGGCTCAACCTCACTCTCTCCAGCACCTTACGCGATACATCCCACTTCCCCCAACCTCTTTCACCACACCTTTCCCTTTACTTTTCCCCTTCCCTTTTGCGCCCTTTCCGCTCAAATAATCCCGCCTGCCCTCCTCTTCGTGGCGCTGGTGGTTCAACAACAACAGCCGATCCAATACCTCGCGCCGTGCCGTCTCGCTGATGGTATATCTTAATCCCTGCTTCGTCTCATGGAAGCCATGTTCCAACTTTAAATCATCCCATCCATACGCCTTTGCTACAGCTTCATCCATTTCTTTGTGCAGTTCCCGCAGGGTGATGATATCCTTGTCATTCTCATGAGGGTCATGGAAACGGTTGTAGGTTTTGGTGAGCCCTTCCTGGCGAGTGAGCATGATGGATTGGCGGTGGGTGTAGTAGTGTTCGCCAATGTCGTCGAGACCTTTCATGTCTTCGAAGGAAAAGGAAAGGTCTCAAAGCAATCGGAGGGTGTGTAACGTTGATCATTTCTGAGGCTTGTGGAATACATCATTAACCCAAACTTCGTGTATGAGCGATTGAATAACTGAGAAATCACTATTCGCATCTAGTGCGAATACTACGATCATCATACTAAAAACTATACCTGGTTCGAAAAAAAAGGAATGCATGAGTTTTACTTACTTGGGCACGAACCAAAACTCGTTTCATATCAGCAATTGTAGAGTAGAGAGCGGGCGTTTTTCGTGCATAGTGCCACCATCTGTCCCTGTAAACCTGCCGATTGTTTTTGCTTCTTTCTGACTTGACCTTCTCTCTCACGATCTTCATACAATCAGGATATGTTTCTGCTCTCTCTAAGGGCCAATCGTGGAAATTAATGACCCAGCGGCTAGGAGATTGATCTGATCGAGAATTTAAGTCCTCACCATTGAGATAAGGAAAGAGCACATCTTTATTGCGAGAATTCTTTTGCAATGAGAACTTGTGCTTCCTCTTGTGTCAAGACAAAACCCATTCCTAACACATAGGAACCAATAAAAGATTTACCCTGCATTAGCTTCAAGGATATAAGGTTTACCCTGAGCCTTACCTGGCGTTGTTAAAAACGAGGTAATGCTTTCGACAACTGTATCATTTAATAAAGATGGGCCATGCCATTGGCCGTGCTTTAGCCAGATATGAGCAACTTCTAAGCTTGCCTCCCCAGGCCATTTACGACTTGGTATTGCACGCGGAATTGTCCATCCAGAAGCGGTAATTTGATCTAGCCCAACCTCGCGAGTATCGCCTTGCGCAATTGTGTTAGTAGCGAGCAATGCAGCCATACCCTCGGGCCTTATCAGGCTGGTAGATCGTAAGAAGAAATAGGTGCAGAGGTCGGCACTGCCACGTTTGTTATTTGCCAGGTGCTCTACTAAATAATCACGATAATCCGTTCCAAGCACGCCTGTGATCTTTTGCCCACCCTGAAACGGTGGATTACTCATAATCGCAGCAAATCCGGCTTTATCTGCCTTGTTCACAAACACCTCGGGGAATTCCAGGAACCAATGGAAGGGTTTTCGATTCTTTAGTAGCTCATCTACTTCTGTCCGCAGTTTTTTATAAGCTGCATGAGAGGCTTCCCAGCCTTTATCGGTGGCGGGCTGGTTGCGGTTCTCTTCGTAGGCTTTGACCATCACTGAATAGCCAAAGCCAAGCGTGCCCTGGATGATGTTGCGGCGTTTGGGGTCGCTGAGGGCCATACCTATTAGCATGTCGGCTCCGAGTTTGACTACGGCTGTAGCTTCGTCGGACTGTTTAAGTAAATGCTCCTTGGCCTGGATATCGCGTACGTCGTGGTCGGTAAGCTGGTTTATTTGCCTGCGTAGTTTGAGGGCGGTTGCCAGGGCGCGTTCCAGCGCGCCGCGAATCCAGACCATCTGCGTGATTTCGCCGGGTTTGGCGTCCATCGACCAGTTGTAGAGTTGGCGCTCGTTGACGCCTAAGAGGGAGTCGCCGTCGCGGAGGGCGTGATCCAGGAAGGTGAAGGGGCGGTTTTTGGCGAGTGTGATCAGCCAGAGCGAGAGTTTGGCCATTTCGACGGCCATGGGGTTCTTGTCTACGCCGTACAGGCAGCGCTCGCTGACCAGGCGGCGCGCCAGGGCCAGGCGCTCTTCGGTATCGCCGGGCAGCAGTTCTTCTTCGGGCTTGCCCTGTGAGAGCAGGCCCTCGGGTGTGATCTGCGGCTTGTGCGGGCTGCCGTTGCCGTTGAGGGCGTGTTCGGCGTTTTCCCAGGCCTCTACGAGCTTCTCGGAGAGGTAGCGGCAGCTCTGCACCAGGAAAGCACCCGAGCCCATGGCCATATCGCAGACCTTCAGATCCAGGATCTCAGCCGCCGGGCGCAACTGCCACTTTTCCTGGGGCCAACCTTCCGCCGGGCCGATGTAGACCAGCGGATCGAGGGTATGCTGCACAATCGGCTCGGTCAGGCTGCGCGGCGTGTAGTGCGTGCCCGTCGAACGACGATCGCTGCCCTTGGTGACATAGATCGAGCCTGGTGTGACAATTACAAAGTTGCCGAAGGTGTCCTTGCGCAGCAGGCCCGCGTAGGGCTGCACGCGCTGGAAGATCTCCTGGCTGTTATCGCAGGCCTCCATCAGGCGGCTGCGCTCTTCCTGCTTCTCCAGAGATTGGGCCAGGCTTTTTTGTATACTTGCTGTTTTGCGGCTCACGCGCTCTGCCAGAAAGTCCAGCAATGCTTGTTCACCTTTTTGCGCCTGCTGCTCCAACTCGTCCAGGGTGGCTTCTGGCTCGGTATCTGAGCTGCCAACAAGGCCAAGGATGGTTGTGTTTGTTCGTTTGGCCGTGTGATCCAGCAGGCCTTCGTAGACGTGGCCGATTTGCTCGATGTCCAGGCCACGGAAGGAGAGGCGGCGCGGCTCGACCGAGCCGCCGGGGACCCTGGTCTGCAGGAATTGCAGGGCGTTGAGCAGGTGCAGCACCGTGCGGTTGTCGATGAGCAGGGGGGCGGCTGGCACATCGCGCCACGAGGTGCCCTGTTTGCGGCCCTCGAGGAAGGGGTAGTGGTCGGGGTCAAAGAGCCGGCCGCCGTAGGCTGGTAGGCGTAGGTCGGGATACTCGATGCCGCCATAGACGACGCGGAAGAGGGCCAGCAGGCGGCTCCAGGCATCGAAGCGCAGGCTCAGCACCTCCTCGGCATGCTGGTCGGCCTGTTCGCGCAACTGCTTGTGCATGGTGGAGACGGCATAGTTCTGTTCGTAGAGCGGTTCGCCCAGCATGAGCATGCCGCGCTCCTCGGCGGAGAGCAGGAAGACCAGGCGCATCATCACCGTCAGCGCCGCCTCGTAGAGGTCTTTCTCATTGATGCCTTGCAAGAGGGCGCGCTGGCTGTCCTTGTCCAGGCGGTCGAGCGTCTGCACCAGCATCTCCACCGCGCGCAGTACCTGGTCACCAAGCTGGCTCGTGACCTCCTGCTGCTTCTGCGCGCTCTTCGTCAGCAGCGCCTCCAGCGTCTCGTCCGCTGGTACATTAAAGAAGCGCTCCATGCCCAGCAGGCTGCGGAAGGCCTGCAGCGTGACCGGCTCCTCCAGCCAGATCTCGGCATCCCAGCTATAGTAGCCTGTCGTTTCGTTGGGAGGCGCATCTACCAGCATCCAGTTTCTGCCGTTGGTTACCAGTCCCAGGCGCATCTCGGTATTGCGCAAGAGTTCCATCATGCGCGTGGCTGGAGAGGCCTTCCAATGCTTCTCGGCTACCACTTTCTCCAGGTCCTGCATGGCAGGGTATTGCTGGATCAGCAGGCGCGGTTTCGGGTCAAAGGGCGAGCGGATTACCATCAGAGGGCGCAGCGTCTCGCCGTGGTCCTTTGCCTCGTAGCGCAGTTCGGTGGGAATTTGTTGCCCTTCGAGGATCGTATCGGGGAGTAGTTCCAGCACTTCCTCCAGCACGAAGCGCAGCCATTGCCTGTGGATGGCAGGGTCTGGCCGGTTGCCAGCCTGGTTGTCGGCCCATTCGTCATAGGCCAGGCGCAAACGACGGCGCACTTCGCTGTCATTCTCTTTCTTATCAAGGCCGTGCGGGAATGTTTCCAGCAGTACGGGCATGCTCAGGAAGGGGCCTGAGACCTCGATTAGTGAAAGCCAGTCGGCATGTTGCCGGGCGATTGCGCGGTCGGTAGGCATTTGTGTGCGTTGTCCTTTCAAAATTAGAGTATTCACGAGCCACGGAGGGCGACGCAAGCGTCCCCACCCCGTTCCACACCGCCCCCGCCCCTACGGGAGGGCGACGCAAGCGTCCCTACGGGAGGGCCAGGCGTTCGGGTACGAGGTAGGTTACGGCTACGGGGAAGAGGCGCGATTGTGGGTTGGCGAAGCGCTGTCGTATGCGCCGGGTCTCTTCCGCTATCTCTGTATCGATCTGCTTGACGCGCGCCTCCAGGGCGGCGACATTGCGCTCAAATTGCTGGCGCTCCTCGGAAGAGAAGCCTGTCAGTTGCAACTGCACTATCTGGGCTGGCCGCTGGATCTCCTTGAGGATGCTTGCCTGCAGCTCCGCGAGGATGGCCTGGATATCGCGCTGTTCTTTGGCGGCACGGTCGGCCAGCGTTTTTTGCAAGCGCTGCTCGCGTTCTTTCGTGCGCGCCTCTAACGATTGCATCAGTGGAACTCGATAGCTGTCCCACAGGTTGGCCAGCTGCTGGCGTACAGCTTCCGCGACGGTGTGGTCCTGGGCTTCCGCCAGTGTCTCTCTGAGTGGGCGATCGTTCATGGGCGTGTAGCGACCCTCGCGTAAGTAGCCACCGGCCGCGATTACCTCTTCGTGCAGGCGCTGGTTATCGCCGCCCAACATGAGCAGGCGCGCGTGGGCAATCACTACAGGTGTATCCAGGATATGGCTGGGTACGGTGCGCGCGGTGACGCGGTAGAGCTTGCGCTGGTCGCCGCTCGTCCAGACCTCGGCGCGCAAAAGGCGCAGGGACATGGTGACCAGGCGGTGGTTAAGGTGCGCCAGCACGACATCATCGCGGCTCCGCGCCAGGTCGTGGTTGAAGACGATGGGGCGCTTAAGTCGAGTATGAGGATGCTCCAGACCGCTGGTGCATCTTGCCCAACTGCCGCTCAGTTCTGGTACGTCAAAGACCTCGATGGGTGGATAGTGACCGTAAGTATCGTGCAATATGCGCCGCTGTAAAGCTGGCTGCCTGGCAATCTCAAGCGCTGTCTCAACGACGGCCTGGATATTCGCGGGAGTCAGTTCAAGCTCGCGTTTGCCCTCCTGTAACTGCTGGTAAAGTTGCCCGATCTGCTCTTGCAGTTTTTCACGCTGCTTGCGTTCAAAAGCGTGCAGACGGCGCGCGGGCGAGTTTTCTTCCGCCTGGCGCGTGTCCAGCGAGCGGCCGCGTCCCAGCATAGCCTCCTCGACGCGCTCGGCGATGACGGGGCCGACATTACCCAGATCTTCACGAATGCGATTAATTTTTTTCACGGCCCGCATCAAGAATTCCAGGTCGGCGTCCAGCTTGCTAAGAGAACGGTCTACCGGCGTATCCTCATCCTCATCGCGGTAGGTGCTGCTGACAAAGTGATAGATGTTGACCAGGGAAGCGCGCTGCCCATGGCGGTCGATGCGCCCGTTGCGCTGTTCCAGGCGATTGGGGTTCCAGGGAATCTCGTAGTGGATCAAGCGCGAACAATGGTTTTGCAGGTCGATGCCCTCGGAGGCCGCGTCCGTTGCCAGCAGGATACGCACCGATGCCTCAGCCGGGTCGGCCTGGAAGGCGGCTTTGATTGCCTCACGATCCTGCGTTTGCATGCCGCCATAGAGCATCAACAGGTGTTTCTCGCCATCGGGGCCCTTTTCGGCAAAACCCTCGCGCGCCAGCAGGCCGTACAACCAGTTCTGCGTCGCCCGGTACTCGGTAAAGATAATCACGCGCTCGTTCGACCAGCGTCCAGCCGGCTTGATGTGCTTGCGCAGCCAGTCCACCAGTTCTCGTGATTTACTATCTGGCCGGTGGCATGCGCTCTCCGCCCAGGTGTGCATCTCCCCCAGTAGTTTCTGTTCCTGCGCATCCGGCTCGTGGAAGAGCGGCGCGGTCGCCTCAAGAGCTTCGTTCGTTGCATCGTCAAGCGATTCGTCGTTATCGCTCTCTTCTTCCAGTTGCTCGACCTTGCTGCGCAGGATACCTACGCTCGGCCGCCTGGTCACGCTAGTATGCCGCAGTGCCTGATGCAGGGATTGTTCATGCCGGGTCAGGGTGGCATAGAAGGCTTCGGGCGAGGAGAAGAGGCGCTTCTTGAGCAGCTTGACGACGAACTCGGTAGCGTAGAGTTCGCCGGCATCACCAGCCTGTTTAATGCGCGACTGGCTATACTGTTGGAGGAGCTGATGTATTTCGCGTTCTTGCTGCGTATATTCGACGGTGATGGCAGCGATTTTGCGTTCCGGGAAGCGCGGCGAACCGTCCCACTTCTTCGGTAATTCCGATTTCAGACGGCGCACCATGATTGCGTTCAACTGCTCATGATCTGGCTCGACACCCCTGGCGAAACGCTGGTTATCCAGCAGTTCCAGCAGAGCGGAGAAGCTCTCGCGGTAGCCGTTGTGCGGCGTGGCCGAGAGGAAGAGCTTATGCTCGAAGTGTGGCGCGAGGCGGCGCAGAGCGAGCGTTTTAAGTGAATCAGTGGCGTACTTGCCGCTGCCAGAGGGCGCTACATTATGCGCCTCGTCGAGAATAAGCAGGTCGAATTTGCGCGGGTAGGGCGATTCGCCTTCAGCGGGGAGGATCTCGCTGAAGAGGCGTAGTGGTCGCTCTCGCTTCAAGATAATCGATCGAGGTAATCAGGCGGGGAAAGTGCGTCCAGGGGTTGACATGCAGGCCGCGCTCGCGCCGCAGCGTTCTCATCAGTACGCTGTCCACGATGCGAAATTCCAGGCCGAATTTATCGCGCATCTGGTCGTGCCACTGCACCTGCAGTGCTGCGGGACAGATGACCACGATACGCCGAGCGCGGTGGCGAATGATCAGTTCTTGCGCCACCAGCCCAGCCTCGATGGTCTTGCCCAGGCCGACATCATCGGCGATCAGCAGGTTGGCGCGGGGCATACGTATAGCGCGCGCCACGGGATCAAGCTGGTAGTCTTCCAGGTCAATACCGCTGCGGAAAGGAGCCTGGATTGCCTTGACATCGGCGCTGGAGGCCGCTCCCCACTTTACGGCATTGAGAAAGGTATCGAGGCGCTGCGGTGTATCGAAGCCAACCGGTCGAGGCAGGGGCGTTTTATCGATGGCTGTTGCTCCCGGCTCGATCTCCCAGATGACCTGCAGTTCCTCGCCCATGGCATCGTCTTCGACCGAGGAGAGTGTAACCAGGTGCTGTCCCAGCCAACTGCTGGGAGTGAGAATATCGGGCGGGAGCGGACTTTGCGCGATATCGACGACAACGTAGCGCTGCCGCCGGACATCCACCAGTTGTCCCGGCTCTGGCACTGGTACCTGTAGAACACGGCTCACAGATAATATTCTCCTCGCTAGTGGGTCAGCTAACGATTGAGTAGCCCTTGACGATGGAAGCTCCCGATCCGCCTAAGCGACGTACACGTGCCCGTTCGCGGCGGCGTCGCCGCTTGCCATTCCACACAAAAGGCGTGGGATGCTCGTTCCATCCTTCTACGGTTTGCTCCAACCAGTCGATGATTTCCTGGGCGTTCTTGGGATGCTGCCCGGCCAGGGCACGTGGCACGATAATGCGCTGCACCGACTCCGCCATGTTGAGCCACGAGCCTCCAATCGGCGTGTAAAGTGGCATCACCCCATGGTCAAAGAACCAGCGTACCAGACCATACGACAGGTGCCCTGCCAGGTTATCCAAGACCAGCACAATGCGTAAGGGGGGTTCGGGACTGCGTGGTGGATAGCCCAGCCACGTCTCCCAACGCGCGCAGGCAGGGCGCTCTGCTTCGGGGGGCAGTTCTGCTCGTGGGTGCTCTTGCTCGATCTCGGCCAGCACCGCACTGAGTTGCTCTTGGAGCCAGGGATGCAAGACGGCATTGGTCACCGAGAGCACCCCTTTGGCTCGCAATAGGCCGGTGGCCGGGCGAAAGAGCGTCAGCAGTTTGGCGGTGCCGCCGCGCTCGTACTCATGCGGTTGCAGCGCGGGG
>CAVZJN010000046.1:0-31692 GCA_963775585.1 uncultured Chloroflexia bacterium | reverse complement strand
GAAATAGGTTATCATAACGATCATCAAATAATGCAGGAGGAAGAACGGTAAAAGAGCTTCGTTCGCGTAGCGGATGAACTTGTTGCCGAAGTTAAGGAAGCGTTTTGCGAAATAGAGCACAAATATCATCAACGACCATGCTGTGATGCTGAACAAGAGTTGATACAGCGCATATGTTACCGAGTAGCTCGGCGTATCTTGCCAGATATTCATAAAAGCAGGACCATACATCGTAGCTACGATGATCAGGAAACAGGTGATTCCGACAAGCAAGGCCAATATTCCATTCTTCTGTACGGCCTGATCAAACCGCCGATCAGCTAAGAAGAGGTACCCATATACAAAGAACACAAACCAGACAAGAAAATCAGTCCACCCCTGGTATCCAGGGAACGATGCGCGAAGCGCCGTCTGGATTACGATAAGAGGAAGACTCAAGATGAGGATTCCTCCCCGCCGCTCACAGAGAGCTGCCAGCCATGAAATGAATTGCTGCCCTGATTTATGTCTCAGATAGACAAAAAGAGGTAGAGCTAGCAGAGAAAAAAGAAACAGGAAGGCGAGAAACCAGAGATGAAAACCGAAGGCCGCCAGCGACTGAGGGTTCAAACTCAGTTGAAAGGTGCTCACAAAATGCAGGCAGTACTGGAGGAGTGAACCATGATAGAGCGAACGGCTGAGATCCAGGAAATACGCTTGCAGAGGAGCAAGGAGTATGGTGCAAGCAAGAAAGGGTATAGCCAGTCGTGCAACCCGTTCACCGAGAAACTGACGGCTTGTTCTGGATCGAAGCGAAAACCAGGCATTCGCGCCAGCAATCAAGAAGAAGAGGGCCATGCCCGATTGGGTACCAAATACAATAAGGGCATAAGCTTTGTTATTCTCTATCTTCCAGGAGTAAAGAACATCGAAGAGCCATGCCATATGGGCAAAAAATACGACCAATACGGCAAGCACTCTTAGCCAATCGAGATAGTAGAGCCTTTCCTGCTTCTCACCTGTGCGGAAGCTAGCGCTTGCTTGATTATTGGCATTGGCCTTGATTTTTAGAGCAACCTGCTGTTTAGACATGGAAGTAGAGCTTTCCCAAGCAAATTGTGTTTAACCCGCATCGAAAGACTACTCTAAGTCTAACTCTTGAGTTTCACAAACTGATCACGTTACAGGGCGTGACCTCTCACTGTACTCACATTTCGCTGATGATGCTGCCGATGAATAGGCATGTAACAAGCGGTTCTTTGTAGGTAGGTGAGACTGGTTATACAGTTGCAATATCCGTGGGTACCGGTAAAATAAGAAAATATCTCAAGCCGCTTCTGATGCGGCTTGAGACAAAGCCTGGATAATTTTGTACCTGGAGGTATCACGGCTCCGTTCTGATGTGAAGGACACGTACCCCCTGCATATCGAGCCAGTAGCGGCCCTTTGTGCTGACGATGCGAATGAGCACATGGTCACAAGAAGGACAGCGCATTACCGTTCCCATACTGCTCATATAGACGGTGAGCGCACCAACGGGACTCGTCCCGCTGCAATGAGCACAGGTTTCCTCAACGAGCGTCATTTCAAACGGGAAAATTTCTCTCAAGATGCCGCCTGCGGCATTCCCATCGAGGGTCGTGTCATCCATTAAGGGCCTCCTGTCGGACCGAAACGCTCCGTTTTGATGCGTGTCGGCTCATATCCCAGCGTCAGCAAATCTGCCGCCGCTATTTCGACGAACTGTGTCGGGCCACATATGAAGGCGAGAGGATGCTGTTCCACCGGCCAGGCGACTTCTCGCAAGAGCTCGGCGTCGATGCGACGGCTGTAGCCCGTCCAGCCAGGCGGCTGCGTCCTCGTCAGCGTGCGGATCACCTCCAGGGCCATGTTGGCCCCTGCAAGGCGCTCCAGTTCGTCCCGGTAGATGATGTCCTCATACGTGCGAAACGAGACAAGCAAACGTGTCGGGATGGTACTTCCCACGGCCCTGCGGTGCCGGATCATCGCCATGAAGGGCACAATGCCTGATCCTCCTGCAATGAGGAGCAAGGGTCCGCCCAGGCGCTCCTCCCAGACAAAGTAGCCGCCGATGGGACCACGCAGCTCCAGCTTGTCACCAACCCGCAGTTCATTTGTAAGGTAAGGCGACACTTCCCCGTCGTCCAGCCGCTCAACCGTGAGTGCGATCTGCTGTCCGTCCTCGGGCGGTGAGGCGATGGAGTAGCTGCGCTCGGCCTGGTACCCGTCGTCAGCCGTGAGACGGATATCCACGTGCTGGCCAGCCAGATGCCCCGCCCAATTGGGAATGGAGAGTGTCAGGCTCCTGGTACGCGGCGTTTCCTGGTGGATCGCCACCACTTCACCAAGCTGCCAGGTTAGTCGCCCTGGTAGCGCTGTTCTTTCCATGGATCACCGTAATTGTGGTAGCCAAGCGACTCCCAGAAGCCCGGTTCATCCCGCTCGACCAATTGGAGGCCCCGGACCCACTTGGCACTCTTCCAAAAATAGAGATGAGGAACCAGCAGTCGCGCTGGCCCACCATGTTGGGGAGCCAGCGGCTCTCCCTCGTAGATGAATGCCACCCAGGCTTTCCCTCCCAGAACATCCGCGAGCGGCAAATTCGTAGTATAGCCACCATCGCTGTAGGCGATGACATATCTCGCGACGTTGGGGTCATAATCCACCTGTCGCAGCAAGGTCTCGACGGAGACACCCTCCCAATGGGTATCTAACTTGGTCCATTTGGTGACGCAACTGATGTCGACGGTTGGCGTCTCATGGGGAAGGGCCAGCAGTTCCTCCCAGGACCAACGCTTTGGTTCTTTCACCTTGCCGACAATCGAGAAATCCCACCGCTCCAGGGGAGTATGTTGGGTCGGACCAGCCGAAAGCACCGGGAAGCCGCGCTCAAGATACTGTCCAGGCGGAATCCGCTGGGCCTGGTCACTCTGTTGGCGGCGGCCTCGGAACCCTCGCGAAATGAATCCTTCGCTCATGTTTTGTCCCTCCATTCCTTCTTGACTACATTATGCACGATCATTCGCAGCATTTCAAGGTCGTTTCTCACTTGATATGATAATTTGCTTAACTTTCAACGTTTCTTTATTAGCGTTTAGAAGAGAATAGAGGGCATTTCCTAACTCTCAAAAAGCTCTTCAATGGATACCAAAACATGCTCAGTTAAAGTGAGCAAGGACCAGTAGAAATGAGATTTTTGATGAGCTAGAAAAGTATACTCTGTTCCTGTTTAAGCTCAGAACTGTTCTGTTAATCTGAGTTACGAAACGCTCTCACAGAATGCCAAGTGTTGCAGGTGTATCAGGTGTATCAGGTGTATCAGGTGTATCAGGTGTATCAGCAGGGCTGTGAATTATTCCATAGTTGATTTCTTGTGGAGAAGGAACTGGCTCATCTTTGGGAGGAGTCGGAGTAATGAAACGCCCTCGAGAATACTTTAGACCGAGAAAAGTATTGAGGAGGCAGGTATGCATGCGCGTGTGCTTGTATTCTTTATGCTCCTTCTGTTCGTATTGCAGGGGTGTGGAGGAGCGTCAGAAAGTATTCCATCCTCTTTGGATGTGACATCTGTTCAAGTGATAATACTGCCTTCTGTTACCAAAATACCTGTTAATCAGACGGTCCATACCACCATTAAGCTCACTGCGGCGTCAGGATCGAACCGGGCTTTGGAATATAGCCTGAAGGGCGCGCCGAACTCTTATCCTCCTCAAACAAGAGGGAAAGCATTGTCCGATGCTTTTCCAGGCTGTGCCGTATCAGCGATTATCTTTGTTGATACCGCTACCCCTGGAATCAATCTTGTTTCACCTACCACCCGCTCTCTAGATGATACAGAGGCTGACTGGAACGTTGACATTACCCCACAAACAACAGGTTCACTAACCCTTAGTGGGGAGATCGACGTGCAGTGGTCTTCTTGCCCTAACGGCAGCACGCCTGAGTTTCGGCTGTCATACTTCCAGCAGACGTTCACTGTTTATAATCCTCATCCGGTACATAGTTACTTGGACCTTTACCAAAGGTAACATTTGGATCAGGTATCAGCGTTCAGCTACGTCCGTTGAAGTCTGTGAGAGGTCCCACAAACCCAACTGCACGGCGGGTTGGACTACGACCAACCCATTTTTCTGCTTCCAGTTCTCATGTCGCTTCAAGAGGAGAGCTTTGACTGCCTTTTTGTCACGACAAGCCGCCAGTTCCCTGTCCCCCCAACGGTCAGCCAGCGTATGAGCTGCCTTGCGATCTGCCTGCTCTTGGTAGCCGCACACTTTACAGCAGAACGTCTGCTGATGCGGGCGGTTGGCACGATCCACAAAATGGCAGTGTGGACACTCCTGAGAGAAATACGCGGCTTTCACCGTATGAGCTGCCATTCCACGCCTGGCGGTTGCCCAGGCAATTTGTTCGGGGATGTGCCCAAGATTGGAAGCATAAAGATAACTGTTCATGGCGCGGGCCTTGAAGCGCATCGAGGCCACATTCAGCTCTTCATAGATGATCCTGGCGTCAGGGTGATCCTTGATCATCTCGTTGACCGCCCGATTGATCTCTTGTCGGACAAAGCGACCTAAGCGTTGCCCCGTGGCGCTGCTGGTCGAGGGAAGCTGCTGGGATGGCACGCCTTTCTTTTCCAGACAGGCCCGCAGCTTGGCTTTGCGCCGCCTCTTCTCCCGGTCCCGCTTGTGCTGCCGGGCCATCTTGCCATGAAAACTGCCATAGTCTTTGTTCGTCGAGGTCGTGATGAAATGCACCATGCCCACATCGACCCCGACCTTGGGGGCTTCTGATGCGGTTTGAAGAGGAACGTCCTCATCAAACGAGAGGGTAAGCCACCAGATTCCCTTGCGCTTGTGGAGCGTGGTGGAGGTGTTCAGGGTGCGGCCAGCGATCGTCTGTTTATGATAGGAGGCCAGTTTCACCGGGACACGCAGGGGATTGCCTTTGTCTAAGGTACTGATGCGCAACCAGTAATCGAACGTCGAGTCCTCCGATTTCTCGACCACCACCACGTTGGCATTGGCCTGGATTGAGGGAACACGCACCTCAGGAATCTTCCATTCGCGCCACGCTGGTTCTTTTCGTTTGGGGTCAAGGGGGGCACCGGAAGCTTCCGCTTTGGCCTTGGCCTCCGCGTAATCAGCCATCTCTTCCAGGTAGGCTTCATAGGCGTTCTGCCGATTGGTCCGCCAGGACTTGGCGATCCCTGCTGCTTGCTGCATAGCGACCCGCTGCCAGCGGTCAGACAGCTCGGTTTCAAAGATGGGGACCGCAAATTTGTCCGGGGATGTTTCTGCCTCGCAGAAGAGGGTCACATACTGTTGCGTGAGCGCCAGATACGCCACCACGAGGTGATCTAAGGCATCCAGCTTGCCTGGATTGGCTTCGATCAGGCGAATAGGCGTCACTGCGCGAGTGATCGTCTGCTTCGTCTTCTTTTTGCGCTTGCGTTTCTGTTTCTCTTCTTCAGTGGCTTTTTCCGGTGTCTTTCTCACGCGTCTTCACCATTCTGCTGGAAAGCAGCTAGCACTTGTTCAGTCTTGCGTTTGGCGCGCCTGCGCCCGTAGAGACGTGCGGCAAACGAGGTTATGATGGCCACGAAGTCGCCCATCAGGTCGTCTTGAGCGGTGTCAGCAGTATTGACGATGACCAGTTCCCGGTCTTGCATGGCCAGGAGCGTCTGAATGTAGGCAACCCCAAAGCGCGACGCCCGGTCTTTATGCTCCACCACGATCCGATGAATATCCCGATTCGCCAACAGTGCCAAAAATTGGGGGCGCTGATCGTTGATACCACTGCCGCATTCTTTGACGACTTTGCCGACCGACCAGCCTTGCGCATTACACCACGTAATGAGCCTCTCGACTTGCGTGTCGAGATTCTTTTTGTTCTCAGTCGAAGACACTCGGGCGTATACCGCGACGAGCTGAGGTCGCAAGGCGCAATTCTCTGTTTGATCGACCGGCTCCTCGATGATCACGGTGCCAGTGGGCAGTTGATAGCCAGGAATCTGGCCTCGTTTAAACAGCCGGTAGGCCGTATTGTAATGGATGCCCAGTTTTTTGGCGTAACTCGATAACTTCATAGATTGAGTATACGCTATAAGCACGCAAAATGCAAGAGATGGTAACATTTTATAAGATTCAGTAACAAAAGATGAAATCTTTTCTCAATACTTTCCTTGGCGACTTTTTCAGCAATCCGATAGTTGTTGGAGTAAGTGGAACGGTCTTAGCTGGTCTGGTTACATGGGTTGCTGTTCAAGCGTGGAAGCGTATGAGACGAAAAGAGAAGGTAAAGAGGCAGCATCCTAAGGCTAAACCTGCTGGTGCCGTGCATCAGCAGAAGTCGGGTACGGATGCTCAGCGAAAAGCCAAACAGGTGCAGAAAAGCGACGTTCCATTGCAAAAGGATTGATAGAGCTAACCCGGGGTGCAAGTTTTTTCTATGAGCGTGCTTGGAGGGCAATTTTTCCAGAATAACTTGCACCCCGGGTTAAATAGTAATGCAGAGTTCCTCGATGGCGTAATTGCTGTATACATGGTTAATGGCCGAAAAAGAAAACGTCTCAAGCTGCACGAGAAGCGGCTTGAGACAATGTCTGAATGGATGTGGTAGCGCATACGGGATACGGCTAGAACTGTCTATGATCGTTCGCTGGTGTTCTCCTCGCGCTCAATTTCTTGTACTTTGTTCACTGCGTGTCGCCATTTTACGCCGGAAATCGTCGGCGTTGCTACACCCGTTGCTACATGTAGTAATGCAGCTTTGTTATCAATCACTATCAGTGATGGGGGAAAGTTGAACCCTTACTATACCTCTTCCCTCGCCACCAGCACCAAAAAACACCGAATATCATCCATCACCAGCTCAAGTGCAGCTACGAGACTGCTTGCCCGTAAATGTCTATAGTTCTGTGA
This sequence comes from uncultured Chloroflexia bacterium, assembly GCA_963775585.1. Classification (GTDB taxonomy): domain Bacteria; phylum Chloroflexota; class Ktedonobacteria; order Ktedonobacterales; family Ktedonobacteraceae; genus UBA11361. Next base: position 24,772 of record CAVZJN010000046.1, on the reverse strand, counting down.
AAGGTACGTGGACCAATCTACCAGATTGGTATCATCTGAGGTGCGTGCATAGGTTGACCTGATTGTTTATCCAGGGGAAATGTCGATTGTATGCGGTAGAATTCTGTACGCCAGAGGCAGATACGAAATCAGTCTGGAGCAGTTGTGCTTTGCAAGAGTTCGATGCGCAAGGTGAAGCTATCTACATCGAGGTCTATGTCAAATTCTATAACTTTGATGAGTTGGTAGATGCGGCTGGTGTTGGTTGGGTGTTGTTGGGACATGGATGGCTCCTTTCAAGACGATTACTCCTGGTAAAGTACTGTGTCTGGAATACAAACTCGTGTCAAGTCAAATGAAAATGTTACTGAACGATGACGGTTCCGTCAAATGAAAATGTTACTGAACGGCGAGGGGGGTCAAGGTGGTCCCGCTCGCGAGCGGGACCACCTTGACCCCCCTCGCCGTTGGCCGAAGTTCGGGTTGCGCCCAGCTCCTTTCTGTCATTAGGCTGCCGTTCCGCTCGGGGCCAGTGCTGCATCCCAGAGGACAGCCAGACCCGTATAGATCTCTTCGCGTAACCGCAGCGGATTGGTCTGCTCATAGAGCGCGTGTAACCGCTCTTGCTGCTCTTGACTCAGGACTCCCGTGGCCAGCAGACGTTGATAGGGCGTTTGAGCTTCATCCCATCTGCGCCGCACCTTGTCGCCTTCCACGATTTTTTCGCTCAGATGCATCACCGGCTGAAACAGGTTGTAGTAGACCCACATGCGCTCATAGAGTGCGTTGCCTGCTGCGATTTGCTCCGGCGTATCCAGACGCAATTCACCGAAATACTGCCGCACCAGCGTATCGTTTTTCTGCTCCACGTTGCGGTTATCATTCTTCTGATACGGACGACTGCGCGACAGCTGCACTCCACTCACGCGCTCTTTCCAAAACCGTACCAGATGATCATTGAAGAACTCCGTCCCATTATCGGGATGCAGCTCTTTGACCGCAAAGGGCAGCCGCTCAATCACCTGCTTGAAGGCCGCCTCCATCGCCCGTTGGCCTCGTCCCAAGAGCATCACCCGCTCACTCCATCCCGTGGCTACATCGATCAGCTGCAAGGTGTGCCCATACTCTCCGGCTGTGCTCTCCCCGGCATGATGCACCAAATCGGTCTCGAAGTGGCCTGGATCAGGGGTATTCCAGGGAATACGTCCCATCGGCACCCCTTTGGTCACCTGATTGGCTCGGTGCGGGCCTTTGCGCGGCAAACACGCTTTGCGGGCGCGGTTCTTGCGCAACATCCGTTCCACCGTCGCTGGGCTAATCGTCGCCAGTTGGCTCTCCACCTCTGCCGTCAAGACCAGCACGCCAAAGCTGGCTAGGTGCTTGGCCATCCTCCCCAAACTGGGGGTCAGTCGCTCGGCACAGATGTAGTCCAGGCTCTCCCACACCCGCAGCACCACGCGCTCGACTTCCAGCCCATACGTGCGGCTTCACGGCGTGCTGCGTTTCTTGCGTTCTAAGCTCTTCCCGTTAAGCAACCGGATCAAATGCTTGCGGTGCAGCTTGCTCACCTGCTCCATCTCGCTCAACAACTGGCTCCGTTCTTTTCGCTTCGCCTTCCGGTACCGCTCAGACATCAGGTTCACATACTTGCGTCTTTCATCAATCGTCATCTCGTCTCGTGTTGGCATCGCTTCCCTCGTTCGGTAACATTTTCATTTGATGGAAGTGTACCAGCTTAGTAACATTTTACATGACGGAATACGCACCCTTGACATTGACCCACATTGGATTTATGATCGAATACATAACGGAACGATCCAAGTCAACAAAGATCCAGAAACACATCTGTTTTTGTTTCCTGATGAGCCGACGACGTTGGAGAGTTTCAGACAACTGCACGCAGGACAGTTCAAAACGTTGCGTTTTTCAAGGGGGCATCAAGATGCATGATCGAAACAGCCTCGGATATCGGCGTCGAAGACGTACCTAGCCTTCTGGCAGATGTCACTGAAGATAGCTTCGATCGCATCGTGGCATGATCGTCCAGGGCGAAATCCATAACTGTTGTTTTCAAAGCGGGCCTCCCATTCCGGTTCAAGTGCGAGTTTGACAAGGCATTGTCGCCCTCGCTCGTACATGGTGGGAATCCCTAAGGCGCGCTGCTCATCTTTTCCAGGTTTGGGGATGAATACCCTTCGAACTGGTCGAGCTTTCAGCGGCCATTGCTTTGGATGGATAAGTTGAGCCATCTGCTTCCTCTGCTGAGGTTTCAGGTTTTTCACCCCATCTACGCCTGCTGTTTTCTTTCCCTGGTTATCTTGGGATACTCTGCGAACGGCAAGGAGTCTCGCCGCTTCAGATTTCATTAGGAGCTTCTGAAGCTTTTGCACTGCTCGTGTATTGCCACGTTGACTGGCTCGGTAAATTCTCTTTTGGATGCGGTAGACATGTTGCTCGAACTTGCGCCAGGGCAACTGTCTCCAAGCCTCACTCTCAGGGTCAAGTTTTGGCTTGACCTTGGGTGCCTTCCTCTCTGCCATCGTACTTGGTTTTCTACCTTCCATACCACTGTGTCCACGTCAGCCTATCCTCTGGCTTTCCCAGAGGCGTTTGCTTCTTGGACAATCCTTCCGTTGTGTCACTTGCGGTTGGCACCTGCTCATGGTATCGACCCCCCCTGAGAGTAAACACACGGTTACTCCGTTCCGTTTCTCTGTTTTCCGCTGCCCTAGATGTGCATTCTCCACCGGAGTCCCGACTGGTAGGCGATGTAGCTACATCATCTACATCGTGTCTTTGACTCGCTCCCATTTTGGGCTGGCCTGTTATCCTGCGTAGGCCAGTTATTCGTAACGATGGTTCCATCATGCATTCGTTTTACTTGCCTTATTAGACAAGCTTCTCATCGTAGCAGCCAGCTAGAGGATATTCCCTATATCAGGCTTATGAGGTATCCCCATTCCATCCCGCTTCACCGATTGAGGACCAGTCGCTACAGTGGGGATGGTGCTCTCCACTCCTACCGAATGGGAGAGAAATTGCGTCTCTCGTCAGAGAAACAGTTGTTGACAAAAATGTCACCGCTCGTCCCCCGTGTTATCACGGTTTAGAGCGAACGGCTCGCACGATGTACTCGAATTCGCGTCGCAGCACATGGCCAGGCTGCATCGGCAAATCGGGAGCCTTGCGTTCCAGGGCTTGCACACCGGTCAGTTCATCTATGCTGATCGAGCGTTCTCCTTGTTTGGCTCGTTCAGGAGCATGGGCATAGACCTCACACCCATCGCGAATCTTCTCATCGCGCTGTGCATCGGGCACCTCGTTCAGCCAATAGCGGAAGCGGTGCGGTTGCAGGCCCCCTTTTTGAGCAGGTAGCTCGCATGCCGTGGTGAGATCTGCTCGACGATGCTCCGCTTCACCAGTTCCTCCGCAATTTCGCGGCCCGTCCATTGGCTGATCGGTCGCTCTGCCTTCATCGGCGCTTCACAGGCCAGGGCTGCCATCTGACAACGTTGTTGCGCGGTGAATTTGGGCGGCGTTCCCGGTCGGGGCGCATCTTGCAAGCGTTCCGCTCTACTGAGCGTGTCCAGATCGATCCCCTGCAATCCTACCCAGCGATCTCGCCACAAGCGCACCGTATCCACGGTGATTTGCAGTTCACGCGCAATCTGTGCATTGGAGTTCCCCTGTGCCGCCACTAAGATCATACGTGCTCGCAGCGCCTGCTGCTGTTGGCTCCGATGACGTTTCGTGATCTGGACTAATGCTTCCTGCTCCTTCTCGCTCAGGACGACCTGGGTGGCTCGTTTTGGCATGTCTTGTTCCCTTCGCTTTTTCCTCCCATTCTATCATAGAACTATTTCTCCCTCACTGTACTAGTTCACTCTCAAGGAGCTAGGGTATTATCTTTGTTGTTATTCTGGTTTGGCGAGTATGGGCCGAAGGGGGGAGTAAGCACATGCTGTTTATGGTCGTCCGCTTACGTTCGCTCTGTGCTTCACTTCACGCTCCTTTGTTCACCTTGTATCATGGAACAACATCAGGTTGCATAGGCTTTGCTATCAGTTTTGCTATCATTTGCTCCACAGCATTAAGAAGGGACAAACCAAATAGACAGCAAAGAGGATTGCTCTAATCATTACTGTAGCTATTCGCTTGTTACATTATCAGGAAATTAGGGTGGTGGACGACGAATGTCAATGATTGCCTCCGTAAGTGTTGTAAAGGCTCCTTGAAGCTCATTTTGACGGTGTCGTAACACATCTACTAAGATTCTTGCTCGGTCTCTAATAGGGATGGTTCTCGAGACACGGAGTAAAAGGACACCAGCGGTTGGTTTGCCCTCATCAAGAACCAATCGTCCAAAATCTTTGTCAGAGGTAATGAGAAGAGCTTGCTGCTTGTAAGCGTTTTCGAGGATGATGCGGTCCTCCACCTGTTGCATGACATATTCTACCTGGTGACCTTCTGCAAGTAGTTGTGTCACGATCTGTTGTGGAATATTCTCATCAGCAATGATGTTCATGATGCTGCTTGGTCAAGTGGATAAGTGACTTCTGCTCGAAGTGTATCAGCGGCAAACGCAAGTGCAGCAGAGATAGCCTCACGATTAAGACGAGGGTATGCTTCAAGAAGCTCGTCAATCGTGGTTCCCCCAGCAAGCTCATCAAGAATTAGCTCGACAGAGATACGAGTTCCCTTGATGGCAGGTTTTCCAAAGAGCACGTTTGGGTCCGATGTGATCCATTTTCGATACTCTGGCATGGTCTTCTCCTTTTTCAACATGCTTTCATCTCAATCAAGACACACTCCTCATAACACCTACAGAAAACACTCAAGTTTATACATTTGTTGCTTTGATTTTAGAACTATGTTTCAATGGCTTGCCATTAGAAGCCTAATAGTTCAAAAGGAAGCCCCAGTAGCTACTCTAGCTCCTATAGCTTTCCTTTGAAACTTATCAAGGTCCCTTCTATAACCCCGTTTTAGCGTTCAGTAAACCAGAGGCTGGACACTTGACACACCAATATACTATCCAATTCTCATCTATTAGCTAATTAAGTGATCTCTTTACCAATCTCTTGGATAATCTCTTTGATCTCTCTATCAAGCTCATTTTCATTTATCAGAGAAGCTAAACGAGATCCATCCAACTCCTTTTTGTAGCGCACATCATATTTTTGGCAGACCATATCAAGTAAATGATCACCCGGGACTAGATCAAATTTACTGTATTGCCAAACGTCATTGACATATTTGGTCTGTTCTTGATAGACATCTTCTACTTTATTGATTGCCTCTTCCAATCGTTTAATCATCTTCTGATTTTCGTCGATCACCTTTTGCGTAATTGGCGTTCCTTGTGTTCCATCAAAGCTGAACTCAAGAGAAGGATGAACTGACCTACATGTAAGCCTAGCTACTTGTTTATCAATAACACTTCGCTTTAATTTCTCTGCACACTCATCAAGTAGCTTTCTGATTTCCGCCTCAGTTAGTGGCAAAGCATTGTTTGTGTTTGCTTGTGAAGCTAGTTCTCTCTTCAATTTGATGAACTCCATAATTGCTTGTGGGGAAAGTAGATAATTTTCTACTTCCCGCCTCTTTAAGACCTTGACAGTGGCTTTCTCCCCCAAGGTCTGCTCAAGTCTAGTGATTTCAGAGTTCTGCCTTTCATCTCGATCTAAGAGGAACCAGATTTTGACTCGACGCTTTGTCAAAAAAGATAAAGTCTTTCCTTGCGCATAATGGGAAAAATTACGTGCACCTTCCAATGTAATAAAGCCTACATTGACTTGACTGAGGTTAACTTTCAATGTGGATGCCCATTCGCGGATAATAGATACATCAGATGGGCCTTCAACAAATACGAGACGGTCAAACATAAATAGAGAACTAAATCGAATTCCAAGTTCTCTAGGGATTTGAGTTTCTGCCTCTTCAAAATCCAAGAGTTGAACCTGTGTTGAGTCGGATTTGGAGACTAGATACACATTTTTCATTTCTGCGGTATCAATAAAATTTGTTGAATGTGTTGTTACAAATACCTGGCAATATCCACTTTTTTCTTTCAGATAACGCATCATACTTGTCTCAAGAGCAGGATGTAAATGTATTTCAGGTTCTTCAACTAGAAGGATATCAGGTTGTTGAAACTCGTAATCAAGGACTAGTCTTAGAGCTTCTCTTATCCCAGCTCCATTCACTTCTACCAAAAAGTTATCAACATCCAACTCAGCAACTGCTTCAGTTCTGGGCGTTTGGATTGAAAAAGTTGAACCGCTTTGAAATGCGTCAACCTGAACACCCAATAATGCTGTTACAGTCTCCTGAATATTTCGGAGAACTTTAGGACCTCCCCTTTGTATTTTTAGTGAAAGAAGTCGTTCCGCTTCTTCTTTACCTATTTGCTTTCGCTGCTCTTTCACGTAAAGAATCTTGATTGTAGAGATTCTACGTAATAGATTCCTTACATACTCTGGTATAGATGCCTCTTGACCGGCAAAAGTACTGATCTTATTCTTTAAAGGCTTCTCTTGCAGTGCTATAAGTTCATCTTTTAAACTATTAGAGACTGTTCGAATTGCTCTAATAAAATCTTCAAAGGTAGGTTCAACTACGACAGATTCAAGTCTTTGAATCACATCTATGCTGATATCTGTTGGTATTATACGTCTGATAAGAGCTCGTATTGGCAACTGTTCTCGATCTATGGTCCCGGTTTCTCTCGTCAAACGACGCCAATCTTCACTATCCACACGACGAGCAACTCGAGAAAGCGAATCTACTTCTCTGTTTCGTTGACGTATGTTCCGTAATTGATCACTTAACTCTAAGCTAGCTTGCATACCAACACTAAGAATAATTCTTTCATCACGTTTCCCGTACTGAGTAATATTTATTAAAGAAATATTACTAACATAAGCGAGTGGTTGACCAATATTTACAACGCTAATTGTTATAGATAGATTCGATGATAGATCAATACTATCGACAGCGTTTTTCACTTGAGGAGCTTCTGCAATAATATCTTTAATCAAAGCCTCTCTCTCAGATATATCTAGCGAAAAAGTAAGAGCAATTTCGATTGGTAACTGGTTTGCATTACCAAAAAAATCAATCATTTTTCCTATAGGTGGATCAATGCTAACAACGTCTCCACCATGGATACAACTAAAGAAGGCATCCAAAGCTGTAAGTATGTTTGACTTACCCGAATTGTTTTTACCTATGAGAACATTAAATCCTCCACAGCAATTAAGTTCACTACTTTCGATGCTTCGAAACCTTTTGATATGTACATCTGCAAGCTTCACTACATTCCCTCCTTGAGTTTAATTATCTTCCTTAGGCATGGTTCAAATGCACTTGACACTTTTGTGCTCGTCCTACGTAAACATTGTCAAGTAGGATTGGCTCTTTTTGAACCTTGTCTTAACATTGAAACCGTTATCACTAAACTAATGATGCAAGGTGAAGATCACTTCCAGAATAAATTACTTAATTAACCCTTATCTGCAAGTTAATCTTTTAAATACCTCTTATGTTAGACAGAATCATTTATATCACTATTTGTTGCTTGTAACTCTCTATTATATCGTTAAGCTATCGTAACAAGAATAGTGGTTCAAGTCAAGTAGTCGCATTGACTCACGAAAAATCTTACTTTGGCAGAAACGTTGCCTCATGAGAAAATCTTACCAGCCACCTGAACAGGACAAGCGCAGGGGGCTGGAAGGAAGTGAGGCTATGATGAGCAAACACAGCCGACGCGAGCTGTTGTTGGCCGTGGCTCCGCGGTATCGGACAGCCAGGCGTGCGGAGCGCAAGCAGATCCTCGATGAATTTGTCGCCAGCACAGGCTATCATCGGAAATATGCCCTGCATTTGCTGCTCAAGCATCCGCTGACGAGAGAACAACCACCCAAGAAGAGCAAGGGGAGGCCACGGCACTATGGCTTTGCGGTGTAACAGGCGTTGATCCTCTGCTGGCGGGCCACCAACGGCATTTGTAGTAAGCGCCTTGTCCCGTTCTTGCCTGAACTGGTGCGGGTGCTGGAACAGCATGGGGAACTGCATCTGGAGCGGGCCACCAAAGAGCAGCTCCTCGCCCTCAGTCCCGCCACGGCCGACCGGCTGCTGCAAGCCGAGCGGGAGCGCACTCCTCTGCGTGGACTCTCCACCACCAAACCAGGCACCCTTCTGACTGAAGCCGTCCCGATTCGGACGGGCACGGATTGGGAGGATGCGCAAGTGGGCTTCGTCGAAGTCGACCTGGTGGCCCATTGTGGCGAAAGCGTCAAAGGCGAGTATGTCTACACCCTCACCCTGACCGATATCTTGACCGGCTGGACCGAATGCCTGGCGGTGCGCAATCGCGGCCAACAGGCTGTCTTCCGTGCCATTGTGCACGCGCGCGCTCGTTTGCCATTTCCCCTGCGGGGCATCGATTCGGATAACGGGGTCGAGTTTCTCAACCATCACCTGGTGTGCTACTGTCAGGACGAGCAGTTGACCTTCACCCGCAGTCGGCCCTCCAAGAAAAATGACCAGGCGCATGTCGAGCAAAAAAACTGGTCGATTGTGCGTCATCTGGTCGGCTATGATCGCTATGAAGGGCAGAGCGCCTGGGATGCCCTGCAAGACCTCTACGAGAGCGTGCGGCTCTCTGTCAACTTCTTCCAGCCCTCGCTCAAACTGCTCAGCAAAGAGCGACTTGGCAGCAAGGTCAAAAAGACGTATGATGAAGCCAAGACCCCCTATCAGCGGGTGCTGGTATCCGAGCAGGTAGCTGAGGAGGTCAAAGAGCGTCTGAGGCAGGAGTACCTCACCCTCAATCCCGTCGTCCTCTTGCAGCAGATGCAAAAGCGGCAGGCGGTTCTTTGGAAGCTGGCACTCCGTCAGGGGCTTGCTACAGCAACTCAACCATTCAAACACGAAAGTGAGAATCGATCATGAGGCAACGATACCTCTTGGGTAAGATTTTTAGATGAGGCAACACTCCGGCTGTTCTAATTATCGCTCAACAAAAGTGGCAAGATATTAACTTTAAGACGGGAACATTACAAGTAGTTCGTGTTTTGACGCGCGTTCCTACAAAGATGCCAAAGCGCGAGCATGTATATATGGAAGCAGAGCCAAAGACACAGAAGAGCCGTCGTAGTGTGATAATCGCGCCTTTTGCGCTTGAGGCTCTGAAAGAACACCGTGTTCGCCAACTGGAAGCGAAGTTGAAAGCTGGCGCATCCTGGGAAGAACATGATTATGTGTTCTGTACATTGCATGGTACTCATCTCGGCCCTAATCATGTGGTTGAGGAATTCAAGCTGTTGCTCAAGCGGGCGGGGCTACCCGATATTCGCTTTCATGATCTCCGTCATAGCGCGGCAACACTCCTGTTAAGTATTGGTATCCATCCAAAAGTTGTACAGGAATTGTTGGGTCACACACAGATCAGCATAACAATGGACAGTTTATGTAGACATTTTCTGGAAGAAATATGTGCTACATCAACCTCTCTTATGTAGACAAATTGGAAATTTGTCTACATAAGATGTCTATTCTCATGTGCTTCCTGGTATGCAGCAAGATGCTATGAGCAAGCTACATGATGCACTCGCAAAAAGGGAAGGTGACGATGAGGGACAGGCTGGAATATCTAGCCTGCCAGGAAGATAGTTATGACTTTACCCAATCATTCAGTGATTCTTAACTCTGCTATGATAGACACCTAATGTTGTTTTTGCCCCAACTCACGGAGACAACGATCTACTCAACGTATGCAAAAACACCCACTTTTCCCTGGTGGGTGTTTTTGTTGTGCCTCAAAATCTGTCGAACACTTTGTCATAACATGAGTTGCGTAGAGTAGTTCGCTCTTCTTTAATACGTCGAGAATACGTCGAGCGTAGCATTTATCACAAAACGGCTCATTGCAATTCTCACATACTTTTGCGCCAGTACGTTGGCTCATGAAACTAATACGCGCACTACACTCGACCTCTATAAAACCTACGTCGATTGCTGTTCTTGTACGATGCTTTGGATGAGGTCTTGCACACATGCTCTGACGAGCAGCACAAGTTCATTGGGTGGGACGTACTCTATTTGGTCATTGCCTTCAGGATACTCGTAATCACGTGTACCTCCTCCCCAATAGCTATCGTTGAGCCGATCCAAGTGCTTCGCGTTTTGTAGCAACGCCGGATAATACTGACCTGCTGAGAAAGCGAGCTTTGCCAGGTCGTGGCCGTATTTCTTCCTAAGCTTCTCTTTACTAATACCCTCTCGCAATATCAGCCAACCCTTCATCGTGGCCTCCAATGCATGGCATAGCAAAAATAACTTTGCGCTGGCAAGTTCTAATTGATTGGGTTTATTCTCTGCAACAGCATCGTATGCAATTTGGTACTCCCAGGCAACGTGGTAGTATTGTTTTGCGCGAGTACAATTCTCTAAAACTTGTGCGTTCGGCATAACTTAGTTTCTCCCAAGCATAACTTACAGGTATTTTAGATATGTAGTCAGGGGGGTCACTGTGACTCACCGATATATGGGTATAGCCTGTTGCTACAGGGTTGCTACAGAAAAGGGAATATAAAGGGTAAGAAAACATTTCAATCTAGTGTAGAAGCAGATTGAGGTATGTTACCCGATGGAAGTGGTAGCGCATACGGGAGTCGAACCCGTGATCTCCGCCTTGAGAGGGCGGCGTCCTTGGCCACTAGACGAATGCGCCTTGCTGCGGACTCTATCATAACCCCGCTGCTGCTATTTGTCAAGTGCGTTTTTGGCTTTCACTCACGCACTCTCTCAAAGACTGAGAGAGCGAGACATGTTAGAAATGCCTCGCTCTCTCGATGCTTGCTTTAGTTCGGTTGACGCTTGCTACTACTCTTTGCGTAAATCAATGGAGAGCAATTTGCCTTTGTGGTAGCATTTGAAGGCGATGCGGGTCCAACTGTCTGGCCAGGAGGGGTTGGTCGTATAGCCGTTGTCGGTCAAGCGGAGACCCGCGAAACCCAGAACCAACGCTTGCCAGACGGCCCCTAAGCAGGCGTTATGAATACCCTCCGGGGTATTTCTCCGTAAGTTTTCCAGGTCAACGAGGGCCCCCTTCATAAACATTTTGTAGGCAACATCTATGTAGCCCAATTCACACGCTAAAATGGTATGCAGCGCTGGCGTAAGCGAAGAGCCATAATCGTGGTCGGTGATGGGGTAATAATAGTCCCAGTTTACTCGCTTTGTTTTCAGGTCGAACTGCTGGTCTAGCACAGTGATGAGCATTAATACATCGGCCTGTTTAATGATCTGGTACTCTTGTACTGGCTTCATACCTAACAGCGCCTGGTAGGACTTTTTGCGCCCCGTATATGCATCCTGGTTGAGAGGTGCGAGTTTGAAAAAGCCATCGAACTGTTCGAATAAGCCAGTCTCTTTGTCCTGCGGGATGCGCATCGTTGCGGCCACTGTTTGCCAGTGCTTCAGGCGCTGCTCGGTCAAATCTAATTGTTGGGCCAATGCCCTGGCTTTGTTAGGAGCGCTGGTTTGCAGCCAATTGAATATGTCGAGCGCGGTCAGGATACTCCATTTCGCCAGATAGTTGGTGTAGGTATTGTTGTTGACATGTTCGTGCCATTCATCAGGTCCTACGACGTTGTTGATCTCGAAATCATTATGCTCTGTATGATTCTCTGCTCTACTGGCCCAGAACATTGCAGTACTGAGTAGCATTTCCGCACCGTATTCTTGCATAAATTGGTCGTCGCCGGTGATGTTCCAGTACTTCCAGACTGCGAGCGCAATACTGGCAGTGATATGCAACTCAATAGTGCCATTGAGCACGGCGATTAACTCGCCAGTTTCGGGGTGGATCATTGACTCAGGTGTCGCTTCATTGCCATCTAAGGTACTTTCCCATGGATACTGGGCACCCTTATAACCATTGTGTTTTGCTTTCGCACGCGCTCCGGGCAACAAATGATAGCGGTAGAGTAAGAGGTTACGCGCAATAGTGGGATGGGTATAGGTGTAATAAGGGAGCATAAAAATTTCTGTGTCGTGGAATATATGACCAAGATAACCAAACCCTGTCAGCCCCTTAGCCGCAATGCTGTAACGGCTATCATGAGTAGATGCACTTATGCGTAATTGATAGACATTGTAGCGAATGGCTCGCTGTGCTGTATCGTCACCTTCGATAATCATATCCGCTAATTGCCAGAAATCCCGCCATGCCTGTTGATGGCTGGCGAGTAGCGCGCCAAAGCTGCTTTTATGGAGTATCGTTTTATGCTGTGTGACCGCGCTCATGACTGGATCATCTGCATCGCGGGAAGTGTGCAAGACGACAATTTTTTCTACCGTCACCGTAGCTCCAGGGGCCAATTTTCCGCTGAGAGTGATGCCAGGGGCAAAATCTGAATCAAATTTCTCTTGCTGGAAGCCTGGTGAGCGGCTTGTAAAGCTCATTGATTGTGCAAGCTGGACTGAGGAGTGGCGAGTCTGCGTATGTAGCCACAGCAATTCGCCGGCACTCCCCTGGTCGATGGTTTCCCAGTGCATAAGATCATGGTTTCCCACAGCAGTATTGAGTGAAGCTCGCAAAACTATGTCGAACTCATCTTCCCCATTATTTTCCGCCGGTGTTTGTTGCTCTTCGACGGTTACACTGTAGCGAATGCATGCAACGTGCTCATCCGCTAAGCTGGCAAACCGTTCGATGGCAATCTTCACGCGAATGCCGCTAGGCGTCTCCCAGCGCACAGAGCGGCTGAGGATACCATTCTGCATGTCCAGGGTGCGCTGGTAGGCTAGCACTTTGCCAAGATCGAGGCGGAAGCGTTCACCATTGACGAATAATTGTAGCGGAAGCCAGTCGGGAGCATTAGCAAGTTCCTCTTTGCCCACGGCAATGGTATCAAAAACGCCGAATAGGAGCGTTGCGGGCGTTGCTCCAGGATATCCTTCCTCAAATGCGCCGCGTGTGCCAAAATAGCCATTTCCAATGGTAAATACCGTTTCCTGAGCGAGTAACGCTTTACTGTTAAAGCTATCTTCAGTTATGTGCCAGAGATTCACGGGCTACCCTTTCTTTCTTCTAATCGAGGAGGTCCTGTAAATGCTTATTGGCTAGCGTCGGCAGAATTTTATCTGCCCTATGGAAACGCTCTTGTGGACCAACAGCAAGGGCCTGCATCCCGGCGTTTTTTATAGCTTCAATCCCTGCGTCGGCATCTTCAACTCCCAGGCAATCTACCGTGGGAATGTCGACTAACCCTGCTGCAAAGACAAACAGATCCGCAGCGGGTTTCCCATTGACCACACTATTCCCATCAGCTATGCCATCAAGTAAGTCGGTAATTTTCAGCAGATCAAGCACCATACGGCAATTTTTGCTCCCTGAGGCGATGGCAGCTTTGATGCCTGCATTTCTGATCTCCTGTAACAATGTTCGCCCACCAGGTGTTACGTCGTTGGGAGTCATGTTTTTAATCAGGTCATGATAGTAACGATTCTTACGAACCAACATTTCCTGGATTTGCTCTTCGGAGTATTGCCGTCCTCTGATGATATACATTAATGATTCGCGGCGACCGACACCTCGAAGATGCTGGTCGTTTTCTTCGTGAGTAAATGGAATACCTTCATCATCGGCCAGGTGCTTCCAGGATTGATAATGGTATTCAGACGTGTCGGTAAGTACTCCATCCAGGTCGAAAATGATAGCTTCTGGTCGTTTTAGCATAGTAAACCTTTCTATGATATAGAAGTTTCACGCTTCACTGCGGGCCCAGCCAGGAATGAAGCGGTAATGGCAACAAAGCCAAATAACATTATTGAGCCAAAGGCGGAGGTAAAATTGTGGGCCTCTTGAAATAGAAAACCAATGAGTGGAGGGCCAAGTAACACAGTAGGAGATGAGATCACACTCACCAGGCCCTGTGCTATCCCTTTGCTGACAGTGCGCAGGCGCGCGGCCTCGTTGAAAACGGATGTGTAGGGAATGGTAGCTCCAATGGCGATACAGGTTATACCGATCACAGCGAAAGGAGAAAAGTGCAGTGGGAGGGCAAGCAAACCTACTCCCAGGCATCCCAGGATTGTTCCAAAGCGCAACAAAGGAATAGCTCCAATAACTTTGCGATCGATTAAGATGCCTCCTAATGGACGGAAAAACATTCCAGACAAAAGAGCAAGTGAACCGAAGGTAGCCGCCAGTGCTAATGGTAGGCCGTATTGAAATGCGAGATAGACGGCTATCCATGCAGCTATAGCATTGCCGAGGCCAAAGGTCCCCATGTGCGAGAGTCCTAATGTCCAGACTGCCGGAGAACGTATGCCTGCCACGGCAGACGCGTTTTCTGTTTCAGGAGCTTCATATGCATCGTTGACAAATATCCAGGTGATGATTAATGGAATACCTAGTAAACCCCAAACCAGAAACGAGCCACGCCAGCCGAAGTGGGCCAGGAGGAACGGAGTGAGCAATAGCCCCAATCCAGACCCGACCTGTACAGAACCACCATACATGCCTTGCCCCAATGATGCATGTTTGCCGAGACCTGCTGCTACTCCTGCCCCTGCCACGAAAGCTGCGCCTGAGCCAAGGCCGACAATGAAACGACACGCGAGCACCCAGGTCAGGTTGGGGAAGAGCGGAAGCAGTGTTGCGCCGATGACCAGGAGAATGGATGAGCCGATTAAAACCGGACGCTCACCATAGCGGTCGGCCAGCATACCGCCAGGGATATACATGGCGGCCAGGCCTAAAAATAAGAATGTCGAAAAGAGGCCCGTCTGAGCGCTATTAATATGCAAACTGGTAATTAAGGTAGGAATCAAAGGGGCGAAGTTTGTGTAGTGTACGGCGACGAGAACCGAAGTCAAGCAGACCGCAAAAATGCGCAGGGGTACACTACTCGCAGGCCTGTACTGTGGAGGTACCTTTGGTGCGTCAACTATAGCAGTGGGGAGTTGTTGGGGCATGAAATGGTTGCTCCTTAATAACATTACTCCAATGGTTATTCTATCTCTTTCTTAGAACACCTTAAAGTATGCTATAATTCCGGAAATCTGGCAATAGTTATAGAGGTGCATTCTATGATACTCTCAACCCGTTTTGAGGAAGCGCTACTGTTTGCGACCAAACTACACGCTGGGCAGTGGCGCAAGGGAACAACTATCCCCTACATTGCTCATCTGCTGGCGGTGACCGCCATAGTACTTGAAAATGGGGGCAACGAGGACGAGGCTATCGCGGCATTGCTCCACGATGCCATAGAAGATCAGGGTGGAGATTTTACGCGGCAGGAGATCCGTCGCCGCTTCGGTGATACTGTTGTCGCGATAGTGGATGGCTGCACCGATAGCGACGTCTTTCCCAAGCCACCCTGGCGAGCGCGCAAGGAAGCATATATTGCCCATTTGCGCGGCGCATCGCAATCAGTGCGCCTGGTTGCTGCCGCCGATAAACTGCATAATGCGCGGGCGGTCCTTGCCGATTATCGTGTGGTGGGCGAGTCTCTCTGGCTGCGTTTTCACGGTGGTAAGGAAGGGACTCTCTGGTACTATCGTTCAGTTGCGGATGCGCTGCGAGATTCGGGTAGAACTCCACTTATCGATGAATTGCGACGGGTTGTCACCGAGATTGAGCAGCTAGCTCATAGGGAGTAGTAATCTATGAGGCAATTTGCCGCAGACAAAACAAGCGTCATTGTCTCCCAAACCGGTCTTTTCGCCGAACCAGCCAGATAGATCTGAGAGCCTTTCCCTTATTCCAGGTGGACGAGTTGCCTCACCGATTGAACGGTTCTGGCCCAGGCATTTGAGTAGACGTTTATGAGCACAAAATGGTCGGCGCCTTCCAACTTTATCAGCGTTACCTGGTCCCCGGCAGCTCTCGCTGCCTGCGCGTACTCCTCGCTCATGATGTAAGGAACGCGGTCGTCTTCAGTCCCGTGGATCAGTACCTGTGGTACTCCTAATGGGAGCAACGCGGTGGGAGAGGCTGCTGCATAGCGTTCTGGAACGTCTTGCAAGCTGCCTCCAAGCAATTCTGCGACGGCACCGCTTCCTAGATTACGTATCCTGGCCATCTCTAGGTCAGTAACACCAGCCTGACTTACCACTCCCACCAACGGTAAAGGTATTGCACTTTCCTCTTCTTTCCCGGCATGGCTGCTCACTGCTAGTATGCTGTCTTCAGGAATGCGTGGACGTGCGGCCAACCACAATGCCAGGTGCCCGCCAGCGGAGTGGCCAACAGAAACGACACGCTGCACATCCAGGGAATAGCTGTGAGCAGTGCTGCGTAGATAGTCGGCGGCCCTGGCCACGTCTAACAAGGTGGAGGGCCAGCCTCCACCTGCATCCCCAACGCGGCGGTACTCGATGTTCCAGGCAGCGATGCCTTGTTTCGCGAGATCTTCGGCCAGGCTGGTCATCAGTGTATAGCCATAGGGATTGCGCCAGAAGCCGCCGTGAATCAGAATCACAGTGGGGAAAGGTCCTGAACCAGCGGGCAGGTGCAGTTCGCCAAATTGCAATGTTTCGGGCCCATATGACAGGCGCACCACACTGCTATGGGAAGGTTGAGCTAGTGCGTTTTCGTCGTCGCCAGGTATATGCGAACTCATTGCCATGTTTTCCGTTTCCTTCACCGCAATAACGGCCTCGTGATGTAATATGAGTGGGGTACATGTTTTTGGCGCCGTTTGCAGTATATCGATCTTTATTTGTGCATGTCAATAAAATAGGATGGGGGCTAAACGTATAATGTGTGTGAGATCTCTATCCACCTACCGTCGTACTTCTATTGCAGGAGCTACATGATTATGTCAGACAACCTCGACCTCTATGACTACCGAGTCCGCGTTGCAGCTATGTACCGTGAGCGTAACCAGGCTATTTTGAGTGGAGGAGATCCTATCGTTGCCTGGGAGTGTTTCAGAGCGGCGAAAGATGATTTATACGCGCACCATCCACAATCTGCCCTGGATGAGGAGCAGCGCCGTACATTTCAGGGGCTGCCTTATTTTCCCTACAACCCGTTAATGCGTTTTCTCGTCGATGTCGATACTGCTGTCGAGCCAACGCAATTGAAGGTAACAATGAATGCCAGTGAAACAATGGTGATGACGACTGTCGGGCGTGTGCATTTTGTGGTCGATGGCGAGCCGGTCTCGCTTTCAATTTACTGGCTTGAAGTGTACGGCGGTGGGCTATTTCTTCCCTTCCGCGATGCGACCTGCCCCGTGGAGAGTTATGGGGGAGGCCGCTACCTCTTTGACACCATCAAGGGCAGCGACTTCTTTCCTGTGCCCGGTGAAAGCAACTGGAAGCGTATCATTCTCGACTTCAACTACGCGTATAATCCATCGTGTGCCTACAATGATCGCTGGATCTGTCCCCTGGCACCTCTTGAGAACCGCCTCACTGTCCCTATTCGCGCCGGCGAAATGAAGCAGCAGCAGTCGTTAAGAAGTGTGGCATGAGCTTTGTATTACAGCAGAATGTCACTGTTTACGAAGAAAGAGGCTCTGCGCATGGTGGTGCATCGGGGTCGCATCATCGTTCATCGAACGTGATAGGTGGAGAATTGAGAGCATTAAAGCATCTCGACCAATTGTGGTAAGACCAGCCCGGCCTTTTCGGCTATGACGACGTCTGCGAGCGGATCGAGGGATGTTGGTTGCAGGTTGATGATGATGAGAGGTGCAATGTGCTTGAGCGCTAAGCGCGGCAGCCGGGCGGCTGGCATCACCTTGAGCGACGAGCCAACGACTAGAAAAAGGTCACAATCGGTGGCCAGTTCTTTGGCGCGCGCAAGCTCTGCTTCTGGCACACGCTGACCAAATAAGATCGTCGCGGCCTTGAGAAATCCGTTACATTCAGGGCAACATGGGTCAATCTCGCCTTTGTCGATACGTCCTTGAAGTTCCGTGATGGATGAGCGCGCTCCGCACAGGGTGCAGGCCGCTGCCCGTGTAGTGCCGTGGAGTTCGATGATGCGCTCAGGCTGGTGGCCCGCATCCTGATGCAGTCCGTCAAAATTTTGCGTGATGACTCCAAGCAACTGTCCCCTGAGCTCTAAATCGGCCAGCGCGCGATGGGCAGCGTTAGGCCGTGCCCCTACCACTTGAGATGAGAGGCCACGGCGCGTTTGCCAGTATTGCTGGCGTGCCTCTGGCTTATTGATAAAATCATGATAGCTCACCGGCGGTTGAGATAGCCAGATTGAACCGGGGCTGCGAAAATCGGGAATGCCTGACTCAGTACTGATACCGGCTCCTGTCAGTGCCACAATCTGCTGAGCACTGCGCAGCAGCTCGGCTGCATCGTAAAGCTTTTCAAGGAGATCAGTCATTGACATGTTTGCCGCATTTCCTGAGACAGGTTGATGGGTATACTCGTCGCTTCATAAAGGTAAGTATAGCTTGTGTAGCGCGAGGCTTGCAAGGGAAACAAACTCTTTGAGATGTCGGCTGACGTTTAGTTGTTTTTGAACTCAACTGATGTGACCACAAAGCTTGTTGACGGGCCTATCACATAGATACCAAATTGACCGCCTGTAAACGGCTGGTCGTTGTCGGTAAATGAATGATCTGGCGTGCCTTGAAGCTGTACAAGCTGATCGTTCACATAGAAGAGATATGTATTGTCATGCGCAATTACTTTCAACGTGTTGGCCTGGTTGTTATTGATTGTTGTAGTTCCTGCTTTCAATGACGATTCAGCATTTGAATTGTATTTCAGTAGCACATATTGACCTGCCCCATTGATAGCGAAGACGTAGCCAGAGACAGATTGGTCAGTTCCCAGTAAACGGAAGGCTATCCCAAAGAGTTTGTGCCTTTCACCACTGACCTGTGCCACTTTAACGGTCAGCGTAAAGTTCTGTGGCAATGAAGCTGTTAGCTGTGGATGCGGGAAATAGGTCTTTTGTACACTTCCAATGGTCAGGGTGTACCGATGATTGCTGATATCGGCTTGCAGATTCCCGTAATCCAGGCTCCCAATCGTCCAATTGTGATTATTATTATGAAAATCTTCACTGGTAAAGATAGACTCTATGTTTGCACTTTTTGATCGGCCCATCTCAGGCCGAAAGAAGTTCATACAAGGTGTCTGGTTCAACGCCGGATTGGAACTGCCCATGAAGCCAATCAAGCAGATGCCGTCGATGACGACGCTGGATCTCACGCCGCGCCTCACCAATGGTGACGTGACGTTGCCACTGCACTCGCAAGCGATCACGTTCTTCCTCCAGGAAGACATAGGCCAGCATGACCAGGGTCCAGAAGCGCACGATCGCCGTGGCACTCATCAGTTGATACTGGTCCAAGCCCAGTTCTTCCTTGCCATCCCCAAAAAGGACTTCGATATCGAAGCCGGCAGCGATGTGCGAGAGCAGCAACTCTGGACTGGCTTCCAGGTCACTGGAAGCCCAATAGCGCGCCTGCGACACCGGAGCATCCAACGACTGCCGCACGATCACGACTTGGCACGAGTAGAGCTTGCGCACTCGTGTGGTCACGACATGTACATACACCTCCTCCTCTCCTTTGGGCCACTTGAGCTGAACGTAGTCACTGGCCTTCAACTGCGCCGTATAGTCCGAGAGTTGCTGCCAGCTCCATCCATTGGGGGCGGTCGGATCTTCGACCCGCAGCCAGCGGTTGCTCTTGAGGCCGCTGGTGATCAGGAACCCCCGCTCCCGTGCCGCTCGCCAAAGGCGTTTGGCGCTGTACCAGCTATCGAGCAAGACATGGGTCACCGTCCCGGCGACGGGCTCAAAGGTGCGGATCACGGTTTCCATCAGGTCGATCTTGCTCGCGAAAGGCACGCCTTCAGTTGCGCAGACTGCTTGCTGTCGATACAGCTGTGGAGCCAGAGGACAGCGCCGCCCCAACAGGACATACAGGCTCTCGACCAGGCTATGGCCTGTCACCCGCTTGTCTTGCGTCGTCGAGTGATGCCGGCCCAATCCTTCCATCTCCTTGCCTTTGCGTTTCTCAATCGTCGAGTCATCCCCGATCAGGTACCCTGTCACAACGGGTAGCTTGGGACGACCTCGATGCTTCGGATGCTCTTGGCGTTGCCGTTGCAGTTCTGCGGCCACCTTGGGCTGCATCTCTTCCCGAAAATGGCCAAGCCAGAGCTCTGCCAGAGCGGCTGCTTCCCATGGCGCTTGCGAGAGAAAACGGCTCAGTCCTGCCAAACTGGGGCCATCGGCAATCTGACGCAACAACCCTCGCAACGTTCGCGTTCCTTCACAGAGCATCAGTCCCAGCAGTACGATCACGAGGCACTGGTACTGGGGCTTACTCAACTCGTGACGAAACCGTTCGGCAAATTGCCGCACGTGCTCATCCAGACATAGAATGGGAACTGGCATCGGACACCTCCGTGGTTTCAAGGCTCTCTATTCTTCTCCTTGATACCACATGGTGTGCTTTCCTGCTACTTCCCTTTAGAAAAGTGCAAACATAGAGGAGCGCATTTCCACCCTGTAATGAGGTTGATGGATTCGAAAAGCAAAGCAGGTTATAGTTCGAGCAGAGCAATGGTTGCACCTTCGTTACGGCAAGTCCAATCAGCAGTACCGTAATCACGCTGTACATGATGTAGCTCAGGCGAAACTTGCTTTTGGCGCGAGGTCGAACGGGAGCGACTATGTTACCACTTCCAGGTGACAAGTTGCCTATAGCCGGGGTGTTGGGCTGGAATGCCTCAGTCACCATCGGTGGCCCGTTGTACGGCCGTGCTGTCGGGAGCGTGCGGTTCGGGGATGAATTGGTTACCGGGTCACGTCCAAAAGTGGAGTAGTTGTCAACTGAAAATTCGTGTGTAGGGGAGGCCTGGACTGCTTCTAATGCTACTGCCATGGCTTCTGCCGATTGAAAACGATGTTCAGGAGCTTTTGCCAGTGCGCGAAAGATGATCTGTTCAAGTACTTCAGGGACATACGGATTTATCTCGCGCACTGACATTGGAGCGGTATAAACATGCTGGAAGAGTAACCCGTCGACCGTTGTAGAGGAGAAAGGTATCCGCCCCGTCAACATCTGGAAGAGCACAATGCCCAACGCGTAGACATCGGTGCGGGCATCAACCGGCTGCCCATTAATCTGTTCTGGCGCCATGTATTCAGCCGTCCCAACCAGCTGGTCAACGCTGGTGAGCGAAGGATTGTGTGGTCCTTGCGCGGATGAGGCATGGAGCAGCGTCTCGTGGCTGTTGCTAACAACCATTTTGGCGATGCCGAAATCGGAGAGCAGCAGTTCATTCGAGTCGCTGGAGGAAATGAGCATGTTTTGCGGTTTCACATCCCTGTGGACGATCCCGCGCTGGTGGGCGTGATGAAGCGCGCGCGCCATTTGTATTGCATACTGTACGGCCTGGTGTGGTTCTATGTGCCCCTCTTTGCGTAACTTGTCGCGCAGTGTTCCACCGCCGACGTATTGCATCACCAGGTACGTGATGGTACCAATCTCACCAAAATCGTAGATCGCGACGATATTGTGGTGCTCCAGGCTAGCGACCAGTTGTGCCTCACGCTCAAAGCGCTCGCGGAATCCAGCTTGATCGGCAATCTGTGGTAGGATTACCTTGATAGCTACATCTCGACGCAGCCGTTCATGATAGGCTTTGTAGACTTGTGCCATACCGCCTTCGCCTATCTTCTCCTGGATGAAGTAGGCTCCCAGGCGTCTCCCAATCAATGGATCGTGTTCCATACGATTACTCCGTTTTCCCCTGAATGCAATCCTATCTTATGCTGTCAAGGAATGCTAGCGCAACTCCAGGCAATAGTTGCCGTATTGGCCAGCCCGCTAAATGACAGCGTGGTAGGCACCTGGCAATTATTTTCGGGTGCTGTGATTGTTACTCGTTCACTCCCTCCAGGAGGAAGTGTGAGTATCATCCTCCAACCATAGAGATAAGCCATCAAAGCCTCCGCACCTACTCCCCCAGCCAACAGTTGACGTTTTCATATAGTCCCAGATCAGAAGAGATATATGTAGTAATATTTCCTATAGTCTGCCATAAACTTTGCGGGTCCGCAGTGGTTCTAATCACTGTAAAGGTGTGAATCGCTTCATAAGAAAAGAGATTGCGACTGATCAACAGCGGGAATTATCGGCAAGTCCACTCAATGGGCTGCAGCCGCGATGAATGTTCTGCCGAAGTATTAACGTGATCTGCCCTGATATGTGAACGATCAAGGTTGATATATTGACACTCGGGTTTATGCCAGTAGCCTTGATATGCGCTCTGTCCAGCCTACAAGCTTTTCATCGGCCATGAAGTCAGCGGCGCACTGTAAACCAAGCGGCAGGCCATCGAGTCCATTGGCGGCCTTTCCAGCGGGCAGGGTAATTACAGGGAGGCCTGCGTGCGTCCAGGGTAAATTCATTACCGGGTTGCCCGTCGTCTCGATACCTTCAGGGGCTGGACCTGTGGCGGCGGGAGAAAGCCAGAGGTCTATGCCGTGTTGTGACATTAAGACCTGAAATTTGGCGCGTACGAGGGCGCGATCCGTACGCGCGGTGGTTAGCGTCTTGTCATCCACTGCCTGGCCTTCGTGGATCGCGGCAGCAGTGCGCGGCCGGTAGAGCGATTCATACTGAGCGAACCAGGGGGCGTGAACCCGCGCCATTTCTGCAAACATAAGTTGCCTGTTGCGCTGGTTAATCGCTGCAATGTCACTCATGGCCTTTACGTGCCGAACGGTATAGCCTGCCTTTTCCAGCACTGATAGTTGCTGTTCAAAAGCGGCCAGGGCTTCGACAGAAGCCTGCTCCAGATAGGGGCCGTCAGGTACTCCTAATACAGGTAGGGTTTCCAGTTCTGCTGGTTTCCAATCTTTGCAAAGGAAGGGAGCCACGAGTGCAGTACCTGCAACTCCCTGGGTAAAGAACCCGACGGTATCGAGCGAGGGAGAAAAGAACACCAAACCGTCGGTCGAAATACGTCCATAACTTGGTTTGAAACCTACGATGCCGCAAAAGGCAGCGGGTCGAATAACAGAACCAATCGTTTGTGTTCCAAGGGCCAGGGGACAGAAACCTGCTGCTACCGCAGCAGCCGAACCACTGCTCGAGCCGCCTGGGGTATGTGCAAGGTTATGTGGATTGCGGGTCGGCCCGGGCTCGGCCCAGGCAAATTCGGTAGAGACGGTTTTGCCCAGGATGATGGCACCAGCAGAGCGCAATGCGCTCACGCAGGTCGCCTCGGCTCCTGCAAACAACGCGGGTGGCAGTTGCGCTCCCGCACGAGTTGGGAAGCCGTCAACATTGAACACGTCTTTGACGCCGAGAAGTACGCCGTACAACGCCGGACGGCTAGCGGGATCGGGGAAACGTTCTTGTAAGCTCCTGGCTTCTGCAAGCAGGCGCGCGCGACGACCAGGTTCAGCAAGAAGGGCATTGATCTGTGGCTCAAGCGCATCGATACGCTGGCAGATGCTCTCAATAAAGGATGCCAGGTCAAGCTGATTGGTGCGCAGAGCCTGAGCAGTGGTTGTGAGTGGCAGCGGCGATAGCAAGAGTTTCATCCTTTTCTCTTTTATAGGATATAGTAGCACAGTCTTCTCAACTTTAGAATTAGCTTGGTTTCTCTATTGTTGACTTGCTTCTTTCCTGCATGAATGTGTATGATGAAAATTGTTGGCTCTATACCGTCTTGCGCTGGTAGCAGGGCAAGGGGATTTCTTGTAACATCGTGTTCTGATAGGGCACTACTGATGAGAGACTTCCCTCTAAACGATGCCGAAACGGGGACAAGGGCGTCCATACAGGTACCACCTCCGCTGGAAGCGGCGGAGAAGGGTAGCGCATGCTCTGCTTACGATATGCCGTTGTTTGAAAATCCCTTTTCCATTGAAGACCTGCTGGTGTTCGATGACACTACCATGCAGCGCATGCTCCGTTGTGATGGCTTTGGCCTGACGTTAGAGGACCTGTCATGGAGCCTGCACAATGCAACTCCCCCTTTTGTCAAGCGTTTCAAGCGCAACTTGCCTTCCCGGCGACAGGCATACTTCTTGCAAGAGTTACAGCGTCCAGTAACTGCTGAGCAGGTGAAAGCAGCTCGCCAGCGTGTTCTCGACAGGCTTTTCTGGGAACTGACCTACTGGAAAATGCCCGAGCTCTACGAAGAATTGACAGAAGGTGAACAGCTGCATCCAGGTATTTTTCAACAATTGGCACAAGATATACGAGGGAAAATAGTGCTTGACGTTGGGGCTGGGAGTGGGCGCGCGACATTTGAGTGCTTACGATACGGTGCCAGGCTGGTCTATGCAGTGGAACCATCCCCGGGATTGCTGCATATCCTGGAGCAAAAGGTCGTGAGCCAGCACGCACACGGTCGCATCGTCTTGTGCCGGGGGCGTTTCGACCAGGTTCCCTTAAAAGATGACAGCGTCGATCTTTCGCTTTCCTGTTCCGCCTTTACAGCTGAACCTGAACAGGGGGGTGAGGCTGGTTTAGCGGAACTCAAACGTGTGACGAAAGCGGGGGGCAAGATCGTGATCATCTGGCCGCGTAAAGAAGACTATCCCTGGTTTGTAGAGCGCGGTTTTCAATATGTTTCATTGCCATTGCAGAGGGAGATGCAGGTACATTTTCGCTCATTAGAGAGTGCACTGCGCTGCGCTCGAATTTTTTATGCTCGTAACAAGTCAGTGCTGCACTACCTGTTGAAAAAACAGAACCCCGAGGTTCCTTTTTCGGTATTGGGCTTGAACCCGCCGCGCGATTATTGTTGGCTTACTGTTGATGAA
>CAVZJN010000045.1:0-13687 GCA_963775585.1 uncultured Chloroflexia bacterium | reverse complement strand
AGGAAAAGCCATCCTGTTGACCGGCGCATAACAACCAGCCAAAAGAGAGCGTGTGTTTTCAAAGGCAAACATACGCTCTCTTTTGGCAGAACATACTCCATAGCGCAGATTGACCCACACCGTCTTGAAGCAGCTACTAGCCTTTGGCGGGTCTGGCTTCATTACGCTCAACGAGAGACAGGATGGTCGCTTCTCGTTGATAAGCTCACAGGCCCGCTAAGGGCTTGCACATGGCCAACCATAATCTCTGGTAACCCTTGATTGAGCGAGGCTATATTCGTGGCAACCCACTCAGCCGCTTGTCGGACAGACTCTTCCGCCCCAGCTTGCGTTTCAAAGATACTGACGGAGATAGCTTCGTCATCTCTTACTTTCAGGGCATAGTACGCTTTGAAGTCAGGCATCTGACTGATAATAGGCACAAAGCCCCATTGAACACGCCGCATCCACTCATCCACTGCTCCAGGGATGATGTAGTACTTACGTATCGCGATGTACATTGCTTGCTCCTTTCTGAGGGACACCTCTTGAAATTGAGAGAACGCAGCAGATAGGCGACGATGCTAAGGAAACGTTTGAAAGTACCTGGTGACTTACTTGAAAAAACATGGCGATTTACTGTAACAAGATTTACTGTAACAAAGAATAGAACATAGACCTCGCTCTCCCATCACAACCTGTAACTTTACCATCACAAAGCCGTAACGATTTCTCACCGTTCCGAGAAATGCCCTATCTTGAGTTTCTTCACCGGTTGCTGCTGCAAAAAATACTCTCCGTAAAATCTGTTCCCGTTATCGTCATTGCTCTTCAAGCTTCTATAGAAATCGATTTCCCCATCGCCTATATAAAGCATATCATCTACGTGTTCTCCCTACAAGCCAGGTACCTTTCATACACAGGTAATTCAGGCCCCCTGGATTGTATAATAAAGACGAAATGCTCAACAAGTGGGCATACAAACAGATAGAAAAAATGGCAATTTCCTTATCCGACAATCAAGTCCGCTTGTTACGCCAGCGTGCACAGCTGCTCATTCCACAGCAATCCGTCGCGATCACTGATGTCGCTCAAGTCGTGAAGGACTTATGTGGCATCCAGGCGCAGGATGCATCCGCCGCGGCGCTGGCGGTGCGTGTCCGCAGCACCGGCCTGCTGAACGATGATGTCGAGCGCGCGCGCGTGCAGGAGCGCTCTGTGATACGTACCTGGGGGCAGCGCGGCACTCTACACCTGCTGGCAACAGAAGATCTCGCCTGGCTCCTGCCGCTCTTCAGCCCCGTTTTTATTGCGGGCAATCGACGCCGGTATGTCGAGTTGGGCCTGGACGAAGATATCCTCGCGAGAGGCGTCCGCGCCATACACACTGTGCTCGCGAACAAGGGACCACTGACCCGCGATGAACTCGTCGAGCAGTTGGCCACCCACGACATCCGGCTCACCGGCCAGGCCAGGCCCTACCTCATATGGCATGCAGCACTCAAAGGTCTCATCTGTCTGGGACCTGACCGCGGCGCAAAACCGACCTACGTGCTCCTGAGCGATTGGGTAGGCCAGGGGCACCAGGTACATTCACTCTCACAAGAATCAGCGCACGCAGAACTCGCGCGCCGCTATCTCAAAGCCTACGGCCCCGCCACTCCAGAGGACCTGGCCGCGTGGTCAGGCATGCCTATGAGCACGACACGGGCAGCATGGCAACGCATCGCTGACCAACTTATTGAGGTAGAGATGGCTGACCGCCCGGCCTGGATGCTCAAAACGTACGCATCATGGTTAGACGAACCGCCCATAGATGCTCCAGTCGTCCGTCTACTGCCCGGCTTTGATACCTATTTACTAGGCTATAAGAAGAGAGACCTGCTGCTGCCTCCACAGCACGCAAAACACATTAACGCCGGAGGTGGATTGCTCAAGCCAACACTGCTGGTAAATGGTCGTGTGGTGGGAACCTGGAAGAGCAAGCGACAGAAAAATCGCCTGGACGTCCTGCTGGAGCCATTCGACCAGCTTGCACCCGAAGTGCAACCGGGACTGGAGGCTGAGATCGCAGAACTGGGTCGCTTCCTGGGAGTACAGACCACGTCGCAGCTGATGCCATCACCTTAAAGGCAGTTCCGGCCCCTCCTCCAACCTGCGTACCAGGAAAATCACCCACCGCCCCTCACGAAGAACACCGTATCCACCTCGGCTGAATATCCTCCACAGGCCGGTCAAACAACCCCTCCTGGCCATCCAGCCGGAAAAGCTGCTCAAAATCATCCCCTGAAAACGCCTTCCGCAGCCGTCCCGCGTACGACGTCACCAGCACTTGCAGATAATGCTCCACGTCATAATCCCTGCGGTTAGCTATATCTTCCTTGCCAACAGGTAGTGCAGCCACATCCAGCTTCTCAGGTGCTGGAGTATTGGCATCAATCTCCTCCTCCTGCTCTCCTCCCCTCTCCCTCATATCCGCCTCCCAATCATACCCCACCGATGCCTCCTCTGTTTCTTCCGGCAACCACACATACCTCTTGTTCCGCGTGCGATAGTGGCGCACCCGCTCGCCCGGAAACCAGCGCGTGCGTCCAGCCGCCAGCAGCGCTTCGTATTGTGGCTCCGGATGCGCTGCACGCGAGGCCATATAGGCTTCAGTCGTTTTCGAAAGGCGTACCTTTGCCCCCAGTTCAGAAGCCGGCAATGTACGGTTGCGTAGGGCAGCGACCGTCTCAAGATACACCCTGCGCAGCCCGGCAATATCATTGGTCATGGCACAGAGCAACGCCTGGTGCAGAAAACGCTCTCCAAATGGCTCGGCCCGGCTGGAACGTAGTGCCACGCCGCGCACGATCAACTGCCCATCATAAGTCAGCAGAGCATAGTTTTTCACCTCGTGACTGAACATCGCTTTGTATCGTCCCTCGTATTCCAGTCGAATACCCGCTGGCAATACCGCCGCGATCTCGTCGACCAGTTCGCGCTCTTGCTCCTCCATCCAACCGCCAGGAACAGCAAAATAGACGCCATCTGTGTCGCCCTCTATCAGGGCCATACCTCGTCGTCGCAGCGCCTCCACCACCTGGGCAAGCACCTCGCGCCCTCGCTGCGTCACCTCCCCGGCGGCGCGAGCATCGGCGAACAGTGCCATCGAACCAGCCGCCATATAGCCGTAGGCAGAATTAACCAGGATCTTCATCGCTGCCTGCGTGGCATCGTGCGCGTTCGCTTCGACCGAACCCGGTATGGCCGCCTTCGCCGCCGCCTTATGCGCCAGCCGCAGGTCCGTCAGGCGGCTCAAAATACTCAGTAAGACGCCCAGACGATCGCACGCGGGACCTATCTGGTAAGTACGCATCAGCGAGGGATACAGCGAAGCCACGTCAGCCTTCACCACCTGCTCGGCAATGCCCTCGGCAAAGAGGTGCACAGCTCCCCCCTCATGCAGCCCGATCTCAGCGCTCTCGTTTGCCACCTGGCAGGGCAGAGCCGCTCCGGCCCGCAAGTACGCCCTGACCAGCATCGGCTCAAGAATACCCATCGCGGGACCAGCCGACGCCAACCGCTCGTATCGTCGCGGCGCCATGCCCGCCAGCGCGAAGGGCGCCCCCAACAATCTCCTTGACAGGCCATCCACCTCGGTCACATCATCCAGAGCATAGCGGCGCACCAGTTCCGGATTCTGGCGATAGGTCTCAAAAATCGCCGCGCCTTCCAGGTATACCCTGTTCGGCAGCGCTATCCCAAAATAGCGCGCCACTTCCTTCAGACGGTGACTGGGCATATCACGCACAACGAAATCGTGGCGGCGCACCGCATCCAACGTGTCGATCATTTCACGACCGGCGACGCTGTAACGCGTGCGCCGTCGGGCATCAGGGCCTACAGTCAGGGTATCCTCCCGCCGCTCCAGCAGCGTCGGCCCACCCACGCGACCAAGTATCAGCGGTATGCCCAGCACCTCGGCACGCTGTTCTAGAAAGGGCAGATCAAAACCAAAGAGATTATGATTCTCTATCACATCGGGATCACGCTCGCGTATCAAGGCACAGAGCCGCGTGATAAGCACTGCCTCCTCGCCCGGAGTCGGAGCTTCGAGCGTCGTGGCAAGCCCATGATTATCGCGCAGAGAGACCATGAAGATTCGTCCACGGTGTGGGTCTAGCGCGGTCGTCTCCAGGTCGAATTGCAGGCGATGCAGATCATCATAGACCATGCCGCGAAAGTAAACGCGCCCGCTGAGCATCAGGTATTGTTCAACCGGACCAACGCGGTAATACGTCTCCGGCAAATCATTCAAGTTGTTGACCTGGCGACCAAGCCGCCACGAAGCGCCACTCAGCAACATACGTTCAAGCGCTCGTCCATCGCGCGCGGAAAGCAAATAACGATAAGAGCCTTCAGCGCCTTCAGGACCTTCAGGCCCATCCAGTTCGTGATAGCTGACCGGCGCGACATCCCCGCCGGGCGCACTAGAAGGCAACAGGGACGCTCCCAGGTGAGCAATATCTTCCAGCATCGAAGCAAAGAGCCACGGACGAAAATGCTCCGTCGCAAACGTAACACGCCCCCCCAGGCGCTGCCACACCACCGCTCGCCCTTCTCGATTGGCCCACACCGAGACAATACCTGGCAGAGGATCCCAGCCGAACACGCGCACATCTTCAACCTGAGCCAGCGCCTCGTTAGATTGTGTAGGTAAAAACGGAAACATCTCTCTCCTGGCGGATTCTATCACCCAATTCTCGCCAACACAAAATCAGCAAAAGCCCGTATATGATGCTCAGCCGGCACATACACCCCACCCGACCTGTACGCCTTGGAACCCATGCTTAGCTGCGTCCACTCGCATACCTCCCAATCCTGCCGGTTCACAATATCAAAGATCTCCACCGCATCCATCGGATCAAACTCCGGTCTCGCCATCACTTCCGGATCAAAAAGCCAGTCACACGTAATCACCGTGCGCCCCGGACCATCCGGCAAAAACCTGTGCACAACCACGTGATCGTGCAGCAGGTTCAGCAGCACGTTCGGCTGCAACACAATCCCATAATAATGCCGTAAATCCTCCGGTAGCAGCCCCGGTAGTGGCGGGCGACTTGCCTTACCCGTAATAGTAAACGCCTCAACATTATCAGCTAGCCTTGCCGCTTCTCCATTCACATAATCAGAGACATGTCCCATCTTGAAATCCGGCAACAACTGGCAAAATTCAGGATGCATCGGAGCACAGTGATAGCACTCCATAAAATTCTCAATGATCAACTTCCAATTGGCCTTCACATCATAGACAATCGTCTTCCCCACCTTGAGATTCCTAACATGATAACGAGCAAACGCAGCATAATCGCCAAAGCGTTCAATAATCGACTCGTTAAGCTGCTCCCCGATTGGCGTGGGAGAGTCGGGAGAATTGGGAGAATCGGCAAGATTGAGCCAGATCAGTCCCTCCCAGACTTCCAACGCGACCGGCAGCAGACCAAACAACGCCCGCTCAAACTGCTCCTCGATAAGCACATTCGGTGCCCCAATCAGCCGTCCATCCAGGCCATACGTCCAGGCATGATAGTGACACTGAATCGACCCCTTTAGCTTTCCGGCAGCCTCATTGCACAACCGGGCACCCCGGTGCCGGCACACATTCAGAAACGCCCGCAATACATCATCGCGGCCACGCACAACGATAATACTTTCCCGTCCAATCGTCACAACCTGGTATGCTCCTGGACCAGAGATTGCCTCTGCGCGACCAACACAGACCCACATCTGAGCAAATATTCTCTCCTGTTCCAGCTCATAAATCTCCGGGTCATAGTAATAGTGGCCAGCAAGAGTAGAAACAAAAGGGGTCTCCAAACGAGCCAAAGTTGTCATGTGTTGCACCTCGGTATCGCTAAATAAACAGGCCTTTGAACACCCGTAGGGGCGGGTGTGGTGTGGATGTGGGGTGGGGACGCTTGCGTCGCCCCTCGTCCTATATGCAGACTACACCCACCCCCAACCCAAAACTAAATCATGCAACAATTATAAACTAAACAATGGCTTTTACACAAGAAAAGGCCGCTTGCTTGCTCAGAGCCACCCTTAACCCCTACAAAATCACCCGCAAATCAAACCCCCTCTTGCGAAACTCCTCCTACAAACAAGCGACCCTACTTGAATCAAGCGTCCAAAAGCCCTTTCCCAGGAACGTCGCACTGGGAAAGCGCTCTTTGACGCTGTCTAACCTTCTCGTAATGCACTCACTTTATCAGCAAACTTGACAAAGTACTCGATAGACTGCGGGTTACTCATCGCATCCGTACTGATAGCCTTCTCCACCGGAACGCCCATAAAGAGCTTTTTCACCGGCACCTCCAGCTTTTTTCCGCTCAGCGTACGTGGCACCGCCGCAATAGCAAATATCTCATCCGGCACATGGTGCGGCGAGATACCACTACGCAACCTCCCTTTGATCTTCGCTATCAAGGCTTCATCCAATACAATACCGTCTTTCAGCACCACAAATAGCGGCATGTAATACCTGCCATGTGGCAGTTCAACCCCCACAATCAGGCTATCAAGCACTTCCGGCAGCCCTTCCACGATGCGGTAGATCTCGCTGCTTCCCATTCTGATGCCCTGCCGGTTAATAGTCGAGTCGGAGCGCCCATAGATGATGGCGCTTCCCCTGGAAGTAATCATGATCCAGTCGCCATGCCGCCACACTCCTGGATACATATCAAAATAGCTCTCTTTGTAGCGTTTCGCCTCTGCATCGTTCCAGAAGAAAATGGGCATCGAAGGCATCGGCTCGGTAATTACCAGTTCTCCCACTTCGTCAACCAACGACTTCCCCTGCTCATCATAGGCCTCCACTTTATCCCCCAACGAGCGACACTGCAGTTCCCCTGCGTAGACAG
The DNA here is from genome assembly GCA_963775585.1 of uncultured Chloroflexia bacterium. GTDB lineage: Bacteria > Chloroflexota > Ktedonobacteria > Ktedonobacterales > Ktedonobacteraceae > UBA11361. The sequence continues at coordinate 6,803 of CAVZJN010000045.1, read as the reverse complement.
GCAGCAGGACTGATCCACCAACAAAGGCGGAACAGACATCCGTCCCTCCGCTGATGGAAGCCAGCCATAGATCCCGCTTCACATGCTCATAAATCCACTCGAACCCCTCCGGCGGCAGCGGCGAACCCGTCGAACCTATCCCGCGCAGTTTGCTCAGATGATACGTTTTCCCTGGTTCAATTTCAGCCTTCATACACGAAGCAATATACGCCGCGCTGGTACCAAAGAAGGTCATACCGCTCTCCTCGGCAAACTGCCACAGCGTGCCAACATCAGGATAGGCCGGGCTACCATCGTAGAGCAACACCATACTATCAACCAGCAGTCCCCCTATCAGCAGGTTCCACATCATCCAACCCGTGGTCGTGAACCAGAAGAATCTATCCTGCGGCTTCAGATCAAGGTCGAGGTTGAGGCCCTTCAAATGCTCAAGCAAAATACCCCCCTGTCCCTGCACAATCGCCTTTGGTAAGCCGGTGGTGCCAGAGGAATACAGCACCCACAACGGGTGATCGAAGGGTACCTGCTCAAACACGATCTCCGACGATTGCTTCAACAACTCTGTCCACGACCCTGCATCGCTCAAGCCCCCTACCCCAGGCTGCATATCCTCGTAAAGATAGGGCACCAGCACCGTTTTTTCGAGCGTGGGCAGCGCCTGTTGCAAATCCGCAATGACTGGGCGTCTATCAAAAGCCTTCCCGCCATACTGATATCCATCCACGGCAAAAAGCACTTTTGGCTCAATCTGTTTGAAGCGGTCAATCACGCTATTGGTGCCAAAATCCGGCGAGCAACTGGACCACGTAGCCCCCATACTCGCGCAGGCCAGGAAGGCGATCAGCGTCTCCGGAATATTTGGCATATAGGCCACGACTCTATCCCCGCGCTGCACACCCATCGCCCGTAGCGCATGAGCCACCGCGCCCACCTTCTCGTACAGCTCGCTCCACGACACCTCCACCAGGTGGTGCCTCTCCGAGCGGAAGATCACTGCCGGGCGACTGGACGTGGCATTGCGAAATACATGCTCTGCGTAATTGAGCCTTGCTCCAGGAAACCACTTCGCCCCCGGCATCTTCCTCTCCACCAAAACCTCGCTGTACGGCGAAGAGGCCTTGATGTGAAAGTATTCCCACAACGATGCCCAGAAATCCTCCAGGCTATCGACCGACCACTGCCACAATTCGTCCCGCGTCTGGAAACTCAACCCTTTCTCACTCTTGAGCCACTGCATATACCGCGTAATATTCGCCTCCCGCTTCACATCCTCTCCCGCCTCCCACAAAGGCGCATCATGCCCAAATGGAGTTACCATATATATCCTCCTTCTTGCTTCGTCACCAATAACGTTTTTTGGATACAGTGTAAGTCTAATCCTGATCACCCTGAAACGTCAATGCAAATTGGCTTGAAGGAGGGTTCGACCCCATGTCATCCTGAACAAAGTGAAGGATCTATGCCGAGAATGGTCACACAGCTTCCTCCAGGAGGGTTCGACCCGTAAACTGGCTGTTATACAGGTCAGCATAGAATCCACCTTTCGCAAGTAGCTCCTTATGGGTCCCCTTTTCTACGATACTGCCATGATTCATGACCAGGATCAAATCTGCATCCCGAATCGTGGAGAGTCTGTGGGCAATCACAAAGCTTGTTCTTCCTTTCATCAGCTCTCCCATCGCCTTTTGAATGAGAACCTCCGTTCTTGTATCAACGCTGCTTGTCGCTTCATCAAGTATAAGGATCGCCGGGTCGGCCAGGAACGCTCGGGCTATGGTCAGCAGCTGCTTCTGCCCCTGCGATAAATTGGTTGTTTCTTGATTTAAAACGGTCTCGTAACTCTCAGGCAGCGTCCTGATAAAGTGGTCAGCCTGTGCCGCTTTTGCAGCCCGCACAATTTCTTCTTTTGTGGCATCCTCACGGCCATAGGCAATATTCTCCCGTATCGTCCCGGTAAAGAGCCAGGTGTCCTGGAGCACCATGCCGAACATCTTGCGCAGATTTCCGCGCTTGAGCTCCGTAATGTCCACACCGTCAACCAGTATTTCGCCGCCGTTGATTTCATAGAAACGCATCAGCAGGTTGACCAGGGTCGTTTTGCCTGCGCCGGTCGGACCGACAATCGCGATGGTCTGTCCCGATGTGACATCGATATTCATGTCCTCGATCAGCGGGACATCTTCTTTATAACGGAACGTGACATGTTGGAACTGGACTTCGCCCTGCGGATACTCAATGACCTTCGCATCAGCCGCTTCTGGTATTTCTTCCTGTTCATCGAGCAGTTCAAAGACGCGCTCTGCCGATGCCATCGTCAACTGAATGATATTCGCGATATTCGCTAACTGGTTGATCGGTTGGGAGAACTGTCGCGCATATTGAATAAAGGCCTGCACGTCCCCGATCGTAATCGCCCTTTGCGTGACCATGATCCCGCCGATGACGCTCACCGCGACAAAACCAAGGTTGCCAACAAACATCATCAGTGGCATGATCATGCCAGAAACGAATTGTGCCCTCCACCCTGAATTATACAGCTTCTCATTCAACTCATCGAATTCCGCGATGGATTTGCTCTCGTGTCCAAATGCTTTGACGATCTTGTGGCCCGTATACATTTCCTCCACATGGCCGTTGAGCTCCCCAAGCGCCCTTTGCTGTCCCACAAAGTAGTTTTGCGAGCGTTTCGCAATCGTGGTGGTGATGAGCAGGCTTACTGGAAGGGTGAGGAATACCACCAGGGTCAGTAATGGACTGATGGTCAACATGATCGCGGTGACACCGACGATGGTGACCACGGAGGTAATCAACTGCGTCAGACTCTGCTGCAACGTGCTGCTGATGTTATCCATATCATTGACGGCACGACTGAGAATTTCTCCGTGCGTGCGTGAATCATAAAATTTCAGGGGCAGGCGCTCAAACTTCTCCTCCACCTGTCGACGCATCGTATACACCGTTTTTTGCGCCATTCCCACCATGAGATATTGTTGGATGTAGTTGAACACTGCGCTGACAATGTACAGTCCGCTCAGCAGCAGCAGGGTTTGCCCGATATACGCGAAATCAACCCCAGCTCCCGGTACGCCCTCGGATTTCAGCGCCATGCCTTCAAAGAGCTTGGTGGTCGCTGACCCCAGGATTTTCGGACCGACAATGTTGAAGATCGTGCTGATCACTGCCGCGACAAGTACGGCCAGCAAGAGAAATTTATGTGGCTTGAAATACCCAAGCAGCCTGATGAGCGTGCCGCGAAAATTCTTGGCTTTTTGCATCGGCATACCCATGCCGCCTCTTCCCATCCACCCCATGCCGCCTTGCCCGCCGGGCCTCATCTCTCTGCGCGCTACACTCATGCGATTTCCTCCAATGACAGTTGTGAGGACACAATTTCACGATAGACAAGGCTGGTCTCCATCAGCTCTCGATGCGTGCCGATACCAGCAATGCGCCCCTCATCTAAGACGATAATCCGATCCGCGTCCATCACGGTGCCGACTCGCTGGGCAACGATGAGCACCGTCGCATCGGTGGTTTCCCTTCTGAGCGCTGTTCGCAGCTTGGCATCGGTAGTATAATCAAGCGCGGAAAAGGTGTCGTCAAACACGTAAATCTCCGGCTTTCTCACCAGGGCACGGGCAATCGAAAGGCGCTGCTTCTGTCCGCCTGAGACATTCGTGCCTCCCTGGGCAATCACGGAATCAAAACCGCCTCGCATCTCAGAGATAAATTCGGTGGCCTGCGCGATGTCGGCCGCGTGCTTTACCTCTTCCTCCGATGCCTCTTCGTTACCATAGCGGATATTCTCCGCAACCGTTCCTGAAAAGAGCACCGCCTTTTGCGGCATAAAACCGATTTTCGCGCGCAAATGTTCCTGCGTCATCTCGCGAACATCCACGCCGTCAACCAGGACGCGGCCCTCGTCCACGTCGTAGAAGCGGGGAATCAGGCTGACCAGCGTCGATTTGCCCGCTCCGGTGCCACCTATGATGGCCGTGACCTCACCAGGACTGGCATGGAACGATATGTTGCAGAGTGCAGGCTCTTCTGCGCCATGGTAGCTAAAGGTCACATTTTGGAACTCAACATATCCCCGCTGTGTGTCAGCTTGCTTCGCCGTCGCGGGATCATTGATTTCGGGCGCTATCCCCAGCACCTGGTCAATTCTGCCTGCGGAGGCCGCGGCACGCGGTAGCATGACAAACATCATCGAAAGCATCAGCACCGCAAACAGAATTTGCATGGCATATTGCAGAAATGCCATTAAATTACCGATCTGCATCTCGCCATTGTTGACGCGGATACTGCCGAACCAGAAAATGACGACGGTGGAAAGATTGAGCACCAGCATCATAATCGGCATCATAGTCGCGATGATCTGATTGACCTTGATGGCGGTATTGGTCAGGTCGAGGTTTGCCTCGTCAAAGCGCTTTTCCTCATGATCGATGCGGTCAAAAGCCCGAATGACACGCACTCCGGTAAGACCTTCATCCAGCACGAGATTTACTTTATCGATTTTCGCCTGCATTGCTTGAAAGAGCGGGATAGCCTTGCTCATGATCACAACGATCGCGATGAAAAGGATCGGAATGGTCCCGACCAGTACCCATGCTAGGGTGGCATCCTGGGAAATCGCCAGTATTATCCCGCCGATAAACATCAGGGGCGCGCTGATCATCATTTGGAGTATGATGATGACGACTTGCTGAACTTGCGTTGTATCATTGGTCGTGCGCGTAATGAGCGATGCCGTGCCGACCGAATCAAACTCGTGCAACGAAAAGTTTTCTACGTGCTTGAAAAGTTTGCCGCGTATGAGCCTGCCAAAGCCAATAGCAACTCTGGCGGAAAAGAAACTTGCCACGATGGCGCAGATGGTGCCTACGATGGTAACCAGCACCATCAAGCCTCCCACACGGAGTATGTATGTTGTATCGCCCTTCACAATCCCGGTATCCACAATATTTGCCATCAAGTAGGGAAGATACAGGTTTGCAAGGGACTGCAAAAAGACAAGCACAAAAACAAGAGCCACAGGCATGCGGGAGGGCTGTAAGTACCGAATTAAGAACCGGAACAATTTAATCATGCTACCTCATCCCCGTTCCATGGTGAATGATCCGCGCTGGCTGCATTCTCTTTGAAATAGCGAAACACTTTGGATAAAAGCTCGGCAAGTTGATTGCTTTGTTCCTCTCCCAGGTATTCCACCAATCCCTCAAAGGAGGCGGAAAAAGCATCCGCAGCCTGCTGGGTGACCATTTCGCCTTTCTCCGTCAGCACTATGCCAACGGCACGCCGGTCTGTTGGGTCGATGTGCCGCGCGACTAATCCATTCGCTTCAAGACCTTTCAGCAATTGGGTAATGGTTGGAGAGGTCACATGCAGCAGTTTGCTGATCTCCGACACCTTCATTTCGGAAGTATCAGACTTCGTGCTTTTTCTGATACAGAACAACACCCTGATTTCGCTAAGTGTACAACCTGCAATTGATCGTTGGTGCCATTCGACCTTATTGAACTGCATGAAAACCCTCAAAAGCTTCTGTGCAGCTGGATTGGTATTCCGATCCATGTGCTCACCTCCCCTATTAAATAAGTTTGCAAATAATTTGGTATCTAATTTATTAGATAACCTAATTATAATACGGAATTATTCCATCATCAAGGTTTGAACAGTAGAATGTGCAGAAAATCCTACTGTTGAAAGGTGGGGCACTACCCCCCAGACAGTTTAAATACTTATCAACAGTTAACAAACAGATAATCCCACTGACATTGGCGAATTGAGAACTTCATGTTATAACTGAGACACAAGAAGACAGGCAATTCGCGGCAATATATGCTGTGATCGATCTCATCCCTGAAATAAACACTAGGAGGTCCATCATGCCCAGTTGGCAAAGTTATCTTATCAAACCCGCTATTCGCCTGCTTAGCATGCGCCTTAGAAACAAAGAACAGACCTTTGCGGAGCAGCGTGCGGCGAATGATGCCATATCCTCACCCTTCAAGTTTCCGCAAGACGTGGTATATGAGCCAACCGTTATAGACGGCTTACCCGCGGCATGGGTCACTCCATCAGGTGTCTTGACGGAGCAGGTAATCCTCTATTTGCATGGAGGGGCATATGTGTTAGGTTCACTCACCATGTATCACCCAACGCTCGTCACCTACGCCAGGGCAACCAGGACACGCCTCTTGATGATCGAGTATCGTCTCGCCCCGGAGCATCCCTTTCCTGCCGCGGTCGTTGATGCGCGCACAGCCTACCATTGGCTGCTTGCACAGGGCATACGATCCGAGCAGATCGTGGTCATGGGAGACTCGGCCGGTGGAGGTTTGACAGTGGCATTGTTGCTGACATTGCGTGATGAGCAAATTCCTTTACCAGCCGCTGCCGTTTGCCTCTCACCCTGGTTTGATCTCGCTTGTACCGGTGAGTCGATACGCACCAGGGCCAGAGCAGATGTCATCCTCACACCACAGGCGCTCAAGAAAGCCGCGGATGCATACCTGGGAACAACAGACCCACGTACTCCCCTCGCCTCGCCCCTCTACTCAGATCTACACGGACTCCCGCCGATGCTCCTGCAGGTTGGCACAGAGGACATTCTCCTGGACGACGCCAGGCGCTTTGCAGTACGCGCGCGTGAGGCAGGCATCTCCGTCGAGTTGCAGGTATGGTCGAACATGATACACGTCTGGCAAGCGTTCGGGCGACGGCTGCCCGAAGCGCGGCAAGCAAGAGAACATATTCAACGTTTTATCCGTTCCCACGCACCAGCCTCAAGCCCCTCT
>CAVZJN010000044.1:0-21135 GCA_963775585.1 uncultured Chloroflexia bacterium | reverse complement strand
CCTAAAAGGAAAACAGCATAGCTTGCTTACTACAGTAGTGGTCAGAATATATCTTTCGCAATTGGTTAGGATAAATTCTCAACCAGCCTCCGCGCGATATGTAACCACTCCTCCGACGTATCATCGGGAACAGAACAGCCATTTGCCAAAATTAGCCGTAGTCCCCTGGTTTGGCTGATCGCTGACAGAATTTCGTTCTCTAGTTCAGTCTCGCTGCCGTGTGTGAGGGGGCCACGCTCCCAAAGACCACCCATGAGGCATTTATCAGTCAGGATCAGAGCTTCGCTCAAGCTTGGGCCAGTGATGCGGTCGCTCCAACTCATCACTGCGACGGGGTAGTCGGTGAAGTCCTCGAAGTAGATCTCATCACCCTCTTGCGTAGGGTCGGCGTGCATATGCACAATATTTAACCAGCCTGCTTGCGCTCCCCCTAAAACATGCAGATCATAGGGACGAGCAATTTCGGCGTACTCTTCCCGTGTCAAGTCAGCATTGGTAGCACCCATACAGGAGAAAAATATCCCACTTGCTCCAGCTTCAATGGCCGCGCTCACAAACTCACGCAAGTTCGCAGCAATAATAGCCAGTCCTTGTTTGAAGTCTTCAGGGTTTTTGCGCGCCTGTTCAATGGCCTCCGTCCTCCCTATAAACCGCGTTATACTAGTAAATGGGCTGAACAATGTGAGTATGAGCGGAAAGTCACTGTCGAGTTGCGAGCGTAACTTGCGAATACAGATAAGCTGTTCCCGAAAGCTCGGAGTGTCCAACCCCAATCGTGGTAGTGTGCTCCACTGAGTCGTCTGAGGTTCGGGATAAGGCAAATCGGGCATGATTTTCACAATATCCAGGTCGAACTTCTTACGAAAAAACTCCATCGTTAGCTCGGCCATTCGCTCTCCGGAGCCTTCTGGTTTAAAGTGGTGCCAGAAACAGAAAGGTACGCGATCTACGTGCTCTCCCGCAATTGCAGCCTGTACACGTTCACTGGCAGCCATCGGTTTTGGTGGCGTGGTCATCTTGTTTCCTCAATATTCTCTTTGTTCTGACTTTCCTGCTATCAAATATCAGGACTTCCCAAAAGTTGCTTATAGAGGAGTTCCTAACCCCCCCCCTCTAAGAATGGATACAAACAGTATACGGCATTTCGATGCCGGTAATGATTGGTGTTTAGACTAATTGAAGCCAAAAGGTAAGCCCCCTTGCGGAGGCATGCCTAAAAGAGTAATGTTCTGAAAAACAAAACCAAGGAGCATTACTCAGATGCACTTTAACACATTGGATCATCTGCGTCAGCAGATGTATGGCTGCTTTGAGCGCAGTGGGGATGCGCTGTTCACTTTGAGCGATGCGCTCCTCAGCGAGTCGCAAGCGCGCAGTCTGCCCGAATTGTCGCTGTCGGCCTTCTTCGAGCGTCGTTGGCCCAGCGTCTACGAAGCGCTGCAAGATGGGCGCATCAACGTGGAGCGCTTGCGCGAGGTCTTCGTGCAGGCCTTGCTGGAGAACAAACCGACAGACGAGCCGATCTGGTTGGGCATTGATAGTAGCAGCATGCAACGTCTGGAGGCAGAAAGCAGCCGGGATCGTGGCATGATCTATATGCCGAATATGCCCCATGCGACCAAACCAGTCAGCGTGGGCTGGCAGTTTTCGACGCTGATGCTCTTGCCCGAGCAGCCCAGTAGTTGGGTCGGCATCTTGGAGCAACGGCGCATTGGGAGCGAGCAAACGGCGATCGAAGTGGGCATCGAGCAACTGCGCGCGGTGCTGCCCCAGGTGCGAGGGCGTCCGGTCATCCTGCTGGCGGATCGCTGGTACGCCACCGCCAGCTTTGTGCACGCCTGTCACGAACTGGGCTGCCAGGCGCTGATCCGGCTGAAGCGCAATCGCAAGTTGTATCGGGCTGCGCCCCCACGAAAGGAGAAGCAGCGCGGCGCGCCCTGCAAACATGGCCCGCTCTTTCAGGGGACACGCCCCGAGACCTATGGACCTGCCGATGCCGAATGGGAAGGGGTCGATGAGCACGGCAAGCGGGTGGTGGTCTCCTGTTGGAAACACCTGCATTTTCGGGAGGCGCCTGAGGTCGAAGTCAGTGTGATCCGCGTGCAACGGGAAGCCGCCCGTGATAGCAAACGCGACCCACGCGAAAGTTGGTTCATCTGGACCGGCCAAGAGGACATCCCGTTGGAGCAGGTGCGCACCTGGTATCGCAAGCGTTTCTCGCAAGAGCATGGCTATCGCTTTCTCAAGCAAGATTTGCTCTGGACCCAGGCACACCTGCGCACACCTGAACAAGTGGAACGCTGGAGTTGGATCGTGGCGTGTGCCTGCAATCAATTGCTGTTGGCCAAACACCTCGGCCAGGCTGTCCTGCGTCCGTGGGAAAGCACACAGCGCGCGGTCACGCCGCGACAAGTGCGTCGCGTGATGCCCAGCATTTTGTTGCAGCTTGGCACACCGGCTCAGCGTCCCAAACCGCGTGGTAAATCGCCCGGATGGCCCAAAGGCAGGGTAAGAACACCCGCACCACGCTTTCCCGTGGTGCGCAAACCCAAACCGGTGCCCAAAACGCACCGCAAACGGGCCTGATGGCATCGAAATCGATCTCATTGGTCATCCATTCCGACTTCTCAGTGGGAGTCGGCTAGGTCATTATTAGTCTAAACGTCAATAATGAAGGAACATATGATAAAATAGGGTAGCAAAAAAGATTCAACGTCCATAAAAACGACACAATACAGCGTACTTAGAGGAACCGTAAATGCAAGATCACACAATATATCTTGACCACGCTGCAACCACTGCTCTAGATGCACGAGTGCTGGACGCTATGTTGCCTTACTTCACAACTGAATATGGCAACGCCAGCAGCATCTACACCCTTGGGCGTCACGCCATGCAAGCCATTGATAGTGCTCGTGAACAGGTAGCTGATTTCCTGAATTGCCGCCCAACAGAAATCTCTTTCACAGGCTGTGGCTCTGAGAGTGATAACCTGGCTATCAAAGGGATCGCTTTTGCCTCGCAGAAAAAAGGCAATCATATCATCACCACGTCAATTGAGCATCACGCTGTATTGCACACCTGCCAGTACCTTGAGCGTTTTGGTTTCAAAACTACCTATGTACCTGTCGATAGATATGCAAGTGTAGATCCGGATGATGTGGGGCGAGCAATTACCGACCAGACAATCCTCGTCTCTGTTATGTATGCCAATAACGAAGTCGGTACCATTGAACCTGTCGCGGAGATTGGTCGTATCTGTCGAGCCAAAAAAATACCCTTTCATATTGATGCCGTACAAGCAGGAGGCTCTCTGCCGATAGATGTTGCAGTTCTCAATGCTGACCTGCTCTCTCTCTCTGCTCACAAATTTTACGGACCTAAAGGGGTAGGAATACTCTATGTGCGCCAGGGGATGCGCCTATTGCCGCAGCTACAGGGTGGTTCGCAAGAACGCGGGCGCCGCGCTGGTACCGAAAATGTGGCGGGAATCGTAGGAGCAGCCATTGCGCTACGCCTTGCTTATGAAGAATTACCCCAGGTGCAGCCTCGCATCGTTGCTCTGCGGGATCGTCTGATCGATGGCCTTTTGCCTATTCCGGGCAGCCAACTGACCGGACATCCCACCAGCCGTCTAGCAAATAATGCAAGCTTCTGCTTTGAGGGCGTTGAAGGGGAATCGATACTCCTCAACCTCGACTTGCTTGGTGTAGCTGCCTCCACCGGCTCTGCTTGTACTTCCGGTTCGGTTGATCCATCACATGTCCTGCTTGCGATGGGACTTCCTGCGGAAGTTGCTCACGGCAGTCTACGGCTCACACTTGGTAAGGAGAATACCGCTGCCGATGTAGATGCCCTACTCACCGCAGTACCGACTATCATTGAGAAGCTACGAGGTTTGCGCGCGTGATGGTGACAGCAATCTCTCCATCACCCATTCCCTCGTTGCTTCAGCATTTATTCTTACGGCTGCCTGAATTAATGGGCCATCCATTATGCGCGAAACCATAAATCCTTTGAATGGCCCACGCCCAAATACTCTGGCTGTCATTTCTTGGAACTCTAGCAACTCCGGGGCGCACAATGCCACAACCCCCACGGCATCGTGGAGATAGGGAAGATCAGGCTGCCAACGTGAGTGATGCCTTTTCCAAACTTCCAGCAGATGGCTGAGAAACTGGGTTTGGCGAGAGTGACTATTGTGTAACCTCGTAATATCACCCTCTCGAAGCTGGCAGCGCATCGTAATATCCCAGCCTAGCATCGTCACTGGAATACCCGTCCCCAGGGCAATTTGTGCTGCCCGTGCATCACTGCGTATATTCCAATCGGGGAAAGGAAAACTACTTGTACCCCCAACTATGACTATGTCTCTTATAGCCATGAATAAAGCCGGTTCGAGCCTGAGAGCCGTAGCAATATTCGTCAGTGGCCCGAAACAAAGTATCGTTAGACGACCACGTTGAGCCAATGCAGTCTCTATAATCAATTCCGGTCCAGAAAGTGTACTGATTGTTGGTAGAACGACTCGTTGATCAATAACGGCTGCCTGGGGTACGCCAGAGGGTCGGTGACGAGGTTGTATAGGTGTTTCTATTCCTGCTGCCACTCGGACATCATCACATCCAAAAATGTGGAGCAAGTATTGTGCTAAACGTGCCCTCTGCTGGGTATCTCCGTAAACAGTGGTGATTCCCTGCAAATCAATTTCTGGTGACTGTAAAATGAGAGCAAGCGCAATCGCGTCATCGATGTCGTCACCGATATCGGTATCGACGAGTACGCTATGTTTTGTTGAAATAGATTGGCTTCTTTCAGCATCGTGTTGAATGGGCAATTGGTGCATTGTCAACAAGTCCTCTTTTATGTTACAGTGGGTAAGTAAGAGGTTAGAGAATAGAGGCAAACCAACGCCTACTATCACACTCTATTAAAAGACTACCATAGTAGGATAGGAATAGGCAACGACCAATGCAGACATATGCTGTTTCCTGCCTCCATTCAGAAAAGAAGGGAAGTGTGCTTCTATGGATACGCTCAAACGAGAAGTGTTGTCACAGCGTGTGCGTCAGGTAAAGCCCTCTGGAATACGTAAATTCTTTGATATTATTAACACCATGCCAGAAGTCATTTCTCTTGGCGTCGGCGAACCAGATTTTGTCACACCGGTACACATCCGTCAAGCCGGCGTTCGCTCTATCGAGCTAGGCCATACTAAATATACCTCGAATTACGGTATACTCGAATTACGCGAAGAGCTGGCAGCTATGCTGCAACGTCGCTACAGTTTGACCTATGACCCCAAGCAAGAAATACTGGTTACTGTTGGTGTCAGTGAGGGTGTAGACCTGGCAATGCGCACGATTATCGATCCAGGTGATGAGGTGATCTCCCTCGATCCAGGGTATGTTGCTTATGAAGCTGATATTATCTTCGCGGGCGGAGTCCCTGTAGCTGTCCCCACCTTTGCCAGGTACGATTTTGGTGTCCGTGCTGCTGCAATTGCAGCAGCGATTACTCCCCGCACAAAGATGATTTTGATCGGTAACCCAAATAACCCCACTGGTGCTGTTGTACCTGAAGTAGAACTTGAGGGTATTGCCGAGCTGGCTATTAAACACGATCTCATTGTTGCTTCTGACGAGGTCTACAGCCGCCTTGTATATGGGCAAAAACATATTTGCATCGCTTCGCTCCCTGGAATGCGTGAGCGTACCATCTTGCTTGATGGCTTTTCCAAGGCGTATGCTATGACAGGTTGGCGTGTTGGCTATGTTGCTGCTCCAGTACACATTTTGGAGGCAATGCTAAAGGTTCACCAGTATGCAATTATGTGCGCTGGTACCGCTCCCCAGGAAGCGGCATTAGAAGCACTGCGTCACGGGGAGGATGATGTACAGATGATGCATCAAGATTACGCTCGTCGGCGTCGTATGTTTGTCGATGGTCTTAATCGTATCGGCCTGGCTTGCTGTGAACCGCGAGGAGCCTTTTATGCCTTTCCTTACATAGGGAATACAGGTTTAACTGATGAGGAGTTCGCAGAGAAACTTCTTTTCGAGGAGAAGGTTGCTGTTGTTCCTGGCAGTTCATTTGGCGCTGCGGGTAAAGGCTATGTGCGCTGTGCTTATTGTACCGCCTATGAGCAGCTTGAAGAGGCCTTGATACGTATGGAACGCTTCTTGAAGAAGTATTCATAGACCTGGCAACCTCCAAATCATTGAGGTAGTGCTGGCTGGCTTTGTTTTGCTGGGCATCCTCGTGCCTAGCCAGAGCAATACACTGACTTACCTGCTTAGCGCGGCAACCCTGCTGCCTGCTATCATTTACCTGGCTACGGTCGTTCTTTATCTCTATGCTCGGCGCAAGTTACCAGAGACGCACGGATTCAGTCTGGGTGCCTGGGGTGCCTGGAAGTGGCCGATCATCATTTTATCCATAATCTGGCTTCTCTTTGAACTCTCCATTTTCCGGGACGCTCAATTTGCTGCGCCATGGCTCTATTCCCTGGTGATGTTTGGCCTTGGTCTGATCTACTTTGTGTGGTTGCTAGTGACACGTCCTCATGTGTTGAGTACACCTCCACAAAAAGAAGGAGAACCTGGTAGCGTTAGCACTCGTGGCTAACTGATGAACTGATTGTCGCCAGGAGTACGTCTACACAAAAACTCTATTCTTTAAGGTGACACCCTACACGCCATTTAGGGCAGTAAGGTGTAGGGTGCCACAATATTTCCCGTTTTTTCTACATGGATGGAAGAACTTCTATCCTTCTATCTTCTCCCTTGTCTTGCAACAGGTAGTATAATTTATTTGCGAAATGGGAAGTAAGGAGAAGACAAATGGCAAAAGTGGCATCAACAAAATTAACCTCGAGCGGTAAATGTAATTTCTGCCTGAGTGAATTTGATAAAAGCAAAATGACCCAGCACCTGAAATACTGTAAGCAAAGATCTGCCATTATTAAAATGGAGAACTCAGCAGAAGCGCAGAAAACCAGGTTGTTTCACATCGTTGTCGAAGGACGATACCTTCCGATGTACTGGATGCATCTCGAAATGCCCGCGAACAGCACTCTGTATGATCTGGACGCGTTTTTGCGTGCTATCTGGCTCGAGTGTTGCAATCACCTCAGTGCCTTTAGCATTGGCAAAGTATCTTACTCATCACAAACAGAGGATATGCTGTGGGGTTTGGCAGATCCAACGGCTATTGAAGCTGCTGATGTTGAAGAGGAAGATATTGACGAAGATGAGGAGGAACCAGATATCACCGAACTTTCTCAAGCCGAGATTCAAAACCTTTCGCCAGTCGAGGTTGCTATGAGGCTAAGTGAACTTTTACAGCAGGAATTTCAGGCTAATATTGCTGATCTTTCTCCGGCTGAATTTCAAGCCAAATTTACTGAACTCATGGCCGCACGCATGGGTGACTCTCTAACCCCTGAAATGCAAACACAACTGAGTAACCTGTCCGTTCTTATACAACCCCTCCTCGTCGATTTTGCTAATGATGATTATGAACATGATATGGACGTTGAACTGAGCAAAGTACTCAAAGTAGGACAAAAATTTTTCCACGATTATGACTTTGGCTCCACAACCAAACTGGCGTTGAAAGTAGTCGCTGAGCGTGAAGGAATTGTGCTAAAGGATGATGACAAGTATAGTGGTGAGTTCGGCAAGGATAAAACTATTAAGATCATGGCGCGTAATAACCCACCTCAAATATCCTGCCGCGAGTGTGGAAAACCCGCTACTAAGGTCGCTGCGGGATATTATTACTTTGAAGATGGTGCATTGTGTGATGTATGTGCCAGGACCAGTTTGAAAGAGTACGAAGATATGTTCTTGCCTATCGTCAACTCCCCACGAGTGGGCGTGTGCGGCTATACCGGAGATGCTGATGTGGAAGAATTTGATTGGGATGATAAAGAAGAAGAATATGAAGCAGAGGAAGATGAAGAACAATGATCAAGAAGTTTGAAATAGTGAATGTCGCGGATGTAACAATGGTTAAGTACCTTGTTCTCCCTCAAAATTGAATCACAGCCGTTACTCCACCATATACACCTTCGCAATAAGTCCTCTTGCTTGCTGGTCAGACAACCCCACTTTATACAATTTTGGCAAGAATTTACTGAAATCTTACAAATTTTTTATTGGTCTCTGACAATATCCAGCTACAATGACCTACATAATCGGATTCATGAACGGTATGCAAACACACTGTTTACAACTAGTTATGCATATATTGTAGGAGGCGTTTACTCATGTCCGATCCTGATGCAAATAATCCTTATAAGCAACCACCTTTGCCATATCAATCATATAGAGGATATCCTAATCCGCCGCTCTCTCAACAGCAGGAATTCGTGCACCCGTCTACTACTGCGCGTGCAAGCGCATCACATAGTAGTTCTGCTGCACCTCTCCGCTCCACGCAAGCTAGGTCGGCCCCGCCACATCAGCACACAGCTAAGTCGGCCTCGCCACGCCTATCTAAAGCGGAGGCACTAGCATTGGTGGATACGTGCAAAAAATGGCTGGTGGCAGGCTCTTTTGTAGCCTTTGGGATACTAGGCGGTCTGGTTGCCGGGCATGTGGTCGGAAGTACCTCTACTACCTCTACCCAGTCAACAACACCAGCATCGAACCCGCCCGCGATCTCACCAAATTCACCAACCTCACCAACTCACCAAATTCGCCATCATCTAACGGAGGTTCTTTCCAGCAACAACAGCAAGGAGGCTTTGGCTTTGGAAACGGCAATCCCGCACAACCACCCGTATCCGGCTCTCACACCTCCTGAGCTTATGCACGTTCCATCCGGCATGGCTCGCTCCCAGTTCCGTGCGATGGGAACGACTATCTCTTTACTCTTGCCAGCGGAACATCTACAGCGTGGAGAAGAGATTGTAAGGACACTCTTTGCCGAGTGGGAGCAAACATTGAGCCGCTTTTTACCGGAGAGTGAGCTTTCCCAACTCAATCGGCAAGCAGGAACCAATTTCTTGGCGAGTGAATTGCTCTTCACAGTAATGAGTAGCGCCCTTGCCGCGGCCCAGGCAACAGAGGGACTTTATGACCCTACCCTTCTCAACCAGTTGGTGCAATTAGGGTACGACCGCACCTTCGACGAGCTGCCGGCAGAGCTACCAGCTGCTGAGCGTCCCACCTCCCCAGGCGGGCGGTGGCGCGATATTCAAATAAACCGGGCACTGCGATTGGTGACGCTACCACCTGGTGTCAGTGTAGATTTCGGGGGCATTGCGAAGGGGATGACTGTCGATGCCGCTCTGGAGCAGCTTCGTCTGGAAGGTATTTATCCTGCGCTAGTCAATGCGGGTGGTGATCTTGCAGTACTGGGCGTACCTCCTCTTGAGAAGCAGTGGCCTATTGAAGTGCAGGGGAAATCCCGTTCGTGGGTAATCCCCTTACATCATGGAGCTTTTGCCACTTCTGGCCTGGCTCGCCGCCACTGGCTGCAAGGAACGCATATGCGCCATCATCTCATCGATCCTCGTACGGGATTGCCTGCTCAGAGTGGTCTCTGGTCCGTCACTGTGGTAGCGGCCCGCTGTGAGCAGGCAGAGGTAGCGGCAAAGGTAGCCTTTCTCCTGGGCGTAGAACGGGGCAGCGAGTTTTTGCAGAACCTGGCATTCGCAGGCCTGCTTGTACGGGAAGATGGTACCTGGACGACAGTAGGCTCCTGGCCTCGGAATGCTATGTTGCATGCGGGTAGGAAAGAGGTGACAAAATGAGCATATGGCAAACGGTAACCTGGGATGTTGCTCGAGCAGGTGGCTTCACCGCCTTTGGTCTGCTGACATTGTCGGTTGCAATAGGGCTGGCGCTCACGCTCCACTTACAGTCACCGCGCTGGCCACGCATCATTAATAGCGAACTGCATAACTTTCTCACTTTGCTCGCGCTCATCTTCACAGGTATACATATACTGGCGGTCTGGGTTGACCCATTCACCAGATTTGGTTGGAACGAGGTGTTTATCCCCTTTGTGAGCTATTACCGTCCTCTGTGGATGGCACTTGGCATTATCGCCTTCTACATCGGCATTGCCATCGGCATTAGCACATGGCTACGACCTCGCATTGGTTACAAATTGTGGCGAAACTTGCACATGCTAACATTGCTTCTGTTTGTGCTGGTTGTTGTGCATGGGATTGCGACAGGAAGCGATACTCGTACCTGGTGGGGGGCCGCAATTTACGCGTTCAGCGTTTTGCTGGTTGGAACACTGCTCTGTATACGCCTGATGAAACCTGCAAATGCCCAAAGCCGTGCTCACCCCAGACTTGCCGTAGCGTTAGTACTAGCACTAGCGGTTGGTACATTTTGGGCACTGCTCGGTCCATTTCAACCTGGATGGTATGCCCATGCCAACAATGTAAATGTAAATGTACAAGCTTCGCGGTCTGCATCAACTTCGCACGCAGTACCATCACCACAAGTGGCTTTTCCTCAATCCTTTACGGGCAATCTACAAGGGCTACTCAGACAAAATGGGCCTGATGCCAATGGCAATGTAACTCTGCAACTCGATCTGAAAATTAGCAATGGACCAGCAGGGTATGTACAGGTGATCCTACAAAGACAAACGGGAGGAAATGAAAGTGAGGGTGTCACCATCACCTCGTCTCGTGTCATGCTGGCTTCGAGCAGCGGACAACTACTCTATGCAGGCCCTCTGAGCAACTTCTCTGGAGAGAGACGCTGGAATATGACAGCAATGCTCACAAGAACGGGCACAAACAGTACTAGCCCGCTACCGGTGCAGATGACCGTACTGGTCGATGCAAGCGGACAGGTTACGGGAACAATCATGGCAGGGAGCTCAATTCCTAGTGGAAATCCTGCTGGAAGTGATGACTGACATGAGATGACTCCCGAAAATGCATCTCGCGATAGGAAATTTGGAAAAATCCTTGACAATGCAGGTAGATACATGCTATAAGTTAACTATCAGATTTACAACTTCATAAAATAGAAGCGTCGAAGGGTCGAGTAACAGTTGCCTGTTGCGTCCAGAGAGTGGGCGGTTGGTGGAAAGCCCATATGTCAATGCACTGTGAAAAAAAGCCCGGAGCTGCGAGAAGAAATCGCGTCATGCGAGAGTAGAACTTGGCCGGATGCCCCCGTTACCAGGCTGGAGTATGTCAGTACTTGGCGAGGTTGGTGCCGTGAGGCAGCAACGAATGAAGGTGGTACCACGAGAGCAGTGTTTAACGCTCTTTGTCCTTCTCTGAACGAAGGATGAAGGGCTTTTTAATTTGCCCTTCGTAGCTTCGCAATAGCGCAACGAAAAACTTCATAGCACAAAAGCATCGAAGGGACGAGTAGCGGTTCCTGGTTACATCCAGAGAGCGGGCGATTGGTGGAAAGCTCGTATGTTAACCAACCGTGAAAAAAAGCCCGGAGCTGCGAGAAGAAATCGCGTCATGCGAGAGTAGAACTTGGCCGGATGCCCCCGTTAACGGGCTGGAGTATGTCAGTACTCGACGAGGTTGATGCCGTGAGGCAGCAACGAATGAAGGTGGTACCACGAGAGCAGTGTTTAACGCTCATCGTCCTTCCCTGAGCGAAGGACGATGAGCGTTTTTGTTTGTCAAGCATCATGTAGTCGAAAAGGAGGAACCCAACAAATGACACACTGTCCAGAATGTGAAGCCGAGATTACCGTGCGAGATCTCCTGGTTGGGGAGATCACCTACTGTCCTGATTGTAACGCGGAACTGGAAGTGCTACGCCTGGAACCGCCCAGCGTGGCGCTGGCACCGCAGATTGAAGAAGATTGGGGAGAGTGACACGATGCGCCTGGCTATTCTCGCATCACGCATCCGCGTGGAAGAGAAACTATTGATCGATGCTCTGAGACAGAGGGCAATTGCATTTGACATCGTCGATGATGGAGAATTGCTATTTGATCTGTCAAACCCTGATGAGCGATGGCGTGAATATGATGCCGTCCTCTGCCGCAGCCTGAGCCAATCGCGTGGGTTAGCAGTGCTCAATATATTGGAGCATTGGGGCATACGTGTGTATAACCCGGCGGCGGTGACTGCACTGTGTAACGATAAGTTGCTCACGACACTGGCGCTGCTCCGTGCAGGCATCCCGACTCCGCATACATTGTTAGCCTTTGATTCCCAGGTAGCCATCCGCGGTATGGAGATGCTGAGTTATCCGGTCGTACTTAAGCCCACGACCGGGTCGTGGGGACGCTTGGTGGCGCGCATTAATGACCGTGATGCAGCAGAAGCGGTGCTCGAACACCGGGAGACGCTTGGCTCCTATCAGCAGCATATCCACTACATACAGGAGCATATCGCCAAGCCGCAGCGTGATATTCGCGCTTTTGTCGTCGGTGAGCGTACCATATGTGCGATCTACCGCACCAGCGAACACTGGGTCACGAACACCGCTCGTGGCGCGGTTGCTAGCAATTGTCCGGTCACTCCTGAGCTTGATAGCTTGTGTGTGCGTGCTGCGCAGGCAGTTGGCGGGGGCATCCTGGCAATCGACGTGCTGGAAGACGCGCAACGTGGCCTGCTGGTCAATGAAATCAATGCCACGATGGAGTTCCGCAATAGCATTGCTCCAACAGGCGTTGATATACCCAATGTGATGCTTGATTACGTACTGAGTGCCATGAAGGAGGAGGCTGTAAGATGAATCGCCTGCGTGTTGCTATCATCGGCGGCTCTGGCTATACAGGCGGGGAACTGGTGCGGCTCCTACTCTTCCACCCGCGGGTTGAGTTGACGCAGGTTGCGTCCAGCAGTCATGCCGGGCATTACTTGCATAGCGTGCATCCGAATTTGCGCAAACTCAGTTCATTGCGCTTCTGTCATCCCAATGACCTGACGTCATGTGACGTACTCTTTCTTTGCCTGCCCCACGGTGTATCCTCCAGGGAGATTGAACACTACCGGGCAATTGCGCCACGCGTCATCGACCTTTCAGCCGATTTCAGATTGCGCTCTGCTGGACTGTACGAACGATGGTATGGTGAGCCTCATTGCGCGTCCCATCTTCTGGAGGATGCTGTCTATGGCCTGCCTGAACTGCACCGCGCGGAACTGCCGGACGCGGCTCTTGTAAGTGGCACCGGGTGTATGGCAACCGCGGCCATCCTGGGATTGGCTCCACTCTACCGGGCAGGTCTCGTGGATGGTGCACTTCCTCTCGTGGTGGAAGCCAAGGTTGGATCATCGGCGGCAGGGGCTACGCCAGGTCCGGGCAGCCATCATCCCGACAGGAGCGGCGCTGTGCGCTCGTTTCAGCCTACCGGGCATCGTCATACTGCCGAACTCATACAGGAGCTTGGTCGAGTCTCTGGTGGGGAGCTTCATCAGCATGTCGCTTTCTCTGCAACGGCAGTCGATGTCGTGCGCGGTGTGCTTGTTACTGCTCATTCCTTTTTGAATGAGCGTGTGGATGAGCGTACGTTGTGGCGACTCTATCGCGAAGCCTATCAACATGAGCCATTCATACGGCTGGTCAAAGAACGCAGCGGGGTTTACCGTTACCCCGAACCGAAGATTTTGGCGGGAAGTAACTATTGCGATATCGGCTTCGAGCTCGACCCTCATCAGCAGAGGGTGGTGGTTATTGCTGCCCTGGATAACCTGCTGAAAGGCGCCGCCGGAAATGCTGTACAAGCACTCAATTGCATGTGCGGTTGGGATGAGTCGTTGGGATTGACCTTTCCTGGTCTGCACCCCATTTAGGAAGGATGGAGCTTTGCCATGACACTTGTTGTGAAAGTTGGCGGTAGCGCCGGTGCCACCACCGCAAATATTGTGCGCGAGATAGCCCATTGTGTTGCTCAGGGACGACATATTGTCGTGGTACATGGGGGGTCTGATCTCACAAACGTGCTCTCTGAGCGTTTGGGACACCCGGTACGTATGATTACCTCGCCGAGTGGGATGGTCAGTCGCTATACAGATAGTGAAACCCTGAGCATCTATGCGATGGCTGTGGCCGGCCAGATCAATACCGAGCTGGTGGCCTGCTTGCAGCAGCAGGGTATCAATGCTCTGGGGCTGGCTGGAGTAGATGGGCGATTGCTGCTGGCAAGGCGCAAGTCGATCGTGCGTTCGCAAACTCCAGAAGGGCGCCTACAAATACTGCGCGACGACTACACCGGACAGGTCGAACAGGTGAATGATACACTGCTCCGGCAGTTACTCGACGCCGGTTATACCCCTGTCATCGCGCCGCTCGCAATAAGCCAGGGGGGAGAACGTCTGAATGTCGACGGAGATCGTGCAGCTGCTGCGGTCGCCATCGCGCTGGGGGCCGAGGTCCTGGTCATCATGACGAACGTTCCCGGTTTGCTGACCGATCCAGGGGACAGCTCAACGCTCATCCATACTATCCCTGCCGAACGCATTACCGATTACACAGAATATGCCCGGGGCCGTATGCGTAAGAAACTGCTGGGGGCGCAGGAAGCGCTTCAGGGTGGCGTGCCACGAGTCTGTATGGGGAGCATCTCGTTGCTGGATGTGCTCAATGGCGCGGGAACGACGATTGAAGCAACAGCCATTGCAAATGAAAGGAGTAGTATATGATCGCAACCATCAACCTTGAAAACACCTACAGTAGTGGCGTGTATAGTAAGCGCCCCGTAACTATCGTACGGGGAAGCGGCGCCTCTTTATGGGATGACGAGGGGCACGAATTCATCGACTGCACCGCCGGCTACGGCGTGGCGAACGCCGGACATGGACGACCAGAGGTTGCTGCTGCTATCGCAGCGCAAGCGCTGCGCCTGATCACCTGTCCAGAAATTGTCTACAACGATGTGCGTGCTCTTTTGCTTGAACGCCTTGCCTGTCTCGTGCCAGAAGGACTTACACATATCTTCCTCTGCAACAGTGGAACCGAGGCCGTGGAGGGAGCCCTCAAATTTGCGCGCATCGCCACCGGGCGCGCAGGAATAGTTGCCGCACTCCGGGGCTTCCATGGCCGCACGATGGGTGCGCTCTCGGCAACATGGGAGCCGCACTATCGCGAACCCTTCGCGCCACTGGTACCCGCTGTCAGCCATATTCGTTATAACGATCTCGCAGCTGCACAGATGGCCATCAGTGAGCAGACTGCAGCTGTAATCATTGAACTGGTGCAGGGGGAAGGAGGTGTGCATGTGGCTTCTGATGAGTACGTACAGGGTCTTGCATCACTCTGCCACGAACGCGGGGCCCTGTTGATTGTTGATGAGGTACAGACAGGCTTTGGGCGTACAGGAAGCCTCTTTGCCTGCAACTACTATGACCTGCAACCAGATATCCTCTGCCTCGCGAAGTCCCTGGCGGGCGGCGTTCCAATGGGTGCGGTCTGCCTTGGCCTCCGAGTGATGGAGAGCGGGCGCATTACCAGGGGCATTCACGGCAGCAGCTTTGGCGGCAATCCATTGGCTTGCGCAGCCGCGCTGGCCACCCTCGACATCCTGGAACGAGAAGCTCTACCTGAGCGTGCGGCCGCCCTTGGCACACTTGCCTTTGAGCGGCTCAGAGCGCTACGTACTCCACTCATCCGCGAGGTGCGTGGGAGAGGATTGTTACTTGGCGTGGAACTCAACCGGCGCGCTCAGCCGTATCTAGAAGCATTGTTTGAACAAGGCGTCCTCGCTCTACAAGCCGGGCCAAACGTCATACGCCTGCTGCCTCCGCTGGTAATTACGGAGGCACAACTGGAACGAGTACTTGATGCGGTGGAAGAAGTGCTGCTTGAAGGGGCACATGCAAGATCGGTACCAGTTGGTCGGGCATTCGCCAACCTGGATATTGGTCCAACTGACATGGTTCCCGCAAAGGGTGCCACCCCCTCCCCTACATATTCAGGAGATGATCAAAACGGAGAGGTGGGGCTTCTCTATAATGTGCTCACTATTCCGAGCTATTCGGGACAGGAGCGGGAATTAGCCCGGTACCTTGTTGAGCAGGCACGGCAAATGGGCTTGTACGCTTCAATCGACGACGCTGGAAACTTTATTGCCACTACGCATCTTCCCGAAACAAGTGCGAATCTTCGACCTGTTATCCTGCTCGGTCATATGGATACCGTTCGTGGTAACATTCCAGTGAAATTACAGGATGGTGTGTTGTACGGTCGGGGCGCGGTAGATGCCAAGGGACCGTTGGCAGCATTCCTGTGTGCTACGGCCCGCCTGGTACGTTCTGGAAGCTTAGACTCCTTGCAGCATCCAATTATCGTGATAGGGGCCGTTGAAGAGGAAACTGCGACCTCTCGTGGGGCGCGGGCAGTTGTGGAACGCCAGCGGCCTTATACCTGCATTATCGGAGAGCCGAGTGGAAGCCAGGCGGTGACGATTGGCTACAAGGGCAGGTTGCTGGTGGATTACTGCGTAACGCGCCCGGCACATCATAGCGCAGGTCTGCAGAAAAACAGTAATGAAATGGCTGTGGCCTTCTGGAATCGAGTGCGCGACCATGCCGCTGATTGGAACGAGCAGCACGCGGCAAATTCTACCTTTGCTGCGCTCATGCCATCGCTACGTGGCATTCACAGTAGTCAAGATGGGTTAGAGGAACATGCGCAACTCAGTATTGGCTACCGATTACCGCCAGGCTTTGATAGCGCGTGCTTGCGTACCCAACTGGAGCGGTGGGCTGACGAAGATGAGGCGCTAATCAGTTTTTCAGGTGAAGAGGCGGCCTTTCAGACGACGCGCACAACACCCTTATCACGAGCTTTCATATCTGCTATTCGTGCTACTGGAGGACAACCAGTCTTTAAGCACAAAACAGGGACAGCAGATATGAATGTTGTGGGACCGGCCTGGGGGGAGAACATCGTTGCATATGGTCCAGGTGACTCGCGTCTCGATCATACACCACAGGAGCATATACGTATCGCTGAGTATATCCATGCCATCGATGTACTTGAGTTAGTACTGGGGGAACTTGCCCAGCAGGGAGAAACAGCACAATGAGATCACTCGCTATTCTCGACTCGACGCTACGCGAAGGTGAACAGTTTACCAATGCTTTCTTTACCCTTGAGCAACGACTGCAGATTGCGCGCTTACTGGATACCGTTGGGGTAGAGTTCATAGAGGTTCCTTCACCTGTTGTCTCACCAGATATACGGCAGGCGGTGCAAGCGCTATGTCAACTCGACCTGTCTGCGCACATTGTAGCGCATGTGCGTTGTGTTGAGGCTGATGTACAGGCCGCACTGGATACACCCGTTTTCGGCTTGAATCTCTTTTATGGGACATCAGCCGAACTACGCGCATTCAGCCATGGCCGCCGCATCGACCAGATTCTTGCCGATGCTGTACCGCTGATTCGGCTCATCCGATCAACCGGGCGCTATGTGCGCTTTTCCGCTGAGGATGCCTTTCGCAGCGACCTGGTTGACTTGTTGACCGTCTTTGACGCCGTTGTCGCTGCAGGAGTGCAGCGCATTGGTCTGCCCGATACCGTAGGTATTGCCACTCCCCGCCAGGTTGAGCGACTAGTCAGTCTCTGCGCTGGCCGTTATCCACAGGTTGGTATTGAGTTCCATGGGCATAATGATACCGGATGTGCCATCGCCAATACTGTCGCGGCACTGGAAGGTGGCGCAGATTGCCTCGACGTTACCGTCATGGGTATTGGTGAACGCAATGGCATCGCCTCCCTCAGTGGCCTGATCTCGCAACTCTATATTCATCAGCCGGAACTGCTGGAGGAGTACGATCTCACGCAGTTGGTCCTACTCGATCGCTTTGTATCAGAGTGCCTCGATCTTCCAATTCCCTTTAATATGCCAATTACAGCGCCAGGTGCGTTTACGCACAGAGCCGGTGTGCATACAAAGGCTGTGCTCAATAATCCTCGGTCATATGAGGTGCTGGCTCCAGCAGACTTTGGACTTATGCGCAGCATTGATGTTGGATCACGCTACACAGGGCGGTATGCCGTTGAGCATCGCGCCGCGACATTGGGGTTGCATCTCAGCAATAACGAGGCCAGTCATCTTACTCAAGCTCTTAAAGAGCGAGCTGAGTGCGGTTCGCTGAACCAGGAAGAAGTCGATGCATTTATTCACAGTTGGTACCAGGAGAAAGGAAGTGTAACATGGGAACGTTAACCGAAGAAATCTTTAGTCACAAGCTGGGTCGCACTGTAGCGCAGGGTGAAACCGTCGTAGTGGATGTTGACCACGTAATGAGCCACGACACGACGACTCCCCTGGCAATCCAGGCCTTTCGTAAATTGACAAATGGTGGGCGCGTTTTCGATTCAAAGCGGTCGCATATTGTGTTTGACCACATTGTGCCAGCGGCTACCATTGCAGCGGCCACGCTGCATCGCGATGTGCGCGCGTTTGCACAGGAGCAGGACATTCCTATCTTGCAAGAGGGTATCTGCCATCAAGTGATGCCGGAGCGTGGTTATGTCGCTCCTGGTGGCATCATTGTTGGAGCCGATAGCCACACCTGCACCTATGGGGCGCTCGGAGCCTTTGCCACCGGCATGGGCTCTACCGACATCGGGGTTGCCTATGCAACCGGCCGTGCATGGTTTCTCATCCCGCCAACGATCAATATCCGCATAACGGGAAGGCTGCCCTTTGGTGTGTACACAAAGGATGTATCTTTTGAAATGGTGCGCATGGTAAGCGTTGATGGTGCCAACTATCGCGCCATCGAGTATACGGGAGAGTTGGTCGAACAGATGTCGGTGAGCGAGCGTTTTACCCTCTGCAACATGGCAATCGAAATGGGCGGCAAAGCAGGGCTCGTTGCCCCAGATGCAACGACCCAGGCGTGGTTGCGTGGTCGTGTCGACCACGAGTATCCCATGCTAACACCATACAATCCACAATATGAACGAGTAGTGGAGATTGACGCTTCGAAACTGTCACCGCAGATTGCCTGCCCCCCGGATGTCAACAATGTTGTTCCGGTCGAGGAGGTCGAGCATGTGAGGATCGACCAGGTGTTTCTCGGCACCTGTACGAACGGACGCCTTGACGATCTTGCTATCGCCGCAAACATTATGCAGGGTAAGACCATTCACCCTCAGACACGCATGGTGGTTGTTCCCGCTTCTCGCGAGATTTACCTGGAGGCGATGCGCCTGGGCTACCTGGAAACGTTTGTTCAGGCTGGAGCGTCGGTTGGCACCCCTGGTTGTGGCCCCTGTATCGGCCGGCACTACGGTGTACTGGCGCCCGGTGAGCGCGCCTTGACGACGATGAACCGCAACTTTACGGGGCGCATGGGCGACCCCACCGCCGAAATATATCTCGGTAGCCCGGCTACTGCTGCCGCGACTGCGCTGTGCGGGCACATTACCGATCCACGCAATTTTTTGTAGGGGCTGATGTATCGCCCCCACCCGACAGAAGGAAGGAACAGACAATCATGGGACGTATATGGATGCTTGGTGACAATGTGAACACAGATATCATCATCCCGGGACGTTACAACGTGACCACTGATCGTACACAGCTGGCTCGTTATTGCCTCTGCGAGGTATTGCCAGAGTTTGCACAACAAGTGCGGGTAGGTGATGTGGTGATGGCTGGCCACAACTTTGGCTGTGGCTCATCGCGCGAACACGCTCCCGCCGCTTTACAGGCGTGCGGTGTGCAGGTCATCATTGCCCGCAGTTTCGCTCGCATTTTCTACCGCAATGCCGTAAATATTGGTTTGCCGGTGCTCGTCTGCGAAGAGGTAGTTGCGGCCAGCGCTGATGGACAGGATATGGAGCTAGACCTGGCGACCGGCATTATTCACAACAGAACGACCGGGCAAACATTTCAGGCCGAACCCCTGAATCCCTTTGTAGCACGTATCGTGGCAGCGGGCGGCATCATCGAATATATCCGCCAGGAAGGGGCGCTACGATGATTCCCGGATTCCTCAGGAGCCGGCAATCACTGCTAGAGCCGCCGACCGTCTGCGTCATTGCTGGCGACGATGCTGCCCCCGAAGTAGTACGTCCAACTGTGGAAGTGTTGCGCCTGTTAGTGCCGGATATTCGCTTTGTGGAGGCGCCTGGTGGACGCGAGGCATCAGAACGCTACGGTGACGTATTTCCTGACGAGACCCGGAAGGCCATAGATACCGCAGCCTGCACACTGTTCGGAGCAAGTGGTGGACCAAGCAGACTTATCTTGTGGTATCTCCGCTGGGGCAAAGAAACGTATGTGAATGTGCGCCCTGTGCGGTGGTGCTCGGGTTACCGCAGCCCGATGCTTCACCCTCAGTATATCGATTACGTGATTGTACGCGATAATTTGGAGGGTATGTACCCGCCTCGTGAAGGAGACATTGCAGAGTTACATGCATTATCCAGTAGTAAGTCATGGTGGCAGACCCCTCCTACAGGAAAACGCGGAGCCTACGCCGTGCGTATCTGCACTGATGAGCAGATGTACCGCTTGGCAGTTGCAGCGTGTGAGCTGGCGCTGTTCCGTCAGGCTGCAGGCTATCCTGGCTGCGTGACGCTGGGTGCTAAATACTCGATCTTGCCGCGCACTGATGGGCGTTTGCGCTCAATTGTAGCGGAAACAGTGCGCACTTATCCGGGTTTAAGTTACCAGGAATTTCTCATCGATGACCTGGCCCGACGGCTGATTGCCTCTCCTGAGACGCTTGATGTGGTAGTGCTCAACAATGAGCACGGCGATATTCTCGCTGATGTTGCCAGTGGCAGTATTGGAGGCCTGGGCCTCTCACCCAGTGCCTGTTTTGGCGAATGCTATGCTTACTTTGAACCAGTACATGGTTCCGCGCCGGATCTGGTTGGCAAAGGAATCATCAATCCCACGGCGATGTTGCTCTCGGGAGCATTGATGCTCGCCTATCTCGGCTATACCGAACAAGCGCAGCGGTTAGAGCGTGCAATCGAACAGACCTACCGGGAAGGGGTTAGCTTGACCCGCGATCAAGGAGGGGCTGCAAGCACAACGGAATTCATAGAGGCTGTCGTTGAAGCTGTCGTATCAATGAAATAATAGCGAAGAATGATTGCTTGGTAAAAGACCAAAGAGAAAGGGCGAGTTTATAGACTCGTCCTTTCCTCTTATCCTGGTTGTGCTTAAATGTGGCACGTATATGTTATGTATATTCGTAGTAACGAGCAAT
>CAVZJN010000043.1:0-22515 GCA_963775585.1 uncultured Chloroflexia bacterium | reverse complement strand
TTCCTCCTGAAAAAATACCGAGCAATTTACTCGCTATTTGCTCGAAATTCCGCGCATAGACTCGAAAGCAAGACAGAGTCGGACCAGATCGTTATGACCAGGCGACAGTTTGCCTACCATCCCCGGGCAAGCTCTCCACTACCTTCTCAACAAGAAACCAACCGTGGAATAATTCACGGCTCCTGCTGAAACACCTACACTATACTCTGAAACAGTGAGCCTTCTGACTAATTGGGTGATACACCTATACACCTATACACCTGATACACCTGATACACCTTACACTCTGATACAGTGAGCCTCCTCGACTTAAAATTGGGCAGAGCACCTGATACACCTGATACTCTGAAACAGTGAGCCTCCTCGACTTAAACTTGGGTGATACACCTGATACACCTGAAACTCTCAAACACCTAAACTTTGAAACAGTGGTCAACGTCGAAAAAGGAAAGCTGGTGCTTCCAGAAGAGCCTGGTGCAGGCGTAAAATCCAGCGGATAATGTATCAGCTAGATAACGCCATGTGCAACTTTTTCGCCGCAGGCAACCCACAGTCACTTGTGGATTTGCGGATGTGGCAGACGCGTCTACCACATCCGCAAATCCACAAAAAAAATTCTTGCGAAGAGCGTAGCGATGAGGCCATGGGAAAATATACACATCGCGTTAGATAGGCAATTTAGCTATGGATGAGGTGCCAAAACTGTCACCTTCCCTACTTGACGCTAATAGAAGCTAAATGGTATCGTTGTAACATCCTCAAACGTAACCAGAGAGCAATACACGAGATCAGAGAAATCATTAAATAAGGAAAAGGTGGTACCTTCTAAGTACAACTTTTGGGAGCCTCTCATGAGCACATCTTTATCCTCTTTCAGCAAATACCGGGTTGCGGCAATCCAATATGAACCGATACTAGGCGAGAAAGAGAAGAATGTGACCGCCCTTCTCCACCTGGTAGAAGAGGCCGCCCAACACGAAGCACGCCTCATCGTGTTGCCAGAAATGGTGACAACCGGCTACTGCTGGGTGTCTCGTTCCGAAATTGCACCCTTTGTCGAACCCATCCCTGGTCCCACAACCGGCCGCTTTCAGCACATTGCTACCAGCTATAGTTGTTTTATCGCCATCAGCCTGCCTGAAGTAGACCCCTCCACAGAAGTCTATTACAACAGCATGGCCCTGATCGGGCCTGAAGGATTAATCGGCACCTATCGTAAAATCCACTCCTACATGTCAGACTCTCGTTGGGCGCGCGATGGAGACCTGGGCATGCCGGTATGGGAGACACCGCTGGGCCGTCTTGCCGCTCTGATCTGTATGGACGCCGAATTCTTCGAATCAGCGCGCATTCCTGCCTTACATGGCGCGGATGTGCTCCTCTTCCCCACAAACTGGTTAGACGAAAATTCCCCCAGCGGCATCTGGATGGCTCGTGCATTTGAAAACGGCGTCTACTTCATTGGCGCGAACCGCTATGGCAGCGAGCGCGGCACACAATTTAGCGGAGGTAGCTGCATCCTGAATCCTGATGGTTCCATTCAAGCTTATCTCGATAACGGTGAAGGGATCGTCTACGGCGAAGTTGATCTCAGCCTGTGCCGCGATAAAAGCTGGGGACCTGGCAAAGATGAACCGTGGGGAAATTGCCTCGCTGACCGCCGCCCCTCCGAGTACGTAACGATCACAAACAATACCTATCTCTGGGAGCCTTTGCGTTATCATAGCCTGTATGAACTGGGCGAGTTGCCACCTGGGCAGCTCTCATGCGTCGCGATTATCCAGACCAATCTACAAGAATGGTGGACACAAGCAGCTAGCCCCAATGCAACACAAACATTGCGCAGCGTTGTGCAAACACTCATCACCGACAATGATCCGGCACGCCCCGATGTACTGGTACTGCCTGAATTGATACTACCAGGACCGGCCACATCCAGCGCTGATGAGAATATCATCGCCCATTTTCAAAAAGGGGCCATTGAACTCCCTGGTCCAGAAACCGCCGCCCTGGTAGAACTCGCCAATGAACTGCAAATTAGCCTGGTCATTGGAGTAGCCGAGCGGGTAAACGAACCCGTTCCAACCTACTACAATACCGTCCTGCTCATCGACCCCGAAGGCATATACGGCACGTATCGCAAGCTCCACCTGACGGCTAAAGATCGCCTCTGGGCAAGCCCTGGCAATCTTGGCCTGCCTACCTTTGACACTCCCACAGGTCGCATCGGGCTGGCAACCGGCTATGACGTTCTCTTTCCAGAAACGTTGCGGGTCCTGGCAGGGCAAGGGGCCGACCTGGTGTGTGCACCCGCGCTGCTCAATTTCCCAGATCCCATTGGCCTACCACCCTCCAGCATTCGCTATCACCGCCCGGTTGCTCCGGAGGACTTTGATCCAACCCATTATCTCATCTGGCGTGTGCGGGCCGCCGAGCACAATATCTACCTGGCACTGGCAAATTGGAGCGGCCAATGGCATAGTATGAAGGCCAATGGCAACAGCGGTATCTTCTCACCCTCCTGTGCCACCTTCCCCTGGCCAGAGGTCATCGACGACGAGGGCGAACTAACCCTGACGATGATGACTATCGACACGCGCGAGCAACGCACAGGTCGTCGTTCTTCCACTCACCCTCTTAACTATGCTCCTGGTGATGTAGCAGGTTCATTAACTGGGGAGCTTGCTTATGATATTCGTGATAGTATCCCCGGCAACGTGGTACGCAGCAAACCCTTGTTGCGCAAACGCATACCGTACTGGTACCTTGACCTGGTTAAAAAAGATCTCTAATCGCTTATTTGAAGGAGACACATAGCTTATGAGGTTAGCAGATAAAGTTGCGATTATCACCGGTTCCGCGAGCGGCATGGGCAGGTATGCGGCCGAACTATTTGCCAGTGAAGGAGCCAGTGTTGTGATCACAGACATTGCCGAAAAAGAGGGTGAGGAGATCGCCAGGGCTATACATGACAATGGTGGCAAGGCCATATTTGTGAAGGCAAATGTCGCCATCGAGGATGAGGTCAAACACATAGTCAACGCTGCTATCGACGCCTTTGGGCGCGTGGATGTCCTCTATAATAATGCTGGCATCATGCCCGCGGAGGACGGCAGTGTGACGGACATAAGCGAGGCCATCTGGGATAGAATCATGGATATCAACCTCAAAAGCGCCTTTCTCTGTTCCAAATACACCATTCCTCACATGTTAAAACAGGGCAAAGGCTCCATCATCAACGTGGCCTCATTTGTCGCCTTCATGGGTTGTAGTGTCCCTCAAGATGCCTACACAGCATCCAAAGGTGGCATGTTGTCGCTCACCAAATCCTTCGCCGTGCAATATGGCCGTCATGGCATACGCTGCAATGCAATTTGCCCTGGCCCTATCGAGACTCCACTGTTGCGAGTCCTTTGGACGAGTGAAGAGGCCCGTGATCTGCGGCTCAATCGTATCCCGCTAGGCCGCTTCGGGGAGGCAAAAGATATTGTTTATATGGCACTCTACCTGGCTTCCGATGAATCCTCGTGGACAACGGGCGCATGGCTCATGGTCGATGGCGGTATTTCATCAAACTATTTTTAACCCCTTTCCCATGAGGAACCGTTGTTTACCTCGACACTGATTTATAATATAATGGTCAAGGTTGGTTAACATAGTCACATTTTATAATTATCATCACTAGAAGGAGCAGATTACATGGACCAAACAACCGCAAACCAAATAGCCGCCGCAATGGCAAGTTTTGGCCTGATTGCCGGGATTATCGGAATAGTCTCAATCGTTTTTGCCGTCATCGTCTGGTGGAGAATATTCTCCAAAGCGGGATACAATGGAGCGCTCAGCCTGCTGATGTTCGTTCCCATAGCAAACCTGGTCATGATCCTGATCCTCGCCTTTGCCGAGTGGCCCATTTATGCCGAGCTTAATCAGCTCCGGATGATGAGAGGTCAACAATTCCCGCCAAATCAACCCTATCCACAAAATCCGCAGTATCCGCAGTATCCACAAGCGCCGCAAAACCCTCAGTACCGCGGATAAGCAAAACCAGCTGTAGGGGCCCAATAATGATCTTAAACAGCATAATTGTGCCTCTACAGGGTTTGCACTACCTCAGCTATGCGAGGCGCATTCCGTACATGTGGATTGAGTGTAACCACTATTGCCAGCACGAGTTGTGGGATAGCGAGCACCACCACCGTAGCAATAGGGCCTATTACCTGGAGCAAAACTCCTGTCAGAGCCAGGCCAATAGGTTGACTGCCAAAGGCGATCAGGCGAAAGACGCTGTTCACCTTCCCCTGCAGACGATCCGGGATCATGGCAAGCCGGTAACTAAACTGCACCATCATATAGACTGGCACCACCACAAAGCCCACCAGGTTAGCCACTAACAAGACCCATGGATTAAAGGCGAAAGCATACAGTATCCACCCCAGTACCCAGAGCCACGCAGTGCCGATCATCAACTGCCCAAAACTGAAACGCTTCTGCAGCGGAACCACCAGTAAGGCTCCGATTACGCTGCCAATACCCCCACCAGCGAAAATGAGGCCCATCACCACACTCGATGCATGCAAATCCTTCGCCAATATGATAATAATCAGCACATAGCCTGAACAAGGCGTGATTATGAGAAAACTCACTAAGGAAAGTTATGTCAATGTGCATCTTCACCACTATTCATAGCGATTGAGTTGTAATATTTCCCTTGCCTGGGCGGGAGTAGCTACTGGACGGTCCATCTCTTGAGCGATGCGCACAACGCGGGCCACAAGTTCCGCGTTACT
The DNA here is from genome assembly GCA_963775585.1 of uncultured Chloroflexia bacterium. Classification (GTDB taxonomy): domain Bacteria; phylum Chloroflexota; class Ktedonobacteria; order Ktedonobacterales; family Ktedonobacteraceae; genus UBA11361. The sequence goes on along the minus strand of CAVZJN010000043.1, from coordinate 17,725 downwards.
GCGGGCTAACTGCCCTTTGCGGTAATAAATATTATCTTCGAAACCGACGCGAACATTCCCGCCCATCGCCAGGGCGATCACCCCCAGCATCAATTGGTGGTGGCTCATGCCAGCCACGCTCCATGTACTACCAGATGGGAGAGAACGCACCATATGCACCAAGTGAGCCGGGTCGGCCCCGAGAGCTCCAGGAACACCCATCACAAAATCGAACTGCACGGGGTCGCTAATCAATCCCATGCTACGTAAACGCATGGCCTCATCGAGCATCCCCATATCAAATATTTCAATCTCCGGCACGATGCCAGACTCACGCAAACGCCGCGCAAACGTCTCCACCAGCTGGCGGTTGTTCATAAACACGCCTTCACCAAAGTTTACCGTTCCCGTCGTCAGTGTAGCCATATCAGGTCTACACTCAATGCTCTGCAGACGCTCTCCGGCGCTCATCTTGACCGCCCCACCGGTAGATACCTGTGTAATCACGTCACAACGCGAGCGAATCCCCTGCACAACCTGGCGAAAAAGTTGCGCATCCTGTGTCGCATTGCCCTCGGCATCACGCACATGGATATGGATGATCGCAGCACCAGCCTCGTAACACTCCACGGCAGACTGAATAATCTCTTCAGGAGTAATGGGTAAAAATGGCTGCTGCGCTTTTGTGACTTCAGCACCTACTATCGCTGACGTAATAATAACCGGCTGCATGAGAAACCGCCCTCTAAGGCTCCACCTTTCACATTCAACTGCCAATGGCTGATTAGTCTTACTTTTTCTCTTTTTCCGCGGCTGCCGCAGTCGCCTCAGCCTGCTTCTTTACGAGTAAGGGAGCATGTTGCTCACAAAAAAGAAATTTTCGCCCGCCCGGCAGCAGCTGCGCATAGGCAGCCGGCTCCCCGCAGGTATCACAACGCCCAACATGAGTCTTGACGGCTTTCATTAAACATATTCCTCCTGAATGTTTATAGTATTGAACAGGACATGCAGAAGTGAAGTCTGTCCAATCAATTGTATTTTCTTCTACAATTTATCATATCATAAAGTGACCTCCATCCTTGACTACACTTACCTTCATGTCTTACATAAGACAAGGAAAGAATTTTCTCTATTTACCGACAAGTTGTGTAAGCAACGTTCTCCATCCCGCTTAGAAGAGGACTTCAGGCTGAACAATCAGACCGGGCTGGTTGAAGTCTTAAAAAAGGGCGAGTAAAGTACGTACGAGTATACTCTAACCAGTGGTAGAGGGTGATCGTTGGGGTGCCAATTTGCTCTGTTGAGCGCTGCTCTAGGCGCGGCCTGACGAGTACTGCTCCAGGCATGCGCTGTTGAGAAGGACTCCGGGCGTGCACAGTCGCAGCTTTTGCTCCAGACATACTTCGATCCTCGCTACCACTGCAAGAAAGACTAATCCAACTTCCCCTCTCCACTCTACAGAAGAGGAGTGGCCTCCCTACATCACATTGTGTCTACTCCAGCACTCACATCCTCAATATTTTCGTCCACTGCCTCCTCAACCTGCCCAGGCTCACGAATATCGATCTCGAGATGCCCATCCCTGGCCTTCACGTGGACTTCTCCATGCTCGGGTATATTGGCGAGGAGGATGCGCAGGCTGAGTGGCACGGTCAGCAAGCGTTCAATGGCACGACGCAGGGGCCGCGCTCCCTGCGTTTGGCTGAAGCCTTCTTTACAGAGCAGGTCGATAGCACTGTCATCCGCGTGTAAAGTCAATCCTTGCTCAAGCAGGCGAGCGCCTAGCTCATTCATCTGCAGGCGCGTGATGGCGCGCGCCTGTTCCTGTCCCAATGGATGGAAGATTACCACTTCATCGATTCGATTGAGGAATTCAGGGCGGAAGGTCTGGCGCAAGCGCTCTAGTAACCGGTCGCGCTGCATCTCCTCTGCTGTTCCTTTAAGCGTAGCGCGGAAGCCACTGGGCATTGATCGCCCCAGCATATCGGTACCTACGTTAGAAGTCATTATCCAGATGGCATGCTGAGCATCGACGGTATGGCCCTGGGCGTCTGTCAAGCGACCGGCGTCAAACACTTGTAAGAAGAGATCAAAGACTTCCGGGTGGGCCTTCTCTAGTTCATCCAGCAAGACGACACAATGAGGACGGCGGCGCAGCTTGCCGGTCAATTGACCTTCCTGGTCGTGCCCGATATAGCCAGGAGGAGCGCCAACCATGCGCGAGACCGCGTGCTTCTCCATGTATTCTGACATATCGATGCGAATCAGGTATTCATCGGAACCAAAGACTTCTGCCGCCAGAGCGCGCGCCAGTTCGGTCTTACCGACCCCTGTCGGTCCCAAGAAGAGGAAGATACCGGCAGGGCGGTTACGCGGCTTCAAACCGGCGCGGGCCACTTGAATGGCCTGCGTAACACGGCTGATTGCCTCATCCTGGCCGATAACCCTTGCTTTGAGGCGAGATTCCAGGTTCAACAGGCGATCCCGTTCCTCTCGTCCCGGTGCCCGTACGGGTATACCTGTGCGGTGTGAAATTACTTCGGCGATCATTGAAGCAATGATCACAGGCAACTCATCCAGATCTTCGAGATCATCTTCTTGATCCGCTCCCTCTGCCGCTGCATCTTCCATTGAGAAGACACGCGCCTGCGAACAGGCTTCATCCAGAACACTGCACGCTTTGTCGGGTAGACGCAAATTGGGCAGGTACTGCACAGAAAGATGCACCGCGGCGTGGAGAGCCTCTTTGGTAATACTGACGTTGTGGTGCTGCTCATAGAGATCCCGCATACCTGTCAGAATAGTGAGGGCCTCCTCGGGGGTTGGTTCCTCGATGATTACCGGGCGCAGGCGGCGCTCCATTGCGGCATCTTTTTCAATCAGGCGGTACTCTTGCGCGGTGGTGGCGCCAATACAGCGCAATCGACCACCGGCCAGGGCAGGCTTTAGAATACCCGCCGCGTCAATACTGCCATCAGCGGCACGCCCCGTTCCTATGAGCAGGTGCATTTCATCAATGAAGAGAATGATATTGCCGGCGCTCTCTGCCTCCTCAAGAACTTTTAAGAGCCGCTCCTCAAATTCACCGCGGTATTTGGTGCCAGCAACCAGCGAACTGGCAGAGAGTTCGATCAGGCGCTTGCCACGCAATTCGGCAGGGACCTTCCCATCGACGATACGCTGGGCGAGGCCGCCCACAATGGTTGTCTTCCCAACTCCTAAATCGCCAATCAAGACGGGATTATTGCGATCCTTGAGCATCAGCGTCTGCATGAGGAGACGCAGTTCTTTCTCGCGCCCAATCAGGGGCGTCAACTGTTTCAGACTGGCCTGCCTGGTCAGGTCGCGCCCCAGGCGTTCCAGAACCGAATTGCTTCCTTTAGCCACAATATCGGGGCTTACCCCCACTGGAAGCTCAATGGATGCGTCCGCCTGATTCGCGCTGATATATGGCAGCAGTTCGAGCAACGCTCGCGCATTGCTGGCCAGGATAAGCTCTATCAATTGCGCTGGATTAATGCCCAGTTTAGTGAGTAATTCATGTGTGACGCCATCCCCTTCACTCAATACTGCCTGCGCGATTGCTCGCTCGTCTATTGTAGGTGAGTCAGAGAGTATGGCATTGCGCTCAGCCGTCTGTAGGATCTCCTTACAACGGCGAGTTGGGAGAATTGGCGTATCACTGGTGGCTTTCCCATTGCCCAGCGCCAGGCGAATGACATCGCGCACCTGTTTGGGAGAGAAGCCCAGGGTATGCAGCGCATCCTGTGTACACCCGCCATCTAGCTTTGTGAGAGCGATAAAAAGATGGGGAGTCCCCAGGTAATCCTTGTGCATACGCCGCGCTTCCATCAAAGCAAGGCCCAGCACTTCCTGTAAAAAACGGCGTTCAAGCGTGTTCGAGGAAGACATCATAGGAGGGATCAGGTGGTTATCATCAAATGCCTCAAAGCGCGGTTCATTATTACGCTCTTTGCTTGAAGCAGAAGCGGCCACTAAGCGCTGCGTAGGGTCGCCATAGAGCACAAAAGACATCCAGGATGTGTCCTCCGGGTGATGCTGCGCCATACTTGATCGCGCCCGGCGCACTGCTTCACCAAGTGCCACTCCATCCGCCACATCCTGGTAGCAGAGCACCGCAAATTCGCGCGTGCGCTGAGTGCTGACAGGCCAGCGCATAGCCAGCACAGCGCCTGCCCCCGACACTAACAGGTTATGCGCCAGTTTCTCCATGGATTCTTCCCGTTCCTGCTGGCTTGGGACCGAACTACCATTGCGACTCTGCCGCTCATTTTCATGATAGCTCAGAAAAACCAGGGGACGCCTTGGTAACGGCTGCAATAATTGCTCAAGGACAGCGCTATCTAAACGGGAACTACCTCCAAGCACCAGGACAGGTTCCTCTCCCCTGGTAATGGGAAACGGCCCGGCATAATGAAGCACATGCGGTAAATCTGCGCTGATACGCATCTTCGTCTCCAGCTGATTCGCCTGCTGGCGATAGAGAATGATACGCGACACCGATTCGGGCAGGGTTGTGCAGAGCGTGGCAACCTCTTCTTCGGCCACAGGACGGTCACCGCCAGGGTTCACAAGAAACAATACCGTCAGACCCTGTGCTTCACGACGCCCTATTTTTCGCGTAGTCCGCTCCGATACAGGGAGACGAGGTGCCCCATCAAGACCACCGGCCACCTGCCGACCTATACTGAGGTGCTGGCAAAGAAAACGCCCAGGTTTCGTATTGCTATCTAACAATAACTCCCAGGGAATGTCAGGTGTGTTGGTATTGATAATAAGTGGCGTGTCAAGGTGACGGAGCGCCTCTTGTATCCGGGTGGGCAGCAGATGATCAAAAAGGAAACGTCCCAGGTTGAGCAAAGAATCATTGATGGCGCTCGTCTTCATTGTCTGGCGTTTTACATCTGCCAGGGCCATAGCTTGCTCAATTGCCTGCATATGTTGGGCAGCTGCTTGCAAAGCGCGTCGCAGGCGCTCGCGTATCTCGGGTGTGAGATCAATACTGTATTCCTGATCTCCTTGAGATGAACCCTCGGGCAGTTCGAGACGAAAACGGTAGACAGTCTCTGTCCGTAGTATTGTAAGCAGGGCCGATTGTTCCATAATACTTTTTATTCCACACTGTACCCGGAATACGCCAAATTCGCGTCCACGACGAAAAGCACACCGCGATGTTTGCAAAAGCAGTATACGGGTAGGGATATGTCAGTGTCAATACTTACGCTCATACTCCCGGTTGTGGGTAACATCCTACTCTCACATTTTCTCCTACCGGGAAGCTTCTCAAAACAAAGTTTGTATCTACTCCGAGGATACCATCAAAGTATTGCCCCGCGGTTTTGAGCACGCCACAATTGCCAGGAGACGGCAGAATGGTGAGATCTAATTCGGGAAAGGTACCCGCCTGGCGCTGCACCAGCAGAGTATAAGGAGTGGTATGCCCTGCTGGCGGAACATACCACGAGAGAGTGACAGTCATCGTACAGTTTTTGGGCACGATCACCCAACCTCCAAACATTGCTCGCCCGGGTTCATCGCTTTGAAAACTAGTCGGCGGTCCCACGGTATCCAGTGGATGCCAGCGCCCACCATTCTCGTCGCTGAGCGAAGGAGCGGCCGCCCCTGGCTGGGATTGACCGGTCGGGCACAGCAGTTCATGGTTTGGATATACATCTGTAGGCGCGCAGGCAGGATAGAACGCGCCACAGAGTGGTATCCCGGTGTCAAAGCCATCTCCCCACAAATATTTACTCGTTGGAGGGACATACACACGCACATAATCATGATACGTATCATAGCCATACACTGGCCCAACCTGGTTGTACACCAGGCGCAATTGCATGAGATGAGTAGCGCCTCCATCAGCATTCAGGGTCACCGTGTCATGCATAATGGTTCTTACATACTGAGAGGCTTTGCTGGCGCTGATATTCGCCTGGACAACGTATAACCCATCGTGTGTCGTGGAGCGATCAATCTGCGCAGAATCACCAAATTGTACCAGCGCTGCCTCTACTTGCGGATTTGTCACATAAATTTGCAAATCCTTTGTCTTCACATCATAGAGCACCTGCTGAGCAATGGCAAGAATCTCGTCCGGGGGAGCGTGACGTACACGATCTGAAAGAAATGCAGTGGCCTCCCTACATCACATTGCGTCTACGCCAGCACTCACATTCTCAATATTTTCGTCCTCTGCCTCCTCAACCTGCCCAGGCTCACGAATATCGATCTCAAGATGCCCATCCCTGGCCTTCACATGGACTTCTCCATGCTCGGGTATATTGGCGAGGAGGATGCGCAGGCTGAGTGGCACGGTCAGCAAGCGTTCAATGGCACGACGCAGGGGCCGCGCTCCCTGCGTTTGGCTGAAGCCTTCTTTACAGAGCAGGTCGATAGCACTGTCATCCGCGTGTAAAGTCAACCCTTGCTCAAGCAAGCGAGCGCCTAGCTCATTCATCTGCAGGCGCGTGATGGCGCGTGCCTGTCCCTGTCCTAATGGATGGAAGATTACCACTTCATCGATACGATTGAGGAATTCAGGGCGGAAGGTCTGGCGCAAGCGCTCTAGTAACCGGTCGCGCTGCATCTCCTCTGCTGTTCCTTTAAGCGTAGCGCGGAAGCCACTGGGCATTGATCGCCCCAGCATATCGGTACCTACGTTAGAAGTCATTATCCAGATGGCATGCTGAGCATCGACGGTATGGCCCTGGGCGTCTGTCAAGCGACCGGCGTCAAACACTTGTAGGAAGAGATCAAAGACTTCCGGGTGGGCCTTCTCTAGTTCATCCAGCAAGACGACACAATGAGGACGGCGGCGCAGCTTGCCGGTCAATTGACCTTCCTGGTCGTGCCCGATATAGCCAGGAGGAGCGCCAACCATGCGCGAGACCGCGTGCTTCTCCATGTATTCTGACATATCGATGCGAATCAGGTATTCGTCGGAACCAAAGACTTCTGCCGCCAGGGCGCGCGCCAGTTCGGTCTTACCGACCCCTGTCGGTCCCAAGAAGAGGAAGATACCGACCGGGCGGTTACGCGGCTTCAAACCGGCGCGGGCCACTTGAATGGCCTGCGTAACACGGCTGATTGCCTCATCCTGGCCGATAACCCTTGCTTTGAGGCGAGATTCCAGGTTCAACAGGCGATCCCGTTCCTCTCGTCCCGGTGCCCGCACGGGTATACCTGTGCGGTGTGAGATTACTTCGGCGATCATTGAAGCAGTGATCACAGGCAACTCATCCAGATCTTCGAGATCATCTTCTTGATCCGCTCCCTCTGCCACTGCATCTTCCATTGAGAAGACACGCGCCTGCGAACAGGCTTCATCCAGAACACTGCACGCTTTGTCGGGTAGACGCAAATTGGGCAGGTACTGCACAGAAAGATGCACCGCGGCGTGGAGAGCCTCTTTGGTAATACTGACGTTGTGGTGCTGCTCATAGAGATCCCGCATACCTGTCAGAATAGTGAGGGCCTCCTCGGGGGTTGGTTCCTCGATGATTACCGGGCGCAGGCGGCGCTCCATTGCGGCATCTTTTTCAATCAGGCGGTACTCTTGCGCGGTGGTGGCGCCAATACAGCGCAATCGACCACCGGCCAGGGCAGGCTTTAGAATACCCGCCGCGTCAATACTGCCATCAGCGGCACGCCCCGTTCCTATGAGCAGGTGCATTTCATCAATGAAGAGAATGATATTGCCGGCGCTCTCTGCCTCCTCAAGAACTTTTAAGAGCCGCTCCTCAAATTCACCGCGGTATTTGGTGCCAGCAACCAGCGAACTGGCAGAGAGTTCGATCAGGCGCTTGCCACGCAATTCGGCAGGGACCTTCCCATCGACGATACGCTGGGCGAGGCCGCCCACAATGGTTGTCTTCCCAACTCCTGAATCGCCAATCAAGACGGGATTATTGCGATCCTTGAGCATCAGCGTCTGCATGAGGAGACGCAGTTCTTTCTCGCGCCCAATCAGGGGCGTCAACTGTTTCAGACTGGCCTGCCTGGTCAGGTCGCGCCCCAGGCGTTCCAGAACCGAATTGCTTCCTTTAGCCACAACATCGGGGCTTACCCCCACTGGAAGCTCAACGGATGCGTCCGCCGGATTCGCGCTGATATATGGCAGCAGTTCGAGCAACGCTCGCGCATTGCTGGCCAGGATAAGCTCTATCAATTGCGCTGGATTAATGCCCAGTTTAGTGAGTAATTCATGTGTGACGCCATCCCCTTCACTCAATACTGCCTGCGCGATTGCTCGCTCGTCTATTGTAGGTGAGTCAGAGAGTATGGCATTGCGCTCAGCCGTCTGCAGGATCTCCTTACAACGGCGAGTTGGGAGAATTGGCGTATCACTGGTGGCTTTCCCATTGCCCAGCGCCAGGCGAATGACATCGCGCACCTGTTTGGGAGAGAAGCCCAGGGTATGCAGCGCATCCTGTGTACACCCGCCATCTAGCTTTGTGAGAGCGATAAAAAGATGGGGAGTCCCCAGGTAATCCTTGTGCATACGCCGCGCTTCCATCAAAGCAAGGCCCAGCACTTCCTGTAAAAAACGGCGTTCAAGCGTGTTCGAGGAAGACATCATAGGAGGGATCAGGTGGTTATCATCAAATGCCTCAAAGCGCGGTTCATTATTACGCTCTTTGCTTGAAGCAGAAGCGGCCACTAAGCGCTGCGTAGGGTCGCCATAGAGCACAAAAGACATCCAGGATGTGTCCTCCGGGTGATGCTGCGCCATACTTGATCGCGCCCGGCGCACTGCTTCACCAAGTGCCACTCCATCCGCCACATCCTGGTAGCAGAGCACCGCAAATTCGCGCGTGCGCTGAGTGCTGACAGGCCAGCGCATAGCCAGCACAGCGCCTGCCCCCGACACTAACAGGTTATGCGCCAGTTTCTCCATGGATTCTTCCCGTTCCTGCTGGCTTGGGACCGAACTACCATTGCGACTCTGCCGCTCATTTTCATGATAGCTCAGAAAAACCAGGGGACGCCTTGGTAACGGCTGCAATAATTGCTCAAGGACAGCGCTATCTAAACGGGAACTACCTCCAAGCACCAGGACAGGTTCCTCTCCCCTGGTAATGGGAAACGGCCCGGCATAATGAAGCACATGCGGTAAATCTGCGCTGATACGCATCTTCGTCTCCAGCTGATTCGCCTGCTGGCGATAGAGAATGATACGCGACACCGATTCGGGCAGGGTTGTGCAGAGCGTGGCAACCTCTTCTTCGGCCACAGGACGGTCACCGCCAGGGTTCACAAGAAACAATACCGTCAGACCCTGTGCTTCACGACGCCCTATTTTTCGCGTAGTCCGCTCCGATACAGGGAGACGAGGTGCCCCATCAAGACCACCGGCCACCTGCCGACCTATACTGAGGTGCTGGCAAAGAAAACGCACAGGTTTCGTATTGCTAACTAACAATAACTCCCAGGGAATGTCAGGTGTGTTGGTATTGATAATAAGTGGCGTGTCAAGGTGACGGAGCACCTCTTGTATGCGGGTGGGCAGCAGATGATCAAAAAGGAAACGTCCCAGGTTGAGCAAAGAATCATTGATGGCGCTCGTCTTCATTGTCTGGCGTTTTACATCTGCCAGGGCCATAGCTTGCTCAATTGCCTGCATATGTTGGGCAGCTGCTTGCAAAGCGCGTCGCAGGCGCTCGCGTATCTCGGGTGTGAGATCAATACTGTATTCCTGATCTCCTTGAGATGAACCCTCGGGCAGTTCGAGACGAAAACGGTAGACAGTCTCTGTCCGTAGTATTGTAAGCAAGGCCGATTGTTCCATAATACTTTTTATTCCACACTGTATCCGGAATACGCCAAATTCGCGTCCATGACGAAAAGCACACTGCGATGTTTGCAAAAGCAGTATACGAGTAGGGATATGTCAGTGTCAATACTTACGCTCATACTCCCGGTTGTGGGTAACATCCTACTCTCACATTTTCTCCTACCGGGAAGCTTCTCAAAACAAAGTTTGTATCTACTCCGAGGATACCATCAAAGTATTGCCCCGCGGTTTTGAGCACGCCACAATTGCCAGGAGACGGCAGAATGGTGAGATCTAATTCGGGAAAGGTACCCGCCTGGCGCTGCACCAGCAGAGTATAAGGAGTGGTATGCCCTGCTGGCGGAACATACCACGAGAGAGTGACAGTCATCGTACAGTTTTTGGGCACGATCACCCAACCTCCAAACATTGCTCGCCCGGGTTCATCGCTTTGAAAACTAGTCGGCGGTCCCACGGTATCCAGTGGATGCCAGCGCCCACCATTCTCGTCGCTGAGCGAAGGAGCGGCCGCCCCTGGCTGGGATTGACCGGTCGGGCACAGCAGTTCATGGTTTGGATATACATCTGTAGGCGCGCAGGCAGGATAGAACGCGCCACAGAGTGGTATCCCGGTGTCAAAGCCATCTCCCCACAAATATTTACTCGTTGGAGGGACATACACACGCACATAATCATGATACGTATCATAGCCATACACTGGCCCAACCTGGTTGTACACCAGGCGCAATTGCATGAGATGTGTAGCGCCTCCATCAGCATTCAGGGTCACCGTGTCATGCATAATGGTTCTTACATACTGAGAGGCTTTGCTGGCGCTGATATTCGCCTGGACAACGTATAACCCATCGTGTGTCGTGGAGCGATCAATCTGCGCAGAATCACCAAATTGTACCAGCGCTGCCTCTACTTGCGGATTTGTCACATAAATTTGCAAATCCTTTGTCTTCACATCATAGAGCACCTGCTGAGCAATGGCAAGAATCTCGTCCGGGGGAGCGTGACGTACACGATCTACCAACAAGTGCGCCAATAGGGCGGTAAAACGTTTACGGCTGGACGTCGCTTTATCGCCAGGTTGATAAAGCTGTTTGACTATGCCAACGTTATCCAGCTGGTAGTAATGCAAGCGTTCTTCAAGGTTCTGAGCCGTAATCGTGTCATTATAACCGGGCACCTCAACAGGCCCAATGACCTGTAAGATATGCTCGATCAAGAAAGGAGTGAACATGATCACTCCGTCGACCTGGTGACCAACCTCGCTTTTGTATTTAGTGATAGCGATCTGGGCGGAAGTCGGAAAATCAGCAGACAGATTTGAGTCACGCAACCCCCAATTAGCAAAAGGCCACCAGCTGCGATACTGCGGCAGCGCTACGACCCCAAGGGTGGGACTATTGTCGACGTACTCTACCAGCGAGATGTCCCTGAGTGAGAATGGAGCGACTCGTCCGCCGTTAATAGAAAGTTCGCCGTATTGTCCGGTAAATCCTCCTGTTGGACGCAGCTCCGCCCGGTCCATGGTCTGGACAAGAAATGTACGCGGTTCGTTCACACCAAGCATCCATCCAGCGACGTCCAGCAGATTACGCACCTGTACCAGGTCCGCTTGCGCCTGTGGAAGCAACTGGAGCAACTGCACCAATTGGGCGCGCTGATGAGCGTTTATATTGGCTGGCAGCGCCTCCAGCGAAAACTTATGGCTCTGTGTCTGGATATCACTCAACATCGGCAGGATATTGTCGATGGTGGTGCGCACAAGCTCAAGCATAGTCGGGGTAACTAGCGGCTTGTTCGTTGCATTGAGTAGCGGTTCGCGGAATGATGGCGCGAGTATCGTCGCTGCGTGAATAAGCTCTTGCCCGATATTTGTAACTTCAATCCCAATCTGGCTAAGGGCGCGAGTCGTGGTAACCTGGCTGCTATACTGGGGAAAATAGTGTACGACCGTGTCGATAACAGCAGCATGATCGAGAGTGTACTGGACCTGCTGAAAATCCTTGTGAGCAGTACTAAACTCTTTCTGTGCAAGATGCAATTTGCCCAGATCAAGAAAGCCAGTTGGATGGATTTTGAGGCCAGTAAAAACTGTTTTCACGTTGAGCAGGTGCTGAATACCATCATAGGCTTCGCTGCGCAGGGTCGTATAGGTAGTATAAGCGCCTATACCAAAGTTTATAGCCAGGGCGGCGGAAATGATCGTACCGCTTAAAGCCAGCAACAACAGAGGGATAACTATCCTGAGGGTCTTTTTTTTGCGCCGAGGGCGAGGAGCAGGTAGAACAGGAGGCGCTGATACGGTTGATGGTACTATAACCGATATATTTATATCAGCTATTTGACTATCCTCAAGGTTTTCTTCAGCAGGTGTTCTGCCAGTCTCTAAAGGGCCGCTGTTCGGTAACGTGTCGGACATATTCCGCCCCCAGCCGGTACAAATAAAAATAGAGTAAGGGAAAGCCGCGCCAAGTCGACCGCAAGGGTCGACCCTACTATAGACGTAATCGCTAAGTAGGTGATGATAGTTACAACCCCTGGTTTGTTATAGAACCTTTACTTAATTATTAGTACGTTTTAGTGGAACGTAGCGTTACAATTATGTCTTCCCCACAGGTAATTGTAGCAAACCGCAGCAAGTATTTTCTAGCTACACTGGCTTCAAATGCAGCGTCTGTGAATTATCGTGAAAATGCCATTATTGCGACTCATGCGATGTTGACTGTTTCAAGTGTATCAGGTGTATCAGGTGTATCAGAGTGTATCACACAAGTTTGAGTCGATGTGGCTCACTGTTTCAAGTGTTTCAGGTGTATTCACAGTTTCAACTGTTTCACCAGGAGCCGTGAATTATTCCACTATAATCTTTATCGGGCTGGCTATAATTTACGGGTTGCCCTACCCCTGGACGCGCAAGGGGCGGATAGTAAGCCTGCGTTATCGCCACGATATCTCCAATACGTAACTGTACCTGTAAGTAGCGGTAAGCCGGTCGGTGATAATGCGCAAAGAGCATCAAAGCGTGATTAACAATTACATCAGCCTCATCCGTATAGCGAGAGAGAATCATCTGACCACCAATCGTCTCCTCGGCGGCAGTGACGGCCACCTCTTCGCCTTCTTCACTCATCAGCAGCCTGCGCGTATCCCGCTGCACGTAGCGATGAGGCCAGAGCATCAACGCAATGGTCTGACCTTTCAGCCGCTGCTCCCTTAAACGCTCTCCCAGATAGTTAGCAAGTTTGCGAACAGCGGCACAGGTTTCGTCTGCATCTGTCGGAGTATGAAAACGCACGCGTGCATTCTGGCTTAAAGGAGGTGCGTCAGGCACAACGAGGCTGGTATCCTCGCCACAGGCAACCTGATACACCCACGAGCCTAGACGCCCCAGGCGGCGGCGCAAACCCTCTTCCGTCAACGCTGCTACCTGGACGAAAGAGGTTATACCGAAATCTCGCAGGTGTGCCACCAGTTCAGCTACTGCTACCGAGTCCACCTGTTCGCTCTTCCCCTCGACCTCTGGCGGACGCGAGCCAGAATTCTCTTCTTGCTCTCCCAGGTCTGGCAACGCACTCGGGATACCTGCACCTGCAGCGCGCAGTTGCAAGAGCATCGAAAGCGGTAACGTCTGTACAAATGATGCTTCGCGCCCAGCAGGGATATATAATACACCCTGGCGTCCATCTTTGCGGCTCATTAGCGCGGCGAGTTCAGCAATTGCCTTTCCATTGGCGATCCCAATCAGCGCGGTCAATCCCATCTCAGCCACCTCCGCGCATAGGCGCTCAGCCAGTGCAACGGGCGAGTCAAATGGAATTTCACAGCCACGCAGATCAATAAAAGTGTCCGCGATAGGTATCGATTCAATAATACGAGAATAGGCTTTATACCGTTCGCGCAAGCTTTGCAATACAGGTTGATAGCGATCATACGAGGCCGGCAAAAAACGAGTACGCGGAACTATACGATGAGCGCGCCTCAAAGGCATACCGGGACTGACGCCCAGGCGTATCGCGGCAGGAGAAGCATCAATAACACGGCCCGGTTCATTTGGTCTCCCTGTACCGGTCCCCACGACAAAACTTTGGCCATGCAAGGAGGGATCGAACATCTCCTCCAGAGTGCAATAAAAGTGGCGAATACGCACATGCATAATACCCTGTCGCAGACGGGCCCGTTCAGCGGCGCGAGCAGCTTCCTGCATGTCCAGAGACAGACCTGCAGGTTGATGCTCCCGAGAAGTACCGTTCGATGGTGGCAAAGGGCTGCTGGTAGAAGTGTTGATGTTATATTGTTGCATATGGTGGTAATCTTCTGTTATTTAATCTTTTGTGTGTTACTATATTCTCTTACCTGCACAATGCCCCTGTCAAGTCGCTCAAAAAATCACTATTGCCAACCGATACATATGCGTGCTATGCTTGTACTGTCTACCTCGCCGACCTTAGCGTTACTTTAGATCGTACATGTAGCACCAAAAACTTACACCTACGCTACCACCACAACCTTGTATCTTAATAAACGCAACTTGTTCGGTTAAACAGGCACGAAAAGCATCATTCCTACGCTGTATCCTTATTAGAAAGGTATTACACAGTGGAGAACAGGGACAGGTTTAATAAATTTACAGAACGTGCTCGCAAGGTCTTGACACTGGCACAGGAAGAGGCTCAACGCTTCCAACACAACTACATCGGCACTGAACATCTCCTACTCGGCCTTGTGCGCGAAGGTGAAGGGGTCGCCGCCAAAGTATTAACGAACCTCGGCGTACAATTGAGTGACGTGCGTGCCGCAATTGAATATATTATCGGTCGTGGTGACCACGTGGCACCCGGTGATATTGGCCTTACTCCCCGTGCAAAAAAAGTAATTGAGCTGGCTGTTGATGAAGCAAAGCTGATGAAGCACCAGTATATTGGCACCGAACACCTTCTCCTGGGACTGGTACGCGAAGGGGAAGGTATTGCCGCGGGAGTACTGGAGGGCATGGGCGTGAAACTCGAGCAGGTGCGTACAGAAACTCTGAAAGTGCTTCAATCAATTCAAGATACAAAGGAATAATTGAGCCCTACCATCCTAGAAAATACAACAGATCTCCTAATACAAAACGCACCCTGATGAAGTGCCCATACTCCAGGGCAAAATCGTACTCTACCTGGCTGATTGGTGGCTCCAAATCTTGAGGAACAAGCGGCGCTCCTGCCTGGGCGAGAATAGTCGCTACAATTTCAGGTGAGCAAACCAACGAGGAGAGTTTCGGGCGATGGACGGCTCGCCAGTCGCCACAGAATTGCTCAAACCGCTGGCGGTTCTGACGCCACAATTTCAGCTTTTTGCTATAGTCGCTCCAGCATTCCCGCGCCATCGCTCCGGAAGCATCAATCTTCACGAAGAGCCGTTCCATTTCTTTGAGTACACGCTTCTTAACCTTGATCAAAGAGTCTCAACGGAAATGCAACCGTATTGCCACATATTTCTTAGTGTTGCTTGTGTATCATTAGCTGTAACACATTCTATGTAACTTCATTCTAATTGAGGAGCCGGATATGAGCAATGAAGCTGCGTCTCGCCTGACTATAGAGCCGACATTGTCCTTGTATACTTATGAGACTATTGCTACAACTGAGACAATTGCGGCGACGATCCAGCATATTGTAGCTACTCGTGCCAACCAGCTTGCCCTGGTAACCATCGCGCTCTTCCTTGAATCCGACCTTGAAACCGACGCAAAAACAAACTCAAATAACATTCTATATACCGACCCACTTGCCAGTACGCACTACTTAATGAATTGCCTGCGTCCACTCGTACGCAAAACGGATGTAGTCTTTCTCCTTGGCAACACGTTGCACTTCCTTTTGCCTGGAGCCAACCTCCAGGGAGGGCAAATTGTACAAAGCCGTCTCTGGGATGCTCTACTTTGGAGTATTCATAATACCACCGATATGGAGCTCACCCGTCCCATTGAAATAACTATCGGACATAGTGCCTACCCGACGCCTTATCAAACTATCGGCGAGTCAATCGAGGCCGCCAGCCAGGCAAGCCTACGCTTCAATTTCACCCCCAAACGTTCAGCGCGCAAAACTGTCACCCGCCAGGGGCAGAGTACCCGACATCAAACCGCGGATGACGAGTTACCAGCCCTCGCCCGCAAATTGGGCATTCCTTACCTCTCGCTCTTACCAAAAAAGCCCCACGCGCGGCTACAACAGCTCGTCAATGCCCAGCTGGCCCAGGAGCTTCACTGCTTTCCTGTTGGTCGCGATCGCAACATACTGACTGTGGCCATGTTAAATCCACAGGATCACGCAGCCCTTGAACGCCTTCAACAGGAGACCGGTCTACATATCTTCCCCGTTTTAACGCACCCTGAAGCACTGCAGACCGCGATTGAGCAATTGAATTGATTCCAACCTGTGGTTCAAGAGCACTGAGGGTGAGCCTCAAAGTGATAGATTTGATACGTGGCAAGTGTATAAACCTGAGGCTAGGAGTGGTTTCGCGAGATATACAAGAAAAAATCTATGCTTTTTCTTATAAACTGTAGTATACTGCCCAAGAGATCAGACGGAATACGTATAGAAAGGTTTTGTATTTCTGATGAATATTTTAGTGACTGGTGGAGCAGGTTTCATTGGGTCTCATATCGTTGATCAATGTCTTGCAGCAGGGCACAAGGTTGCTGTCCTGGACAGCCTGTGGGAAGAGGGCGGCGGGAAGAGAACGAATCTTCATCCACAAACACAGTTCTTTCATGTCGATATCACAAATGAAGACAGCCTGAACCAGGTTTTCGATACGGTACGCCCAGAAATTGTCTGCCACCAGGCTGCGCAGCAAAGCGTTGCAGTCTCAACGAAGGATCCGAAACTTGATGCACGTGTTAATGTACTGGGCCTGCTCAATGTTTTAACCAATTGCACTCGCGCGGGCACCCGCAAGATCGTCTTTGCTTCGTCTGCCGCAACCTATGGCACCCCCGTTCGTCTCCCTATCGACGAAGAGGTTGAACAACATCCAGAATCACCCTACGG
This sequence comes from uncultured Chloroflexia bacterium, assembly GCA_963775585.1. Classification (GTDB taxonomy): domain Bacteria; phylum Chloroflexota; class Ktedonobacteria; order Ktedonobacterales; family Ktedonobacteraceae; genus UBA11361. The sequence goes on along the minus strand of CAVZJN010000043.1, from coordinate 895 downwards.
TATCACCAAGATGGTCGCGGAACACTACCTGCGCTACTGGAAAGAGGCAAATGGACTGACATATACAATTCTGCGTTATGGCAACGTCTTTGGTCCGCGCCAGGACCCCAATGGAGAAGCAGGCGTCATCGCCATCTTCGCCAGGCGCTTTCTTAACCACGAGACAATACGTATTGACTGGGACGGGGAACAGCAGAAGGATTACGTCTACGTGGGAGATGTAGCACAGGCCAACCTCATCGCTATGGAGCACGGCGACAACGATATTTTCTGTATCGGGACAGGAAAAGGGACCTCCGTCAACGAGATTTACCATGTGATGGCAAAACTGATCGGCTACAAACCAGAGATTGTGCGAGCGCCCAAACGTCCCGGCGATATCTACCTATCATACTTTGATTGCAGTAAGGCAGCCCGCATTCTTGGGTGGAACGCGGCAGTCACCCTGGAAGAGGGAATTCGCGCAACAGTCGAGTACTTCAAAAAGGCTGAATAAACAGAACAGCAAGTAGTCTGCGCCACTGGCGCAGACTACTTGCTGTTCTGGATTCATGATTTATACTACGAACTGGCGCATAGCTTCGATTATTTGACACTCATTCTTTCTCTTTACGCTTCCTATTGCAATTAAAACACTTTTCCCTGCATATCAGCTGGAACAGGAATACCAAATTGCTCCAATATCGTGGGAGCAATATCCATCAACTGCAATCCTGTCAGCTCGCGCCCCCCAGGACCCTCGTGCGCATCAGGGTCATGTTTGATCACGATACCAAACTGCGCATGATTACAATCGTCAGGCCCCGTATCATTATCGAAGGTGTAAATCGAGCGGTGACCCACTGTCCCAACTGAACGCCAGAAAAGGTCGCCAAAGTAGACAATCAAGTCAGGT
>CAVZJN010000042.1:0-17036 GCA_963775585.1 uncultured Chloroflexia bacterium | reverse complement strand
CGTTAACGGCAGGGCTGGCAGTTGGCTGAACCTTACCTGGTCTAGCGCACATACTGTCAACAAGATTGTACTCTACGACCGTCCAAATCTAGATGACCAGATCACAGGTGGGACTATTACATTTAGTGACAATAGTAGTGTGACAGTAGGCCCTCTCAACAATGACGGTTCAGCTGTTACCATCACCTTCGCAGACAAGACCATCACGAGCCTACAGCTCAATATTACCTCGGTGAGTTCTTCGACCATAAATGTCGGATTAGCCGAGATCCAGGTTTACGGAAATTAAACCCTAGCAGTAACTCATATACTAATTGGTAGATAGGAGAGGGCATCTGAGAAAGATGGCATCTGCTATACTGGTGGAAGCAACGGGAGAGCCTTTGTAGTAACATGCGGCGCGTTTGGAAACAGACAGCGACCGCCGTGAGTAGACTGCTCCCCGTCCATCAGGACTGCAAGCGACAATGGGGCTTGTTGCAGCCCCTGGCCTTGGCTGGGAGGACTGCCGATCCGCGATGAGTTCTCGCTCGTCCTGACTGGGCGGCCTTCCCCGTTGAGACGCGTCCCTGTAGGTTTTCCTGTGTGAGCAGGAGGACAGCGGCGATGAGAAAGAGCAACGATGATGTCTGGATCTTCATCCCCGATGCCCGAGCCGGTCGAAACGACGCATGTCGTGGGGATCGATATCGGCATGGAGTCGTGTACGATGTCTTGCTTGACGATGGACAAACGACAGGTGATCAAATCGACCCCGTTTGCCAATAGCGTTCAAGGATTCGAGTGGCTCTTTGAGCGACTCGCGGGCCTGGGGGTGGCTCCTAAGCAGATTCTGGTGGGATTGGAAGCTACCTCGCGCTATGGAGAGAATCTGTTGCAGGCCTTGCTCAAGCGTGGCTATCAGGTCTGCCTGTTACATCCGGCCCAGATGCATGCCTTCGCGCAACAACGGGGGTTGCGAGCGAAAACGGATCAGCTCGATGCGGTCACGATTGCGCGAGCACTGATCAGTGGAGAAGCACGCTTCGGCTACGTGCCGAGTGAGCAGGTGGCCACCTATCGCGAACTGATGCGGTTACAGCATCAACTCAGCGATGACGTGGTGCGCTACAAAAATGAGATCCACGCCCTGCTGGTCGTGCTGTTCCCCGAATTCACGCAAGTCTTTGTTGATCCCACGCGGCCCACCGCCCTGGCGGTCCTCAAGCGCTATCCAAGCGCCCAGGCCATCGCGCAGACCGAGGTGGAGGCCCTCGGCAAGTTCTTGCGTGAACTGGCGCCGCGCCATTACGGGCGGCCAACCGCGCAAGAACTGGTGCGGTTGGCCAAGGCGTCGATCAGCAGTGGGGTGGCCGTCGCAGCTCGCTCATCGAGCCTGCGCATTCTCTGTGATCAGCTGGACCATACCCAGAAGAACCTGGAGCAGCTGCAACGCGAGATCGACCAGTTGCTGGACCAGGACCCCAAAGCCACGGGATTATTGAGCGTCCCAGAATTTGGATCGACGACGGTGGCGGTGCTGCGGGCAGAATTGGGGGATCTCACGCGCTTCACGCGCATCGACCAGGTGGTCGCCTACGTCGGGCTGGATCTGCAGGTCAAGCAGAGCGGCAAGTGGAAAGGGCAGACCAAGCTGTCCAAGCACGGCAGCGGCCGAGTGCGCCGCATCCTGTACCTGGCCGCGTTACGGAGCATTCACCTGGAAGCATCCCCCTTTGGGGCTTACTACCAGCGCCTGGTGGCTCGTGGCATGAAAAAAGGCATGGCGGTGGTGGCAGTCATGCGCAAAATGTTGATTGTCGCCGTCCATCTGATCCAGACGGAGGAGAGTTACGATCCGGGGAAAGTGGCCATGCAGGCAGGGAGCTAGCCGCGCGGCTAGCTCCCTGCCTGCATGGCGCCCCCACCCCTCAACGGCTGAGAGGCAAAGCCTCTGGACGATGTCCAGAGGCCAGGGGAAACGTTGTGTGCGGGAGAGGCATCACCGTCTTTTCACCGTACGTGTGTTCGGAATAGCTTGGACGAGGGGGGCTTGACAAATTCTATGGCTTCTACTCAGAAGGGATTGGAGGTGAGTGAACATCAGGTGGAGCAGGTGACCTGCTCCACCTGTCAGCACGTGAGCCATGGAAGGTTTCCGGCAGAGGTGGCAGCAGCCAGTCAGTAAGGCCCACGCGTGCGGCCGTTGGCCATCTACCTGCATCGCGGTATCAGTTGATCCCCTCAGCGTACCTGTGAACTGTTGGCAGACCTGTGTGGATGTCAGGTGTCCGAAGCGCGGGCGAGAGGCCTTGGAGACCATTGGCATCTGGCCGCACTATGGGGGACGAGCCATCCATGATCGCTTTGTGAGCTACGAGGCCTATACCACTACCCACTTGGTGTGGAGCGCATCTGTTACCTCCCTTGCTCATCGTAAGTTTATAGAGATTTCATGGCCGGACTCACCCGACACAGTGACGCGGAACCACTTATATCCGTGTACCCAACTAATGGGAACGTTTATGCTAATACTATGGAAAAGCATTTGATTGCCGAGGAACAGGTTTGACATATCCATACTCGATTTTCATGAGGAATATCCCTTCTCGTGACTAAAGTATGAAAAAACCGCGTCCTGGTTACTCAGGTTCGCGGTTTTTCGCGTCTGTGTAGGCAGGCGCTCTTCGTTCAGTGAAGCAGCTATCAGAGCATCCCAACAATAAGATCCATCTATGATAGGAGAGCGACGCTTCTTACACAAGTTGATGCTGAGGCATGAATCGTTTCCCCTTTGCTCTACTCTACGGATAATCTATTTCAGTTCCTGGACCTGGAGCTTCCAACTCCCATTGCCGCCAATGATCAGGAAGACCTGACCACCCTGGTGTTCCTCGGTGCTACCGCTGGTTTTGCCAGGCTTACAGACGGTGTTCACAGCTACATTGACCAGTGCCCCATCAGGAGGTCCATGGACGGCCACATTCAGATTGGTGTGGCTGCCTTGGAACGATTTCGGGTCACACGACCACACGATCTTCCAATCATCCGGCATAGTGAAGACACTCGTCCTTTCCCCACCATGGCCAGTGAACGTCTTGACAGCGGTCCACTTGAGCGCATGCGCCGGGGTTGGCGTGATTGCTGCCTGGGTCGATTGGCTCGACGTTGTGGTAGTCTGCTTAATGGGTGGCGTCGATTGGACACCGGGTGTATGTACGGCATAGCCAATGATGATGCCGGCAATCAGCCCGGCAATCAGCCCGCTAGCCAGCCATAGCCAACTAAACCCAACGCGTCGAGCAGGTGGCCTGGCCGGTGGTTGTTGTGGTCCATTTTGCGGCTGTGGCTGCATCGGCGGAGGCTGAAGCGGTAACGGTCGTGATGGTTGAAATTGCGACATAATAGATTTCCCTTTCGATCAATAAATGCCTGTAGCTACAAGAACGATAGAAGAGCACCGGTGTAACGACGATAGCCAGAATGTCCACTGTCGATCAAAGATTCGGCTTGCATTCAGCTACGCTGCCGATGAATTATCACCAAGACCTCATGCTTAGTAGTAAGCTCATCCTTTATTTTTTCTTGGCAAATGTAGCACGGGCGCGCCTCGCGATAAAGACGATGGGTATAATCAACAGCGCGAGAACCAGCGCGTAGGCGATGACATTGATGACTGTGCCCCAGATCGATACCTGTTGCGGAGTGGTCTGTTGCGGAGTGGTCTGTTGCGGAGTGGTGCCGAATACGGGGGGGTACAGTCCGGTAACGACGAATTGGGGTGAACCGCCTACGAAGATGGTGTTAACAATTTCCCGACCGGGTACGTCCAGCATGGCGACATTGCCTCCCGCAAGCGCGATAAAGCCAAGTTGCCCGTCGCTGGTGATAGCAACGGATTGAGGAGCGACTCCCACACGAATGGTGTGAACGGGTTCATGCGGGAAAGGCGCCGTCGATGTGGTGATAGGAGCCAGCACGTCCACCTGTTTGTTCCGCCTGTCAGGAACATACACCTGGTCGGCGTCATAATCCATTGGCCCAAATTGTCCGCCGGTAAGTATGGGCGGCGAGACCTGGCGTGTGCGGAGATTCACTGCGTACAAATTTCCCTGCTGCGTCGTGACATAGGCCGAGACGCCGCCGGGCGGTATACTGACGTACTGCGCCCCCCCTGGAATGGGGATGGTGGCGACGCGCCCACTGTTGTCAAAGACCTCTAGCCCGCTGGGATCAGAAACCCAGAGCTGATGGCCGGTACTGCTCGAGCCGATAATTGCGACCGCTAACCCGTACACTGGGCCATTGGTCTGAAGCATCTGCTTAACCGTACAATTGCTGGGATCAAACTCTGTCACGCTGGAGGCTCCATTGCCAGCAGCATAGAGCATAAGGGAGTATGGATCGAAGGCCAGCAGTGACGGTTGGCCCGGAACGTTCACATTACAAACGGTTTGCCCTGTTTTGGTGGCCAGCATGATGACACGTCCTAGAGCAGGCTGCGACACATAGAGAAAACGACCATCCAGGCTCAGGTAAATCGTATGTGGATCACCCGACAGCGAAAAGTTCGTGGTCACTTTTTGTTGTCGGATATCGATAACGCTGATGCCAGTCTTAGAACCTGCGATGTAGGCCAGATTAGGCGCGCCGCCATCCGCGAGGGCCATTGTCGCAGTGGTCCAGAGCAGCAACAGGCCCGCCCACACTTCAACCGATCGTATCAATGCTCGTTGCAATATCCGCATGAAAAAAAATCCTTCTACATCATGTCTATACTTGAGGAGTCGGTGAAGTCCATCCCGTTCCGCTCTGGTTCAGGCGATAGAGTTCAGTCGGGTAAGAAAGTGAGAAATAGACTTCGGTCGCGTTATCTCCTACGATGACTTCGATCGCCAACGAATGAAACCGGAGAACAAAGGCGCATAGATATCGTCTTGAAGTTGTCGCCTTTATTTACAAATAAAGAAAGGCAAAACTCATCACAGTAGAGTGTACCTGTGCTGTGTAGAAAAACCGTACCAATAGAGGGATAAAATGAGTGATGTCTTGTAGCAGGTATGTAAGAAATACAACTTCCCGCCATGGGTAACAACACCAATCGCCAATCTGGCTCCCTGTCATATATCCACAAACTTAGTGGGAGTATAATTCATTTTATGCCTAAAAAATTGGCCGAACCATGAGAATTCTTAGTAGAAAAAGGGAAAATAAGCCAGGACACGGTGCATATTTTTGTTGATACTTTAACATTCTCAACCTACTTATAACTCTGACATACACTGTGTCTTTACTACTGTGTGTTACAGTTGGGCAGAAAGACAAGAGGTGTGAGAAATGCTTGTCTGAAAAAAGCAAAGCACTGCCATGTATTTTTCATGGCCAAAGGTCTACACAGCAGTTGTATAAGACATGCTATCCTACCTTTAGCACCGGTCAGTGCGAGAAATGAGTCAGCTAATGAAGAAGAAAATCAATGTACTGTTTATGCAATCCCAGTATCCTTCATCACTTGCAACCGTTCATAGCTTGCTTATGCGTTATTTTGATCGCGAGCGAGTAGAACCACATGTTGCATGTCCTACAAATACGAAAGATAAGATTGTTCCTTCATTTAGAATGTGGGAAAACATTCCGGATCTTCATATTCGGCCTACGAATTTTGGTCCAAAACTATTATTAAACGAGGGAACTAAGGTCGAGATCACTAGAAACATATTATTCAATGGACTGGCAATAACCACTACTATGGCCGGGTTAGTCAGTTATGTCAGACAGCACAACATCGATATCGTTCACGCTGCGAATAATCCTCGTGATGCGTTCTACGGCACATTATTAGCGAAGTTAACGGGCGTTAAAAGCATTTTCCACCTTCATGCGCAGTGGGGTAGCTATATGAGTTTTCCCGTACGCTGGGCAATGCAGCAAGCCGATAGCATAATCGGCGTTTCAAAGTTCGTGGAACAATCCCTCATAGCAAGGAGTTTTCTCCCTAGTAAGATACAAGTCGTACACAATAGCTTAGACATCAACAATTGGCACTATGACACTGATGGAAAAGAGATACGTCAAGAGTTTAACATTCCTCTAGATGCGCCGTTACTTGCCAGCATTTCGCTCTTAGTACCTTGGAAGGGTCACGAGCTACTACTGAAAGCTCTGGTCAGAGTACGAGAGGAGATACCTGACATTCGTTTTCTGATAGTTGGGGATGAACTTCTCGGTGTAACCTTGCCAGGTGGTCGCAGCTACAAAGATTATCTAAAGAAGATGGTATTTGAACTGGGGTTGGGTGAGCATGTTATTTTCGCCGGTTACCGTCCAGACATACAGCAAATTTTTGCAGCTTGTGATCTAAGTACGTTGCCTTTTTACGAAGAGGGATTTGGCTTGTCTTATTTAGAAGCCATGGCAATGAAAAAACCCATTATTGCGCTAGAAAGCGGGGCTACACCAGAGGTGGTGGAACATGGCAAATCAGGCCTCCTTTCATTACCAGGTGACGTTCCACAGTTGGCAGAGAACATTCTGACACTTATCAAGAATCCCGCTTTGTGCTCACAGATGGGAGAATACGGTCGTATGCAAGTGGAACAGTACTTCAATCCGCAGTGTAAAGCGGATGAAGTAGAACGAGTCTACCAGGCCGTGCTGGGGAAGGCGGCGGTAGAGCCACAGCAAAGGGCCAATTTAGAAACATCTCTCCTGAAGTAATAGCCCCTGCTAAAGTTGGAGTTTTGGAGACACCTTTCCAGTGATATATTGACTTTAAAAACATCGTTGCCCAAGCCTGACGATACAAGCCTATACCCTTATCATTTGGATGTATCATGTCGTCAAAGTCCTCCGGGTGATTCTGGAAGACTGCAAAGAGATCTGGTCCTGGGATAACTTTAGGGTATATCTTATACAGTTGATCTAGCTTCGCATTGATAGCGATAGCGCATGTTCGCAAATCGGGGCGAGGTGACCATATTATATGAGGGACAATGGGGATTTTTCCCGCAGCTAGTACAGTCTGCACCATATCTACGTAGTTATTGTACACTTTATCGGCAATACCAGCAGGATCTCCACATCCCCAGGAGTCATCGGTCCCATAACTCAGCCCTACATATTTCCCCGGAAAAACACTTAACCATGCTTGCAGATAGTGATGTTGTGAATCTATAGGATTGTAGCTCGATAGGTATCCTGTACCTCCATCCTCCTCTATCAGGAATTGATCTGGTAACTGCTCATGTATGAGATCTCCAAAAGACTTCACTTGCGCTTCAGTGGTAAGATGCGACATACTCCCCGCAGTAATGGAATCACCATAATCTATAAAATCATTTTCTAGCCCGTAGCTTGCCTCATAGATATCCATATTGATCCTTACAGAGTAATTGTCCGCGGATCCATCAGAGGCGGTCACATTTATGCGAACCCAGTTAGCCCCTTGCATATCAAAAACATGCTGGCGGGAGTGATAATGATTGTTGGTCACAGTGACCACAGTTCTCCAACCAGATGTCGGAGGGGTTGTACCTCCTGGCGCAAAATTCAGATCGATAGTATATGAGCCTGGCATATTATAAGCCGCCTCATTAATAACCGTATGATCATAGCTGCTGGTTTCATTATACCAGACCAGCAGTACTCTTCCTCGCTTTGCAAGAGGGACGCTTGACAGGTCGTAGGCAAGCCAGGCATTAGCACCACTTGACACAGTACTTGACCACCATGTGGTATCAAGGCTGTCATCGTTTGCATCGCTGCCAGTCCCTGAAGATGAATAAGCAGGTACATTACGGCTAATAATAATTGGCGATCTCGGGCCAACTGCTTGTTCAGGATGTGAAGGCTGTTGGGATACACACGCAACAATAAATACGACAACAACAAGGTTTATTACTGCGAGAAATAAAGTGTGTTTTACTTGTCCTAGTTTCATGATGCATTCTATCGCTCCTCGTCTCTTCTACTCACAAACATTCCCTTACCTTCGATACTAAATAGAGGGTCATTGCCACTCTACGATCATCTAAAGCAGGTCTGATAACACAGGAAAAGCACTACTCAAAAAGTGGTTGATAACTCAACGAATTAAGCATCGATAAAATTTGGATCATTTATGTCATGCGTGCCAAGCTTGTTATGGCAGCCAGCGCATGACAATACTGCCCCAGGTCATGCCACCGCCGCATGCTATAAGGAGGATGACATCACCCGCTCGAACTCGACCTGAGCGTACAGCATCATCCAACGTAACAGGCACAGAGGCTGCAGCTGTGTTCCCATAGCATTCGATAGTGTAATGTACCTTCTCACGTGCCACACCTAAGGATTGCATACAATCCTCCAAAATCACTTTATTAGCTTGATGTGGAATCACGAGGTCTACTTCTTCTAGCGTGAGGCCTGCTGCTGTAAGTCCCGAGTACAAAGCATCTGGAAAAGTTTCTACCACGAATTCTCGCACGGCACGACCATCCATACGGAAGAAATGCCCACCCTCTGCAATGGTTTCAACTGTGGGAGGTTTTCTGCTCCCACCAGCAGGAATTTGAACTAGGGAGGTCAGGGACCCATCAGCGCGCAGGTAACTCGAGAGGATACCGTAGCCTTCAGGAACCTGCCCAAGTACTACTGCTCCTGCACCATCGCCAAAGAGCACACATGTCTTTCGGTCCCGGTAATCGAGAATGCGCGAATACGTATCGGCCCCGATAACGAGAGCATTCCGAAAACTCTGACAACTGCGCATGGTGGCTTGCACCACTGTAAGTGCATAGATGAAACCGGAGGAAACCGCAGATATATCGAACGCGGCGGCGCGAGTCGCTCCGATATTTGCCTGTACGGCACAGGCAGTAGCAGGTAAAAGCCAGTCTGGCGTTGAGGTAGCAACCACGATGAGATCCAGATCGGTTGCCTCTATCCCAGCCATCGTTAATGCCCGTTCTGCTGCGCGCGTTGCAAGGTCTGAAGTTGCCTCGTATGAGGCTGCTATACGTCGCTCGCGTATACCGGTCTTTCTGACAATCCAGTTGTCAATCAGGCCAAGAGAGTGTTCAAGCGTGTAGTTAGTAAGCACTTGTTCCGGTACGTAGAAACCAGTACCAAGTATGCCAATATTGGAGTGTGTCATATGGTTTCTCTTCATTATAATACTCAAGATACTACATTGCTATAGCGCCCTGGTGTTTCATCGCCTTCAGTGCGGTATGCGTGGTTAGGGTAAATCCCAACCTACTTGGTTTAGTACTCTAGGTATCTCATTGATTGTCTCACTCGGCTTTACGGGATGAATTGTGCGAGGTGGAAACAACTCATCGCTTTTCGTTTGCTGCTCTTCTTCAGCTTCTTTCTCAAGTGTAGCTCTATTAGCTTCAATCAAGGTAGCAAGTTCTAGTAAGCCGTGCGATGTTATGGCAATACCCTTCTTGTCATACAGAGAGAAGACGCGGTATGTGCCTGGGCCAGTGATAGTTACTTCAATCTTCTCCATTACTTTTTGCCTCTCTTTCTACGATGCCATTGAATACTAGACATTTGGAGATAAGGGATTAGGTAGGCGGCTCTTGGGCCGACTCTACGGTCATCTAAAGCCACATGAAAAGCACTACTCAAAAAGTGGTTGATAAGTCAACGAGTAAGAGGGATTACTCAGCTCTCGCTGAGTAATCACCCTGGCTGGGACCCCACCGACCACGCTAAAGGGGGGGACATCGCGTGTTACTACTGCACCGGTCATAACAACAGCACCTTCACCTATGGTAACTCCAGGCAGTATAGTGGCTCGCATGCCGATCCAGACGTAGTCACCGATTACAATTGGTTTATAAGCATAGTTAAAATTTGGATCATTTATATTATGCGTGCCAGTTATTAACCAGACGCCAGCCGAGATACTGACGTTTTTGCCAATCACTACACCTCCGGTTATGAACAACAAGCAATCCCAATTGATCACGGTGTTTTCGCCAATGGAGACCTTCTGGTTCCGTACCTTACCCATTTGCACATGCTGTCCCATGAAAATAGCCACATTCGGGCCAATCTGCCAACCCAGAATGCGGCGATACCAGGCATGACGGATCGCGTAGGATGGAATATGACTGATGATATGGTTCGTTGCGTATTTGATCATAGCCGAAAGCAGTTCTCGCATCTTAATTCAACACCTCCGATGAACTATTTTCGTTATACTTAATACGGGGCCTCTTCTCCGTTATTTCTGAATCCTCATCAAGTTGATAATAAATCGTGGAGCTGCAATCCAACATGTGCTTCATTGCATTACCAGCTGGCCATATGGCTTCTTGCGCTGCCTGGGGTTCCCCCTCAGTTTCAAGCGCCTGAGAACTTTGCTCTATCTCCAGTTGGTTTTCGTCAGGAGAAGGATTGGTTGTCTGAGCTTTATGGCGAACTCCCCGATACAAGGCCAGAATATCCCCCTTTGGAATGGTACGCAATAGTGTTGCTACGACGCAATATATCAGTGTCCCTACGAATAAGATCACAAAGATATTGAACTCCCGCAGTGGGAGAATGCTACGGAGAGGGATGATGACCAACGCCATTACGCAACTGGCAATAATAATCTTGAAAGCCACCGGCAGACTTCCTAGGGGCAGAAGCTGTCGAGGAATAAATAGAATAGAGACGCAGAATAAGAGTATTTCAGTCAACGACGTAACAATGGCGGCTCCTACCTGCTGATAGAGACGAATAAGGATGAGATTCAGCCCAAGATTGAAAACAAGAGCGATCATCGCCATGATAGTAATCTTTTTCTCCCGTTTTGTACTCATAAGGAGAGTAGTGAATACCGAATTAATATAGAGGAAAACCAAGCCAAAAGAAAGGCACTGAAGAACAGGAATAGCATGATAAAATTCAACCCGATTATAGAGAAACTGAATGATGTCTGGCGCAGCAACTAATAATAATGTTGCAATGGGAATGCCACAAATGAGCAAAAAATTCAGTGACTTCTCTATTGCTACCTTCAGGTCTCTCTCGGAACTAACAGAAAGTTTGGCATAGACAGGATACATGATGGCGCTGATAACAAGGCCGGGTAAAAAAACGAGTGTATCGAAGAGACGATACCCTGCGCCATACCATCCTACCACTGTATCGTTCGTCATCAAAGAGAGCAGAACAGTATCAATGCGATAGTAGATGACTCCTATCGCTCCATAAGTCAAGAACGGAATACTGGTCCGTACCAAATTACGGATAAGAGTCATATCAATGTTAAAGCCAGTGCCAACCAGGCGAAAAAAACAAATTGCCTGCCATATGACACTGGAAAGAGAACCTCCCAGCAGCACAAAGGCCATCGTTTGAACACCAGCTCCAGCTCTGAGTATCAGGATACCTGCAAGCGCTGATAATGCATTATTCAGAATGTTGCCAATTACCGGGTAAACATTTCCTTCAAAGCCACAGAATAGTGATGCAAATGTACTCGCGATCGAACCACTCAGCAATGTAACTCCACAGATAGCTACCAGACTCCACACTTCCAGGCTGTAACCGAGCAGCCAGCATATGAGCAAGATAACGGAGAATAGAATCAACCATAGTACAGTCTTAAGGAGCAAAGTATTCCAAAGGTAGCCAAGAGCCTTGCCTGGTTCTTGCGCCGCACCACGAGTAAGTTGCGCGTTAAAGCCAAACTCTAAAGGGACGCCAATCAACCCAACAAAGGTGATTGCAAAGTACAGTTCACCAAACTTTTCAGGTCCCAGGAAACGTCCATAAGCGATAGTGAGAAGTAACGTAGATGCCCAGCTTATTGCCTGCCCAGCGAGTGAGATTACAGTGTTATTTACTATGCGTTTAACACTTACATGAGTGATACGCATTTTTTGACTATCTTGTAGAGTTACTACATTACCGACCACTCCTCTGCGTAGTCTGCTCATTCTGTTGCACCTTTTCTTCATAAAGGAATCTATTCACTGGCTGATAGAAGGCCATAGCAAGCTGGCTAATTTTGCGCACCCTACATTTTGGTTATCACGCCCCACATTTAAAAATATCATCTGGGCGTGCTCATGTGATATTCATGTCGGTAATGAATTGGTGATATTTCGTGGAGAAAGTATACAGAAATTACCTGGAATATAAGAAAAAGTCAGTAGAGCGATGTACACCAGAAATAACCTCCCACAACATCATCTCAACATCAATGAAAACCACTTTACTATGGAAAGGATTGTATTCTGTGGGAGAAATATGTCTCTATGAAAACTAGGAGGTAAGATGTAGTGATACGTATCCTTGAAGCAATCTTTCGCCACCCTTTACAGCTTCTTTTATTGATTATATTGCCTCCAATTATAGCTGTTGCCGTTGCATATATTATGACTCCACGCACCTACCAGTCAACAGCATCTGTATGGGCCTTACAACGCTACTTTGACATTGGCGCAACCGGTCCGGAGAGTAACTTCGCCGCATATCCGGCACAAACTCAGGCTACTGCGCTCGGCGAATTACTTCAAACACGTGCTTTCGCACTGGCGGTAGCGCAGAAAGTTGACCTTGCGCCAACGCTGGGTCTGAGCAAGAGTGTGATGAATGATCCACGTCAGTTACAAGATGCACTGTACAGCGACATATCTAAGCATGTTGTAGTCGCGCCCTCTGTATATAACTTATATTATATAAGCTACACTAACCACGATCCTCAGATTGCTCAACAGGTAGTGAAGGCTGTGATTACTGTTTTTGGTTCGCAGGGCCTGGGATTATCGGTTCTAAGGGGCCAAAACCTCTTGGTAAGCTATCAAACACAGTTGGTTAATGTACAAAAAGATGCCAGTAATGCTGTCAAAGCGGAGGCACAATACGTCGCTACGAATCCAAATGTGCAACAGATGAATAATCCAGAATATGCCAACCTTGACCTCAAGAGGATACAAGCGGAGGCAGCGGTACAAAATATTCAGGACATCATTAACACCTTACAGCAATCAATTAGTACACAGGGAACAGACACGAATAACCTGTTCAAGGTAATTGATGCTCCCCTGACAGGTATACCTCTCTCACGCTCAAAAGATTATCTGGTTGGAGGGGGTGTTGGTCTGGGAATTGCTCTCCTGGCCTGCACAATTTACCTCGTCATCCTGGTACGCCGGGATCGGGCGATACATTCGGCCTATGACTTGCAGAACTCATCGGCTTTCCCTGTAATAATGCAGTTACCTAAACTGTCACCAACTTCGATAACACTATTAACTACATCTACAATCCATGACTAGGTCTTGCTCATTGCTGAAAAAAGTACCGACAACGGCCATGTTACTAGATCAAGAGAATGACTCATGTCTGAAAATAGCGAACGGTTAACAACGGGGAACTCAATTATGCAGATCAATGTATCAGATACAGATATACCAGTTATTGATGAAGCACAGGAGCATCCTTCGACAGATGAAACACAGAAACTGCGGCTGGCTCAGGAAATAGGGTTCTCGCCGGTAGTTAACACACCACTTCCACCACCTACGAAAGTCAATACTAAGAAGGGTCCCGGCAAGAAACAACAACCCGCTAAATCCAATGAGCGAGACGCAGCTAATGCTCGCATGCTGCAAGAGCGCTGCCGACAGCTCTGCCTTTCAAACTTTTTCCGCGAACATGCCCCGGTGCGCAGTTTGGGTTTCACCAGTTCCATCGAAGGGGAAGGTAAATCATTTTTAGCGTTAGTGACTGCGCAGGTATTGGCACACGACAGCGGCGAGCCGGTCACGCTAGTGGAATGTAACTGGGAACATCCCAGCCTGTATAAGTACTTCGACATTCCTGAAACACCTGGACTGGCAGAATGGTTGCATGGAACATGCAATGAAGACGACATTCGTTACGGGATCGACGATAATTTGACGGTCATCCCTGCCGGAAACGGTTCACAAGATGCGATAAAGTTGCTGAAACAGTTGCAGCAGATTGGTCTCCATAAAACCTTTGCTCACCAAAATCAGCTATTAATTGTTGACCTGCCTCCAATCATTACTACGGGATATGGTTCTCTTGCAGCAGGCCTGCTCGAGTCGATTGTAGTTGTAGTTCGCGCGCAGGTCGTACCCAATAGCATGGTAATAGAAACATGCAAGCGTCTCAAAGATTTACCAGTTCACGGTATCATTCTTAACCAGGGGGAAAGTCACATTCCGGGTTGGATACGGCAACTACTCTAGGAGACACAAATGGGGACACAAACACCGGTTTTCATACTTTTGATAGCCTTTGTTGGCATCGGGTTATTCGCCCGCAACTTTAATACCAGGGTTTGCCTGCTGATACTCCTCGTCGCTGCAGGTATGGTAGCTTATGGCACTCTAAGATGAGAGAGATTATGGAAACTCAATCACCAATAACCTCTAAGGGCTTTCAATCGGTCACTACATTACTGGCGAATCGTAAATGGGGTGATTTGCTTCTGTTTATTGCAATATTCATTGGCACGCTCTGTCTCGTCCTCGGATTAGTTCTGGGTGGCATTGCAATTGGATCTAGCCTTGTTCTCCTCGTATTGGCTCTGCCGGTGATTAGCGCACTTGTTATCCGGTGGCCAATTGTTGGTTTCTTTGTAATAGTTGGCTGTACACTTCTAATCGAGCAGAATCCTCTCGCAATTCTCAATCAAAGCCCTATCTATGTCTTCGCCTGGCCTCCCGCCCTGGAAGGGTTACCTGATCGTCCACTTGGTTTTTTCATGCTTTTCGTCTTACTGGTCTTCATACTTCATGGTCTACTGAAGCGTCAAAAGCTTTTACAAGGAGGCGAACTGTTCTTGCCATTTCTGTTCTTTTTGCTCTGTGTGGTATGGGGACTAGTACATGGACTGACTAGCGGGGGAGATCTCAAAATCATTGTCAATGAGGTCAGGTCATTCTGGTATCTGTTTCTAGGATATATATTAGCTTGCAACCTTATCCGAACAAAAACACATCTCCGTTACTTTTTTTGGTTTGTGATCCTGTGTGCCGGCATTAAAGCCCTGGAAGGGACCTACATCTACATATTTATCATACATGGAGACCTGGCGAGTAACCACGATATTATGGCTCATGAGGAGTCTTACTTCTGGGTCTCAACACTCCTGTTAATCATCTTGTTCAGTCTACATTTTCGTTACCGACCGCAATTTTATACGGCCCTGGCCCTGGTACCATTTTTGCTCATTGCACTTATTGCCAACAACCGACGGGCAGATTTCGTCGCGCTTTTAGTTGGAATCGTGGTCGCCTGGGTACTCGTCTTCGCAGTGAAACCGGAGGGGCGCAAATCACTTGTGAAAGTACTGATAGTAGTTGCACTGCTAGGCGGCGCTTATGTCGCGGCATTTTCCAATGGTCATGGAGGCATTAGCGAGCCCGCGCGCGCAGTTGTCTCAGTTTTTCATCCTGACCCGTCTGATGCGGCTTCTAATTTGTACCGTGATATTGAAAACTATGATCTGAAATATACCGTAAAGCTAAACCCGTTGGGATTGGGATTTGGCAAACCGTTCCTTGAACCTATTTTCCTACCGGATATTTCAGGGCTCGATATATATTATCTTTATATCCCCCACAATACGATCTATTGGGTCTGGATGCGGCTTGGACCAATCGGCTACCTTGCCTTGTGGTACCTGTTTGGAGCTATTATCGTGCGCGGATGTATCATCCTGCGCAACCTCAAAGATAAATACCTGCAGCTTATAGCCATTTATATTGTAGCAATGGTCATTATGGAGATCATTGTGGCTTTCGCCGATTATCAACTCTCCTTTTACCGTAATGTGATCTACGTCGGTATGCTTGCAGGCATATTGATCAAACTGCCCACTCTTAAGACGAAAGAGGAAAAACTTACCAATGAAGCTACTCGTGCTAACGCCAAGCTTTCCATCCCCTACATGGGGAGGTGGTAAGCGTAACTACTATTTTCTAAAAACACTTGCAAGCCGACATACAGTCTCACTTCTGTCGGTAGTTGATAGAATAGAGATGGAAGAGGGTGATCTGTCTATTTTGAACGATTTCCTGCATACTATAAAAATTGTTGTCCGTACAACGCCTACTCATAAACGGCTACAGCAATTGATGTATATGGCGCGTGGAAAATCGTACTCGTTTGGAAGCAATACTTACATGGAAATACAGAACGCGCTCGATACGTTGCAGGCAGAGGAGCATTACGATGCAGTCCTTTTTGAAAGCGTTCTCATCGCTGGCTACCATCTTCCTGATGGTGTGAGGCGCATCATCGATCAGCATAATATTGAATATGAGCTTCTCTGGAGAACCTTTCAAAGCGAAACTTCCTGGTTGCGTAAATGGTATAACTGGCAGGAGAGTCGTTTGCTGCGGCCAGTGGAGATCGAGCTTTGCAAAAACGCCGATGTTGTATTGACCACAAGCGAGCATGATGGTCAATCATTGAAAAGGATACTTCCGCAAAACATCATTGAGGTTGTACCAAATGGTGTTGACATAGAGGTATTTCAGAGCAATTCTCCAGTCGAAATACCATACCAGATCATCTTCACAGGTGCAATGAATTATTACCCAAATATTGATGCTGTATTCTTCTTCGCGAAACGATGCTGGCCACTAATTAAGGCTGAGGTTCCAAATGCAACGTGGATGATTGTCGGCAGCGAGCCAACACTCCAGGTAAGGAGGTTGGGGGAACTTCCCGGGATCACAGTCACCGGTACAGTACCAGATGTGCGTCCCTATCTCGCAGCATCAGCAGTAGCAATAGTACCTTTGCAGGTCGGCAGCGGAACCCGTCTCAAAATTCTTGAAGCGTTTGCGATGAGAAAAGCTGTCGTTTCCACCAGTGTGGGTTGCGAAGGACTATCTATCCTAGCAGGGAAACATCTGCTTGTAGCCGATCACCCAGAAGAGTTTGCGCGGAAAGTAATAACGCTCCTGAATAATCCAGAGATGCGAACTACACTTGGAGACGCTAGTAGAGCGCTTGTCGAGGCAGAGTATGGTTGGGAGCAATGCGGAACTCAACTGCTGCAGGTATTTGAAACACATATTCAAGAG
>CAVZJN010000041.1:0-27779 GCA_963775585.1 uncultured Chloroflexia bacterium | reverse complement strand
GGAAGACGTAACATAGCTCGAAATTCCCCACTGGTACGACATACGAGAGCAGTAGCACGATTTACACTATAGATCAACCGACGAGAATCCACAAGCATTTGTTGGCGTTGCTTAAGTCAATTGTATTAAAATGAATAACAGGATGCCAATACATTCACACATCTCGCGTAGAAAATTGCTAAACAAGCAGTGTAAAGAGATGATCCCTGAGCATACATGAGAGGAGAGATCATGTTCAAAGCAACCAATGCAGCTCAACTCACTGAGCGTTCGACTGTCGCCCCGCCGCGCTGGCGCTGGTATCACGCAGCCATATTTTATGCAGTGGTTCCAGATGCTGACCTTTGGCTTGTCCGGGTTGGTGAGCCTCGCCAGAGGGAATAGAGGCCAGAGCCTGCGAAAGGCACCCATTGGAGACGTGTCCTACTTTGAGCGCCTCAAGCAAGTGAAGATTACGCCACCCTCTTGGGCCTTTGGCCCGGCGTGGTTAGTGAACGACATCTGGGCCTCTGGGGAACCTGGCAGGTACTCAACAAGCCACAACAGACGCCCGGGCGGACTGCTTACCTGGCCTTGCAAGGAGTATCCTGGGTCGACTTCGTGCTGTTCAATGCCGCCTACTTGAGCCTACGTTCGCCGCTCAATGCCCTGGTGTTGACATTTGTCATGTTCCTGCTGACCATCGTGAGTGGTCTGGTCACTTTTCCAGTTGAAAGATACCAAGGTAGCGCTCTCCCTGGCCACATTGTTCCTCTGGTTGATCGTGGCGCTGACCGCTGCGACCTATCAGGCGCTGTGGAACAAGGATGATTTCTACCAGGTGGGGCCATTTGTGCAGCCGAGAGCGAGGTTAGTGAAGAAATAAGCGCAATCAAGGCTTAGGGCGACATTCCTCGTCCTGCTTGAGCACAGCAGAAGCAAGTGAGAAAGACAGGAAGGAAAGAAGCTATGGGTGTCCTCGAAGGAAAAGTGGCGGTGATCACGGGCAGCAGTAGGGGCCTGGGTTTGGCTATTGCCCAGGCCTATGCACGTGAGGGTGCGGCAGTGATGCTGGCCAGTCGATCAAGCGCTGCCCTGGCAGAGGCAGCAGAGGCCTTGAGCGTGGGGCGAGGGCAAGCTGGCAAGTGACCGATGTGGGAGAGCTGGAGCAGGTCAAGGCGCTAGCCGACCACGCCGTCACAATGTTCGGGAAGATCGACATCTGGGTCAATAACGCTGGCTATGGTGGTATCTATGGTCCGACAGCCACTATTGACCCGCAGGATTTCGAGCGCGTCGCGCGCACGAATATCTTCGGCGAATACTACGGGTCGTGGGTGGCACTTCAGCGCTTTCTTGCTCAAGGGACAGGGGGCAAGCTGATCAATCTGCTCGGGCGCGGAGATACCACCCCGGTGGCTTTCCAGAACGCCTATGCTTCGAGCAAAGCCTGGGTGCGCAACTTCACCCTGGCACTGGCAAAGGAATACAAGAAGACGGGTATTGGCATTTACGCCTTTCAACCAGGACTGGTCGAGACCGACCTCTTGCGCAGGGTGAGCGTGGTGCAGGGATACGAGAAAAAGCTGAAGATCTTCAGCACCATCATTCGCGTCTGGGCGAATCCGCCCTCTGTCCCGGCAGAAAAGGCCGTCTGGCTGGCATCAGCGGCAACCAATGGGAAGACCGGCCTGGAAGTCCGTGTCCTCACCCCTGGAAAGCAGTTCGCTGGCCTGCTGCGCGAACTGCGCCGCCTGGTGCAGCACCAGCCACCTCGCGATACGTCCCTCAAGCTCACGATGATAGCCCCATCTTTGCCAGAGGGAACCCGCTCCGCTCGTGCTGGCTATCAGCCTAGAGATTTTTGAACAATCGGTCTAGCAGGAAAAAACCTATATGCTTTCGGAGTGTGTTGAGAGATAATTAGAGAAGGAAGACCCATTGCCTCACGGGAAATCTTACTCTTCAGTTTGTCGAACTCGTGATAATCCTTCTCAAAGGTTTTCTGTGCCTACAAGAATACCTCAATATATCTCATGTGTTTCTCCTGGGAAAAATCGACTGGATGGCTATGCTGGCTATTTCACACGTTCGTTCGTACACCCGGCGTTCAAAAAGAGTACTCATGGTGTTTTGCCTTTTACTGAAGAAGAGTGTATACTGTTGATGAGTATAAAACCTCGTTAGAACCTGCCTTTATGGCAAAGTGACAACTTTTGCCAGCATGCGCATTGCCTTACGAAAAATCTGCCTTTGTCCTCTTCAGAGAACCGCATTCACTCGAAGTATTTTCCAACTCTGCACCAAGATCACCTCTTGGCTCATGTTCCTTTGCAAAATGTATGGAAGTTGATAACATGGGATCACTAAGGCAGATTTATCATGAGTTAATTGATAGCATTGCTGTCGTTTTGGCAGAATGGTTCCGTGGAGGCAAACGTGGGAGAAGGGATGAATCTTCAAAGCAGACGAGCATTGCTCAAGTTGTACTGGCTACATGGGCTATCCGTTCGCAAAAACGGCGTTTGAAATGCGTCGTGACCTTCGCCAAACAGGCCCATATAGAACATCTTTCCCAAAGTGCTTGCATTCTTGAGAAGAAAAAGGTATGATGGGAGGGAAAGCAGATAAGCATCTGCCTCCCAACGCGGGCGACCATCTGCCTTAATGACGTTCGGATGGCGCCCGTGATTGGTGAAGGCTCTTCTAAAGCCAGACGAAAGCAAGCGAGCGACGTTATTGCGACGATCTGCCTTCCAAGCAGGCTGTCGCGGGTTCGAGCCCCGTCTCCCGCTCCCATCTATGAACCGTCTCTTTGCAAGCGCTTCTAGCGCCAGTTGAGAACAACCAACCGGCGAGAGGAAAGGCAAGGGGCGGTTTTGCTTTTGGGAAAAATGCGCGCAGTGACATACTGCCTCACAACCCCGCATTGCCTCACCAGGAATCTGACTTTGCGTTCTTCAAGAAACACGCTTCCTGCGGATCATTGTTGCGTTTTCAACCAAACTGCCACTTCCCCACTATCCCCTCACCGAAAAGACAGGAAGCATAGAGAATGCGTTTCAAGAGGCAAATTCCTGGTGAGGCAACCAGAGGACTCTCTGTCATGTCGGCGGAGGTGTCTCACGCCTGACGTTTCAAAGGGAGGCGAGTATGGCAGGAGTGAGTCTTCAAACCAGGCGCGCATTACTTCAGTCCATGATCCCGCAGTATCGCACAGCATCGTCTGTCAAGAGGAAAAGCAAGCTGCTCGATGCCTTTACAGCAGCGACTGGATACAATCGCAAGTATGCGATGGGGCTTCTCAACCATGCGCAAGAGGTGCAACCCACCCCTCAGCGCCCCCGTCCTCGCCATTACGGGCCAGACGTCCAGCACGCGCTGTTCCTGGTCTGGAACGCCGCCAACCGCATCTGCGCCAAACGCCTCATGCCTTTTCTCCCCACGCTCATTGAGGCGCTGGAACGGCATGAGCACCTCCAGATCACAGAGGAGTGCCGAAAACAATTGCTTTCCATGAGCGCGGCAACGGCGGATCGCCTGCTGTCCTCTCAGCGCAAACTGGATCGCCGTGGCCTCTCCACCACACGGGCGGGAACGCTGCTCAAGCAGCAGATCCCGATTCGCACCTTTCAGGAGTGGAATGAAGCCCGACCTGGCTTCCTGGAAGCGGATCTCGTGGCCCATTGTGGCGCCGACATTGAGGGGGGCTACCTGTACACGCTGACGCTCACCGATGTGGCGACGGGATGGATCGAATGCCTGCCCCTCTTGCATCGGAGCCAGGAGGCGGTCCTCGCTGCACTCCAACGGGCACGGACGCTCTTCCCCTTTCCAATTCTGGGGATCGATACCGATAACGGCGGAGAATTCATCAATGAGACAGTCATTGCCTACTGCGAACAAAAACAGATCACCTTCACGCGGGGACGCCCGTACCTGAAAAACGATCAGTGCTTTGTCGAGCAAAAAAACGGGGCGATTGTCCGCCAGGTGGTGGGCTACGATCGCTTGGTCGGCGAACACGCCTATGGGCAACTCACCGAACTCTATCGGGCGCTGCGTCTGTATGTCAACTGTTTTCAGCCCTCGATGAAATTGCTCTCCAAACAGCGCGAGGGGAAGAAAGTGCGCTACGTCTACGATCCAGCGAAAACTCCACTTCAACGACTGCTCCTGTCAGGCGCCTTGCCTGCCCAGAAGCAGCAAGAACTGCTCGAGGTCGCCCAGGCACTTGACCCCATCCGCCTTTTCCAACAACTCAAGCAATTGCAGCAGGCCATCTTCCGCTGCGCTGTCGGTTGTTCTCCTTTTATTTCATCTCTCCCTTCTGCCCCTCTCCGCGTCTTTTCCGCAGAAAGCTGTATGACGGGAACGCTTCCGATCGAAGGAAGCGTCCCCGATCCGACAGCAGGACTCGAGATCTTGTACCGGGAGCAGGAGCGAAGAAAACGTGTGCTGGGCTGGCGAAGCACCCACAAAGACCCCTTTACGGAAGAATGGGAGCAGATCCTGTCCTGGCTGGTTGCCAATCCTCAACGGAGCAGCGGCGACATCTTTCGGGAGCTACAGCGTCTCTCCCCAGGACGCTATCACCCCATGCAAATCCGCACGCTCCAGCGCGGCATGCGGAAAATACAAGCCAACCTGCTGGAAACCGTTGAGGACCGGTGGCAAGGGGAAGTGATCCGGGGACCATTCCCCTCGCCAGTTTCCACAGAAGGTCCACCAGAATATCCCGACCGCTGTCAATTGAGCAATCACCGAGTTAGATTTTGGTGAGGCAATGCGGTTCTACACGCGTGCCAATCAACCAGGAAGAGTGGTGTTCATAGTCGAATGTGCGAGCATGGAAGCCGCCAAAGAAGGCCTGTTAGGCTCGCCGAAGAAATTTACAACGCTTGTATCTTCGCAGACAATTTCACTAGCCTGGCGCTTTCCTCCCATAACTGGCGCTGAAGCTCCTCATTATAAGAAAGGGCTGACGACCTTCTGGGAGCGCTCTTCACGAAGTATTTCCCGGTGATGGTCTCGACCTCTGGCGATGAGGCCAGGTAGATTGACGTTTGCGCCCCTTTCTCAGGGCTGCTAAAGAGAGAAGAGACGAACTTCAAGAGCATTCGAGCAGCAGGGCCAGCGCCCTTCTGACCAAAAGTGGTGGATGTTGGGCCAGGCTCCAGGGCATTGACTGTAATGCCCGTTCCCTGCAGTTGGCGCGCCAGCTCGTAGGTAAAGAGCAACAGGGCCAGCTTTGATCGGCCATAGGCGCGCAGGAACCCATACCGACGTTTTAACTGCAAATCCTGCATATCCAGTCGAACGAAGCGATAGTTGTCGGAATCCACGTTAATAATCCTGGCTGGCGCGCTGTTTTTCAATACATCGAGCAGCAAATTCGTCAGCAGAAAAGGGGCCAGGTAGTTCACGGCAAAGGTCATCTCCACCCCATCGACGGATTCTTGTCGCTGCGTGAAGCCCGCTCCCGCGTTATTGATAAGCACATGCAGGTGCGGGTAGCGCTGCCGGAAGGTATCCGCAAGCTGCCGGATGGACAGCTGCGATGAGAGGTCTGCAAAAAGAAGATCTACGTCATCATTACCGCTTTTCATCTTAATTTCGCGTTGTGCCTCTTCGCCTCGCGCGTGATCACGGCAGACCATGACCACTGTAGCGCCCATCTGTGCCAATCCCAGCGCCGTTGCTTTCCCAATACCAGAGTTGGCTCCGGTGATCAGACACACCTTGCCTTGCATACTTGTATTCAACAATGGCATGGTAACACTCCTTACGAGGAAAACTGGCACCAGCAAGGGGTGCCATTCCATTTTCCCTTCAAATCACGGGAACGATCGAGCGAAGCGTTTGTTCCCGATACTTGTCTTCTCAAGAGACTGACTCTTTGAGCAGCCCCTCGTCCAGGAAAAGGTCGTCGGGTTCATTCCTGGCCGCCTCCACGATTTTTTCGGCCACGTACTCAGCCGGTACCACTACCATGCCTGCACTTGTTAGCGCCTTCTGGAGACTGCGCCTCAGGAACTCGGGGTCCCCCACATAGGCGTCAGGTTAAGAAAAAAGTACCTTGAACAATCGAAAAACAAGCGAGGCAGAGTGCAATCTGCTACCGTACAAGCATTCATTAGACAGTGCTTTTGACGGGAGGAACGAACTCATGCCTCAACGAGATCAGCATAGCGCAAGCGATGCCGTGTCGCAAGTCATCTCCAGCCCCGAGCAGGACTGGAACGAGCTGGTGGAGCAACGATTGCCCGCCGATGTGGAAGCCCAGGCACGAGCGTTGGGAGCTTTTCAACGCGTACGTGGCGTGAGCAGTGCACGTGTCTTACTGCGAGCCGTGCTCTGCTATGTGCTCAGCCTGTCTTCCTTGAAGGAACTGAGCGGATGGAGCCGACTGGTCGGAGTCACCACCCAGGTGCTCGCCAGCCAGTCCTGGCACGAGCGGCTGCAAAAGTGCGGTCCATGGCTCCTGTGGCTCTGCCAACAGCTCTTGGGCTCACTGCTGTCGGCACCGTCGCTGCCCACCCAGCAGCGCATCCTGTTGGTCGATGCCACCCATCTCGCGGAGATGGGACCCAAAGGAGACACCTGGCGCTTGCACAGTTGTTACGATCTGCTGGCAGGCCACCTCGCATGGGTGCAAGTCAGTGACCGGCACCTGGGAGAAGGCTTCGCGCACCTGCCGATCCAGCCTGGCGACATCCTGGTCGGGGATGGAGCCTACAGCAGGGCCAGCCAACTAGTGGGTCACGCCGCAATTGAGTAGGCATTGAGCACCCAGAGGTGGTAAACTAGAGGGAAGTGAAGCGTTCCGTGCCCTTGTAGGTTCCCCGATCAGAAGATTCCTCAGAAACGAACCCCATTCCCAGTCTGCAATTGATGAGCCGACAGGTTCTGTGAGAAAGAGGTGAGGCGGTGCGAAAGCGAGCAGGACGAGAACGATTGGTCAAACAGGACGAGCAAGGAGAAAGCATCAAGATGTCCGCCCCTCAAAAAGAGCCGCTGCGAGCACTGAGCGAGCAGGAATGGCAGGAATTGCAACGGATGGTCAAAGCAGACAGTGAACGAGTTGATAGCGTGAGGCGAGCCAAGGCACTGCTGGCATTGAGCCAAGGACAATCCTTCGCGCAAACCGCCAAACAAGCTGGCTACAAGGAGACAGAGAGCGTGAGCAAGCTCGTGCGACGGTTTCATCATGGTGGACTCGCCGCGTTGTTCATCGCAGCCGGACGAGGGCGCAAAGTGACCTATGGGAGTAGCGCCCGGAGCCAAATCGTCCAAGAACTGCAACGAGACCCCGACCGCGAGCAGGATGGGACGGCGACTTGGTCGCTCTCCACCCTGCAACGCTGCCTGCGCAAAAGCGGTCTCCCCCAGTTGGGTGCCACGACCATTCGTCGAGTCCTGCATGAAGCGGGCTATGTGTTTGGGCGTACACGAACCTGGTGTGCGACGGGCACGGCGTTACGCAAGCGCAAAGCGGGAGTGGTTACCGTCCATGACCCGCAAACCGAAGAGAAAAAACGGCTGATTGAACTGGCCTACCTCATCGGAGAACTGGTAGGAATCCAGGTGTGGTGTCAAGATGAGGCCGGACCCTATCAGGCGATCCCACAAGCGGGAGTCAACTGGCACCAGGCTGCGCATCCCAAAGGTCTGCCTCACGAATACATGCGAGAGGGGACCGCCAAACTGCTCACCTTGTTTCGCCCCAAGACGGGAGAAGTGCGAGCCAAGGGCGTCACGTCGGCCCCCAATGCCGTCTTGCATCCCTGGCTCAAAGAAGAACCGAAGCAGATTCTTGAACCAATCAAGCGTCAAGAGGCGTTGACTGAGCAACCAGCGGAGTCCGAGCGATCCATAGGAGCACAATGGCGGACCTGGCTGTGGCCTCATGAGAGCGACGAAGGATTGCCACCTCTGCGCATCCTGCTGGTGTGGGATAATCTGGCCGGCCATCTCTCCCATGAGTTGATGGGCTGGCTCTTTCAGCAGGGGGTCATGCCGCTCTACACACCCATTGGAGGGTCCTGGCTCAACATGGCGGAGTCGGTGCAGCATATCATTGTGAGCCGGGCACTCTCTGGTCAACATCCCAAGGATGCGCAACAAGTGATCGACTGGCTGGAGCAGACGGTGGCTGGGTGGAACCAGCAACCCACTTCCTTTGTCTGGGCGGGCAAACGCAAACAGCGCCGTGAGCGCGCTAAACTCCGACGCCTGGCTGGTTCAGGGGCTGCCACCCTCAATGCCTACTCAATTGCGGCGTGACCCACTAGTGGCCGTTGATCAGGCCAACGCCTTTTCGCTCACCCGCTTCAGCCCCTGGCATCTGCCAGTGTATGCGTCCCAGGCTCCGGCCGAGCGCCCCGAGTTTCGCCTCGATGTGGTAGCCTGGCTCAAAGGATTGCCGATGGGTATCTTCCAGCGCCACGCTACGGTCTTCTTCCAGGGAACGCACCTGCCTGTTCGGCTGATTGATCTTGCCCCGAATTTGTGGAAGAGTGAAAGCTTAGAATATACTATTCCAGAAGGAGGAGCAGGGTCATGCAAAAAGTGCAAAAGGCCTATACCGCAGAGTTTAAGCGAGAAGCGGTGCAGCTGGCTCGGACCAGTGGCAAATCGATCGCACAAGTGGCACGTGAGTTGGGCATCTCAGACACCTCGATTCATCAATGGCGTAAGGAGTTGACCGAGCACGGCCCCCAAGCCTTTCCAGGCAGTGGGCATCAAACGGCTCAAGAAGAGGAAGTACGCTGTCTCAAGCGAGAATTGGAAGTCGTGAAGCAGGAGCGTGATATACTAAAAAAAGCCATAGGCATCTTTTCGCGCGGACAGCAATGAAATATCAATTCATCGCTGAGTATCAGCATGAGTATCCAATAACGGTGATGTGTCGTGTGCTGGAGGTGTCAGTTAGTGGATACTATGCCTGGCACAAACGTGCTCCTAGTCAGCATAGCCGAGAAGATGCCCAACTGGCAGAGAAAGTGAAGGTGGCTTTCCAGGCCAATCGCCGCGTCTATGGCAGTCCACGTGTTCATGCAGAGTTGCGTGCACAGGGCATTCATTGCGCCCGGAAACGGGTAGCTCGTCTGATGCGAGAACAAGGACTCTTTGCGCAACGTCCACGCCATCGCACGGTCACCACGAAAAGCGAGCCAGGCGCACAAGTGGCTCCCAACCTGCTCCAGCGCGACTTCAGCGCCGATCAGCCTGACAAAAAATGGGTGACTGATACCACCTACATTTGGACAGCAGAAGGCTGGTTATATCTTGCGGTTGTGCTTGATTTGTTTTCTCGGATGGTGGTAGGATGGTCAATGGCGGCAATTCAAGATGCCACTCTGGTCGTACAAGCTCTCCAGATGGCCGTCACTCGTCGCCGTCCAGAAGCTGGGTTGCTCCATCACTCTGATCGTGGGAGTACCTACACGAGCGAGAGCTATCAAGCACTCTTGCAACAAGAAGGCATGCGAGCAAGCAGAGCCGGACTGCCGATTGCTACGATAATGCCGCTATGGAAAGTTTCTTTCACAGTTTCAAAGGGGAATGCATTGATGGCGAGTCGTTTCAGACACGAGCACAGGCCAGGAGCACCACCTTTGATTACATCGAATGTTTTTACAATCGAACCAGAAGACACTCAACTTTGAACTACATGAGTCCCCTTAGCTACGAACAAGTGATGTGCTAAATCCCCTCTTTGGGGTCTCCATAAATTTGGGTGAAGATCAACTTGCCTGTCTCTTTGTAATGAGCAATCAGCTCTTCAAGGCAGGCATTATACATCTTGCGCGAGGCAATTAAGGTATTCATCAAGGCTTGTTCCTGTGCCTTGCTTGGTCGAAGTCTGTACTCATACGTTCTCATAGCTCAAGTTTAACACACTCTGACTATATATAGTCAAGATCACGCTATGGGCTAAAGCCGAAGACGCCTAACCGCGTGGGTTAAAACCACAGCGGCTTGCGGCGGGCTAAAGCCCATCTCTGTCAATCTTTTCGACGCTGACCTTGCCAGGCTCCACGAACACGACACATGTATTGTCCGTCATATCGTTCTCCTCTTTAAGGAATGCGTAAACTCTGTTGCATATTGACTCGACACCTCAAATGTTGCGACGAACGAAATTTGCATGCAAGGTTCACCATATAAGATGAGTATAGCTGACAGGCGTTGGAAAAAACGTTTATCGAATAGGTCCAGGTAGCATACAAGCGTTTGTTCGTAACGCTCTCCCTCCATCTTTTCGGGTCAATTCCACATCTATCTCTTCCGCTTGCTAGCGCTATCCAGCCTCGCACTAAGCCATGCAGCTACATCGGCCAGGCTCTCTCGGCTGACCTCGTGGCCCATGGGATATTCACGGTAGAGCAAATCCACCGGTAGTGCTGACAGTCTCTTGTGACTGGCACGTCCATGACTGATAGGTAATACCGCGTCAGCAGTGCCATGAACCACCAGTATCGGCAGATCTTGCAGCTTTTCTAGGGCCGCGATCAGCGGCTCTATCTGCGGCAGGATACGCCCGCTCATTAGAACGGCCCCCGCGACGAGATCAGGCCTGGTGAGCGCGACGCTGGCGCCCATGATAGCACCCTGGCTAAAGCCCATCAAGTAAACCTGCTGGGCATCGGCTCCATATGCCTTAACGACCTCATCGATGAAAGTGATCAATCTTTTACGGCTTGCCTCAGCTTGCTCGGGAATGATGACCGTCCCCTGCGGCGTGAAGTTGACCTCGAACCAGGCGTAACTATCCCGTCCCAACGTATTTGGCGCCCGCGCACTGATGATCAGAAAGCGCCCGTCTAGATACGGCGCCAGTTCAAACAGGTCATATTCGTTGCTGCCGATCCCGTGAAGTAGCAGCAGCAGCGGAGGCAATCCGCCTTTCACCAAAGGTTGGCGCACCAGGTGGACAAGTGAGAGCTTTTCCATGAATCAATTTCCTTTTGAGAGAGTAAAAGGTTTATAGCATCTGCTTTATAATCTACCACAGCATGTGATATAAAATAGATAAGTCCTATATTTTTCACAGAAAGCTGGATAAAACATGGAAGTACGCATATTAACAGAAACCGATGCGGAAGCATTCTGGAATATCCGCCTGCGAGCGTTGCGCGATGACCCCGAATCCTTCGGAGCAACTTTTGAAGAGTTCCTCGAACGAGGTATCGCTGGTGTCGCACAGGGCCTGCGCAAACGGCCTACAAATCCTGACGACGTCACTTTTGGTGCATTTGAACGCAATATTGTTGGCATCGCAGGCTTCAGGCGCGAGCTAGAGACAAAAAGACAACATAAAGCCGTCATCTGGGGCATGTATGTTCCACGTGAGGCTCGCGGGCGTGGCATAGGAAAAGCGCTGTTGCAGGCCGCGATAGCCCATGCAAAAACCTTGCCCAACCTTGAAAAGATCAACTTGAGTGTGGTGCTCACCAGTAAAGAAGCACGCCAACTCTTTATCTCACTCGGCTTTGAGCCTTACGGATTAGAGAAGCACGCATTGAAGTTGCAGAACCAGTATTTTGATCAGGAATTGATGTCGCTGGATTTGACCCGAAAAGAGTAATCAGAGTAATCTTTTGCAAGGTCAACCAACAGCAGACCTGGCGCATTTCTGTGCGACCTTACGCGGCGAAGGTTTGCCATCAACCGTCAGCGAACGCGTGCGCTACCTTTTGCTGGATCACCTTGCCGTCACCCTGCAAGGCTCCCTGCCCCCATCGCTCCCATCCAGCCTGGCAACTTACCAGATGCTAGAGACGATGAACGCCAGTACGACTAAAGGTACTTCCTTGCATCCCTGCTGAGCTTTGCTTGAAGCGCAACAAGAGAGCGGAGTTGCAGAGAGAGATGGCTTTCAAGGTAGTACTATTTATGGCAGGCGTGAACGCGCAGAGGCAGCATGGGCAGCCCTTGCTAATGGGGTAGCGGCGCACGGACTGGAAATGGATGATGCTGAGAACCGTTCATCGCTGCATCCAGGCGTGGTGGTTTTTCCGGCGGTCCTCGCACTGGCGGAACAGTTAGCCTCGTCACCCACAGATATCTACGCTGCGGTGGTGGCAGGCTATGGAGTGACGCTGCGGGTCGGCGCGGCTCTCGATCCCGCCTCTGCTTACGAGAGAGGCTTCCATCCTACAGCAGTATGTGGCACGTTGGGCGCCACTGCAGCCAGTGCTATCCTGGAAAAAAGAGCGAACTACAATCGCCATAATCGTTGTAAGGCATCCATTAAGCGCCTTTGACGTTGATCAATAATGGCCGGTGTCCATTCCCTGTACTCACGTACTTCGTTTGTGAGTACAAATGGTGTCGAAACATTATCGGCGAAAAAATACTTTTGCTTCTTCTCATCAAAATCGAAGTTTTCAGCCTTCATGTTTTTCCCCCTTGACAGGAGAACTAGGTTTCCAAGACGATGTACATACCTCTCATTCATCTCTTTCGAAGAAAATATCTGGTGCCCTTCCTGAATGTACTTCTGGAAGAATTGAGTATCTGAATCGCGCAATCTTAGGCGATAACGACTGGGAGTTCCAGTAATGATATTTCCCTTCTCGCAGAGAAAAGTTGTTAGTCCCTCTGCGAAATCAGATTTTATCCATAGCCCCGATTAAGTCTTGAAAAAGTTCCTCTGATTGCTCTGTAGTCCATGAATAAGGGCGTTGGAAGCGGGGAATAGTAAAGAAGAAGTCGTCACTGAAGATCTTTTTTAGCGGGTACTCCGATCCACAAATCATCATTTTGCTCATACTACATTCCTACTCTACTTTGATGTTGTACGAGAAGTATAGCAGAGATAAATAATATGTCAATGGATTGGGTTAAGTTTCCTTCTCTTGTACAGGTAGCACAAGAGCAAGTAGTACGGCTGAACAAACCTGATGAGCTTAGCAGACTTATGAAACAAATTGCATTTGCACCAGATGAAGCTACGGCCCGCTGGGTTCTTAGCACATTCGCAGCCTGACCATACAAGCACAACAGAAAAAAAGGGAACGCGACTTCTCGCGTTCCCTTTTCTATTCATACTCAGCCAGTTTGTCTTACGCGGCCTGCAAGACTTCCTGCGCCTCGACAACCATCTGACCCTCATCATCGACTGTCAACAGCGCCGTCTGACCGGAAGCAATCTTACCAGCCAGCAAGGCATCCGCCAACGCATCATCAACATAGGTCTGGATAGCGCGGCGTAGTGGTCGCGCACCATATTCCTCGTCAAAGCCTTCACGCAACAGCAGATCTCGCGCCTCGTCACTGACAACCAGCCCGATACCCTGCTCACTGAGCCGCGAGCGCACCTGGGCCAGTAACAGGTCAACGATGCTGTAGAGTTCCGCTTTGCCCAGTGAATGGAAGACCACGATCTGGTCAATACGGTTAATGAACTCGGGTCGGAACAGACGCTTCAGACCTTCCATCGCCTTCGAACGCATTGCCTCGTGCTGCTCATCGCGCTCATCCTCGCCTTTCCTCGTCGAGAAACCAATGCGCACAGCACGCTTGAGATCAGCACTGCCGGCATTACTGGTCATAATCACCACCGTATTCTTAAAGTCCACGGTGCGACCCTGACCATCGGTCAAACGACCATCATCCATGATCTGCAACAGAGCGTTGAAGACCTCTGGATGTGCTTTCTCAACCTCGTCCAGCAAGATGACGCTATACGGTCGTCGGCGCACCTGTTCGGTCAGTTGGCCACCCTCGTCATAGCCGACATAACCCGGCGGGCTACCGAACAAACGAGACACAGTGTGCGACTCCATGTACTCCGACATGTCGAGGCGGATCAGGTTAGCCTCACCACCGAAGAGTTCTGTCGCCAGGGCCCTCGCCAGTTCCGTCTTACCCACGCCCGTCGGGCCTAGGAAGAGGAACGAGCCAATCGGACGCCTGGGATCTTTCAGTCCGGCGCGCGAGCGGCGAATAGCGCGAGCAACAGCACTGATAGCCTCGTCCTGGCCTATGACACGCTTGCGCAGGTCATCCTCCAGGTTACGCAGGTTCTGGCGCTCGCTCTCGAGCATCTGGCTCACAGGGACACCCGTCCAGTTCTCAACTGCCTGCGCTATCTGCACAGGTGTCACAACCAGGGCCATGGCATCCTTGGATTCGGCACGCGCTTTCTCGAGCTTATCCTGTACCAACAGTTCCTGCTGGCGCAACTTCGCGGCATGTTCGTAGTCTTCAGCGTTGGCAGCAGCTTCCTTCTTCGCCTGGATGTCAGCCAGTTCGGCTTCCAGGTCTGCGATCAACGTCGGGCTGACAATGCCCTTCTCCGTGGCATCCAAACGCAGGGCCGAGGCCGATTCGTCCATCACATCAATGGCTTTATCCGGCAGGAAACGATCGTTGATATAGCGATCAGAGAGTTTCACGGCAGCTTCCACCGCGGCATCAGTAATATTCACGCCGTGATGCGCTTCGTAATTCGCGCGCACCGTGCGCAGCATTTCGATAGCTTCTTCGACTGAAGGTTCACCAACCATCACGGGCTGGAAGCGTCGCTCAAGCGCGGCATCCTTCTCTACGTGTTTTCGATATTCGTCCAGCGTCGTGGCGCCAATGCAGTGCAATTCACCGCGAGCCAGCGCCGGCTTGATCATATCGCCAGCACCAACCGCACCTTCAGCAGCGCCCGCACCAACTACCGTGTGCATTTCATCAATAAAGACGATGACATCGTTGTTCTGGCGCAATTCTTCAAGAATACTCTTGATGCGCTGCTCAAATTGACCACGGAACATGGCACCGGCAACCATACCGCCAATATTCAAAGAAACGATACGCTTACCGCGCAACGCCGCAGGAACATTGCCCTCGTGAATACGACGGGCCAGACCCTCGACGATTGCCGTCTTACCGACGCCTGGCTCACCGATCAGCACAGGATTGTTCTTCTGACGGCGTCCAAGGACCGTAATCACACGGCGCAATTCACGTTGTCGCCCGGCAGCCGGGTCCAGCTTGCCCTCAGCAGCTTCGGCAGTGAGATCACGCCCATACTGATCTAAGGTCGGTGTTTTGCTATGTTTAGCCTGCCGCTCAGCGGTCGCAGTATTAACACCACCAGCAGAGGCAGAATTGTTGGAATGAGGAGCGAAACCAAATGGCATATTCTCGGACTGCCCATTCGAGCCGCCCATCTGCTCCATCGCTGCGCCCATGAGTTCATCTACGCACGACTGGCAGAGATAATGCTGCACGCGGCGGCCATTGACCATCTCATCAACACGGATACGAGCGGGATTCTTTTGACATCGTTCACATTTCATAATAATTATTGTGCTCCTGACTATAGACGCGATCTCTCACATCTCGTTTTTAGCAAACTCACGATGTGACTGCTAAATCATACCACAAACATTTCCGGCTGTCTAGCACTCTATCGGCTTGATTGCTAACTACTGGTTATAACGCAGGGAGGTGTGAGGTTATTCCCATTTTTTAGGAACATTTCGAGCTATCCTGTAACCTTCCCCCCTTCCTCCCACCAGATGTGATATATTCAAACAGTGAACGTAATCGCAACACGATGGAGGAACACCATGGAATTTGCCTATTCAGATAAAGTCAACGGGCTGCGCAAGCAACTCAACGACTTTATGGACCGCTATATTTACCCCAACGAGCAGACCTTTCACGATCAGATCACTGCCTCTGGCAACCCGCATCACCATGCCGAAATTGTTGATGAGTTGAAGGTCAAAGCCCGCGCGGAGGGCCTCTGGAACCTCTTTCTGCCCAATGCAGAGTACGGGGCTGGTCTGACCAACCTCGAATACGCCCCGCTGGCGGAAATCATGGGCAGGGTCGGTTGGGCCTCCGAAGTCTTTAACTGCGCGGCGCCCGATACAGGCAACATGGAGATACTGGCGCAGTTTGGCACACCAGCGCAGAAGCAAAAGTGGCTCGTACCCCTCCTCAACGGCGATATTCGCTCAGCCTTTGCCATGACCGAACCCGATGTCGCCAGCTCAGATGCCACCAACATCCAGTTCTCCATCAAGCGCGAGGGCGACGAATATGTGCTCAACGGTCGCAAGTGGTGGATTTCGGGCGCGGCCCGCGAGCGCTGCCAGATTTTTATCGTGATGGGCAAAACCGATTCCCATAACCCGGATAAATACCGCCAGCAGAGCATGGTCCTCGTGCCGAGAAACACCCCCGGTGTAACCATCCTACGCAACCTGCCCGTCATGGGCTATATCGATAACGAGGGCCACTGTGAGATGCTGTTTGAGGATGTGCGCGTCCCCGTTAGCAACCTGCTGGGAGAGGCGGGCAGCGGCTTCGCCATCGCCCAGGCCCGCCTGGGACCTGGACGCATCCATCACTGCATGCGCGCGATCGGCGCGGCGACTTACGCCTTGGAGCTGATGTGCCAGCGCGCCAACTCGCGCGTTGCCTTTGGCAAACCCCTGGCCGAACAGGGCGTCATCCAGGATTGGATCGCTCAGTCCGAACTGGAGATCGAGCAGGCGCGCCTCCTGACCCTCAAAGCGGCATGGATGATCGATACGCTGGGCAAAAAAGCCGCACAGAAAGAGATCGCCATGATTAAAATTGTCGCGCCGGAAGTGATGACCAATGTTGTCAACCGCGCCATCCAGGTTTTCGGCGGCGCTGGCATGTGCGATGATTTCCCGCTGGCCTCCATGTGGGCGCACGGTCGCACACTCCACCTGGCCGATGGACCCGACGAAGTGCATAAACGCGCGCTGGCAAGGCAGGTTATCCGCCAATTGGCAAAGCGTTAAAATAGTTATTCTGACTGTAATAGTTCGCCGGGCGCACTAACCTGCGCCCAATCACATTTTTAGGAAACATCAACACCTATGGAAGATCCTTTTTTAATGAAGCGTGACGATGCCACTGAATTGTTTATCGTGCGTCATGGCGATGCTATTCCTGACGTGGATGAAATTATTCCCAGCGGTATCTACGATGACTTGCCCCTCAGTCGCCTGGGACGCGAACAGGCGCACGACCTGGCCGAGCGACTGGGGAAACTCCATTTCGACGCTATCTATAGCAGCCCGCTGCGACGCTGCCAGGAGACCGCTGCACCGCTGGCTCGGCGTTTAGAGTTGACCCCCATACTTGTCCCAGGTATTAAAGAGATCAGGCTGGGTGACATACATCCTTTACCAGAGCATGATAACGACCTCTCCATCTTGACTCAAGCTCTCAAAGAGCGGCAAATTGATATTGTGCGCATTGCAGGCGTAACTGGCAGTTGGGATACTATACCCAATAGCGAGCCGTCCAAAGAATTTCGCCGGCGTGTCGTCTCAGCATTTGATGAGATTGCCGGCAAGCACGTTGGAGAACGAATCATTGCCTTCGCCCACGGCGGCGTGGTAAACGCATATGCGGCAGAGGTACTGGGGCTGAAGCGAGACTTTTTCTTTCCTGCTGCCAATACCTCGATTACTATTTTCCGGGTCTCTGGCCAGCGCCGCGTGCTCTACGTCCTGAACGACTTCGCCCATATCAAAAGGCATGTATAGTCCCATACGTGCTATAATATAAATATATGAAGACACACACACATTCCATCATCTATTATCTTCGTGCTACAGTCGAACGCTACTTGCTTGCCGCTGGGTAGCGACCTGACCTCATACCCCTCACAGACCTTTATCATAAGGATAAGTATTGTAAGGCTATATTCTTCTCATAATTCGCAACATTTCGTCCGTTTCGGCATACCCGAAAATATGTTACCATCAAGTAAATGGGCTGTGTTTCTGGTACTCAGCAGTGCTTTTAGCGCTAATTCTTATGGTCGGAGGGACGAGAGATAAATTCAAGGAACTAATACATATGGATTTAATGGATAAACTTGCCAGCCTGGCACAACGATACGAAGAACTGAATACATTGATGGCTCAGCCAGAGGTACTCGACGACATTCCGCTACTACAACGCTATGGTCGTGAACACGCTGAACTTGAAGATGTCGTCAACAAATATCACGAGATCGTGGACAACGACAAACAGATTAACGAGGCCAAAGAGATGTACGAAAGCGATGATCTAGAGATGCGGGACCTCGCCTTCGAAGAGATTGAACGCCTCAAAGCCCGCAAGGAGCATTTGCTTGAAGAAGTGAAACTATCGCTCTTACCCAAAGATACTATGGATGATAAAAATGCTATCGTCACCATTCAGGGCGGCGCCGGAGGCGACGAAGCGGCACTTTTTGCAGGCGAACTCTTCCGCATGTATACGCGCTATGCCGAAGGGAGACGCTGGAAAATTGAAATCCTGGATATCAATGAGACGGGCCAGGGAGGTATCAAAGATATCACCTTCGTCGTCAAGGGGAAGGGAGCGTATCAACGTTTAAAGTACGAAGGAGGCACGCACCGTGTCCAGCGCGTACCCGTAACCGAAGCCAATGGGCGTATTCACACCTCCACCGCCAAGGTAATTGTCTTGCCGGAGGCCGATGAAGACATCCAAATCGATATCAAGGAAAACGATATTCGCGTCGATGTCTATCGCTCCACCGGTCATGGCGGTCAGAGTGTGAACACGACCGACTCGGCGGTGCGCATTACCCATCTTCCCACAGGACTGGTTGTCACCTGCCAGGATGAGAAGTCTCAACTGAAAAATAAGCTCAAAGCGCTGACCGTCCTCAAGGCGCGCCTCTGGGACTTGCAGGAAGCGCAGAGGCAGGAAGAGTTGAGCAAGACGCGGCGCTCTCAGGTACAGACGGGGGACCGCAGTGAAAAGATTCGCACGTATAATT
The DNA here is from genome assembly GCA_963775585.1 of uncultured Chloroflexia bacterium. GTDB lineage: Bacteria > Chloroflexota > Ktedonobacteria > Ktedonobacterales > Ktedonobacteraceae > UBA11361. Next base: position 9,007 of record CAVZJN010000041.1, on the reverse strand, counting down.
TCCCACAGGACCGTGTCACCGATCACCGCATCGGGCTGACACGTCATAATCTACCCGGTGTGCTCAATGGTGAGCTTGACGAATTTATTGACACCCTGATCACAGTCGATCAGGCCGACAAGTTGCAGCACTTGTTCGAGGAAGAGGTAAAGGCAAAGTAGCGCGTGACGAGTCCCAGAAAGACTGTGTGCAGGGCCATTGGTGAAACGGGCGCGAGATATCTCGCGCCTCCATTGAAAGGTAGGGAACCGACATGACACAACTGGTAGCAGGACATCTGAACATTCAGCAGGACACCATTCCTGAACTGAATCCATCGTACAGGTTACTGCTCGGACCTGGCCCATGCAACGTAGACCCACGCATCCTGCGCATCGCTTCAGCGCCGCAGCTTGGCCACATTGATCCAGAGTTTTTCGCCATCCTCGAAGAAACCGCCCAGATGCTGCGTTGGTTGTTTCAAACAAAGAACGAGATGACCCTCTGCGTCTCTGGCTCAGGGTTTTCCGGCGCTGAGGCCGTGCTATGTAATCTGCTTGAAGAGGGCGATACGATTATTGCTGGCAACCTCGGCTTTTTCAGCGGCATGATCGTTGATATTTCACAGCGCGCCGGCGCCCACGTGGTCAACCTTGAGACAGAGCTCGGTGCGCCGCTGGAAGCAGATGTCCTTGAACAGGCATTTAGAGATCACCCAGGAACCAAATTATTTGCCACCGCCATCGCAGAAACCTCTACAGGTCTGCTGCAACCACTGGAGGAGTTGGAGCGTATCACCCATGCACATGGTGCGCTCTTTGTAGTTGACGCGGTCTGTGGGCTCGGCGGCGTTCCTATGAATGTCGATGAAATGAAGATCGATGCCTGTTACGCCGGCAGCCAGAAGAGCCTGGGCGCGCTGCCAGGGCTGGCTCCTGTCACCCTCAACGAGCAAGCGGTACAGGTCATCAAGAATCGCAAAAAGCCGGTGCAGAGTTACTACCTCGATCTGCAGAGCCTGCATCGCTACTGGAATGGTGACCACAGTTACCACCATACCGCTTGCAGTAACATCGTCTATGGTTTGCGGGAGGCCGTTCGCATTGCAATGGAGGAGGGGCTAGAGGCCCGCTGGGCACGCCACCAGTTGCACGGAGATGCCGTCAAAGCAGGTATCGAAGCGATGGGTCTGAAGATCCTCACCAGACCGGGCTACGCCCTCTCCGTCTTGACCGCCGTCAGCGTGCCGGAAGGTGTTGACGAACTGGCCATTCGCCAGGGGCTGCTCGATGAATATAACATCGAAATTGGCGGCGGCTTCGGCCAGCTCCACGGCCACCTGATTCGTATCGGCCTCATGGGTTACAATTCCTGCCGCAAGAATGTGGACACCGTTCTTGCAGCTTTAGAACATGTACTGCCACGTTGTGGCTTTACTCCCCCCACCGGAGCAGCCCTTGCTGCCGCCGACGCCGTGTATAAGCAGGATTCTTAGGGGCGGCCGCCCCTGGAGCAGGGTTTGGGGTGTCCCCAAACTTTCTTTTTCCTTTGCCGCCGAAGGCGGCAAGTGAAGCATAAGAAGTTGAGGAATACCCCTGAAACTTCGAATAGAGATGAATCATGTCATAATACAGAGGTAATCATGCCCTTTGAGCAGCCACAATCCATACGCACCGTTTTTTTTGATGCTGGCTTTACCCTCATACATCCCAATCCATCTTCACCTGAAATCTGCCAGCAAGTTTGCCAACAACTCAACTTACACGTTCACATCGACGCGGTAAAACAGCGCATGATCGAGTCCCAGGACTATTTCTACCGCCAATCGCGCCTCAATAGCCATACCTGGGGCAGCGAGGAGGCCATCGCGGAGTTTTGGACTGGCTACTATATGAACCTCTTGCGTCCTTTTATTGAAGAACACGACGAACACCGGCTTTACCAACTCGCGCAGAGTATTAACGAGGAATTTGATAAACATACCAGTTGGCAACTCTATCCCGATGTCTTGCCAACCCTGGAAGCATTGCGCAGGAAAGGTAGCTATACCCTTGGCGTTATCTCCGATTGGGGTATCGCACTTGGCCCGATTCTCCGGCAGTTGCACCTCACGCCTTATTTTGATTGTTTGCTGATTTCCGCCGTTACCCGTCATGCCAAGCCATCACCTATGCTCTATGACCTGGCATTGCAACGAGCCAATGCAATCGCCGATTATACGCTGCATATCGGAGATACCTACATCCAGGATGTGTTGGGTGCCCGCTCTGTTGGCATCACACCAGTCTTACTCGACAGAGGTAAACGTTTAGAACAGAGCAGCGTGGATTGCCTACTCGTACATTCACTCACGGAGTTGCTTGACCTGTTGGAAGTCCCGCGATGATTGGTGCGTTCCTCGTGCGCGTGCGATGCGCCACAATGCCAATTGGCTCATGCAGCCCTGGCAACAAGGTTGTATTGTGCTCTGCCTGCTCCTGCTAAGCGGCTGGCTATCTACCTTCTCTTTACCCCGGATCATGAAGGTAGCCAAAGGAGTTATCACACTCTATATCCTGGCTATCCGCATACAGTTCGAAGCTGCCTCTATCGATTGCTCAGCCATTCCACTCAAGGAAATCTGCACAGCCGTTGTCGATCTCTTTGAACCTATCATTCTCCAGGAGCAGTGCCAGGTCACGGTCGATATCGCCGATTCCATTATCGTCTTGGCCGATGATACCCGCCTGAAGCAGGTCATCCGCAACCTCTTTGCCAATGCCTTGCGCTACTCCCCCCGGCAAACGCCTATTTGCATTACCGCCGCGCTCGAACAGAAGGAGTCGCCTATGGTACGGGTCAACGTGATTGATCGTGGGTATGGCGTCCCTCCTAATAAACAGGAGGCAATTTTTGAACGGTTCGTCCGCCTGGAGCGCGATATGCATGGTACTACTCGTGGCAGCGGCCTCGGCCTGGCTATCACTCGTCAACTCGTGGAAGCTATGCACGGCACCATCAATGTTGAGAGCACCGGGATAATGGGAGAAGGCTCGACTTTTTCGTTTACGCTGCCAACAACATGCCTCTCTAAACAAACACTGTAATGTAGAGGTGGAGCTTAGAGCTTCGCTTCTGCCGCTGGATTAAAGCGATACAGCCGGGCAGGACGATGTGTCCCCTCCATTTTCTTGGCACCTGTATCTTCCAGAATACCCGTCGAGAGAATTTTCTTGCGGAAGTTCCGTTTATCCCGGCGCTTGTGCAAAATTATCTCATACACGCGCTGCAATTCTCGCAGGGTGAATTGCTCAGGTAAGAGGCTAAAAGCTATTGTAGTGTAATCGAGTTTCCCACGCAAACGTTCGAGAGAATACTGCAATATTTTTTCGTGGTCAAAAGCCAGCGGCGGCAGGTCATATACTGAAAACCACCCAACATTTGCGGCATCATCGGCAGCCCTGACCTGCAAACGTTCCGAGTCCAGCAGCGCGAAGTAGACAACGGTAATCACGCGCGTGCGCGGGTCACGCCCGGGATCCCCAAAGGTATAGAGTTGCTCCAGGTAGACGTCCTGCACGCCCGTCTCCTCTTGCAGTTCGCGTTTCGCTGCCGTCTCCAGTGACTCGTCGATATTCACAAACCCCCCCGGTATCGCCCACATTCCTTCATAAGGCCATGCGCGCCGTTTTATCAGCAATACCTGCAGGTCTCGTTGCCTCAGACTCATCATCACCACATCCACTGTCACCGAAGGCCGTTCATATTTGCTCGCATCATAGCTATGCGCTTTAGCTTCCGCTGTCGGCGGCATCTTTCCCTGCACATGATTGGTTGATTCGCTCTGCTCTTCCGTCTGTTCCATGGATACCATCAGTCTCTTTCCGCGTACTCTGTCTTGCCAAATGCATTTCCTGACTATCGTTCCTTCCCCTACAAAATAGAATGGAGATGATATGCTATAATTGCACTGTTAGGTACATTCTTTTAGCCCGCCCTCCTACCGAAATAGCTGACTTAGTGTATTTCACACACTAATATACTCTACCACTTGATACCTGTCAAGTCGAAAATGAAATTGCGCCCCAACATCCCCCTATGTTATACTGGCACATGCGAAACATTCGTTCTCATAGGGGAGAGAAAAGACTTATGTCCGATACAGAGGTAGAGCTGCAGCGAATCGGCTCACACATCATCACACGTCTGCTCAAAAACGATACCACCAGTAGCCTCTATCTTGGCAAACTGCGCAAGAAAGATATCGTCATCAAAGTATTTCATATCCCGCTTATCACCCTTGAAGCCAAAGAAGCCTTCTTCCTGCGCGCCAAACAACTCAAAAAACTCAAAGACCGCCAGATAGCCGAGCTTCACGATGCAGGTTTCATCCAGGACGTTGACGATAACGCCGGAGGCCAGGGCTATCTCGTCATGCAATATGTGCCAGGCGAAACACTGCGACAACGCGTCCCACCAGGGCAGCGCATTCCTGCCGACGAGGTCAAGCGCCGCCTTTCACCCATCGCCAGCGCGCTCCACTACGCGCATGTCTCCAACATTCTGCACGGCAATCTTCATCCCGGCAACCTGCTCATCGACATGAAAGACAATACCCTGCTCACAGACTTCTCCTTTACGCTGCAAGGTCTGCCCTTTCCAGCCAATCAACCGACAGCGGCAGTGCCCTATATGGCACCAGAACAGTTACGGGGCCTCCTAACAGCCGCCAGCGATCAGTACGCCCTGGCCGTCATGGCCTACGAATGGCTCTGTGGCCAGCGTCCCTTCACGGCGATAGAGCGAACAGAACTTCTCAATCAACAAACCCATGACCCTCTACCCCCACCCTGCAGCCTGAATAGCGACATTTCGCCAGCCGTGGAAAAAGTCCTCCTCCAGGCGCTCGCCCTCAATCCCGACGAGCGCTTTCAACACACCCAGGCCTTTGCCGACAATTATTTACGCGCGTTAATGGGTCTTCCTCTCAATCTTGAGACAAAGCGCCCTGCCCCACTGGTACTCGTTAAACCCGTTTCTAAAAATGGTCATCATGCTGCGCAGCAACAAGATGATGATAGCCTGCCAGTCCCGCACACTCGTGACTTCTCGCAATCTATACCTGTAGATCAGGACAATACAGCAAATAACAAAACGCAGAATATGGCCCGAAACATTCCTACTCCTTTCCAGAACGGTGAATACCGTCTGGCAGATATCGTCACCAGGGACCTCTGCCAGGGCGGCATCCTCTCGCAGAGCCTGCCTGGCTACGAAGAGCGTCCTGCACAGATCGAGATGGCAACATTGGTCGCCCATTCACTCATGCAAGACACGCCGACGATTATTGAAGCGGGCACTGGGACAGGGAAAGCGCTAGACGTCGATACACCAATTCCAACCCCAACTGGGTGGAAGCGGATGGGTGATCTCGCCGAGGGCGACTTTGTATTTGATGAGAAGGGCCATCCAACCCGTGTCACGGCAGCATTCGATGTAATGTATCACCGCAAATGCTATGAGGTCGTATTCTCCGATGGCTCATCGCTTATCGCAGATGCCGAGCATGAGTGGGCATCCTACACATGTGCTGACCGAAAATGGCCTGATAGTCCACGGACTGATACCTACACGGCCAGGAACTTTGTCACTGTTCAGGGTCGCTTAGCGAGAGACCTGGGCGAACAGCGCCGGGACGGTCGAGCGTATACCCTCATCACTACTGAGAGAATGGCCGCCACACTAACAGTTAGCTCATCTCCACGTGCAAATCACGCCATTGCGGTCGCTGGCCCTCTTATGCTACCGGACGCGGACCTGATTATCGCGCCATATTTCCTCGGCGTCTGGCTCGGTGACGAGAATTCCCGCAACAACCAGATTACGACCGCCGATCCATCCCTCATCGCTGAGATAGAGCAGGAAGGTTACGCCGTCCGATCCTTGAAGAGCCACCCATACCTGTACGCGGTTGATGACGAGAACGGTAAGGCTGTAAATCGACGGCAGCCCGGCATGACTGGCCATCTGCGTGCGCTCGGACTCCTGCTTAACAAACACATCCCCGAGACCTATTTGCGTGCATCCGAACAGCAACGGCGCGCCCTTCTCGCAGGACTCCTCGATACAAACGGCACGGTTAACCGCAATAGTGCTGTTGAGTTCACAACAACAAACCCAAGACTTGCGCAGGACGTGCGTGAACTTGTATGTTCACTCGGCTTCAGGGCTTCACTTCGTTATGGGCGTGCCCGGCTCAATGGGAAGGATTGTGGCGCGAAATGGACGATCTCGTTCACAACGGAAGAGCAGGTTTTCCGACTGGAGCGCAAGGTCATTGCCCACAAGGAGCGGCTGCGCAACTACAGCCCTGAGCGCAACCGCTTCCGCTATGTTGTCGCAGTCCGCAAGGTGCCTTCTCGTCCAGTACGGTGCATTCAGGTCGAGTCTCAGAGCCATCTGTATCTCGCTGGTCGATCTATGATTCCGACTCACAACAGCCTTGCCTACCTCGTCCCCATTGTGCGCTCTGGCAAAGTCGCCATTATCAGTACGGCCAATAAGGCGCTGCAAGAGCAGCTATTTTACAAAGACATTCCCTTCGTCCAGCAGCACATTAAACATTTTGACGCGGCCCTGGTGAAGGGCATCGGCAACTACGTCTGCATTGATCGCCTGGAAAGTGAGCGCACCGGCCTGCAGTTCTATGCCAAAAACCGCGACTTTATGCGCCTGGTCGATATCACTAATGATCCCGATGCGAAATTCAACGGCGATTTTGAAACGCTCGGCTTCCAGCTTCCCGGCGATATCCGCGGCAAGGTCTGTGGCGATAGCGACCAGTGCGCCTGGAGCAAATGCAACTATTTCTCTGATTGTTATGTGCGCGACATGCGCGAGAAAGCCGCGCGGGCACAGATCATCGTTGTCAATCACACACTCCTCCTGTTGGATGCAGCCATGGACGGCTTTCTCTTGCCCGAGCGCGATGTGATTGTCCTGGACGAGGCCCATCACCTGGAGGAGGAGGCGACTCGCTCCTTTACCATCACTATCAGCGAAAATTCCGTTATTACGTTATTGGCACAGAAAATGCTCAAAAACCATACGCTGCTGAGTTTGCAAGACGAGGCAAACAAGGCATTGATGCATACCTGGAATTGTTTGAACCTGGTGGCCGATCTTGGGTTCAAAGGCAGAGCAAATCTCCAATCGCCGGTGGAAGAGGGCTTGAAACTGGCTACCGTCATCACTGACCTGGCCGACTCCCTACGCAAGCAGCGTCCAAAAGACCTGCCCGAGAAGGAGGGCCAGCTTTATGATAAGCTGCTCAAGCGCACGCAAAACCTTGCCCAGAATATCCGCACGGTCTTCTCCGTCGATCAGCCCAGTAAATTTGTCTATTATGTCGAGCGTGTCGCCAGTCCAGGACAACGAGGCTTCCAGCTCCAGGTGTCAGCCGCTCCCCTTGACGTTACGGCCTGGCTGAAAGAGCGGCTCTTCGATAAATGCAACGTCATTTGCACATCTGCGACTTTGGCAACCATCGGCCCCAATCCCTCTCGCCTGGAGGGCAAAGGTCCCAATTTTTCCTATTTCCGCCGCCGCACCGGCCTTGATTCCCTCGAACGCCCAGAAGTGATCGAGCGCATTCTACCACTCGCCTTCGACTACGAGAGCAATGCCCTCCTCTATGTGCCGCGTGACCTGCCCACTCCCGTCTACGGCGCAGGATCAGATGACTATACGAAGGCTATTGCGCGAGAAATGTACCGCCTGGTCAAACTCTCACAGGGGCGAGCCTTCCTGCTCTTCTCAAGTAGACGAATGCTCGACCAGGCCTATGAATTGATGGCACCACACCTGGATTACCCTTTATTGCGCCAGGGCGATATGCCGCGCATTGAGTTGACGCGCCAGTTCCGCGAGGAAAAAGGGGCCATCCTCTTTGGCTTAAAAAGTTTCTGGGAAGGCGTCGATATCGTAGGCGAGGCGCTCTCATTAGTGATTATCGATAAACTCCCCTTTGATCCGCCCGATGACCCGGTTCACGAGGCGCGCGTAGCGCAAATGAAAGCAGCTGGCGAAAACTGGTTTGGCATTTATGTGCTGCCCCAGGCGGTGCTGCGCCTCAAGCAGGGCCTCGGGCGCCTCCTGCGCACCCGCGATGATCGCGGCGTAATGGCCATTCTCGACACCCGCCTCTATACCAAAGGCTATGGCAAATTGGTGCTCGAGGCCCTCCCTCCCGCCAGGAGAACGGCCAGTATCAAAGATGTCGGCCGTTTCTTTAACGAAGAGCCAGCACCGTTCTAATGTACCTCTTCTTCTGTAATAGGGTTTCACGATAGCGCCAAATGGCACATCAGAATTCACCTCCACTTGTAGAAGCAACCGAGCTTGGCTCAGACGGGGTGTATTGCCATCCAATGATATATCCGATATAATTACGTTTGAAAATCCGTGTCCACGAAGTAAAGAAAACGTATATTTCTGCTATGATGTACTTCCATGCTGCACTCATTTGAGTGGCATTGAAAAAAGACAAACTTACTTAAAGGAAACACATTCTATGCCAACCATCCCTCCACCAGACGAAAACGAATACTTTATCGAAGCTGAAAATGCGACGGAAACAGCACGCTTAATGAAGCAAGATTATCTCACTACACAAGGTATGGGTGGAGTGTTCCCTGAGCGTTCTGACTTCTCCACAATCCACGATATTTTGGATATTGCTTGTGGCCCTGGCGGGTGGGTACTTGATGTTGCTTTTGAACATCCCGAAATCAACGTGATAGGCATTGACATCAGCCGCACCATGGCTGAATACGCACAAGCACGAGCCTGGACACAGGGGTTGAATAATGCCAGTTTCAGGGTCATGGATGCACTCAAGCCCCTAGACTTTCCTGATGCTTCCTTTGATCTCGTTAATGCTCGCTTCCTTTTTGCTGTCATACCTCCTCCGATGTGGCCCATGCTCATGGATGAGTGCCTGCGAATTACACGACCTGGCGGCATTATCCGCCTGACTGAAAGCGAATGG
>CAVZJN010000040.1:0-14733 GCA_963775585.1 uncultured Chloroflexia bacterium | reverse complement strand
GAAATGTTTCCCCGGAGAGCGAGAGGCGTCGGGGAAGTACCCCTCGCTCATTGAACGAGCACGCTGCTCCTACGAGCAGCGTATCGTTGCAACTGAGGCATGACCGTAGCTGAGGTGGCAGCTACAGCCATATCTTTGAAGAGCCAAGAGGATTCCGTTGAAGATGCTAAAAAAATCTGCTATGTTGGCGATAGGGTGCGTGCACCACCCTGCCTCCGCGTGGGACGCGATAAATCGGGTCCCTACGCCGTTGAAGCATCCTTTGGGAATTTCTTTACAAAGGAAGTGTAGTTGATTTATATTAAACGATAATTATCCGGAGGTAAAATTTTTGTTCCTTTGATGAATGGAGAGAGTAAGTGATGAATGGAGAGGGAGAGAGGGTTGGGGCGCATTACGCGCCACCAAACGTTACGATGAGGTCGGTTGCATAGCCGAGGAGGAAGCCGATCAGCAGGCCCCACATGACTATCTCCGGGGATTTGAAACGTTTCGCGACGCCGAGGAGTTCGGCTACGACGTAGATGATGGCTCCGGCGGCCAACGCCAGGAAGAGGATAAAGACTTCGGTCGAGTGAAAGATGGTCCCTACAATGGTGCCAAGGAAGGTTGGGCCGCCTCCGATGAGTCCGAGCAGGATTATGAATTTCCAGGAGACGCGTTGGCCCGTTAAAGGTCCTGAGATGCCAAAGCCCTCGGTCATGTTGTGTAGCCCGAAGCCGATGATCAGGACGATGGCCAGTTGAATGGCTCCTACGGCGGCTGATTGGCCAATGGCAAGCCCCTCGGAGAAATTATGCAGGCCGATGCCGGTCGCAATGAGGAGGGCAAGGGTATGAGGCGCAAGTTCACCTTTTTGAGGAGCAGCTGCGGTGCTTGTAGCAGGCATAGTCAGTACGGCAGTAGGTGATGCGGGTGCTGTGGGTGCTGTGGAGGACGTAGAAAATTCATGGGTACCATTCGCAAGCGGAGTGAGCTCCTGTGGGGGGAGAGCCGCGGGTATGGTCCCTTCTGAGAGGATTTTTTGTTTTCGTCTCCGTCCAAAGACAAACGAATTAAAGTAGACCAGGCCAACGGAGCCAATGCCGACGCCGAAAACAAGCAGGAAAATATCAAGGTAGAGGATTCCAGTACCCGTATGTAGTGTACGCACCTGTTCTATGGCGGCGTTGATGGGTTCGCTGGCTTTCTGAATAACATCGTAGAGTAGGAAAGATGAGGATGCCGGTTGCGAGCATGCACAAAAAGATTTTGAGCGAGGGGGGTATTTTTTTCAGAAAGGCGAGAGGCAAACCAAGAAAAATTGTCAGCCCTGCAAAGGCTCCAAGCAAAATAATTGTTCCTGTTGGCACAACTAACTCCTACTATTAATATCCGACTTTTATGCTAGGATATTAGCATGCCCTAATATTGTTTGTCAAGATAATAGCCTTGCTGGCTTGAGCATCTTATCTCACAAAGAGATCACATCTTGACACAGCAATTCTTTTGCTTTTATACTCACTATATGAGTATTCATCTTAAAACTAGCTAAGGAGGTCCAAATGAGGCACTCCCAACGGGCGCTTATGCTCTTCATTCTGCTTTGTACGTTATTTCTTGCGGCCTGTGGTAGCACCACAACGAGTACGACGAGTACGGTGACACCAACGCCGTCGCCATCGCCAATTACATTGAATGTTTTTGCTGCCGCGTCGCTGACAGGGTCGTTTACCGCAATCGCCGCAAAGTATCAGCAGGCGCATCCCAATGTTGTCATTAAACTCAACTTTGCGGGATCGCAAATTCTTGAACAGCAGATTGCCAACGGAGCGGCAGCCGATGTTTTTGCCTCGGCGGACCTGGCGAATATGACGAAGGCGTCTGGTGCAGGGTTGGTAGGAAATTCGCAGGTATTCGTCAAAAACAGATTGACGGTGATTATACCCGCGAGCAATCCGGGTCATATCAACGCTTTGCATGATCTTGCAAATAAGGGTGTAAAGATCGATATCGAAGCGCCAACGGTACCAGCAGGTAAGTATAGCCTTCAAGTGCTGGCTAAGATGGCATTGTCGCCGCAATATGGTCCGGCATATGTGAAAGCGGTCAAGGCAAATTTTGTTTCGTTGGAGACCGATGTGAAGGCAGTGGTCACTAAGGTGCAACTGGGGGAAGTGGATGCAGGCTATGTTTACGTGACAGATGCGGCGGTCGCCAAGGATAAGGTGACGATGATTCCTATTCCTGATATTTACAATGTCATCGCGCAGTACCCTATCGCAGTTACTAAAGGTTCGACTCATGCGAGTGATGCCCAGGCGTTTATGCAGTATATCCTTTCAAAGGACGGACAGGATGTGCTGCAACAATATGGTTTTATTGCCATTAATCCGTAGAGGCTCTCCATGAGCAACATATGGTCTCGCTGGCCTGCCAGGATCGTTGTAGGTATCCTGGCAGGAAGTTTCTTTCTCTTTATAGGCGTACCACTGGTGGCGTTGTTGCTGCGCGAGCCGCCGGCGTTGTTGTGGGCCACGATGCAGCAACCGGAGGTGCTCCAGGCTTTAGAGTTGAGTTTCCTCACGACCAGTATCAGTACATTCTTGACCGTCCTCTTTGGTTTGCCGGTGGCATTTGTGCTGGCGCGCATGCAGTTTCGCGGTCGCAGCCTGTTAGAGACGTTGGTGACCTTGCCTATCGTGTTTCCCCCCGTGGTTGCCGGAGTTGCTTTACTGCTGACTTTCGGGCGTTTTGGCCTGGTTGGTCGATATCTGCTGCCGCTGGGTATTACGATCCCATTTACGACGCTGGCGGTTATCATGGCGCAGATGTTTGTCTCTTCGCCTTTTTTTATCAACACCGCGAAGGCAGGGTTGGAGCAGCTTGATAAGCGTTATGAGCAGGCGGCGTATACATTGCGCGCATCGCCATTTTATACGTTTCGACGTGTGGTTCTGCCGCTGATCCGGCCCGCATTGCTGTCGGGGATCGGGTTGGCCTGGGCGCGGGCGCTGGGCGAATTGGGCGCTACCATTACCTTCGCGGGGAGCTTTCCTGGTGTGACGCAGACGATGCCTATTGCTGTGTATATTGCCGCTGAAAGCGACCTGGATACGGCAGTTGCGCTGTCTGTGGTGCTGCTGGCGGTTTCTTTTGGGTTATTGTTGGCGTTGCGCCTGGGGCGTGAGAGGCTGGGGAGTAGTGATCCGATTTATCGCGTCCCGTAGGTGGAGGGATGTATTCTCAATCTTCACACCCTATAATAGACAGGGACGATAATTTTCTGATGAATGAAATACGATAGGTAATTAATTTTGGAGGCTAAAAGCATGCAAGATCCACAGGAATCTTCAATACCATACGATGCTGCATCAACGCAACAACAGAGTCCAGGTTCAGATCAAACACCGGCGACGTCATACCAGACTGTGCCAGGGCAGGAGCAGACAGCTCCTCTAATGCCACCGGTTCAACCCAGGCCTTCTGGTGGAGGATTACGCACAGGTGCTATTCTGATCCTGGCGCTGGTGCTCCTGCTCGTCTTAGGGATTGGTCTATTTGCCGGCTGGCAATTCGGCAGAAGCAGCACTACTCAACCTGCTACAACACCGGTGGCCACTGTTCCGCCACTCAGCGGTAACAACCTGGAAACCGTACGTATAGCAGTGATCGCGAAAGCAGCGCCAGCCGTGGTAGAGATCGATGTGACTACCCAGAGCGGTGGTGCCATCGGCTCTGGTAACATCATCGACAAGCGTGGGTATATCGTTACCAATAATCACGTGGTTGTGGGCGCACAAAGTATCAGTGTGACGCTCTATAATGGCTCCAAACTCCCAGCACAATTGACAGGAACAGACCCTGCCGATGACCTTGCAGTTATTAAGATTACCCCGCCTTCTGCCGGCCTGACCGTAGCAACGCTCGGTAACTCATCGAAATTGCAAGTGGGACAAGAGGTGCTGGTGATTGGCAACCCGCTGGGCATTACACAGACAGTAACGAATGGCATCGTTAGCGCACTTAATCGCACTGTCTCAGAGGGCCAGGGTGGCGCAACCATTCCCAATGCCATTCAGACCGATGCTCCTATCAACCCTGGCAACAGTGGTGGTGCATTAGTAGACTTGCAGGGCAACCTGGACGGTGTCCCGACACTGACAGCGATCGATCCCGAGTTTAATACGCCCGCCAACGGTGTCGGCTTTGCCATTCCATCAAATCGCGTCGCCTTCATTGTACCGCAAATCATCCAGACGGGGAGTGTCACCCATACAGGACGGGCAGCACTGGGCGTGAGCGTTACGACCGTCACTCCAACCCTGGCGGCGCAGGATAACCTGTCTGTAGATCACGGCGCCTTGATTGTAAGTGTCGTTCCAAATGGCCCGGCAGCTACGGCTGGTCTGCAAGCAGGCGACGTGATCGTACAGGTGGATAACAAGCCTGTGACCGATGTCCAATCATTGGCGGATGCTCTCTTGAGCAAGAACCTCGGTGATACAGTGGCCGTGACGGTCTACCGTGGTAACCAGCAAATGACGGTCAATGTCAAGCTAGGTGAACTGCAGGCCGGTGGCTAGGTTGGTTAGTGACGAGCCGCCTCTAGCAGCCTGTCGGAGAGAAGGCAAACCGCCGTTTTTTCTCCCACCTGGGCCGCGTGGTTGGCATACGAAGCCTTCCTGCGCCCCACCTGGTGGCCGAAATGGGGCTGACAATCAATGCTCTGCCCCATACTTTTGTTCTCTCCGACAAACTGCTAGGCCAACGTATGCCCTGCCTCCCTTCTCTACCTCGCGTGGGACGCGATAAATCGGGTCCCTACACAGATAGTTGCTTCTCAACGGTGCTTTTGTTACAATGTCTGTAACATAAGATAGGGACTTTGAGGATGCCCTATGTGCGCAGTGGTACGGCATGGTTTGATGAAAGGTACGGAAGCAGCCTGTGTCTAAAGTATACGCAATCGCGAATCAGAAGGGGGGAGTTGGTAAAACCACTACTGCAATCAATCTTGCGACCTACCTTGCTGCCGCGGGACGTAAAGTGTTGCTCGTTGATATTGACCCGCAGGGGAACACGACCAGTGGCATCGGGGTGTCGAAGTATCTTAAAGAATACACGATCTATGATTTACTGGTACAAGAAAACGATGAAGTTAGCATTTTCGATGTTATCGTGCCGACCTCCCGGCGCGAGCTTGTGGTGGCTCCTTGTACGGTAGACCTCGCTGCTGCTGAGATTGAGTTGGTAGGGATGATCGCGCGGGAGCAAAAACTGAAGCAAGCGCTGGTACCAATTCGCGATCGTTGTGATTATATCATCATAGATTGTCCTCCTTCACTTGGATTACTGACTGTCAATGCGCTGGTAGCTGCTGATGGTGTGCTTATTCCAATTCAGTGTGAGTACCTGGCACTGGAAGGTTTAAGCCAGTTGAGTGATACTATTCGCATCGTAAAGAATAAGCTCAATCCCAACCTGTATATTGCGGGGGCTGTACTGACGATGTTTGATCCACGCACGCGCCTGGCTAGTGAAATTGTGCGGGAGGTACGCAACTTCTTCCCGAGGGAGACATTTCATACGATCATCCACCGCAGCGTGCGCTTAAGTGAAGCGCCCAGTTTCGGTCAGGCGATTCTTGACTATGACCCCCTTTCTCCTGGAGCAGTGGCTTACCGTGCGTTGGCAGAGGAGGTTATAGCTCGTGGCTAAACAAAAATTTGGCCTCGGACGTGGGCTCGACGCCTTGATGTCGGGCGCCTCGGAGGTTATGTCGGCACAGCAGCCCTCACGCATCGACGAGAATGCTATTTTATTTGCTGCAATCGATAGTTTTATTCCTAATCCACGCCAGCCGCGCCGCATCTTTCGCGAAGACGATCCCAAATTGTTGGAGTTGAGCGTCTCAATAAAAGAGCATGGCCTGTTGCAGCCGCTGGTGGTGACGCGCCTGGATATAAGCGGTGGCCATAGAAGAGATCATGAAGGCGATCCCTGGTTTGAAGAGAGCGAGACGAAGCACGAAGAAGTGGCGCACGTGGTGCAGTTTCAGATTATTGCTGGTGAGCGGCGCTGGCGCGCAGCGCGATTGGCGGGTCTGAGCAAGATACCCGTGGTCATTAAAGAAGTGACGCCACAGCAGATGCTTGAACTTGCGCTGGTCGAGAATCTTCAACGCGCTGACCTCAATCCTATCGAGGAAGCTCTTGCCTACCAGGCTTTGATCCAGGATTTTGGGCTGACGCAGGAGATGGTTGCCAAGCAGGTTGGCAAAGATCGTTCGACTATCACAAACTCAATTCGCCTGTTGCAGTTAGCGCCAAAGGTACGTGAGGCCCTGGTGAATCAACATGAACATTTTACCGAAGGGCACGCTCGTGCATTGATCGGTATTGCTCGTGATGAGGATCAGATCACCGCGATGGGCAAGATCATTACCCTCAAATTGAATGTCAGGCAGGCAGAGGAACTGGCCGCACGGATCAAAGCGGCGGAACGTGCAGATAACGCTAAGCGATCCATTGCACCAATGCAAGCCCGAAAGGCCGAATTAGAAGAACTGGAGACGCGTTTTCGCAATTCCCTGATGGTGAAGGTTGATCTGAAGTGTAATACCAAAGGAAAGGGCACAGTAGTACTACATTTTAATAATCAGGAAGAGTTAGAGCGTTTATATAACCGACTGGTGTCGCTCGAAGAATAAATTGCCGGAGAGAAAAGCGAGAGGGAAGAGATATGACGACTGTTGAGAATCCGTACGAAAAAGTGCGGCGCAAGATGGCTGCGGCACGCATAGAGTTTTTGGGAGAACTGGCAAAATTTAGTAAAGACGATGTGGCAAAGCGGCCCGCGGAGGGGGAATGGTCTCCTCTTGAGCTGGCCAATCATCTCTATATAGCTGATGGACTGGCCCTGGAACAATTGAAACAGGTACAGAGTGAAGATAACCCGCTGGTTGTGCCTTCTGAGGAAGAAGCGCCACGGCTGACAAATGCAGCTGAACCGCCGGTTTCGCTTAATGCTGTTCTGGGAGGTATGGCCGCGCGGCGTGAAGAGATTTTCGAGTACCTTTCTACTTTACCCGCCGATGCCTGGGAGCGCCCGTTCCGCCATCATGCATGGGGGCAGCTCAAATTCTACCAGATGGTCAATATACTGCCTTCCCACGATCAAATGCACGCCAAACAACTGTTTGCGATGAGGGAAGGACAGATAGCGGAGAAGAACCCCTAGAGCTCCAATTCGTCGCGTAGTTCATTCAGGAAGGCGTGCATAAAGGCTGCCCGGCGTTGAGAGAGACGGCGGCCTGTTTTTGTGGTCATTGTATCGCTGAGTTTGAGCAGCTTGGAATAGAAGTGATCCAGCATGTAGACGTGATCATCGGGAGTATGTTCCTCAGCAAAGGGATCGGTGGGGTGATGAGTTCTAGTCTGGGAGTTGCGACGCAAGGTGCCGGTGATTGCCCAGCGTATGATGCCGGTTGCTCCGAGACCATCAAGACGGTCTGCGTCACGCACGACACGTGCTTCCAGGCTAAGCGGCTCGATATTGCGGCTGAAGCTGTGGGCAACAATGGCATGTATAGTTGCTTCCTGGATATCACGCGGGACCTGGTATGTATTCAGTAGCTCGGAGGCAAGCGCTACCGAGAGATCAGCGTGATGGGTTGTGCCATCCTGCGGGGCTGTTCGGCCCAAATCGTGCATGAGCGCGGCCAGACCAACAACGAACTGGTTTGCGCCTTCCTGCTCGGCGATGTATTGGGCCAGTTTGTAGACTCTGTTCACGTGTTCCCAACCGTGAGCAAAGTCATCGACTGCTGTAAAGCGTCGCTCTGTCTCCGCATAGATATTTGCCAGCACATTTGCTTCGAACGGCAATGGCTCCATGTTCGTGTAGAACCTTTCTCTGGATGAGTCTCAGGGTATTTTACCGCGTGGAGTTCACTGTCACAAGCGCAACTCTAGAGAGGCTTGTTGTAGATACAATGGGTACAGCGAAAAAAACTCGCAAAACCTGAGCACAAGAAGAAGGCCGAGCACTCGCGAGTGTTCGGCCTTCTTCTTGTGCTCATGCTCTGTACTAATGGGCAAGGGACGTTGATTGTTGGGTAACCTGCTTATCCTTCTCTACCTCTGTAGACAAAAGGGAGGAAAGCTCTTTCTCTGATACTATGCTGCCAGTCTGTGGATCGAAGACGACATTGTCACGGGAGCAGTAGCGTAAACGTTCCCAGTGTGCCAGGGCGCGGTCCCAATCTGGATAAAGCTTGCTGGATTCCTGGTCACTGCGTACTACTTTTGTGAAGGCGATGTAGGAGAGGACGAGCGCGGTGACGATGCTGATGATTGCACAAATCAAGAACACCAGTTCGAAATAGTTCCAACTCTGTCCAAAACTTTCTGATCCCACCAGGACGATGATGAAAAATATGAAGATGCCGACGAGTATCATGCTGAACGCCATGTAGCGCATTACGGATACTTTTTTTGCGGGCATAGGTGGTGGCGCGAAGCGCTCCATGCCTTCGTTATATGCAGTTTCTAGTTTCTTGACTTTATCTGCTTTGTGGCATACAGGGCATTGGGGTTTCTGAGTTTCGGTAGATACCATAAATGACCTCCCATGTTGTTCGTGTTGGGTGCGAGCAACAAATAATTGTATTACTTAAAGGATATCACGAAGTTGTAAGTAAAAACAATGGCATTTTCTAATTTGACACGTTTGGGTTGTCTCGCTACACTAGATGAAGACATTATGTGAGTTGAGAGGATAGTGATTTACATGGTTGCATCTATTACGATTGTGGGATTGGGGCCGGGGCAATGGAGTGACCTGACGCTCGAGGCGTACAGGGTCTTAGCACAGGCGGCGGCGGGGAGCGGGCGGTTTACTTTCGCACGTTGATCCATCCGACGATTGAGCGGCTGAAAGTTGAGCTTCCCGGGCTGCACTGCGAGTCGTTTGATCGCTTTTATGATGAGTCGAGTAACTGGGAGACGTTGTACCAGCGGATTGCGGAAGAGATTTGTAGCCTTGCGGCAGAGCAGGCGGTGATTTATGCTGTTCCAGGGCATCCACTGATTGGAGAATCGTCGGTACAGCACGTGCTGGCTCTGGCACGGGAACGGAATTTGAGCACCAGTATTGTCGCGGGCCTCTCGTTTATGGAGCCTGTTTGCACGGCTTTGGAGCTTGATCCCCTGGATGCTGGCACGCAGATTGTCGATGCAACGATGCTCGCGGCTCTTGGCGCCGACGAGGTCGCAGGAAAGATTATTCCAACGCTGCCGCTGCTGGTAGGGCAGGTATATAATCGCCGCCTGGCAAGCGCCGTCAAGCTGGCGTTGGGTGAGATATATCCCGATGAATGGCCGGTGAAGCTGGTGAGGGCCGCCGGCGTTGAGGCTGATGAAACAGTGGTCACGCTGCCGCTGTACGAGCTTGATCGAAGCGCAAGCCTGGCTAATCACCTCAGCACGTTGTATGTTCCGCCTGTGGAGGAGATGACTGCGCTGCGGCTGCCGGAGACGCTGCGCTATATTACGATGCGCCTGCGCCGCGAGCCGGATGGGTGTCCGTGGGATCGCAAGCAGACGCACCGGTCATTGACGCGCCATGTTATTGAGGAGACGTACGAGGTGGTGGAGGCGCTGGAAGAGAACGATATGGAGAAGTTGGCGGAGGAACTGGGTGATCTGTTATTGCAGGTGTATCTACATGCTGAGATTGCACGCCAGGAGGGTGATTTTGCAATTGGCGATGTATTTGAGCATGTCAACGCCAAACTGATTCGGCGCCATCCCCATGTTTTTGGTGAGACTGAGGTGAGTGGGGCCGAGCAGGTGTTAGTGAACTGGCAGGAGATCAAGAAGCAGGAACGGATAGCGGCGGGCAAAGATGTGGAGAAGGAGAGTGTGCTGGATGGTGTGCCACTGGCGGCACCGGCTTTGATAGTGGCGCAGGAGTACCAGAAGCGTGCTGCAGCTATTGGTTTCGAGTTTGCCAATGTTGAGGATTTGTTGAAGAAGGTGCGTGAGGAAATACAGGAAGTACAGGAAGCTACTTCGCCAGAACACCAGCAGGAGGAGATGGGGGATATTCTTTTTATTGTGGCGAAGGCGGCGCGCTGGTTCGATATTGATGCGGAGGAGGCACTACGCAAGGCCAATCGCAAGTTTCGCCAGCGTTTCCAAAAAGTAGAGGAGATAATCAGGCAGGATGGGCGTACGATTGACTTGTATAGTGACGAGGAGTGGGGTAAGTTGTGGGAGAGGGTGAAAGAGTGAAGGGGTAAGGGTAATAGGCGTTCCGGGTACGTTGACGCTCCCAGCGCAAGATGGTACAGTGGTATCAAATCTATGGCTAGAACATTTTTATGAGAAACGAACTGTTAGGCTGGTTTGCGCGCGAGGGCTTGCTGCTGCAAGACGTGGTTACGGCGGCGGAAGACCCGGAACACGATGAGATCAAGGTGTCTGTGAAGGCGCCGATTATTGCGTTGAGTCGCGCGCATGAAGACTTTCGAGAATGTCCTGACCCGGTGCTATTTGGCTATCCAGAGTCTTGCCTGGATATGATGAATATGGACGATTTTCACCAGTTTGTTTACCAGTGGCTCGAGCGAGCGGTGGCGGCCGGGCTGGGACGCTGCTTTGTCTGTAACAAGGTGCTGGATATGGGGAGCGAGCACCCGTGGGATGCTGTATTTGTGTCTACGGAGTTGTACTGCTGGCTGCTGGTGCATTTTGATTGCAAGCGATACCTCAATCGTGATCTGAAGGGGCGCAATCCCTTTGAAGTGACCTCACACCCACCGGAATTTTTTGACATGCACATTCCATAACGTGAGAGTAAGGATAGGTTGTTTCCATGGATAAAAATCAGATTGCCGCAATTTTTGAAGAGGTGGCGGTGCTGCTTGCCTTGAAGGAGGATAGTAACCCGTTTGAGGCGAGGGCTTATGAAAATGCCGCGCGGGCAATCAATGCTCTGGATGGCGACATCGAGCAATTGACGCGATCCGGCAAGCTTAAAGGCACGCCAGGGTTGGGAGCCACGATTATCAAGCGTGTCGAAGAACTGGTCGATACGGGACAGATGGCCTTCTACGAGGAGTTGCGCAACAGCACTCCTGCAGTGAAGCTTGAAATGCTGCGTATTCAGGGGCTGGGTCCTAAGAAAATCAATGCCATTTACGACAAGTTACACGTGAACAGCATTGCCGAATTGGAGCAGGCATGCCTCGATGACAGGGTGGCGCACCTGCCGGGTTTTGGGAAAAAGACGCAGGATAATATATTGCAGGGCATCGCCTTTCTGGCGCAACATGCCGACCGTTTCCAGTATCCAGTAGCGGAGGAGGAGGCCGAACGGATCCGCGCTGCGCTGGCAACCCTGCCGGAGATCGTGCGTTTGCAGGTGGCTGGGAGCCTGCGCCGCCGGCGCGAGACAGTGAAGGATATCGATATGGTGGCGAGTGTGGCGGATGATGCCGGAGACGAGGTCAGGCGTAAGATCATGGATTTTTTCACCGGCCAACCTTCTGTCAAGGCTATCACGGGAAAAGGCGAGACAAAATCAAGCGCCATTCTGGGCAGCGGGATCGCGATGGACCTGCGGGTCGTCAAGGATAGCCAGTTTCCGTATACGCTGCACCACTTTACAGGTTCCAAGGAGCACCATATTCCGCTGCGGCGGCGCGCACTCAGTATGAACATGACCATCAACGATTATGGTCTTTTTAGGGGGAAAGAGCCAGACCTGGAGCTTGTGCCTTGTAAGAATGAAGCCGATATGTATGCCGCGCTAGGTATGGCCTATATCGAGCCTGAACTGCGTGAAGACATGGGAGAGATTGAGGCCGCGCTACACGGCACACTGCCCGTACTGGTGCAGGAGAGCGATCTGCGTGGCATTTTGCACGTTCATTCCACCTGGAGCGATGGGCAGAATACGATTCGCGAGCTGGTCGAGGCATGTATAGCGCGTGGATACCAGTACCTGGGTATCACCGACCACAGTAAGGTGGCCGCGTATGCAGGAGGGTTGACGGAAGAGAATCTGCGCCGGCAACAGGAGGAGATCGATCGCCTGAATGAAGAGTACACAGGACGCCTGCACATTCTTAAGGGGACAGAGTGTGATATTCTTAAGGATGGGACACTTGATTACGCTGACGAAGTGTTAGCAAAACTCGATTTTGTGGTCGCCTCGATTTATAGTAATTTCAATTTGTCGCCGGAGGAGCAGACGCAGCGGATGCTGCGCGCTATCGCCAACCCAAATGTTGATATTATTGGACACCCTACGGGGCGTATATTGCTTGGCAGAGTGGGGTATACGCTGGATATGGAGGCGGTGATCGATGCCGCCGTTGAGCATGGGGTGTGTATTGAGATCAATGCACATCCTTCGCGGCTGGACATGGATTGGCGGCTTGTCAAACGCGCTCGTGATAGGGGAATGAAGATTCCGATCGACCCTGACGCGCATATACTTGCCGGATTGGATGTTATCCGTTATGGTATAGGCGTTGCCCGTAAAGGCTGGTTGAGCGCCAGTGATGTGCTTAATACAATGGAGACGGAAGCGCTGCTGGCTTTTTTCAAGAGGAAGAGAAGCTGATGAACGGGTCATTTGACCCATTTCATATTGATGGAAGTGTGTTACATATATGTTAGAGAGGAACACAATTACATGGCCGAACAATTAGAATTGGAAGTTTCCCGCCGGGAGATCACTGGAAAGGCAGCCAAACGGCTGCGCAAGGTGGGGATTATTCCTGCGAATATCTTTGGACATCAAGAAGCGTCCCAGGCTGTACAAATGGATGCGGTAGCTTTTGAGCGTTTACGACGTTCGCATGCCGCCAAGGGTATCATTGCGTTGCGTATGCCTGACAGTACAGGAGTACAGACGGCGCTGATACGGCATGTGCAGCACGATCCACGCACCGGCAGAGTGATCCACGTGGATTTCTTCCGGGTGAGCATGAATGAACGTCTGAACGTTAAAATTGCGTTGCGTTTCGTTGGTGAAGCGCCCGCAGTGAAGAACCAGAATGGGGTATTACTACATCTCATGGATACGCTCGAAGTCGAATGTATGGCCGGTGATATACCCGAATATCTCGAAGTCGATGTTGCTCCCCTGGATGAAATTGATGCGCTTCTTCATGCTGAAGATGTGAAATTGCCGGCAAACTTCACGCTGATTACCGATCCTAAAGAGGGCGTGGCGAAGGTTGCTGCCACACGTGCTGAGAAGGCCGAGGAAGCGGAAGCAGCAGAGGAAGCTAAAGAAGCTGCCGCAGCTGCACCTGCCGCGGAGGCTGCACAGGAGAGCGCCGAAGCATAAGAACGCTTTTCCAGGAGAGAGCGATAGTTATGCGCATTATGATTGTCACGGATCAATATCCGCCGATGGTCGGTGGTGTTCCGACAGTAACACACGGACTTGCCCACGATTTTGCAGATCGTGGGCACCAGGTCTGGGTTGTTGCGCCGAGCCAGGGGCCACGCGATGTGCGTCGTCTAGAGCAAAAGGTACGTGTCTATCGCTTCTCCTCGTTTGACTGGCCGACATACGAGGGGCTGCGTATTCCCTTTTTGCCATTTGTACCCATGCGCAACCTGTTGAAGAAAAGCGATCCGCATATTATTCACATTCACTCGCCCATTGTGCTGGGGAATATCGCTCAGTTGCTGGCGGGTGGGCTACGGAAGCCTGTGATAGCGACGAATCACTATCTGCCCATCAATATGAGTCGTTCGCTCACGACTGATCCGCTGTTTAGCAAGCCATTCAGTAATATCAGCTATTCGTACCTGGTGCATTTTTGTAATCGTTGTGAGTATGTCACTGCTCCTACGGCCACCGCGCTGAAGCTGTTATATGAACATGGTTTGCGCGCCCCTGCCGGCGTTATCTCTAACGGGATTGATCTGAAAAAGTTCACTCCGGGAGAGAGAAGCGACCATATTCGTGAGAAATTTGGCCTTCCACTGGATCGTCCGATTGCCCTGCATGTCAATCGCCTGAGCGAAGAGAAGCGAGTCGATGTGTTACTCGATGCCGCTGCGAATATGACCGGCAACGGCTATATTGCGCTTGTGGGAACGGGTCCTGCTGAAGCTGAATTGCGGGAGCAGGCTGAGCGACTGAAACTCAGTGAGCGTGTCTCGTTTCTGGGTTATGTTCGCGATGCCGATCTGCTGGCGCTGCGCCGTTCCGTGGAGCTGTTTGTGATACCTTCTGAAGCGGACTTGCAGAGCCTTGCGACGATGGAAGCGATGGCCTGTGGTTTGCCTGTGATTGCGGCCAACTCCTACGCCTTGCCGGAACTTGTGCATCATGATGAGAATGGCTATGTTTTCCAACCGGGAAACAGCAGTGAACTGGCGAGTTATCTGGATAAGCTGCTGGCTGATGCTGCATTGCGGGCGAAGATGAGTGAGAAGAGCCTGGAGATTATCGCCAGGCATGATCGTGTGCAGGTGCTTGATCAGTGGGAGGCGCTTTATCGACGGCTCTCCGATGAATTTATTGAGGCAAAACAGCGAAAATTACAAATGCGCATGGCAAAAGGACGTTCTGGACACAAACCTCCCTTGTCTTCGCGACGGCCGCGCATTGTGCGTACAAGCGAACTGGTGCTTGATCCGAGGTTAGTTGAGGAGGAGTAGGGCTCCTCTTTCTCAGCCTTGGCGGCATTTCCCCCATGACATTTGTCACGCCCAAATC
>CAVZJN010000039.1:0-34673 GCA_963775585.1 uncultured Chloroflexia bacterium | reverse complement strand
AGATGTACGTTTTATTGAACAATTGGTTCTATTCTGCGCTGCAAACAATGACATGTCTCCCCATCTAGTGTATAATGCGAATAATGGTATGCTAACACAGTTAGAATAGAGTGCAGGTAATCGTTCTAACGTGCCCCACTGCCCATACTAAATTCGGAGAACAACGAAGGAGATACCTTCTGAAATGATGGAAACGGTTCCGTCGGGTACCATACTCCACGGACACTATCGCATCGAGCGCGTGCTGGGCAGCGGGGGTTTTGGTCACGTCTATTTAGCCACGGACCTGAAAACGAACCAGCAATACGCCATTAAAGAATATTTTGTTACAGGCGCTAGTGGTCAGGCTCAGCTCCAGCATGAAGCACGAGTGTTGAGCCAGTTACATCACCCAAATCTTCCTGCCTTTCAAGAAGCCTTTGATGAGCGTGGCCATTACTTTGTCGTACTTAGCTATATTGAAGGCAGCGATTTAACCGATCGCATACGCATTGCACGCCAACGCAATGAAATCATACCTCTCCCCCAGATTATGGGCTGGATCCTATCAATCTGTGATGCAGTCCAGTTCCTTCATTCTCAGCAACCGGTCGTCATTCACCGTGATATCAAACCCGACAATATCCGAATTATGCCTGACGGAACGGCCATACTGGTCGATCTGGGCAACGCAAAAGCTACAGCCGATGGTGCACGAACTCTTTTTTTCATTCGTCACCAGGGCACACCAGGCTACGCCCCACAAGAGCAATACCCCGGCGGTACGGGTACGGATGTTCGTTCAGATGTCTATGCCCTGGGCGCTACGCTCTATTTTGCTTTGACCGCACACGAGCCGCCGAGCGTCTCACTACGCAATCAATCTATACAACAGGCATTGCCTGATCTACCATCTTTACAAGAGATACTGGCGAAAAATCCTCCTGAAGATAATGCAGAAGCAAATGCTGGCCGGCAATTCAGATTAGGCGTCACCAAGCCCACCAAACCCGTACCACGCCATCTCCGCCATCTGGCGCAACTTGGCTCATTACCACCGCCACTGCTCGATCAACTCAATGCTATTATCAAACGCGCAATGGCCATGAAGCAGAAAGATCGCTACCCAACCGTTGCTGAGTTTAGCAACGACCTGAGTAGGGTGATGGCAGCTTTGCCAGCACCACCATCTGCCCCAACTCAACGCCCGGTGGATCCTAATAGCACTCAACCTGACCTGCCTCTCCTCTATGAGACGATTCAACGTGCAAAAGAAAATGCCGACAAGGCATCACCTGGGGAAGCGAATAACCCTCCAGTCCAGCCTGCGAATCGCCCAGCGCCAACGCCGGTATGTCCGCGCTGTGGTGAGTCCTTGCTGCAGCAGTCTTCCTTCTGTCCACGTTGTGGCTCATCACTTAATAATGTTTTTAAAGCGAGTGCCTCAACGACGGTTGCAGGACCTGATTCAAAAGTCAAAAAAACTTCACAGCAGGACAAGTCCCCTGCCTACGATGCCTCATTAGATAAAACTATGATTATCAAACAACAAGCAGGGGAGGGGAGCGTATATCGAGTGGAACGCAGTGAAGCTTCCCTTGCCGATATAGCGATGGGGAAAGGGTATCAGGCAAAGGTTCTGACGTATCCGCAACAGCCGCAGAAACCTGCGGCCAATCCATTCGCCATTCCTTCCCAAGCAGGCCAGATGAAGCAACCAGGGGTACAAGTTCAAAATAATCCTGCTATCAAAAATGCCGTGCGATCTCCAATAGCCCCAGCAGTGTCAGCGCCACCTTCACCGCCCAAGAATAGTAATCCTCCTGCCAGGGCTTCTGGCTTCAATATGACCTTACGAATTTTCATCATTGCCGCAATAATAGTCCTACTGGTAGTGATTGCCATAATTGTCCTGCTCCTCTCCCGTCATGGACACAGCAGCAACGCCTTACACATGAACGAACTCTTGTTTTCTTTCTGTTCACTGGTACTTCGTTTCGACACTGCAGATCAATAGGTACTTCCTTGCATCGCTGCTGACCGCTGAGCCAGCGCTACACTTCTGTTGGTAAATCTTGGCGACTGCCCCACTCATTCCAGGAACCGTCGTAATTGGTCAAATTGGGATAGCCGAGCAGAGCCAGGCTGAATAGTATGGTGGTAGCTGCGACACCCCCATTGCAATACGCCACGATATGCTGTGACGGCTGCACCCCATCACCGGAGAACAGGTGGGTAAGTTCTTCATTACTGCGAAATGTACCGGCGGCGGGATCGATTACCTCGTCACGAGGAATACATAAAGCGCCCGGTATATGACCTCGACGCCCATGGCCGCGTGTGATTTCACCGGTATACTGCCTGCGATCACGCGCATCAATCAACACGACATCCTCTTGATCCAGGAGCGATAATACCTCAGTTGCAGTGGCGCGTAACTGCGCTTGGGTTACAGGAGTAAAGGTAGCTGTTGGATAGACTGGTATACTCTCTTCCAGTAGTCGATGTTCACGTTGCCATTTAGCAAGCCCCCCATTTAACACGACTACCCGTTTATGTCCATAATAATTGAGTGCCCACCAGAGCCGGGTAGCAAATTGTGAAGTAGGGTGAGCATCATAGGCAACCACCAGGTGCTGATCACCAATCCCTAAATTGCCCAGTACTTCAGCAAAGCGCGCAGGTGGAGCAATTTGAGCCTCCACGGCATCGTTATGATCAACGATGTCGCTACTCCAGTCTATATACACAGATCCAGGAATATGTCCATGCTCGTACTCATCACGTGCACCCACGTACAAGGCATCCTGCACACCATCATGCTCAACTGTACGCACGTATCCTCGCATATCTACAACTCGTATATGTGGATCGTTCAGATGCTCGGCCAACCAGGAGGCCTCAACCAGTAACTCACTACGCCCCATTTGTATAACCTTCTTTGAATATACTGCCTTGCATCGCTGCTGACTGAAAGTAGAAGCGCTCGCCTCGTTGCAGCGATGGCTTTCAAACACTTCCTTGCATCGCTGCAAAGCTCTGCTGGAAGCGCTAGCGTGTATAGTAGGATTGACCCTTGCGGTCAACCTGAGTTGCTGTGTCGCATTTCCAGATTAAGAGAAAAGCCCTGCGGCATCAGGATTATCGGTACTCACAAAATGGGCAGGAGTGCCAAACAACCGCAGCGCAGTAACCTTGACGACGGACATTGATGTATTCGGTGTTTGCGTTGTGATATAGCGCTGCGTCATCATTCCTAAAGGGCGCGCCAGAATGAGAGCGGCAGTCGATGCCAGGATCACATTATTGAATGAATTGAATGGGCGGCGCATTCTTGCCACAGTCATAGCAGCCAGTCCTGTGAGCAGGCCAGAAACTGCGAGATTTGTCCCACATCGCTCGTGAATAGCCAGCTCTGGATGTGTTGTACGTAGCAGCGTCAGCGCTTCATTCGCTGTAGGAATAATAGCCTCGGTCGGTACGTCACCAAACACAAAGAAGCCAGCAGCAAAAGATATACCAGCAAGTCTCACATTTGGATACTTTTGACTGAGCAAGACAATGGTGGCGTGTTCAAGGGCATGATTCTGCTTAACAGCGCCTCCCAGCAATATCTGTTGCGCTACCTGAGAAATGGGGTTGATGGAAGCCATCAGTACAATCCTTCCTAAAAAATATATCAATATGTGGTATTGAACACCACAATTTCATCACCAAAATTGATTACGTCTCCATCATTCAATGCCACAGGCTGATATACTCGCACATTGTTAACCAGTGTACCATTGGCACTTTGCAAATCTTCAAGATACCAGCGACCATTGTCAAAAAAGAGACGAGCATGACGTCGGGAAACAGTACGACCCTGGATGATAAGATCATTGCCGTTCGTACGTCCTATCGTTGTTACAACCTGGTGGAAACGGAACGAGTGACCACCCATTGATCCATTCTGGATGGTGAGACGAGCCAGCACTGGACGTCCATTGGGCCCCAGATAGCGATCATGAATGGCACGCCTATCGGAGAGTTCATCTCCACAGGAGGTACAATAGAGGCGGGTGCTCGGATTAGAAGCCCCACAACGAAAACATGATAATGTTACTATTTGTTGCTGGTTGTTATTCAGCGGCGGCTGAACAGGAACGCTCTGTCCACTTTGTACACTCTGCCCCACTGCCGATCCCTGTCCCAGTCCGCCACCATTACTGGGCGTTGGCTGAGCAACACCACTCCCTTGTGAGTCTGTTTGTATTTGAGGTAGCGCAGAAGACATGCCTGGACGCCAACGTGGAGGCATCGAAAGGTGCGAAGCTGCCAACGCTCCTGTCAAAGCAGAGATAAGTTCATCAGTCGTCTGGTACCGATCTTGCGGCGCTTTCGCAGCCATTTTCACAACTACCTGCTCAATAGGGACCGGTACACCTGCCGTACGTAACATTTCAACAGGCAACGGTTCGTTGAGATGTTTCACTGTAATCGACAGCGGGGTATCTGCGGTAAATGGCACTCGTCCAGCTAAACAGTGAAATAATACGATACCCAGCGAATAGATATCACTGCGGCGGTCTACTGCTTGTCCTGTGCCTTGTTCCGGTGACATATACTGTGGCGTGCCTATCCCTGTTCCCACACGAGTGAGATTCGTCGTCCCCTCGAGAATTTTTGCTATACCAAAGTCAGAGAGCAAAAGATAGCCATCTTTGCGCAATAACATATTCGCTGGCTTTACATCACGATGAACAATCCCATGACTGTGAGCGCAATTCAAGCCTTCCGCCGCCTGAATCATGTAATCTATAGCATCAGGATTCGGTATCGGCCTCTTTAAGCGATCTTTCAATGTACCACCTTCAACGTATTCCATAACAATATAGGTGATATTATCCTGCTCACCAAAATCATGTATCTGCAGTATGTTGGGATGAACCAATTTCGCAACAGCTCTGGCCTCTTGCACAAATCTCTTGACAAAAATTGGGTCACGTGCGTGATACGCCGGTAGTACCTTGATAGCAACATACCTATCTAGATTGGGTTGATAGGCCTTGAAAACGGTTGCCATGCCACCAGCACCAATACGTTCGACAATGCGAAACTGGCCTAATGATCGCCCGACTAGCGCGGCCATGTCGTCGTTATTACCTTGTTGCTGAGGGTATGGATTCTCTCGTTGCATAGTAAGATGACTCCTTGCATCGCTGCTGACTTTTCTAGGTGCTTTCTTGCAGCTTGCCTGACCGTAGGTAGAAGCGCTACAAGAGAGCACAGTTGGCAAGCTAGACAAGATACCTAAGACAGCGGCGTTGCAGCGATGGCTTTCAAACACTCCTGTGTTCTCACCATCCAATTTGATCACCTATGATTATAGACCTAATTTCTGGCTGTGGCAATAGAATGAAACAGGGCGCGAGGAAACTGCGCTCATCTTGACGCCACTAGCGATGAGAACCAGTGTACTGGCAACTAGCCCTCAAGTAGCAGAGTTTCTGGGTCTTCGACCAGTTCCTTAACTCTCACCAGAAACTGCACAGCTTCTCGACCATCGACAATACGGTGGTCATAGGAAACTGCAACGTACATCATTGGGCGAATAATAACCTGACCATTGATGGCAACAGGTCGCTGTTCAATCTTGTGCATACCCAAAATACCAACCTGCGGCGCATTTAAAATGGGTGTCGAGAGTAACGATCCAAATACGCCTCCATTGGTTATGGTAAAGGTCCCGCCCTGGAGATCAGTGAGTGCAAGGCTATTCTCCCTGGCTTTCTTCGCCAGGGTAGCAATCTCCTGCTCAATCTCCGCAAAACTCTTTCGGTCAGCATCGCGCAGTACGGGCACAACGAGACCTTCTTCAGCGCCGACTGCAATACCAATATCGTAGTAATGCTTCAGCACCATCTCGTTCCCCTGAATCTCTGCATTCAGGCGAGGAAACGCCTTAAGCGACCCTACTACTGCCTTCGTAAAAAACGACATGAAGCCAAGGGAGATGTTATGGCGCTCCTTAAAAGCATCCTTACGCCGGCTCCGCACCTCCATCACAGCACTCATATCAATCTCGTTGAACGTTGTCAGCATGGCCGCGGTATGCTGCGCCTCCACCAGGCGTTGTGCGATGGTTTGCCGCCTGCGCGAGAGCCGTACTCGCTCCTCACGCCCACTTGACACAGCCAGTTTGTCGGGTGTTGCCGCTCTAGGCGCTATCTGATCATGTATCGTAGGGGCAATCTCTTGCGGTTGCCCTGCCTGATACCCTTCCCGCATCGCTATATCGGCTTCACTGCGTTCCTTCCCCTCCCGCATCGCTATGTCGGCTCCGCTCGACATACGCTCCCCACTCCCTCGATATACGCTCCCCTCCCCTGTTTGTTGTGCCATAAAGCCAACCACGTCGTCCTTAGTCACACGTCCATGAGGGCTGCTTCCCTTAACCTGGGAAAGGTCAATATTGTATTCCGCTGCGATACGCCGTGCCAGCGGGGACGGAGGACGCTGTGCAACCCGTCCATCACTTGCCAGTTGCCCTGAAGGCGTCTTCTGCCTTTCGCTGACCACCTGACCAGCCTTTCCAGGCTGCAACTCCCCGGACTGCCCTGTAGGGGCGATCCCTTGTGGTCGCCCGGTACCAATGACACCCAACACATCACCAACGGCTACTGTTTCGCCTTCCTGCCGAACGATCTTCTGCAGAACGCCACTTTGATCGGCGGTCACTTCCACGTTGACTTTATCAGTCTCTAATTCAACCAGTGCCTTGCCCTGGGTAACCGTATCTCCTTCATGCTTCAGCCACCTTGCAATAACAGCATCGACTATTGATTCTCCTAGTGTTGGGACACGTACTTCAATGGACATACTTTCCTCCGCGTTCTTTACACTTCTTTTCATCGCTGCTGACCGTCAGGTAGACGCCGCGGAGCCTGCAGCGGTGTTGCAGCGATGGATTTCAAACTCAACGAGCTAAGGGCCTGTGCCAAAATCTGCTCCTGCTCAGCCAAAAACAGATCCATAAAGCCAGAGGCGGGGCTGGCACGTTCAGGCCGAGAAATTACGTTCAACGGGATTGGGGTGGGGAGCGAATTGATAAGTGCTGAGAGACGAGGGGAGATATAGCTCCATGCTCCCATATTGCGCGGCTCTTCCTGCACCCATACAACTTCTTGTATATGCTGATAGTGAGATAAGACGTCTTGCAATTCCTGTGCTGGGAAGGGATATAACCGTTCGACACGCACTATTGCCACATCCATAGGGACGCTTGCATCGCCCTGTCGCCCACGCTCATGTGATAAGAGGTCAATAGCTATTTTACCTGTGCAGATCAACACTTTTCTGATGTCACCTGCATGGGACAGGGCCATAGTATCATCAATGACTGCCTGAAATGTCCCTTCTGCCAGTTCAGTCAGTGTGGTCGCAGCCAGGGTATGACGGAGTAAGCTCTTCGGTGTCATGATAACCAGGGGCCGTGGATCGCGTTCCAGGTAAAAAGCCTGCTCCCGCAACAGGTGAAAGTACTGTGCAGCCGTTGAGCAATTTGCTATGCACCAATTGTTCTGGGCTGACAGTTGTAGGTAGCGTTCCAACCGCGCGCTGGAATGTTCCGGGCCTTGTCCCTCATAGCCGTGAGGCAGCAAAAGCACAAGAGAGGATTTTTGTTTCCACTTTGCGCGCGCCGAAGAGATAAATTGATCGATAATTACCTGCGCAGCATTCGCAAAGTCACCAAATTGAGCCTCCCACAATACGAGTGTATTCGGAGCGTGCACACTATAACCATACTCAAAACCGAGAGCAGCCGCCTCACTCAGCGGGCTATTGTAAATTGAAAAGGAGGCACGAGCCGAGGAGAGATGCTGCAATGGGATATAGGTTTCATTGTGTTGATCGTGCAGTACCGCGTGACGATGGCTAAAGGTGCCGCGCTCGACATCCTGGCCAGTGATTCTAATGGGGGTACCCTCAGCAAGAATTGAAGCAAAAGCCAGCGCCTCGGCATGACCCCAGTCGATGCCACCATCTGGACCGAGCGCGGTAGCCCGGCGCTGAAGTAATCGAACTAGCTTGGGGTTAGGAGTGAATTCCACCAGGCCAGGTCAGCATTTCCTCATTATACCTGGTCAACTGATCTACCGAAACCTGGGGCACTCGCTCGGTTTCATCATGAAAACCATTGCCATTCAACTCGTCAGACTCATCTTCAGCGAGGTCCATACCACCCTCGGCTTCCCGCTTAGCCTCCTCCAGAACTGCAAATGCCTCCTTCACCATCCTATCTGCGTCTACTTGCGAGACCACCCCTGTCTCAATGAGATGGCGAGCATACAGTTCTCGCACCGTCGGATGTGAACGTATTATTTCGTACATACGCGGTTGCGTAAAAGCTGGTTCATCACCTTCGTTATGACCCCAACGGCGATAACCCACCAGGTCTATCAACGCATCCTTATGGAAGTTGTCCCGGTAGGCCTGACCTAAGCGTACAGCAGTAAGACACGCGTCGGGATCATCGGCATTAACATGGATGATAGGAATTTCAAAACCCTTTGCCAGGTCGCTAGCGAATTGGGTAGAACGGCTATCTTCTGGTTCAGTCGTGAAACCAAGCTGGTTATTCACAATAATATGAATAGTCCCCCCTACCCAATAACCATGAAGCTGCCACAGGTTCAATGTTTCGGCAACAACTCCCTCACCTGGAAAAGCCGCGTCGCCATGAATAAGCACAGGTAACGCTCGATCAACATCTTGGTAGGGGCCCAAAAAATTGGGCCCTTCCGCTTCGTCAGATACGATCTGTGAAGCCCGCGCCATACCCTCGATGACCGGATTGACGAACTCCAGGTGGCTGGGATTAGGGGCCAGTATCACCTTAAGGCTCTCGGACCCCTCCCGCATCGCTATGTCGGCAAGGGAAGCTTCACTGCGTTCCGCTCGAGATACGCTCCCCTCCCCGGCTTCTTCCCCGAGAACATGTTCCGCACCCAGGTGATATTTGACGTCGCCAGTCCAACCGAAACCGAAGGTATCCGTCAGGGGAACCCCTTCCTCATGTTTGGCATGGCCAAATTCGGAGAGAATCGCTGTATAAGACTTCCCGAGCACATGTGCCAGTACATTGAGTCGTCCACGGTGAGCCATACCGATGATCACCTCGCGGCTCCCCGATTCGATCGCTCCGAGAA
Organism: uncultured Chloroflexia bacterium; assembly: GCA_963775585.1. GTDB lineage: Bacteria > Chloroflexota > Ktedonobacteria > Ktedonobacterales > Ktedonobacteraceae > UBA11361. The sequence continues at coordinate 25,503 of CAVZJN010000039.1, read as the reverse complement.
TAATCTCATCAAGCATAGGCACAAGGACATCCGTGCCTTCGAGCGAGAAGCGCTTTTGGCCGGGAAATGTCTGGTGTAAGTAGCGCTCAAACACCTCAACCTGTGTCAGTCGTTGCAATAGTTTGCGACTGGCCGTCGGGACCACGGGCCCCTGAGTTTCTTCAAACACTTCCTTGTATCCCTGCAAAGCTCTGCTAGAAGCGCTAGCGTGTATAGTAGGGTTGACCCTCGCGGTCAACCTGTCGTGGGCGTTGTAAGGATGGCTTTCAAACAGACGCAAGCCCACCGCGTCACGCAGCCAACTTCGCTCGATTGGGCTTTTCACCTGGTCAAACTCATAGCTAATTGTCCCGGAATACATAGCGCGTAGTGCAGCGATCGCTTCAAGCGCGTTACGCGCCCCTTCAGCAGCATGACCACCAACAACAATCGGCGGCAGCAGCGCAAGTTCTTCTTCGGTTATCCCATGGGATTCGGGCAATAGGTTAGGGTCACCCAACGGTTCAGTCCCTAACGGATCAAGATGCGCCCCGAGATGCCCTCGATCACGAATGGCGTGAGCAAGCGCCGAAGCGGCTACAACCTGAGAAACTTGAAACGGTGCGTTGCCATTCGCCCTCTCTTCTTTCGCCAACTGGGGCCGCTCCTCTTCTGCAAGGGAAGCCCAACTATCAAAAATGGCGCGTGTAACAGCATCAACACTTGCCGGATTTTGGAGATATCGTTCATATAGCTCAAGGACATAGCCTGCATTTGGTCCATAAAAAGTATCCAGGTCACGCATGAGAGTTCCTCTGTAGTCTCTGAGGTACTACCTTGCATCGCTGCTGACCGTAGGTAGACGCGGCAGCGTCGTTGCAGCGATGGATTTCTTTCAAGGTAGGAAAAAGCTTAAACAGATATACTATTGTATTTTATCACCTCCTATGATATCATAACCGCGTTATATCTCAATGATTCTTTGACTGATCGTTCAAACGAAAAGACAAGGAAATAACCAACCATAGCAGAATAATCACAGAGGCAATGAAGGAACGAGTAAGTAGTGAGCCATGGACGCGGTAAATCAGGCCCCTACGTTGAGTAATGGCTAATAAGGGTGGTACCACGGGAATACCTCTCGTCCCTATCTATGTTGGGCGAGGGATTTTTTTTGAGCCAGGAGAGCGTCAATCAAAATGAAAACAAAATTGCTCTACCACGAAAATAGCTTTACATTTGAATGCAGTGCCACAGTTATCGCTGTTGAGGGAGATGAAGTGGCACTGGACGCCACTGTATTTTTCCCCGGTGGCGGTGGCCAAATGGCAGATAACGGCACCATCTCATGGGATAATTATCAAGTACAAGCCAATGTTCTTGCTATGAACATGCGCGACGACGTTGTTTGGCATACGCTCAGTTGCGCTCCGCCACCCACAGGCACAGAAGTTGTGGGGACAATTGACTGGGATTTTCGCTATAAAATGATGCGCACTCACACTGCACTCCATATTCTCTGCGGCGTTATCTGGAACGAATTTGGCGTACAGGTGACGGGAGGCCAGATGTATCCAGATCGCGCAAGAATGGATTTTGCCATGGAAAATCTGAATAAAGAGCGCGTCGCCTATATCGAGCAGAAAATTAACGAAGCAGTGGAGGCAGACTACCCAATCAAAGTGTACAAGCTACCCAGGGAGAAGGCCTTCGCAATACCAGATCTGGTACGAACAAAAATAAATTTGCTCCCACCCCAAATTGAGGAAGTACGCATTGTTGAAATCGTTGGGCTTGACCTACAAGCAGACGGGGGCACACATGTGCACCATACCAATGAAGTGGGTAGCATCAAGATTACAAAAACCGAAAATAAAGGCAAAATTAATAAGCGCTTAGAGATTATGTTGACCAATTAGTGCAGGATACGTGTTGGATCCTGCCCCCGATTTGTGGTGGAACCAATTTAACTCAGAGGAGTCAGAAGTGTCAGTGAGCAAGGAAAAATCAGGTGTATTCCAACAAGCGACAGCCGCAGACCGCGTTGACTATCCAGCATTAGAAGCCACCATCCAGAAGTGGTGGGACGACAAAGGCGTGCTGCGCATGTACCTGCAGCGCAATCAGCACAGCGACAAACAATATTCATTCCTGGATGGTCCTATCACCGCGAACAACCCGATGGGTGTTCACCACGCGTGGGGACGAGCCTATAAAGATCTGTATCAACGCTTTAAGACCATGCAGGGCTACAAGCAGCGCTATCAGAATGGCTTCGATTGCCAGGGACTCTGGGTTGAGGTCGAGGTCGAAAAAGATCTTGGCATGAAGAACAAGCGCGATATCGAAGCATATGGCATCGACGCGTTCGTTGAAAAGTGTAAAGAACGGGTCTTTACGTTCGCGAAACGACAAACGGAACAATCGATCCGCCTGGGTTACTGGATGGATTGGGGTAATGACTACTATACCCTCTCCGACGAAAATAACTATACCATCTGGTCTTTCCTGAAACGATGTCACGAAAGAGGACTGCTCTACAAGGGGCGCGATGTCATGCCCTGGTGCCCGCGCTGCGCAACCGGTATCTCAAATATGGAGATGGAATCAGAAGGCTACAAGGAAACCAGCCACTTGAGTCTCTATGTGCGCTTCCCATTGGGCGACCCAAGGGTGGCCCCTACTGAAACCCTTGGGTCGCCCTCGGATGTAGCGATGGGGGAACAAAAGGGTGAATATCTCCTGGTGTGGACGACCACACCCTGGACGCTGGCCGCTAATGTCGCGGCAGCAGTACATCCTGATTTACCCTACGTCAAGGTAGAACAAGATGGCGAGTATTATTACCTGGCGCAGGAGCTCCTTCCAGTATTGAAAGCGCTGAAAGGTCGTGACAAAGGTGACTACAAGGTGGTGCAGACGCTGAAAGGCAGCGAAATGGTGGGTTGGAGCTATCGCGGCCCATTCGATGAGTTACCAGCAGAACAAGGCGTTGTTCACACAATCATACCATGGAAGGACGTCAGTGCAACGGAAGGAACTGGCATCGTCCATATAGCTCCCGGTTGTGGCCGTGAGGACTTTGCTCTTTCGAAAGAATTTAACCTCGCCGTAGTCGCTCCAGTGGATGAATTCGGCGTCTATGGTACAGGCTATGACTGGCTCACAGGACAACACGCGGCTGACGTTGGACAGCAGATCGCTGAAAACCTGGCGCAAAAAGGGCTACTCTATCGCCCTCAGAACTATAAGCACCGCTACCCAACGTGCTGGCGCTGTAAAACTGAGCTGATCTTCCGCCTCGTTGATGAGTGGTTCATCTCTATGGAAGAGCTCCGTTACGAGATCATGGAGATCGTACGCCAGATCACATGGATACCAGGCTTTGGCCTTGAGCGGGAACTGGACTGGCTACGCAACATGGACGATTGGATGATCTCCAAGAAACGCTACTGGGGACTGGCGCTACCCATCTACGACTGTCCACAATGTGGCCATTTCGAGGTTGTCGGCAGTAAGGATGAACTAAAAGAGCTCGCTGTGTTCGGCTGGGAAGAGTTTGAAGGCCATTCGCCTCACCGCCCATGGGTTGACGCGGTCAAAATCCGCTGCAGCAAGTGCGGGGAGGGGTATACCGAAGTTTCACGTATCAAAGATGTCGGAAACCCCTGGCTTGACGCAGGTATCGTGCCCTTCTCGACCTTGCACTATCGCACCGATTATCGTTACTGGCAACAGTGGTTCCCAGCAGACTTTGTGACAGAATCGTTCCCAGGCCAGTTCAGAAACTGGTTCTATTCGATGCTTGTCATGAGCACCGTTCTGGAGAACATGCCGCCTTTCAAAACACTCTTTGGCTACGCAACACTCATGGCTGAAGATGGAACGTCCATGCACAAGTCAAAGGGCAACATGATCGTCTTCGACGAAGCCGCTGAACGAGTCGGCTCAGATACCATGCGCTGGCTTTTTGCCAACCATGTACCGGAACAGAACCTCAACTTCCCCCGTATCCCAACAGAGGAGGATATCGAGAAGTCAGTTCAGACTGGCTTGCCTGTTCGCCTGAGTGACAAGTGGATGCTCGTGCGCCGCACGCTCGATAAGATATGGAATGTCTATAGCTTTTTCATCAGCTACGCCAATATCGACAAGTTCGATCCCACCCAGTATCAACTACCGGTGGCACAACGCAGCGAACTGGACCGCTGGATCCTTTCAGAGTTGCAGGTAACAATCAAAGAAGTCACAGAGGGGTTGGAACGCTATGACTCCGTCAAACCTACAGCGTCTATACAGGTATTCCTGGATGATCTCTCCAACTGGTACCTGCGGCGCAGCCGCGAGCGCATCTGGAAACCAGCGCTGGACACTGATAAAGTAGCAGCATACCTGACACTCTATGAGTGCTTGACGACACTGGTGACCTTGCTCGCTCCTTTCATGCCCTTCATGACCGAAGAGTTGTATCAGAATCTCGTCCGCAGCGTGAACGAGAATGCTCCTTTGAGTGTACATCTCTGTGACTGGCCTCAGGTAAAAGAGGAACTCATCGACGAGCAATTGACCAATGAGACGCATCTTGTCATGCATATCGTTGGGCTAGGTCGCTCTGCCCGCGAGAAAGCTCAGATCAGGGTTCGTCAACCTCTCAATGCGCTTTACGTGCGTGTCCCTAGTCTTGCCGAGGAAGCAGCGTTGTACCGCCTGAGTGAACAGGTACTCGAAGAATTAAACATCAAGAGACTCCTGTTAATCAACGATAGCAGCGATATGCTGTCATATACCCTGAAGCCGCAAGTCAAAGTGCTGGGACCCAAATTTGGTCACCTGGTGCAGAAAATCCTGACAAAGTTCAAAGCGTTGGATCCTCGCGGCGCCCAGGAGGCGGCAAAACTGCTCCTAGAAACCGGCTCGCTCAACTTTACCGTCGACGGCCAGCAGATTGAGCTGACATCCGATGAGGTAGAGGTCGTTGCCACTGCCCGCCCGGGCTTCGTCACTGCCGAGGAACGAGGTTACATCGTCGCGCTGGAAACAACGATCACCCCACAATTACGCGAGGAGGGCCTGGTACGAGACTTGACCCATTTTGTGCAGGACATGCGCAAGAAGGCTAACTTCAGCATTGAGGATCATATCGGCCTGGCGTTCTATACGAACGTAGAACTGGCGCAAATGCTCCAGGATTATAGTAGTGTTATCGCTTCAGAAACGCTCGCCGACAACCTGCTCATCTCCATCGACCACAAAGATACGCCCTCTTTCAACGAGGTATATCGCGAGACTATCTCGCCCACCTCATTAAAGAAGCTTGACGGGTATATGGTCGAGGTAGTGCTGGGAAAATTGTAGATTGTGGCTCCCACGTTGTGGGGAGGGGAGCGTATATCCCTTGCCTTCGTCGAGCGAAGGATTCTGGGACTACCTCACCAATCCCTTCCTCCGCATCTGCTGCAAATCATACTCCGCCGGAGCCAACGGGCTCACTTTGGCCTCGGCACATGCCCAGCCAATCAAGGCAAAGCCAAGATGCAGCCCCTGGACGAGGGTAGTTGGCTGTCGGGCAGTGAGCAGACTCAGGCAATCTTGGCGTAGCTCTATGGCCTTACCCTCACCGTACCGTTCGTGATACCCGCTCAAAACTGATGCATGAGGTGTAAAATCTTCATAGCGCAAATTATCGGTCGCCGCCAGCAACATAAGCCAATAACCAACCTGGCTTGCCTCCAGGATCGTATCGTTCTCCCTATCAGTATGTATATGCTCGCCAGTCTGTACATCGGCCAGTTCTTGTAATTCGTCTGCCAGCCGTGCCACCAGGTAACTATGGCTGCGCTCCTGGAGCAGACGCGAGGTATTCGACTCTTCGCTCATGTCGTTATCACGCAGGTATTGGTATACCCCGTACAATTGGCGCAGTTCAGCCTCTAACTTATGTTGTTCTTCTGTACGTGCATAATCTATGGCTATATGAAAATCGCTTTCATCGTTAGAGGATACGGTTTGCCTAGAACCATAGACAATCTCTGGATCAAAAATGCGCTCTGCTTCGACCTGGTAGGTATCATCCGCTAACAGGCGGCGATAATAGCAACTGCGATAGCCAGTATGGCACGCCGCACCGCCATGCTGTACAACCTTGATCAAGAGGCTGGTCTCTTCGCAATTCACAAAGATACCCCGTACCTCCTGCGCGTTACCAGACTGTTCACCCTTGCGCCAGATAGCATTCCGTGAGCGGCTGAAAAAGTGGGTAAAGCCCGTCTCGCGGGTCAGAGAAAAAGCCTCTTCGTTCATAAATGCCACCATCAACACCTCACCCGTAGCATCATCTTGAATCACGACTGGTAGTAGCCCCTGGCGATCGAATTTTAGCATAGTCGCACTGTTACCCCTCTTGTTTGCAAATAACTCTTTACATCACCGACGCGAAACTGGCCAAAATGGAAGATCGACGCGGCCAATACCGCATCAGCGCCACCTACAGTTAAGCCCTCATAGAAATGTTCCAGTGTGCCGACACCCCCCGAAGCTATGACAGGTATAGAGACATTGGTAGCAATCAGCGCATTGAGCATCAAATCGTACCCCTGTTGTGTCCCATCTCGATCCATGCTCGTCAGCAGAATTTCTCCCGCGCCGAGTTCCACGCCGCGCTGTGCCCACTCTAACACATCCAACCCTGTAGGAGTACGACCGCCATGAATGTATACTTCGTAACCGCTGGGCATGGCGGGATTACTACGCGCATCAATAGCGAGCACTATGCACTGCGCTCCGAATTGTTCGGACCCGGCGCGTATCAACCCGGGAGACTGAACTGCTGCCGTATTGAGCGAGGTCTTATCAGCACCTGCCCCTAACGTGGCGCGGATATCCTCTACGCTACGAATGCCCCCACCAACTGTTACAGGGATAAAAACCTGTTCGGCCGTCTGGCGCACAACATCTAGCATCGTTGCACGGTTTTCATAGGATGCAGTTATGTCAAGAAAAACGAGTTCATCCGCGCCTTCTCTGTTATAAAACGCGGCAAGCTCCACAGGGTTCCCCGCATCACGTAAATTCACAAAATGAACCCCTTTGACGACACGCCCTTCCGCTACATCGAGGCACGGGATAATACGCTTGGTTAACATGTCTCTAACTACCTCCTTGCATCGCTGCTGAGCGCTAGCTAGACGCCGCGGAGCCTACAGCAGCGTTTTGGCAGCGATGGATTTCTAACTACCACCCCTCTCTAGCTGCTGAATTGCGCTCGAGAGGTCTACATCTCCCGTATAGATCGCCCTGCCAACAATAGCGCCCTCGATGTCGAGCGCAGCGATAGCACGTAAATCAGCGATCGAACTGACACCGCCAGAGGCAATCAAAGAACACGATGGCTGTCTCCTTTCGTGAGACATCACTCCATTTTCAGTGGTCACCTTCTTCATCTCAGCCAGCGCCTCCAGGTTCGGTCCACCCAGAGCACCATCGCGCGCGATATCGGTATAGATAAAACGCCGTACACCCAGCAAACGCAATTCAGCTGCCAGCGACAAAGCCTGCGTACTGGAAGTCTCACGCCAGCCCGACGTGGCGACCCAGCCATTTCGTGCATCCAGGCCAACAGCAATTCGTTCACCCCAACGTTGGAGAGCCGCCTCGAGTAGCGCCCGGTCAGCAAGCGCAACGGTACCAAGAACGATGCGCTCTACACCCAGTTCAAGCACCTGCTCAATATGAGCTAAAGAGCGTATTCCTCCACCAACCTCTATATGCAGCGACGTAGCCGCGCGCATGCGCCCGATCAGTGCAACATTGATGGGTTGGCCGGCAACCGCTCCATCCAGGTCAACAACATGGAGCCAGCTTGCTCCGGCACCCTGCCAGCGCTGTGCTACCTGCACAGGGTCAGCATCATAGGTTGTGACACGGTCATAATCCCCCTGATATAATCTCACGCATTGCCCGTTTTTGATATCAATCGCCGGAAGAATTATCATAGCTTCACCGCTTCCATCCCCTCCCCCACTTTACAAAATTGCTCAGTAGTTGCAGACCCACGTTTCCGCTTTTCTCAGGATGGAATTGTGTCCCCCAGATATGCTCATCAACGATGACGCTGCAAAAAGGAGCACCATAATCGGTAATCGCCGCGACGCCGTGCTGATCCTGCGGTTCAACATAGTAGGAGTGGGCGAAATAAAAGTAGGCATCTTGCGGGAGACCGGCAAAGATGGGCAATCCCTCACGCAATGGATTCACCTGGTTCCACCCCATATGCGGTATCTTCGGCCCAGCAGGGATCCGCCTCACTTCTCCGCGAAAGAGGCCTAACCCATGTACCTCCCCCTCGGCATGATGCTCTGCCAGCAGTTGCATACCGAGGCAGATCCCTAAAAAAGGCTTCCCCTGTTGTGTTGCCTGGCGAATCGCGTCATCCAATCCTCGCTCTATCATTCGCGCCATGGCCGTTCCGCCTGATCCAACACCGGGCAGCACCACTGCGCGTGCCGCAGCAACAACCGCAGGGTCATCGGTCACCGCCGCCTGTGCTCCGACATATTCCAGGGCTTTTTCAATACTATGCATGTTACCTGCCCCGTAATCAATAATGGCAATCATCTACTTCCTTTCATCGCTTGCTGCTCTATCTCCCATCTCAATAGCCTGCGCCAATCCTAGCCAGCAAATCGCAGGAGGTATGCGTTTTTCATCTAGCAGGTTAATCGTCAGCAGCGGGCAACACATCATTGCTAGCCACACTATTTCTTTCCAATCATCAGGGAGCCCACCTCGTAAATCCAGCATTTCCCTGAGAGGAGCATAGAGAAAGTGTAATTTTGTCTCGTAGATGGCCTGACGTATGGCGGTCAACTCAAAATTATGCTCGACGAAAATGTCCGAACCACGAACCGTAACCGACAATTGCAAGCTCTGAGCAATTTCCTGCGGGAAATACATCCATGTCGCATACACATTATGAAAGAATGGTTTGACAATATCAAGCAGCGGCGAATGGCGACCAGCAAAGGCCGGGTCAAAATAGAGATAGTCTTTCCTATCTTGCAAAAAAACATTGCCAAAATGAGCATCACCATGTCCTATGATGGTCATTGCCTCGCGAGCAGGATGAAGCACGCTGCTGGCCCGCTCAATCAACTGGCCTAAGGTTGGCTGGTTTTGTTTTCCCACAATGATAGCCCCATGCCGATTATAGATCGTCCAACGACAGCTAAGCAGTTCCTCAAAAGCTAACCCCTTCTCCGCATGTCTCTCACTCTCATCATTTGGAAACGGCAAATATTTTTCTTGATAGAAGTTCTTAAAACGTCCACCTGCCAGACGATGCCAGAATAGTTGATGAATGGGCGCCTGTGCATGCTCTGCTGCCGTACTCAGTGTAAGGGTCGCTTCGTAAATGGCCAGCAAGCGCTCACATTCCCGTTTTTCAGCAGCAATGACCGTCTCAAATGCATCACGGTCCGCCGCGACCGCTTTGCCACCAGTTTCGACTTCGCGCACCAGGTCGAACATGACAGGCCATCGTACGACAGGATAAATAACCATCTGTCGCCCCTCTTCATGTATCGTTTGTAGTGGCCTGACAATGTTGTATCCTGCCTGGTGCAGCATATCAGCGTGATAGTATTCCTCGACTATACCCTGCTCTTCCACGTGTGTCTTGAAAAAGAAGTCTTCACCATTGAGACGGTAAACCCCATTAAATGAGTTCAGAGAGACGGCTTTTGGAGTCAAGGTCACGCTTTCAGGATTTAATCGCATATGACGTGCAAACCAGCGTAGCAGGAGTCGCTCCGCCTTCCCCTTTTCAGCGAACTGAAGTTGCTGGATGGTTGCAAGACTATCCATCTTTTCTAGCAGTTCTGGTAGTTCTGTGATGTCTTCAATAATAAAATCAGGGTTGTTTTGTTCTAAGAGTCGGCGAGCCTCTGTCGTGCGAGCTCCCGTTAGCACGGCCACAGTAATCGCTCCGGCCAAGCGTCCGCCCAGTATATCACTGCTGGAGTCTCCCACTACCACAAAGCGTTCACTCTTCGCAGGCATTTTTCTTGATGGTTTGGAATCCCCAGGCTGTGGGGCCCCAGGCTGGGGTGGTGGCACTCCTTTGCTTTCCAGAGATTCTCTCAGGAGCTCAATATCGCTATAGCTTTGATCGACCGCTACCAGGAATTGAAAGGGATGCGGTTTGCCCAGCAGTGTTTGATCACCACGCGCACGCAATAGTGCTTCTGCTCGCTCGACATAGTCATATGTGGCTATGTGCTCCTTATCAAAATAGTGACTTAGACCATACATGTCGAGAGGAAAGATAGCCTCCTGGTAGGTACGCCCTGTAGCAATACCCAACACAAACTGCCGTTGTCGCAGCGTTGCAAGGGTTGATTGTACCATTTCTACAGGAAGAAGAGGCTGCTCAAAGTGAATACATCCTGGCTTTCCTGGTTGTGCTGGAGCATGACCATACGTCTGAGTATAGAGATCGTCGCCCAGGTACCATTCTTGAAAGATATCCTGGCAAAATGCCCAGAAAGGGCTATATCGTGAAAATATACCCTCTATCGGAAACCCCAACAAATCACTCGCATAGAGGTCCAAACGGTTAATCAAACCCAGCCCAACATATCCCTCGAAGACAGGCAAATCAAACAGTGATATCAAACGTGTATAGTAGGGGCGACCCTTGCGGTCGCCCTGGAACTTGCGGTCGCCCTGGAAACGGTGCCCTGCCTGTACGTCCATGTCCGTCCATTCGCCCTCTCCGTACGGCCTGCTCTCTAAAACCTACAAGCCATTCAGCATCCCAGGGCTTTAAGGGCATTAAGCCAGGAAGATCTGGAACGCTTGATAATAGGTCAATCAGGTGCAAACACACAACTGTATAGCATGTATCCCAATTGGAGTTGATAGCGCGTGCCTTGAGTTCAAGTATTTCCGCCTCTGGAAACATAGCGCGACTGAGCGTGCGACTCTCCTCAGCAGTAACAGCCGGCGTATAACGCCCATTTGCACTCAAGACACTCTGCTCTATGTTCCAATAGCGTGGGCTAAAGCAAAGTTCATGCAAGGTCAACCCCGCCGCATCCCAGTAGGCCTCTTCGCTGGTAATTACACCATCTAAATCAAATATGACCAGGTTCCCCGAGTACTTCCTTTCATCGCTGCTGACCATAGGTAGGCGCGCTAGCGGCGTTGAAGTGATGGATTTCAAATTATTCAACGCAACCTCTTTAATCGTTCATGCAGGCTACGAACACGCACAGATTCTCTCTCAAAACGATAGGTCAATGGAGTTATATCGATATGTTCTGCCCCCATGCTCCGTAATACGGCGACGGCTTCTAACAATTCTGCGCTAGTGTTTCCAACGTTTATCACCCCAGATATACTCAACCCGTAGCGGCCCACCACCATACCCCCGCTATCACCACCAGCATAGTTATTTTTATCGGAACTTGCAGTGAGAAATTCAAAACCAGGGATACGCGATTTCAACCGCTCGCTGATGGTATGTATCTCCTCGGCCCTTTCAACCTGCACATGCGTAGTGAGCACCGAGCGATTGCGAGCCTGCATACGAGCATCAACTAACTCCAATATCATCGAAGCCAACCGTAAAGCCTCTTTGTTCCGACTCAAAAGACGCGCATTGGCAATCAGACAGGCTTGAGAACGCAAGACAACACCGTCATTCAGCAATTTCAGGCGGTTTTCACGGAGCGTCGTACCAGTCTCGGTCAGGTCAACAATCAAATCAGCCGTATCGGTCAATGGCGCTGCTTCTAGCGCTCCATGTGGAGAAACAATCTTACAATGTGTAATACCATGACGGCGCAGAAATTGCCCTGTCAAGTTGGGATACTTAGTGGCAATGCGCAAACCTCGCCCTTTCTGTGTTGCATAGTAGCCCGCCAGGTGCCAGAGATCAGCACAGGTACTCACATCGATCCAGGTTTCAGGCACTGCTACGACGAGACGACAAGCGCCGAAGCCAAGATCGCGCTCTAAAACGATGATATCGCCGTCTTGGTCATCATCAACATTCCCCTCATCATTATACCCTCGCTGTTCAGCCAGAATATCAAAACCAGTGATGCCGAGTGTAGTGTCACCATCTTGCACCAGCGTGGGTATATCTGCTGCACGTTGAAAGACCACTTCCAAACCCGGTATACTCCCAATGCGCGCAAGATACTGGCGCGGGTTGCTGCGGTTGACCTTCATCCCACATTCAGCGAGAAAGGCCAGCGTTGCGGCCTCTAAAGTGCCCTTCCCAGGCAGTGCTAAACGTATTTCTTGTTCCTTTGCCACGGGCATAATTCCTTTCATCGCTGCTGATCGTCAGGTACTTCCTTGCATCCCTGCTGACCGTAGGTAGCCGCGCTAGCGTGTATAGTAGGGTTGACCCTTGCGGTCAACCTGTGTTGCTCTACCTTCAACGGTAGACCTTCAACCAGAGAATCTAGTAGAGAAAAGCTTTCTTGACCCGTCTTCAAATTTTTTATGGTCACACCCCCTGTACGCTGCTCACTATCGCCAACAATTATTGCCAGCAGCATTTGCTTCTTTGCCGCCAATTTCAAACCGGCTCCGACGCCATGGCCCGTCACATCCACCTCTGTTCGCAGTCCTTGCGAACGCGCAGCGCGAGCCACATGCAAGGCATACGGCACATCACTTTGGCTAATAGGAATCACCAACGCCTGCGTGGCTATACTTTGCGGCAGGTCGCTTCTAGATAATTGCGCGAGAAGGCGTTCAACGCCAAAGGCGAAACCGCAGGCTTTGACATCACGACTACTACCGACCGCACGCATCAGGCGATCATACCGCCCTCCTCCACAAAGTTGAGCATCAAAGCCATCCCCATCCTGCGTATGTATCTCAAAAACCAGCCCTGTATAGTAGCTGACTCCGCGCCCAAGTGATAAGTTGAGCACAATCTGCTGGCGTGGTACACCGCACTGCTCAACAATCGCTACGAGCTGTTTCAGTTCCACCAGCGGCTCCGCGTCCAGCTCGTAGCGATCTAACAGCTCACTGAGTTCGTCAAAGACCTGGGGTGGAGAACCGGAGACAGCATGCAGCGCACGCATAAAGTCTAGCGCGTGCAGAATCTGCCTCCGTTGCTCGCCTCGCCCCACTTTCCATAAAAAGCGCTCAATAACCTCACTGCGATCGGCATCATCTCCAAAAGAGATACTGATGCCGTTCAACAGCGACGCTATAAAACGAGTCTCAATCCCGGATACCGCATCCTTTGTTGCCAACTCTACACTATCTACCCCAGCCGTGTTAACTGGATACAGGGCTTCCAGCCGGGCGCGGGCCGCCTGCTCCCCCTCATCGGAGCGACTAATTTGCTCCATCAAGCTAAGCAACAAGCGCGCCGCGTGATCGTCAAGATGCAGGCGTTGTATGAAGCCGCTGGCAACACCGATATGCCCCAGCTCCAGTCGATACTGCGTGATATGGAGTTTTTGCAGCATATCACAGGCAAGCTGCAAAATTTCAGCATCAGCAGCGGCTGTATGTCCACCAAAAAGCTCAATGCCCAATTGCGTATGTTGTCGATAGCGATTGCGCCCAGGTGTTTCATAGCGAAAAATCGGTCCAGCATACTGAAAGCGGAGCGGCAATGGCTGCTGTTGGTAATGATCCAGGTACAGGCGGCAGATAGAAGCCGTGTACTCAGGACGTAAACAAAGGTCTCGTTGATGCAGGCGAAATGCATACAAGTTCTGCCAGAGTTCCTGCCCAAAGCTCGCAAGAAAGAGGTCACTGCGCTCCAGAATCGGCAAATCGACCATCGCATATCCCGCCTGGGACAGGAACGTACTCAGGATGTCAATAACCCGGCGCTGATGCTGATACTCATCCGGTAAGATATCATGCATCCCACGTAACCGCTCAACACGCTTTTTCATAAACTGAACCTTATACTACTTCTACTCATGCTTCATGCCTTCTAATCATTGTACCAGCGCCCTGGTCGGTGAATAATTCACGCAACAACACATGCGGTTCTCGACCATCAACAATATGTACACGCGGCACCGCAAGTAGGGCATCCAGACAGGCAGAAACTTTGGGAATCATACCTCCACTGATCACACCCTCTTCTATCAGTTGCTTTGCTTCTCGTTCGCCCAATTCTGATATCAACGTTCCGTCCTTGCGACAGATACCTATTACATTGCTCAGAAAGATGAGTTTCTCTGCATTGAGCGCTCCCGCTAAATGGGCTGCTACCAGGTCAGCATTAATATTCAAGCAGCTACCCCCTGGCCCCTGGCCGAGCGGAGCGACAATCGGAATATAGCCTTGATCAATCAGGGTCTGAACAGGTGTAGGATCAACCGACTCAACTTCCCCTACAAAACCAAGCCGTTCGTCAACTACGCGTGCGCAGACCATACTCCCGTCGGTTCCACTGAGGCCAATAGCGCGCCCACCCAGTTCAGAGGTCATCAGCACCAGGCCCTGGTTGACCTGACCTAACAATACCATACGCACAATATCAAGTGTTGCAGCATCTGTGACACGCAGACCGTTTTCGAAACGAGCGGGTAACCCGTGCTTCTCCAGCATCTTATTGATATATGGCCCGCCGCCATGCACCAGCACAGGATTAGCGCCTAAAGTGCGTAGCCAGATAATGTCCTGCAAGACACCGCGTTGATGCTCTAGGGTACTGCCCCCCAATTTTATCACCAGTGTCTTCCCCTTCAAAAAGTCGATGTAAGGAAGCGCCTCGCGCAATACCTGGACAATCAGCTGATAATCGTTAATCACGTCGCCTTCTGCTGTCATAGAAAATGTAATAGCCATAATAGAATATCATCCCTCTTCAATCGTTTACTGATATGTGCGATAAGAACAAACGGTCGCTCTATGGATACAGAGACACAGGCGGCAATCCAGTTGTTTCAGGCACTCCATAAAGCCGATTCGCATTCTGTATCGCCTGTCCTGCGGCACCTTTGACGAGGTTATCCAGGCAAGAAATCACCACCAGGCGCCCGGTGCGAACATCCACCGTTGGAGAGATAAAACAGGCATTGCTGCCATACGACCACTTGGTATGCGGTGGGTGATCCACAACATGCACAAACGGTTCTTCCGCATAATACTCTTCATAAAGCGCGCGAACCCCTATAGCTGTAGCTCTCGTATCACGCTTCAAATCAGCGTAACATGTCGCCAGGATACCGCGCGTCATTGGTATAAGGTGCGGTATAAATGTAATTCTTAGAGATTGGTTGAGCGGGTGTCCTCCCGCTGCCGCCGCTGCCGCCAACTCCTGGGTAATTTCGGGTAAGTGGCGATGTCCAGAGAGGCTGTAAGCGCTCACATTCTCATTGGTTTCAGCATAATGAGTGCCCAGTGTCAGGCTTCGACCGGCTCCGCTAACCCCCGATTTGGCATCAATGATGACATCATGAGTAATCACACCTGCAGCTATTGCTGGCATAAGGCCAAGGAGAGCAGCCGTCGCATAGCAACCGGGATTAGCGATAAGTGTTGCCCCTTCTATACGTTCACGATAACGCTCGCACAATCCATACACCGCCGTCTCCAACAAAGCCGGTGCGGGATGAGTATGCTTATACCACTCTTCGTATGTCGCTGCGTCGTGCAAACGAAAATCTGCGGAGAGGTCTACAACCTTTGTCCCACGCCCCAATAAGCTTACAACCGACTCAGCCGCCGCGGCATGTGGCAAGCAAACGAAAGCGAGCTCCGTTTGTGCAGGTTCCTCCGCAATCATGAGGGTGGGATCCAACCCAGGAAAGATTTGAGCGTGCTGCTTCAATCCAACGTTGAATTGAGGAAAAACGTCATACAACCGCTTACCAGCAGCGCTACGCGCCGTCACCGACTCCACGCTAAAATGAGGATGCTGTGAAAGTAACCGCAGCAATTCCAGCCCGGCATAGCTTGTCACATTCACAATCGAAACGCTGATCTTCGTCATCATGTTCATCCTGCTCCTATCTTGCATAAAAGAAATGAGCGTGATGGAGAGAAGTGGGCAATAAAAAAGCCCTCGTCCCCATCAATTCGAAACTGAAGGGACGAGAGCGTCATCTACAACTGCTCCCGTGGTACCACCCATCTTGTCACTAATTCTGCTCCAGCGCACCCTGTCTTCTTCACTACTCTGTGACGAAGAGATTGTGACCACTTTACTGGTTATATTGCTGCCTGGGAACCACCCACCTGATCCTACTTGCCTTACAGAATAAGGCTTTCTTCGGCCAGCCGCTCACGACGCGGTTCTGAGTTGGTACATCCATTCCGAACTTCCACCAAACATCGGATCGCTGTTGGAGATCAATCTCATACTATGTTCGCTCAACGCGGGTCAGACTCGCTATGTAGTTGTTATAATAAAGGATAGCAGTAGATTGGCGAAATGTCAACGCTCTGTTTCTCTGTTTCAGGCTCAAACCGATTCTCACAATTTGGTGGTTAGCAAAGGGTAATTCAGTAACGCTTCAGGAATAACTCAGCAAAGTTTCAGCTTCCCAGAAAATACTACTCTTACCCTGCATATGGAACATTTAGTCACTTTTATACGTCTCACAGATTAGAGGGACTATATTGTTTTGCATCCATTTTACGTATTCCCCGCGAGATGTTACATTTCAGCAGTTCTAACGATACTATTCATAAACGGCAAAAAAACTGACGGCACGAAAATGCACTCTATTTAATGTGGTAATGCCGTATATTTGAGAAGATGAGGACGAGCGTGGCAATTGAAAGCAACCAGTTACTTGGGCACGCCCTCGGTACATGTACACTTCAGAGCCTACTCGGACGTGGAGGTATGGGCGCTGTTTACCTCGCACAACAGTCTCGACCCCACCGCGCTGTAGCCGTCAAAGTTCTTATGCCCGGTTTACTGTTAGAATCGAGAGTACGAACTGAATTTCTCGCGCGTTTTCGCCGCGAGGCAGACGCTATTGCAGCGCTCGACCATATCAACATCATACCTATTTATGAATATGGCGAAGAGGATGAACTGGCCTATCTCGTTATGCCCCATATCACAGGTGGCTCGCTGCGCGAAGTACTGGAAAAGCGTGGCAGGCTGTCTCTCTCTGAAACGCTACCGATCATTGAACAGGCAGCAGCAGCCCTGGACTATGCTCATGCCCAGGGTATTATTCACCGAGATCTCAAACCTGGCAATATACTGTTCCATGCGGATGGGAGAGTGGTTCTGGCCGATTTCGGCCTCGCTAAAATACTCAATGAAACCACCGAATCCGATCGTGAAGTGACATCAGGGTTGACCAGCGCAGGCGCAATCATTGGTACGCCTGAATATTTCTCCCCAGAACAGTCTACTGGCAATCTAGTCGATAAACGTACAGACGTCTACTCGCTTGGTATTGTTTTATATCAAATGCTATGTGGGCGCGTCCCCTTTACTGGTCCAACTGCCGTTTCAACTGCCGTCAAACACACCATTGAAGAGCCACCCTCGCTCTCTACACTGAATCCAACCATACCTCATAATGTTGAGGCTGTTGTGATGAAGGCAATTGCCAAGAAACCACATCAACGTTATGATAGTGCAGGTGAACTTGCTCGTGCGCTACGTGCCGCTGCTCCCGCCAATGCTGTACACCAATCTTCCAACAGGATCCACAAAGAAATACCTGAGCGGACGACGCCGATGCTACTCTCGAGCAACGACACCGTCTTAGAAATCCCTTTTCTGTCGCCACACGAAGCCCCAACAGTGAACACTCCAGCGATATCACCGCCAGCCACCACATGGGAGCAAAAACTGAAAGTTCCACCTTTCGCCCAAAGAGAAACGACCAGACGCAATGGCTGCCAGCCTATGTGGATGATCCTCCTCAGCGGGGCATTAGCCCTCCTGCTGATCGTTGGTGGAACAGCAAGCTTCCTGCATTTTTTGTCAGGTGGTTCTGCCGGACAATCATCTATCACGCCAGCTGGAACTCAAACAAGCGGCACCTCCACCCTGAAACCAGAACAGCAACCTCCGGTAGCACTGGTACCAGTCGGGCAACTGCTCTACAGTGATAATGTACCGGCTTGTACCACCCAAAGAACGCTCTGGAGCAAGAGTGAAAACGCCAGGATGAGTTGCGGCTCTTCAGCCACCGAGCTTATCAATACCAGCAGATCATATGTAGCCGGTATTTTCTTGGATAAATTTCCCAATGGCTACGGCATCCCAAACGATTATGTATTACAGGTGCAGATCAATAAAGGCCCCAACTCTCAAGGAGGCTTCGGCGTTTTGTTCCGCAATCAACCAGGCCTCATCCATCAGGGAACATTTTCGTTCTTACTCTTCCCACAGGGCACATGGGAAGCTAATGTCTATAACGACCGCACCGGCCAGCGAACATTGCTCTTTGGTGACCAGGCCACAATCCAATATGACGGTTTGATTACCGTAGACATTGTTGTTCACGGCAGCACTTTCACTTTTTACCTGAATGGTCACAAACAGGGTATGGCCATAAGTGCACTTTATCCCAGTGGCACTATTGGCCTCGCAGCAGACAGTAGAGCTAACGTGTTTTTCAGAAACCTGGCAATCTACGCCCTGCCAAATTAACCCACCCTGCCACCTCCAAAAATTATGGAGCAATATCATCGGTAATGCTCTAATAATAGAGAGCAACGTGAAGTGAAGTAGGGCATCCTTCACAAAAAAGGCAGTCCGAGCAAAGAAGAGCTCGGACTGCTTTTATTTCCTTCGACTACCCCAATTCCATCACACCCTCAGATGCCTACGAAGCATTGAGATTCGTATACGCCTGTGAAAAATCTTCTCCAGAAGGAATGATGTTCTGTGTCACCAGAAACTGCTCCATTGCTTGCCAGGTAGCCTTATCGTTATAGCCAAGTTGACCGTTGGCGCTTTGCCAGAGCGGAATTGTCGCTTCTAAAACGCTCATTGCCCGCACAGGATCCATCCCAGGAATATAACCCTTACTGATTTGCACCGCGTCAGCCGGATTGGCAATGACATACTTCAATCCCTTTAATGTCGCTTGCACAAAACGTTGCACCAATTGCGGCTGATTATGCAGCGTGTCTTCAGTGGAAATAATACCATTGGAAACGAGTGGCTGATAATCGGATACCGCGAAGGTACGCACAGCAAAGCCCTGTTTTTGTAATTGCAGCGGCTCATTATTCGAATAACCAACCACCGCGTCAACATGATGTCCAATCAGCGCCGCTACCTGGGTAAAGCCAATTGATTGAATATGCACATCATTAGGCGTCAGGTGCGCTTGATACAAGAGAGCCAGTAGGCCTACATGAGTCGAACCAAAAGGTCCAGGTTCACCAATTGTGTGACCTTTCAGGTCGGCAAGTGTTTGAATTGGTGAGTTTGCAGGCACAATCAAGCTGACAGGATATTTCTGAAAGACAGTTGCCACATCGACAACTTTTAGCCCCTTACTTCGCGCCACCAGTTCTTCGTCACCGCTGGCAAAAACAAAGGTGTCGTGACCAAGCACCATCGAACCAATCAAATCATTGACAATACCATGGTGAAATGTCACATCCAGGCCTGCATCCCTATAATATCCCTTACTCTGTGCAACATAAAATGGCGCGAACTGGATATCGGGAATATAACCCAGGCCAATAGATACTTTCGTCAAAGCTGCCGGTGAAGTAGAGCCACCCGAAGTCGTAGTGCTACCACAGGCAGCGGTGGTAAGAACGAGCAGGATCAACATGGATAAAAAAGGCCACACTAAAGATAGTCGATGACGTCTGTGCATTATTTTATACTCCTATCAGGTCTGTAGTATGTAACGTACCGTACCGTGGAACTTCCGAGTCGGCTAATATATTGCCTCTGCCAGCTTTACCAGCAACCAGCTGACACCGTAATAGAGCGCGGCCAGCGCTCCCAACACGACCAGTGTGGCAAACATGAACGGCGTATTATACTGGGTTTTGGCAATCTGCACCAGGGCCCCAAGACCAAGGTCCCCTCCACTGACAAATTCCCCAACCAGCGCGCCTGTAATAGAAAGCGTGAGACCCGTGCATATGGCAGCAAGAATCGCAGGCAATGCCAGGGGGAACTCTATTGACACCAACAATGGCCAGCCAGAAGCCCCTTCGACTCTTGCAGCATCGGTGAGAGTCTTGTCAATGGTCTGTACTCCCAGTACAACAGTAATTACCATTGGGAAAAACACCACCAGCATACACACAATCATGATGGGGATTAAACCCGGACCTAACCAGAGAACGAGCAACGGTGCAATGACAATAGCGGGTATAGCCTGTCCCGCTGCCAGGTAAGGGTGGACAGCAGTTGCTATGAAACGAGATTTTGCTAATCCATACCCCAGCGGCAAAGCCACAACCAAAGCCAGGAGAAAGCCCAACAAACTTTCCTGGATTGTCACCAGCGCATTACTCAGGAACAATCCAGAGCTCAAGCCGTTGCTTAAACTGGCTAAGACATCTCCAGGCGCTGGTAGGACAAGGCTGTTCACATGCCCGAAAGCTGTACTCACATACCAGCCAATCAACAAGAATAGGCCCAGCGTAAGAGGGGGGATAATAGACAGTATTCGCTGTGCGACAGCAAATACGTTTGCGCGCGCTGGTTTGCCTTCGGATACAGATATCTCTGTATCACTTCGCGCATACTTGCGTATCCTGATAGATACGCCTTTCTCAGTAGAGGTTGTTACACTCATTTACTTCCCTCAGTCATAGCTCTCTTGATAGGTATCTCCATAGACAAAGAGAACCCATCAATTCAACTGACTCGGGGAGGCTTGTGAGGGAGACATTAGAAGAGCACAACGGATACACTGACAGACCCTGTTGCTTGTTAGCAGCAAGGTAAAAGAATCCGTATGTATGCTAAACCTTCTCCCATCCGGACTTTAACCGTCGGCTTCGGATTCGCACCGAATCTGCCAAACAGCTCGCCAAAAACGACTCGCTGTTGACTCGCGGGCTTGACGAAAAAGTATCAACTTTACGTCTCACCGCCGGTCGGGAATTACACCCTGCCCCGAAGGTCTCTTTTATAAGTATGTCATAAAAGCCTGGACAAATGCAAGGATTTTCACTGCATCCGCGTTCAACAAGGGACGCTTCTATCCTATGGGTTCACAGCGCGGTGAAACTCCTCCGCTAAGGCCATCTCATATTTTGCCCCACACTCAGCAGAACGAGTGTAGACCATACGCTCTATTTCATCAAATCTTCCAGCAAGTTGGCTGGTATGAGCGCGCAATGCAGCTAGCTTCAAATCCCACTTTCCGGTAATATCGACGGCATAATTTGGGTTGGGTGCCCCTGAGAAATATACTTCTCGTACTTTATGGGGGTGCAAGCCTTCGTTAAGCAATTCGGGAAAATCCCACCCGTTCTGAGATGCAGGGTATATCGCTGCTATGGCAGCCTCGCCGACTGCCAGGTGGTCTGGGTGATAGCGTCCAATGGCATAGACCGGCGTCCATGTTCTTTCAGGCGACTGGCACAAAACGCGGTATGGTTTATACTGCCGTAGAACACGTACCAGGCTTCGACGTAGTTCTATATTTGGTTGCAACTGGCCATCTGGATAATCAAGAAAGATGACATCCTTCACCCCAAGAATATCGCAGGCTGCGCGCTGCTCGCTCTTCCGTGTATTTGAGATCACCAAACGCGCCTCCCGCCCCACGTCTCTCGCATCATCAGGACCACCACCTGACGCATCAGTACAAATGACATAGTATACTTCCCAACCCTCATCTACCCAGGTTGCAATAGTGCCCGCCGCTGCGTACTCTGCATCATCTGGGTGGGCCACAATGATCACCGCAGTCTTATTTTGTTCCTGTTCGTTCACTTTTTTTATTTCCCTCTTATCTATTTTTCTCCAGAAGAACCAGTAACAGGCCTCCTAAGGCATATTCCTACTCAGCATATGCGCGGTAGTGGATCTCCAACCAGCATATCGAGCACTCGCATCCCCCCAATATCAGTGCGCAAGAAAACCATCCCAGGAGGCTCAGCCTGGACGGTGCCGATGATCACAGCCTCATGCCCCAGTGGGTGGGCACGCAAAGCAGCCAGCGCAAGCTCTGCCTTCTCGGGAGCAACGATGGCCAGGAGTTTGCCCTCATTGGCGATTGTCAGAGGATCCAGACCAAGAATCTCGCAGGCACCCCGCACTCCAGGGTGTATAGGGATGGTATGCTCTTCAAGGCCGATTGAAACCTCCGAGCCTAAAGCCATCTCGTTCAACGCGGTCGCGACGCCGCCGCGTGTCGGGTCTTTCAGGCAATGCACACCATCGCCCGCTGCCGCGAATAGTGCAGCTACCAGAGAATGGAGTGGCGCGGTGTCGCTCTCTACATCGGTTTCGATATCCAGCGCCTCGCGAGCCAGCATAATAGCGATGCCGTGGTCACCAACAGGGCCACTCAGCAACACCTTGTCCCCCGGCCGTAACTGAGCCTGTCCCAATGGCCAGGTGGCACGGATGATTCCCACACCAGCAGTATTGATGAACAAACCATCCGCTTTGCCGCGTTGGACCACCTTCGTGTCGCCTGTGACGATGGCGATGCCCGCCTCTGTCGCCGCAGTAGCCATCGACGCAACGATACGACGCAGATCGGTGATAGGGAAGCCCTCCTCCAGGATAAAGCCTGCCGAGAGGTATAAAGGTTCTGCACCGGCCATGGCAAGGTCGTTGATTGTGCCATGGACTGCCAGTTTCCCAATATCTCCACCTGCGAAGAAAAGTGGGCTTACGACGTAGGTGTCCGTCGTGAAGGCCAGGCGATGGTCTGTCCCGTCGATCCCAAAGATCGCTGCATCGTCCATAGGATCAAGCAGCGGGTTCGAGAAGGCGGGTGCAAAGACCCCCTCAATCAGGTTGTGGGTAGCCTTGCCACCACTCCCATGACTGAGCGTGATCTTCTCATCACGCAAATAGAATTTATGGCGGCGCGCCTGCCTCGTGCGCTCGATCTTCTTCAATACGTCGTCGATGCGTTCTTTGTCCCCGCCCGCATCGCTATGTCGGCTCCACTCACTGCGTTCCGCTTCCCTTGCCGACATACGCTCCCCTCCCTCGTCGTTCTGTGCCGGTGTGTCCATGGATACCTCCTACCTCTCTCTTCTCTTTTCACGATTGGGGCGCCCAGCAGGTTCCTGCCCCTACGGCTACCTTGCCGTCGGAAAGATATTCAGTCTGGTGCGCTCAGTGGCCATGGAGAAGCGACCGTAGTTGAAGTAGGCGGCGCATGCTCCCTCTGGCGAAACCATGCAGGTTCCGATGGGCGTCTCAGGCGTGCAGGCTGTCCCGAAGACCTTGCACTCCCATGGCTTAATGACCCCTTTGAGCACCTCACCACATTGACAGGCTTTGGGATCAGCCACACGCAGCCCAGGTACCTCATAACGCAACTCGGCGTCCCAGTCGGCGAACTCTGAACGTAACTTCAGTGCACTGTGGGTAATAAAGCCAAGGCCACGCCACTCGAAGAAAGGCCGTAGTTCCATGGTGCGAGCCATCGCCTCGAGCGCCTTGAGGTTACCCTCCGGGCGCACGACTCGCGAATACTGATTCTCAATCTCCGCTCGACCTTCGCTGATCTGTTTCACGATCATATAGACGGACTGGATAATATCGAGTGGCTCGAAACCGGCGATGACCACAGGTTTGTGATGTTCTCGTGCAACGAAGTTGTAAGGCCGCATGCCGATGACCATGCTGACATGCCCAGGACCGATAAAGCCATCCAGGCGCAGGTCAGGCGAGTCAAGAATTGCTTTGATCGCGGGTATGATGGTCACATGATTGCAGAAGACTGAGAAATTCTTGACTCCTTCCGCCTGTGCCCGCAAGAGCGTGATGGCTGTCGAGGGTGCAGTGGTCTCAAAGCCGATGGCAAAGAAAACCACCTGGCGGTCTGGATGCTGACGGGCAAGCTTGAGTGCATCAAGCGGCGAGTAGACGAAGCGCACATCAGCACCGTCGGCCTTAGCGTCCAGGAGACTTCCCCTGGAACCAGGGACGCGCATCATATCACCGAAGGTGGCGAAGATCATTCCATCCATACGGGCAATCGCAATGGCATCGTCGATTCGACCCATCGGCAGTACACAGACGGGACACCCCGGCCCATGGACAAGATCAATGCTGCGCGGCAACACGTCCTCAATCCCGTGCTTGTAAATCGTGTGGGTATGCCCACCACAGACCTCCATCAGCTTGAAAGACTGATCAGCGCTTAATTTCGCAATCTCGCCAGAGATGCGTTTCGCCAGGTCCGCATCGCGGTACTCGTCAACATACTTCATGCTCATCTGATACCTCCTTGCATCCCTGCTGACGCGAAGCGTAGATGTGCTAGCGTCGTTGTAGGGATGGCTTTCAAGTTTCTCTTACTTCATTCATAGAGGCCCGCATAGAGGCCTGGTTTATCGCGCCCTGGATAACTTCGAGGAGCGCGTGATAGACCGTTGCCTGCGCCTCCTGGATACGCGGGATGTGATCACTCGGGGAGTTGATACAAAAATCCACAGCTTTGGAGCGCATCATCTTTCCGCCATCGTAGCCAGCCAGCCCTACTGTCAGCAGCCCCTGCTTCTTTGCCTGCTCGAGGGCCACCAGTACATTGATCGAATTGCCGCTTGTTGAGATACCCAGGGCGATATCACCTCGTCGCCCGAATGCAATGACCTGACGGGCAAAAACATTGTCAAATCCGACATCGTTCCCCACCGCCGTGACTACCGCGATGTCGTTAGTCAGCGCAATTGCTGGCAGAGGCAACCAACCCGGGAAAGGCGGGTTGAGCAGTTCGGCCACCAGGTCTTGAGCATCAGTGGTACTGCCCCCATTGCCAAAGGCCAGCAGGGTAGCCCCGTCAGCAAAAGCTCGTGCTATCGCCTGACCAGCGGCAACGATCTGTTCACCAGAACTTTCGAGCGTTATACGGCGCAGCGCTATCACCTCGCGACACTTCTCAAGCGTCGAGTGACGCACCCGCGCCAGTACGTCCTCTATACTGGCCTTGCCACCCTCGAAGAGGAAGGGATAAAATAATCGGTCGTACTCAGACCCTTCCGAATCACGCATTGTTCGCCTCGCTTGTTTGGTATCCATCGCTGCAACTGCGCTCTCTTGTAGCACTTCTACTTTCAGTCAGCAAGAGAGCAGCGATGCCAAAAGGAAGTATTACAGGTTAGCAATTGCCACACCACCGTGCACCAGGAGCAAATCGCCTGGGACCACACTTTCTACAAGCGTAATATCAATCTCTTCCGTCGTATGCTTCTCCGCCACTATCTCCACCAGTGCTAAACCCGTCTCCTGATCGACACGCAGCACGCAAGCAGTCAATGCCTCGTCGGAACATGTCACACAGTGCCCCCTCATCCCGTCCGCACCAAGTTCACAACGCGCTTCGCCGGTAGGGGTTATCTCGTGTCTCAAAGTGCCCCCTGGATGTGCGACTATGGGTT
>CAVZJN010000038.1:0-75998 GCA_963775585.1 uncultured Chloroflexia bacterium | reverse complement strand
CTAGGCAAGAGGGATCACTCCCTCCTGCCCGCCTTCAGAACCGGACATGAGAGCTTTCCCCTCATCCGGCTCCTCAATGAGATGGCTCGTGTCATGAGCACCCCAGGCATGCTTCTTTGCATGTCGTTGATCATGGCAGTGTCGATGGAGAGCGAAAAGATTACTGAGTGCATCGGTACCCCCTTCACTGCGGGGCGTGATGTGATCGATCTCTATCAAATCGTTCTCGGTAAAGTACAGTTCACACCACCGACATTTCCCCTGTTGCTTGTGCAGCAAGGCTCCCAGTTTGCTCTTGGTGAGCGGGTGAGATTGTTGTAACCTCTTGGCCCAATAGAGCAGATTTCCATCAAATGGACTGACCGTGCCTTTGACCTTCACATGGCGTTGGATTGCCGTTGCCGCGTGATCGCTGAGATACAGACCATCTGGCGTCGCAAAGCGCCAGTGATCTTGTCCCATCGTTCGCCAGTAGCGCGTCGTATCCAACTCGCGGACTTGCGCGTGTGTCGGCGTTTAGCCCAGCGAAGCAAGAGCGGAAACAAGTGGTAATCACAGTCATTGAGGGTTTTCTTGGCGGCGACGCTGCGGTAGTAGCGTGACCATCCACGTATCTTTGGGTTCAATTGTCCAATGAGCGCGCCTTGCGAGAGTCCGGTGCCTGCGAGCACCACCGCCCGTAATGCTTCTCGATGCCGTTTGATGGCTTCTTTACTAGGTCGAATGAGCGTTTTGAAGCCGAGCCGTCTCCCGCTTAGGGTTCCTGAATGGTGTTTCCCAACAGGATACTGTCGAAACTCAAACCCTAAGAAATCAAAGCCGGGAGGTTCTGTTTCCAGGGTTTCGAGGGTGTGGGTGATACGGGTTTTGCTCGGTTTCATTTCCGATCCCATGTTCTTCAGCCAGCCCTCCAATCTGCTTCTGGCCTGATCGATCCCTTCACGAGTTCGATAAAGTACCACCAGATCATCAGCGTAGCGAACTAGCCTGGGTTTATCCTTGCCCTTGTACCCTTGCTGGATAGCCTGAACCATCCCATGTAAGGCGACATTGGCAAGGAGCGGACTCAGTGGGCCTCCTTGCGGAGTTCCGGCTGTCGTTGGCTCAAACACGTTCTTTTCCAGAACTCCTGCCTTGAGCCAGGCTTTGATGGCACGTCTCATCGCGGGAAAGGTCTGGAGTTTGTGTATGAGTGCTTCGTGATTAATCTGATTGAAACAGTTCGCGATATCTGCATCCAGCACATATTTGGGCTGTTTGCAGATGTAGATGAAAATGGCTTGGATGGCATCTTGCGCTGAGCGACCGGGACGAAAACCGTAACTGTCAGCCTCAAACCGTGCCTCCCATTCGGGTTCCAGCACCAGTTTCACCAGGCATTGATGGGCGCGATCCAGCATCGTGGGCATCATCACAGCACACTACCTCCTTTGGCAAGCCACCTTTGGAATGGGTCACGGTGACCCATCCTCATCATCCGCTGCATGGTCAACGCGTGCAGCTCATTCGTGTTCGACGTGGGCCAGATCCCGACCTGATCATCTGCATGCCTGATGGCTATCACGGAGCCATTGCCGCCAGCTTGACTGACTATGCAGGGACGCCTGAGGCCGATCCCAGCTCCACAGAACCACCCTTGCTCTCGCTTGAGGGATTGTGGCAGATGGCTCAATTCATCGCGCAGCAACGACACCTCCACCCGCTTCCAGAGGGAGATGAGATATGATACAGAGAGTCGTGTTTTGTGCGGTTTGTGCCCTGCAAGGAGGTTTGCGCATGGTCTTGCGACCGTCTTCTCCTGATAGGCAGGTAACTCCCATCCAGGTGTGGCCTGCTCTCTCCCTTGATCTGCGTACTCGTGTGATTGGTTTACTCGCTCAATTAGCGTTGAATATGGTGACCCACCAGGGCTCGTGTGCCAGAAAGGAGGAAGCCGATGCTGAGCCGAGCAGCGTCTCAAAAAATCCGTCCTGATCATCTTGATCGGCTCGCGGTTATCTATGTGCGGCAATCCACGCTTTTCCAGGTTCGAGCAAACACTGGGAGTACGATCAGACAGTATGATCTGGTCAAGCGCGCAGCCGACCTGGGATGGACACAGGCTTCTATCCAGGTGGTGGACCAGGATCAAGGGCAATCGGGTTCTTCTGCGGTTGGCCGTGATGGTTTCCAATGGCTGGTGGCCGAGGTCGGTCTGGGACACGTTGGAGCCGTGCTCAGCCTGGAGGTTTCTCGCCTGGCGAGATCCTGCAGCGATTGGTATCGGTTGCTGGAAATTTGCGCGTTGACCGATACCCTGGTCATTGATGACGAAGGGGTCTATGATCCTGGAGCCCATAACGACCGCCTTTTGCTCGGATTCAAGGGCAGCATGTCGGAGGCCGAGCTTCATTGGCTCAAGAGCCGCTTGCAAGGAGGAAAACAGAGCAAGGCGGAACAAGGGAGCTTGCGTTTTCGCTTGCCCATTGGCCTGGTCTACGATCCCGTTGGTAGGATTGTACTGGACCCAGATGAGGCTGTGCAGGAAGCCGTTCACCTGGTCTTCTCGCTCTTTGAGCAATCGACCTCGGCCCTCGCCGTCGTCAGTGCCTTTGCCAAGCAACACTTGCGCTTCCCAACGCGCTGGTGGGGAGGCAAACAAGCCGATGAACTGATCTGGAGTCGCCTCAGCCATGAACGGGTCTTGAATATCTTGCATAGCCCTTTGTATGCCGGGGCCTACGTCTATGGGCGGACCAAGTTCCGAAGCCGGACCCTGCCCGGAGAAGAGCCACGGATCAAAGGGCGAACACGTCGAGTCAAACAAGAAGACTGGCCCGTTGTTCTGCTGGATGCCCATCCTGGCTACATCACTTGGGAGCAGTTCCTGCGCAACCAGCGGCAACTGGATGACAATCGCACCTGGCGGGCAGAAGAGCACCGAGGAGCTATTCGAGAGGGACCATCGCTTTTGCAAGGGATTGTCTTGTGTGGCTCCTGTGGCCGGCGCATGAGCATTCGCTATCAGCGCGATGGCTCGGTGTTGATGTACGAATGTCACCAACTCCATTCTCAGCTCGCCGCGCGAACCTGCCAGACCATGCGGGGAGATCGCATCGATCAGGCTGTGGTTGCCTGTTTTCTGCAGGCCATTGAGCCGGCCCATCTGGAAGTAGCTCTTGCGGCACTCGATCAGGTGGAAGCTCGTGCCAAGCAAGTCGAGAACCAATGGCATCGGCAGATTGAGCGGGTCCAGTACGAAGCAGATCTGGCCCGGCGTCGCTACAAAGCAGTTGACCCAGACAACCGGCTGGTGGCCCGCAGTCTGGAAAAAGAGTGGAATGAGAAGTTGGCGGAGGTAGACAAACTGGAGCGGGAGCACCAACTCGTGCCCAAACCAGCCGCTTTGTTGCTCACAACCGCGCAACGCGAGCAGATCCGCCGCCTGGTGCATGATCTGCCAGCCGTCTGGCATGCCTCGACGACAACCTTTGTCGAGCGCAAGCAACTCCTGCGCTGGTTGATCAAAGATGTGACGCTCTCCAAGCGCGGCAATGTCATCGATGTGGCTATTCGCTGGCAAACGGAGGCCCTCACGGCTCTTTCCATTCCAAGGTACAAGATGTCGTGGGAAGAACGCCAGACGAGCCCACACGTCGTCGAGCGTGTGCGGGAGTGGTCTCCAACCCATACGGCGACCCAGATCGCGACCCTGCTCAATGAAGAGGGGTTGCGTCCAGGGCTGGGAGGCAGCTTTACCGCCAGCAAAGTCGATTGGATTCGTGTTGCCTACTCCATTCCCCTCGCCTGCCCAGAGGGGCCGGGATTCTGTCCGAGCGGACAACGAGGCGATGGACGGTACTCGGCCCTTGCCGCAGCCGAACTGCTCAATGTCAATGTCTCGACCATTGCTGATTGGTGTAACGCGGGGATTCTGGAGAGCGTCCGTGCTCATCCGCATGGCCCACGCTGGATTACTCTCACTCCAGACATCATCGAGAAGCTGCGCAAGCCGACGCAACGACATTGGAAGCGTCGCCGAACTGGCGTGCAGAGAAAAAACGTGGTAGAGTAGATCTATGAAGGTGGACCGGAGATTCTGGTCCACCAGGAGGAAAACACATGGAATCCCGAACATCGCCTGGAAAGAGGGGTAGTGTACAGCCCTTATCGGGATGCCCAACGGCCTTTTCTCTGCCTTTCCTGGCTTAGGTATCCAGACTCGTCTGGTTGGTTGGGGTTTGATCTGTTTGTGGTGACGCAAGTGGTGGACCAGTGCCAGTCGTTGTGCGGGTTTGACAGATTTCACTCCATCGACTCCTGCGGTTCGCTTGCCCTGGTTATCCTGCGTGACCCTGCGTACTGCCAGTGTACGGGCCGCTTTCGATTTCATAAGTAATCGTTGGAGATTGTGGACTGCTTTGTCATTGCCACGAAGAGAGGCTTGATAGATCCGTTTTTGCAGTCGGTACACCTTTCGTTCTAGCTTGCGCCAGGGAATCTGTGCCCAGTCTTCGATTGGTTGTTCTGCAACCATCGCTTCCGTTTCTTTCCTGGGATTCATGGCTCTATCCTCCATCTCACCGTACCGATGTCAGCGTATCCTCTAGCTTTCCCAGAGGCATTTGCTTCTTCGGCAATCCTTCTCTCCGAGAGCTTGCGGTTGGTTGCCTGCTCTCTGGATCGACCACCAGAGAGAACTCTCGGAGGGTTACTCCGTTCCGATCAGGTGTTTTGCGTTCCCGTAGGTTCGTCTCTATCCGCCGGGTCAAGGGGGTGAAGTCGAGAGCCGAATTGATGTTCCCGACCCCTATGTGACCGTGACCATTTGGTCAGAGCCTCTTACCTCGCGTTGGCTCTTTCACTGTGACGACGGTTCATCGAGCGTTCGCTTGCGCTAACCATAGGAACCTGCGTAGCGGAGACCATCTGGTCGAGGTCCAGACTCTTCCGCATTTCTCCCTGCTTCACGGATTGACGACCAGTCGCTACCGTGAGGGAGCCGCCTTTCCTCTTTCACCCAGAGGGTAGGGAATTGCGCCCCACGTCACCCGATCAGTTGTCAAGGAGCTTTTCACCTCCTTGCTCGCCATCCCCGAACTGTTCGTTCGTTTCGGCGAAACGGATCGCACCAATGCACCAATGTCCGCGAACCAGTTCGAGCAAACGCTCGGGAGAGGCTTGCTCTCTTGTGAGCGTCGTAATGAGATAGACCACTTCAGTAGTCGTCTCAGCAGTTTTGCTGACGGTGACAGTGCGGGTGAGTTGAGCGACCTGTGCCACACCAGGCCAGTCCTGCTGGAGATACTCGTTGAGAGCAGCAGTGACCTTGAGAGAGCGAACTTCTTTGCGTCCTCGTTGCAAGTCGATGGTGCAGGCTTGTTCAAAAGATGCCAACGGATCAGCAAAGTAGGTGACCAAATGCTCTTGCAGAGTGGGTTGATTGCCTTTGACCATCAGGACGGTGTGCCCATGCAATGCTTGGATACGTTGGAAAAAGGGCGGATGGGTATGCAGGGCATCAGCCGTATAAACCCGCCCAGCTACCGGCAGGAATGGTAAGAGGGCAAAAGCCACAGGGATCTCATTGGTTTTCTCTTCAACACGAATCTGCAACAGGGTTTCCTGGCTGTAATGGGTACAGAAGGAGAGCAGGTGAGGAGCTTTCTCCTCAGCGGTGCGGGCCCCACGCACGGTCTTGCCATCCAAGGCAATAGGCTCGTCAGGCTGGGCCAGCAAGGTCGCGCGTATCCAATCTCCTATCGCTGCCTCCAGTTGCGCAGCATCGAGCCGCGGTAGCAACTTCCGATAGAGTGAATCATCTGGACAGTAAAACTTGCGAGGACCAAACAGCTTCTCAAGCAGATCTTGATGGTCTCGACACCACTCCGCTACCGCCAGCGTGGAATTACGCCCACAAAGCATCGCGGCTGCTAGGCACGTGAGAAGATAGGCCAGATCATAGCGCCGTCCTTGGCCCCGACGAGGATCTGGAATAGTTTTCAAGATCTGATGCACACTTATCAAGGTGGCTTCTTTGAGCAATTGCTCTCGTTGGCTATTGTTCAGTGATGCTAAAGCCTGTGACAATGCGGTAGAATCCATAGGGAAGAAAGACTCCTTTTCTGGTTGGGGTTTTCACAATAGCTCTATCTTACCAGAGTGTGGAGTCTTTCGTCTTTCTCTTCTCCTCTTTCTTCAAGCTTGGCTACCAGCATTCACAAGCCCTGACTCTGTTAGCCAATAACGTTGACACAGTCTTTTCCAGACAGGTACAATAAGATTATCCGGTAAACTGCGGAGGCTCTACAAATTCTCTTACGGTCCATGTATACAAAGACGAGGCAGTTATTAGGAACAGCCGAGGCGCGTGCTGCAGGTCAGGTCATCAAAGACGATGGTACCTCTGCCCAGGCTATCGCCGACTTTTTGCAGCGCTACCAGTTGCTCTAGGAGATTACCTACATGTCAAAAACTATATGGGCTCTCATCGAAATTGAAGATGGCAAAGCCGCACGCTCATCGCTTGAAGTGCTCGGCAAAGCCGCACACTTAGGCCGCGCCGAGGCGATTGTCCTTGGCTCCGCTGCCGCGGAGGTTGATGAGCACGCCCCTATCTTCTCTGTCGCGGACCTCGGTGTCATCGGAGATGCACTCACCATTCTCCCACAACTTACGCAAGAAGTGAAGCACCGCAAGGCTCAATAAACAAACCGCTGGTGATGGGTGCGGTGGACTACATCCATTGCCACACGGCCAGATAATCACGGGCGCGATAGGTTTGCGCCCCTACCTACAAGGAGGTATTTATATGACGCCCCCTGTGATCTCACCTACTGGTGGATGGGTAGGCACCACAATCTTCGTGGTGCTCTTCCTGGCAGCACTCGCTCTCTTCGGTCTCCGCGTAGGCGAACTGATTACTCTACTCGTAAAAGCCCGGCGCGAGGATCGTACCGACCACATTGATAACCGTATCGGCGAATTCTTCCTGGTTGTTCTCGGTCAGAGTGGAGTGCTCCGTGATCCCATCCCTGGCATCGCACATTTCTTTACCTTCTGGGGTTTCATCGTCATCCAGTTCGGCCTGCTCAACCTGATTCTCGGAGCATTTAACCTCACATTACCGCTCATCGGCGATAATCATATCTTTGCCATTGTGCTGGATGCGTTCATTATATTAGTTTTCTTTGCTCTACTCCTGTTTGCCTTCCGCCGCGCCGTCATCCACCCCAAACAGTTATTTAGCATCCTGCATGGCCCCTGGGACGGCTATATCATCCTGGGCCTGATTTTCGCGGTCATTCTAACACTGGCACTGGTCGAAGGTTTTGAATACGCCGCCTACGCCACAGCCCACGGCGTGGCTGCCGCCAACAACAGCGGCGCCTGGACGCCCATTGGCACCTGGCTCTACCCATTGTTCAGCGGTCTGAATGCCAATGCCGATACCATCCTGTACCGCGTCTTCTGGTGGCTTCACATCGGCACAATCCTCTTTTTCCTCATATACCTGCCCCGCTCCAAGCACCTGCACTTGATGGCGACTCCGTTCAATGTCTTCCTCCGCAGCTACGCCCCCAAGGGGGCGCTGCCTCTGCTGGAAAATATCGAGGAGCGCGAAGATTACGGTGTCTCCAAACCCGAGCAGTTTACCTGGAAACAGTTACTTGACGGCTACGCCTGCACCGAGTGTGGTCGCTGCAATACGGTCTGTCCCGCCAACCTTACCGGCAAACCGCTCCTCCCCAAGGATATCATTATTGGCGCCAAGGAAGCGCTCTTTGTCCAAAGCAGAGAAATTCTGGGTGTCAACTCGCTCTATAACAGGTTGGGCGTTGCGGGCGTCAGAGCCGATGAGACCAGGGCAGAGAAAGAGGCCCATCACGAGCCAATGGTTGGCGGCATCATTTCTACCGACGCCTTGTGGGCCTGTACAACCTGTATGGCCTGTATGGAAATCTGCCCTGTCGCCATTGAGCATGTGCCGAAGATCGTCGATATGCGCCGCCACCTCGTCATGGAGGAAAGCGAATTCCCCACGGAGGTGACCTCGCTCTTCAATAACATCGAACGCAATGCTAATCCTTGGGAAATTAGCAACGATAAGCGTGCTGACTGGGCCGCTGATCTCGGCGTGCCCCTGATGTCAGCAAACCCTGACGCCGATGTGCTCTATTGGGTTGGCTGTATGGGGTCCTTTGATAAACGTAATCAGCTCGTGGCAACTGCGGTCGCCAAAGTGCTTAAGGCAGCCGAGGTCAACTTCGCTATTCTCGGGCCTGAAGAGTCCTGCACCGGTGATCCCGCCCGTCGTATCGGCAACGAATACCTCTGGCAGATGATGGCCCAGCAGAATATCGAGGTGCTCAATGGCTACGGTTTCAATACATCCGCCGACCATAGCAATGGGCACCATCCTCAAAGTAACGGGGCGGCCGCGGTGGTTACGAAACACCGCACCATCATCACTGCCTGTCCGCACTGCTTCAATACCATTCAACACGAGTACCCGCAGCTTGGCGGCAACTACGAGGTACTTCATCACACGGTCTTCATCGACAAACTCCTGGCCGACAAGAAGATCAATCTTCCTGAAAACTTTGATCAGCGCAAGCTCACGTATCACGACCCCTGCTACATCGGACGCTATAATGACATCTACGATGAGCCGCGCCGCGTCCTCAACGTCCTCAACAGCAACAGCATCACCGAGATGAAGCGTCATCGCAACAAGAGTTTCTGTTGTGGCGGCGGCGGTGGTCGCGCCTGGATGGAGGAGAGAATCGGCAAACGTGTCAATCAAGCCCGCGTGAACGAGGCATTAGAGACGGGCGCGGAAGTGCTCGCCGCCGCCTGCCCCTTCTGCATCACCATGTTTGACGACGGCATCAAAGGCGTGGAAGCTGAGGAAAAGATGAAAATAGAAGATATCGCCGAAATTGTCGCCCAGGCAATTGAATCGCGCTAACTTCATCAATCTTCGGCAAGAAAAATGCCCCCCGTTAGCTTGTCAATGTATTGCTCAGGCTATAGCATAATTTGGTGTAGACTGGGTTCTCCGTGGCGGCGCCACGGAGAACCCAGTCTACACCAAAAACTCCTGGTGAGCGGCCCGCCGCAAAGCCGCAATCAATATGCTATACTACAATCATGCAATGCCATAGGTCTACGCGAAGGCGACCATGAAACGGCACGATTTCTGACATAGCCAGCCCACAATCCTCCTTCTGGCCCGATTTCAAACTCTACGATATCGCCTGAGAAGGCAAAGTACACAATACCTGAAATTCGCACAGTCCCCCTAGCCAAATGGACAACTACGTGATATAATTATCTTAGAATTGAGGAAACCTTTTGAGAAAAGTGGGTGCCCCCCACTTTTCTGCTTGCCAGGGACTTTTTTCTTTGCACTCGAAAAAATGATGAAAATGTCTACCGGGCGCCAGCGGGAGGAACATGGCTTATGAGAAGCGAATTTCAAGCGGCAATCGCGCAATTAATTGCCGAAAAAGGACTACCCCGCGAAGTGGTAATGGAAACTGTTGCCACCTCCCTACTCGCGGCTTACCGTAAAAGTTTTGGTGGTGGAGAAAACATCCGCATTGAGGTAGACAAAAACGGCGAGGTGCACGTCTGGGCTATGAAACGTGTAGTAGCACAAGTCAGCGACCCCAACGAGGAAATCTCGTTGGCAGAAGCACAGCGTCTCGTCCCAAGAGCTGCTCTTGGGCAGTCTATCGACGTTGATTCATCATACATCTTCAATCGCATCCCAACGCAGACCGCCAAACAGGTCATCTTGCAGCGCATTCGCGAAGCAGAACACGAGCACCTCTATGACCAGATCAAAAACTGGATGGGCGAAATCCGTCTTGGCACACTGACACGCAAAGATCCTGTCCGTGGCTGGCTCGTTGACTTCGACCTGGACAAGGTGGACAAAATCGAGGGCGTCATGCCTCCCAGCGAAGAGGTACCTACCGAACGCTATCGCGTCGGGCAGCGTATTCGCCTCTACGTCTACGATGTACGGCGCAGCCAGGGCCGCATGTTGCAGATCATGGTCTCACGCACCCATCGCGACCTCGTACGCCGCCTCTTTGAATCCGAGGTGCCTGAAATCTATGAAGGGACTGTCGAAATCAAAGCCATCGCACGCGAACCCGGCAGCCGCTCCAAGGTAGCCGTCGTCGCCCACCAGGAAGGCCTCGACCCCATCGGTTCATGCGTCGGTGTACGTGGTTCGCGTATCAATAACATCGTACACGAGCTAAACGACGAGAAGATAGACATCATTCAGTGGAGCGCGGACCCGGCCACCTTTGTGTCCAACGCGCTCAGCCCGGTCAAACCTCTCAAGGTAGAGCTGCGCGAAGCCGACCATACCGCTGTCGTCACCGTTCCCGAGCGACAACTTTCGCTCGCCATCGGCAAAGACGGTCAGAATGCCCGCCTCGCCGCCAAAATCACCGGCTGGCGCGTCGATGTCACCAAACCCGCCGAAGGTGAAGTCTACGAAGAGCAGGTAGATCAGTTCCAGGAATTTGCCGTCTCCCATAGTTCACGGCGCGACCGCGGGGACCGTTCCCAGGGTCGGCATGATCGCAATGACCGCGGAGGTGACGGCGGAAAGCGTTCAGGCCACCAGCGAGACCGTGGCGGCCACAGGTACAATTCATCATATGATTACGATAGTAGTAGGGAATAGCAAGATGGCAAATACAGGGAAAAAACAGCCGAAACGGCCAAAGCACATTCCGTTGCGCACCTGCATCGTCTGCCATGAAACCAGGCCAAAACGTGAATTGTTGCGCGTCGTACGCACACCTGATGGACATGTTATCTTGGATGCAACCGGCAAGAAATCCGGGCGGGGAGCTTATCTCTGCGCACGCCTCTCTTGCTGGGAAACAGCCATCAAGAAAAAGCGTCTCGAACAAGAATTTGCACTGACCATTTCGGAGGAAGATCGAGCTGGCCTCGATGCCTTCATTGCCACGCTGCCCAAAGACGAACCTGCTGCTCCGCCCGTTGCAGCCCAATCTTCAAGGCAGCCTGGCAAAGCCAAATAGTTAAACAATGTTGCAAGAACGCGTATAGTACGCTATACTGTGATATCATCATACATTGTCACAGTAGGGACCCGATTTATCGCGTCCCAGTCTTAACTATTGTTACCCAACCTTCCGGTTGGACAAAAAACTGAAATAAATTAACGAACTAAGCGAAAAATGATGCGTCATTTTATCTCGACTCTTGAAAGAGACACAGCCCCTCGTCAACAGGGCCGTTGTGCTAAGCGAATGTTTGCGGAGCGATAGCTATGATAAACTTACCATAGCAACCGCGCCATATAGGGCGCAGACAACAAAATTGCCTGGCACTGCATCAACGAGGGACTGTCTCCTTTTCCTTTATCGGAGAAGGCGACAGTACTTTTTTGTCGCTGTGAAGAGAGATTTCCGACGCCGCTTGAGGCGCACCATCCGATAGAAGGGAGTCTTCTTCATGAGAAATACATCTGAGTCTCCAGATGCCAATGCCAATACTAATGAGCAGGTAAAACCAGCTACAACTAGAAGCCGATCCAGCCGCTCCAAAACAGATAGTACCTTACCGGGCAACCCAGACAACTCGGAACAGGAAGTTAAACCCGCTGCCAGGCGCCGTACAACATCCACATCCGCCACTGCGACCTCGGCCAACGGAGCAACAGTTGCTCCAGCCCAGAACGTAGCGGATACTGCCAGTACCACTTCTGCTGCCGCTTCTGCTGCACCATCTGATACAGCACCACGTACACGTTCAGCACCACGTACCAGTAGCACGACCACCGCCGCCAGGAAGTCTGCCGCGCAGCCTCCAACACAGCCAGGCGACTCTACGCCCGCTGAAACCACGCCGCGCACTACACCTGCGCAACGTACCAGCGCAACGAGATCACAGCAGGCCAGCACACCCGCTACACCCGCTCCGGCCAGTGGAGTTGATACAGCCACTCCAACCGTACAGCGTAGCAGCGCGACGAGCACAACTGTACAACGTCCTGCCACCGGCACTCCCGTACAGCGCAGTAGTACAACACCGGTTCAACGTCCTGCTGGACCACGCACTCCTATGCAGCGTCCTGCCACCGCAGGCGCTCCCACGCAGCGTCCTGCTGGACCAGGCGCTCCCATGCAGCGGCAACCTTACGGAACTCCACAACAACGCCCCTATGCTCCTGGTAGTGCACCAGCACAGCAAGCGGGATATCCTGCCACGCAGCCTCGACCCGCCAATAGACCTGGGGCAACACAAACAGGGCCAATGCGCCCTGGTACCTCCCCTCGTCCCGGCGCCCCTCGTCCCGGTGGAAATGTGCATCCTGGCACTCGTCCCGGCGGTCGTCCCGCTACTCCAGCACAGCGCCCTCAAGAACGACGGGTAGCCGCTGTAAAAGAAAAAGTGACAGGGCCAGTCTCGATTCCCCCACAGATTGTGGTAAAAGATCTGGCAGAACTGCTGCATACGACACCAAACGAAATCATCCGCAGTCTCATCAAACATAGCATTTTTGCGAACATCAACCAGATGGTTGAATATGAGAAAGCAGCGCTGATCGCCCAGGAACTCGGCTTTGAGCCTGGCCTGAGCACACTTACGACCACCCCTGCGGTGCAAAGTGAGAAGGGCCTATCCGCCAATGAAGCCATGATGGCCACGCGCAATGAAGACAACATGGTCGTCATTCCCCCGGTCGTCACCATTATGGGCCACGTCGACCACGGCAAGACATCCCTACTCGATATGATTCGCAAAACAAAAGTTGCGGCAGGCGAAGCAGGTGGTATCACCCAGCATATTGGCGCCTACCAGGTCGAGATAGGCGGCAAGAAAATTACCTTCCTGGATACTCCAGGTCACGAGGCGTTTACCGCCATGCGTGCCCGTGGCGCCCAGGTCACACACATCGCTGTCATCGTCGTCGCAGCTGATGATGGTGTCATGCCTCAAACACGCGAGGCCATTGACCATGCTCGGGCAGCTAAAGTTCCTATCATCATCGCGCTAAACAAGATCGACAAAGCTAACGCCAACCCCGATCACGTCAAACAGCAGCTTGCTGAAATAGGTGTGGTCATTGAAGAGTATGGCGGTGATGTCGTCTGCGTACCAGTATCCGCTCGCAAAGGCACCGGCATCGACGAATTACTAGAAATGATTTTGTTGGTAGCCGAGGTACAGGACATCAAGGCCAACCCAAATCGTCCGGCCACCGGTGTTATCATCGAGGCCAAGTTAGAGAAGAGCACCGGCCCGACCGCCACCGTATTGATCCAGCAGGGAACGCTCAAAATGGGCGATAACATTGTCGTCGGCCCTATGTCTGGCAAAGTTCGCGCCATGTTCAACGACCGCGGCAAACGCATCCAGAAGGCGCCCCCCAGCACGCCAGTCAGCATCCTCGGCCTGCCCGAAGTGCCCAACGCAGGCGATCGCCTCGAGGTCGTCGTCAACGAACGCACCGCGAAGCAACTGGCGACTAAGGTTGCCGAACAGCGACGCAGTGAGAGCATGCCGCTTGGTCAGGTCAGCCTCGACACCCTCTACATGCAAATGCAGGAGGGCAAGGTCAAAGAACTGGATGTTGTGCTCAAGTGCGACGTTCAAGGCTCTGCGGAGGCCATCAAAAACGCTCTGACAAAAGTCGGTGAAGAAAATATTAAAGTACGCCTCATCCACGAAGGCATTGGCAACATCAACGAAACCGATGTTCACCTTGCCTCTGCCTCTGGCGCTGTCATCATTGGCTTCAACGTCAAAGCCGACGGAGCAGCACAACGCCAGGCGCAAAAAGAAGGCGTCGATATTCGCTACTACAATGTCATTTACAAGCTCATTGATGATATTCAAGCCGCCCTCACCGGCATGTTGGAACCGACCTACCACGAGGTAATCGAAGGTCACGCCGAAGTAATGCAGACCTTCAAGGCCGGAAAAAATCTGGTCATTGCTGGCTGTCGTATCACCGACGGCAAAATCACACGCTCTGCCCAGGCACGCGTCCTGCGTCAAAATGCAAAAGTCTTCGATGGCAAGATCAGTTCCTTGCGCCGTGGCAAAGACGACGTACGCGAGGTCGCCACTGGCTACGAATGCGGTATCGTCCTCGAAGATTTCAACGAATTTGAAGTCGGTGATATCATCGAAGCATACGCACAAGAGCGCGTCAAACCAGGAGCGTAGGGGCGACCCTTGGGTCGCCCTGGCTACCCCCTGGCTACCCATCCGGCCACGTGGAACCCTTGGGTCGCCCTGGCTACCCCATTACTATATTACTATTACTCCTAACATAAAAGGAAACCTATATGGCAAATCCACACCGGCAAGAAAAACTTGGCGAATTGATCGCAATGGAATTGAGTGACCTCATACGCACACGCCTGAAAGACCCACGTGTCGGTTTCGCCAGCATCACCCACGTAGAGGTCAGCGGCGACCTGCGCCATGCCAAGGTCTTCGTCAGCGTCATGGGCAGCGAAGAGGAACAGGCAGCAAGTATCAAGGGCCTGAAACACGCCTCCGGTTACCTGCGCCACGAACTCGCCGAACGCATTGTCCTTCGCTACATGCCCGAGCTCGTCTTTAAACTCGATACATCGATAGCAGAAGGCGCGCGAGTCCTCGAGCTCATTCGCCAAAATGAGCAAGAACGGCAGTAGAGGTGATGAAATAGCTACGAGCGATACTACCAACGCACTGAACCGCCAACTGAACCCGGTGCTCGTTCAACAGGCAATGGCTCTCATACAGCCAGCCCAACGCATAGCCCTCATTGCCCATGAGCATCCCGATGGCGATTGCATCGGCTCCACTCTCGGGTTTGCTCATATATTGTCCCACATCGGCAAAACCTGTGTTACCGCCTGCGCCGATCCCGCGCCGCGCACGCTGTCCTTTCTTCCAGGCATCGACACCCTGCAACTTACACTGGATAACGAGGATTTTGACCTGGTCATCGCCCTGGATTCCGGTGAACTGCCACGTTTTGGCTCGCTCTACCAGCGTCACCAATCTTTTTTGGATCGCGTGCCCATCCTCAACATCGATCATCATATCAGCAGCAGCGGCTGTGGCATAGCCAACATTGTCGATCCTACCGCCGCAGCCACCGCCGAACTCCTGGTCCTGTTCCAACAGCAAGCCGGACTTCCCATGAACAAGGATGCCGCACTCTGCCTGCTCACTGGCATCATCACCGATACCAGTTCATTTCAATTCACTAACACGAC
Source organism: uncultured Chloroflexia bacterium (assembly GCA_963775585.1). Lineage (GTDB taxonomy): Bacteria > Chloroflexota > Ktedonobacteria > Ktedonobacterales > Ktedonobacteraceae > UBA11361. The sequence continues at coordinate 60,741 of CAVZJN010000038.1, read as the reverse complement.
TGCGCGCACAATGGAGGTCAGCGCTTTGCTCTTACGTGCCGGCGCCATCCCCGAAACGATCGTCCGACCTATCTATCGTACGCGCCCTCTCGCCCAGGTGCGCTTCCAGGCCCTCGTCGTCACCAACGCGCAAACCTCCTGCGCCGGGCGCCTCATCTGGTCATATGCGACCGCTGCCACCCTTGCCGCGGCTGGAGCTACCGAAGAGATGGATGACAATTTCTCCGGCCTCCTGCGCGATATAGAAGGCGTAGAAGTCGCCGTCTTCTTCAAAAGCTACGACGATCCCAACATCACCCGCCTCAGTATGCGCTGCGCCGCCCCATACAACGCCGCCGAAATCTGCCAGCGCATCGCCAATGGCGGCGGTCATGCACGAGCCGCCGGCGGCACCCTCCACATGCCCATCGCGGAAGCCACCAGACTCGTCATCGCCGAACTGGAACGCATCATGAGTACGAAATAATATGGACGGCATACTCAACATCAACAAGCCCACCGGCATGACCTCCCACGACATCGTGGCAAAAATACGCAAAATACTCAAGCAGAAACGCGTCGGCCATGCAGGCACCCTCGACCCCGCGGCCAGTGGCGTTCTGCCTATCTGCATTGGCCAGGGCACACGCGTGGCCGAATATCTCAGCGAAAGTGGCAAAGCCTACCAGGCAGATATCGTCTTTGGTATCGTCACCGACACCTATGACAGCGAAGGCAGCATCATACGCACCGCCAACACCTCCGACCTCACTCTCTCCCGCATCGAGGAAATCTTACAACAATTCCTCGGCACGCAAATGCAGCAACCGCCGCGCTTTTCAGCCATCAAAATCCAGGGGCAGCCCGCCTATAAACGAGCGCGCGCGGGCGAAGAACTCTCCCTGGCCGCGCGTCCCATCACCATCACTTCCCTTGAAATACTCGCCTGGGACAATCCACGCCTCACCCTCGCCGTCATCTGTAGCAAAGGTACCTATATCCGCTCCCTCGCCTACGATCTTGGCGAGCGGCTCGGCTGCGGTGCACACCTCACCTCGCTTATCCGCACACGCAGCGGCCCATTCGCCCTCTCCGAAAGCATCACTCTTGAACAACTTACAACAGCGGCCTCAGCGGGAACTGTCGCAGATCACCTCTACCCACCCGACACCGCCCTACAACCCTATCCCGCCCTCCTGCTCGACGCCGAAACTGCCGCGCGTGTCCTCCACGGCAACCCCTTTCCCTACAACCTCACTCCTTCCACAACATCACCCCCTACCCTCGCTCGCGTCTACGACCCCAACAACAACTTCCTGGCTATCGCAGAATGGCGCCCCGAACAGCACCTCTGGCAACCCAAAAAGTCTTCACTGTATGAAAACGAATTGCACCCTCTAGATAGCTGTGGTAATATATGCCAAAGAAAGTTAAAGGCCGGTGCCCACAAAGGCGGCAAAGGAAGCACCTCAACATAAACTATGGAATACACTACAACAATAGCGGCAAACCAGCCCATAGCAATTACCATTGGCAACTTCGATGGCGTCCATAAAGGGCACCAGCGACTCATGCACCAACTGCTCGAAACAGCACAAAAACTCAATAGTAAGCCAGTATTAATCACCTTCTCCCCACATACACTCATAGTAGTGCGGCCAGACATCGACATACGCTATTTGACGACACTGGAAGAAAAACTGACACTGACTAGAGACTACGGCCAAATCGCAGACTATATCGTCATCAAATTTACGCCGGCAGTCGCAGCTATGAGCGCCAGTGACTTCATGCAACACCTGACAACTCATTTCTCTGTCAAAGGAATGGTAATTGGCACAAATTTTAGCCTTGGGCATAACAGAATGGGTGACATTACATTTCTTCAGCATTACTGCCAGGAACACAACATTTTCGTTCGCCCCATTCCATTGGAAGAGGCAGAACGAACGCGCATCAGTAGCACTCGTATCCGTGTACTGGTCAGCGAAGGACAAATAAGCGAAGCAAATGAACTTTTGGGACATCCTGTTACGTTATCTGATATTGTAAGACACGGCACACAACGGGGCAGGCTTCTAGGCTTCCCCACCGCCAACCTCCTGCCTGAATCACATAAGCTATTACCAGCCGATGGCGTCTATGCCGTACGGGTCAGTATCAATGACCCTATAAGTGACGCTGCCAGTTCCTCTCCCGTCTATAACGGTGTAGTCAATATCGGCATACGCCCAACCTTCGATGGAAAGGAACGCATCGTAGAAGTACATTTGCTCGACGTTCAACCTGATCTCTATGACAAACGTATTACTATCGATTTCATCGCACGATTGCGCAGTGAGCAACGTTTTGCTAATATAGAGGCACTGAAATCGCAGATTGCCACTGATGTGCAGCAGGCGCGTCAGATATTAAATAGGGGGTGAGCATGGTGAAGGCTCCCCAGCGGCCACTTTCACGATTGAATGCCTGGATAGAGGGAAGAGTGGAAAGATTTATCGCTTTCTTTATTCGCACGCCAGTTCAACCGGCTTATATCGCCAGTAAGCTAGTAAGTGCCATGGAAAACGGCACGTTCTTGCAAAAGGCAGGCCAGCGCCTGGCTCCCAACGTCTATGACATCAATTTGAGCGTCAAAGACCACCAGCGCCTGGCTCCAAGCCAATTCACCCTCATCAAAGATTGGCAGGAATCCCTCATTGCCTACGCGAGAAAGAAACATTACACCCTGAAAACTGACCCTATCTTACGCTTGCACGGAGACCCCGATGTGCCGGTTGGCCTGGTGCGTATCGAGGCAAAACAAGAAGACGCAAAAAGTTTGAGCAAAGTGGCCGGAGATGGTAGTGGTATTATGTCAACGCAGGCGCTCAGTCCCGAACAATTGGCCCTCTTGCGCGCGCAACTCACGCCAGGGCAACAACTCCCTGGCATAGATCGTCCTCTGGCTGCTAACCAGGTAATGCCGCCGGTCATGGGTGGCCAGTTCAATAGCCCTGTCTCACCACCAGTCATGCCAGGAGCGCCAGTAACTGCCATGCCACCTCTTCCATGGGCGCGCCTCTCTATTCGTTTACCACAGGGGGGTCAACAACTCTACCAGATCGAAAAACCAGTCATTAATATTGGCCGTCAACTCAGCAATGATATCATCGTTGAAGACAAACGCGTCTCGCGCAATCATGCACAGATCAAATACCTACCCGATGGTCAGTTTGCCATCTTTGACCTTGGTAGTACCAATGGTATCACCGTCAACAATAGGCCTAATATGCGCCAGCATACCTTAAACAATGGTGACCGTTTCACCATCGGCAGTTACGATTTCTACTTTGAACGAAGGTGAGAGCTTTTAACCATGCCCCTTCAACTAGATGTCTTTTTATTGATTTTGCGGCTCTTATTCATTATCTTGCTCTATCTCTTCCTGATGCAGGTAGTCATCGCCATCAGAAGTGATTTGAAGAAAACGGCAGCCGTCAGCGCCGACGAATTTAAAGCAGCACCCGTCCTCGGTCACCTGGTCGTCGTCGATAGCGGCCCCAGCAGCCTTCTACCAGGCACTCGCTTCGATCTCGAACCCAAAACAACTATCGGGCGCGCCCCTACAAGCACCATCCGTTTGACCGACAACTTCATTTCAAGCGCGCACACCTATATCGAAAATCGTCATGGCACCTGGTACGTACGCGATATCGGCAGCATGTATGGCACCTACGTCAATAATCAACCAGCTCGTGAAGCCCTTCCCGCCCGACCCGGCGACATCGTCAAAATCGGCTTCATCAGCTTCAAACTGGCCCAATAAAAAGTACTAAAACGGAGTGTCGGGCGTAGCCCTCAGGATATCCCCACACTTTCTCCCTTTCTTAAAACGTGGAGCGCTAGAAATAACACTAGAAATAAAAGGAATACATATGGCGAAGCGAACACCACTGAGCACAATAAAAAAATATCGCTGGCAAGAACTAGGACTCTTCATCATCCCCTTTATAATCCTCCTTATAGCCATGACCCAACTCCTACTTGCCAGGTCTGTACGAGCAGGACTCGTACCAACATCCTCGCTCAGCACCAAAAACCTCCCCACCATAGAGGGTCTCATCCCAGTGCTCGGCATCATCGCCATCTTTTTCTGCATCAATTTTCTCCTGAGTTTCACCTTCCCCAGAGCCGATCAAATACTTCTGCCCCTTGTAGGCCTTCTCAGCGGCATCGGCGTCTTAATGGCACTGCGCATCGGCCCAAACCTCGTGCCCGCAAGCCCTTCCCTGGGCACCCGCCAGCTCATCTGGGTCGTCGTTGGTCTCGCCACCTTCCTCATTACGCTCTTCGCACTGCGCAGAATAGAGTGGCTAAAAAACACCTATTATCTCTGGGCCATTCTCGGCATCTTTATGGTTGGCATCACCCTCGCCCACTCATTGCGTACAAACCTGAATAGCCCCACACATGACCAATTGAATATCGGGCCGCTCAACCTGCAGCCTTCGGAACTTCTCAAAATATTTCTTGTCGTCTTCTTTGCCGCCTATCTGAGCAAAAATATTGATGAATTTGCCGGAGACGACTTCCGTATCGGCTCGTTGCGCCTCCCCTTCTTGCCCCCGGCAAAAATCCTGGTGACCCTCTTAATCATGCTCGGCCTCGCCTTGGTCCTCTTCCTGGGCATCCGCGAACTGGGACTTGCTCTGCTCATCTACGGCATCTTCCTCTGCATGATGTACCTCGGCAGCGGCAGCATCCGCTATGCTGTCAGCGGTCTGGTATTCTTCATTATCCTCGGCTTTATCGGATATGCGCTCTTTGGCTACGTCCGGGCGCGCTTCGATGTCCTTGGTTTCGATATCGTAAACTGGCAGAACTGGTCTGCTGCCGATCAATATTTCGCAGAAAACGGTGGCGTGCAAATCGTCCAGGGCCTGATTGCCCTCTCCAGTGGCGGCATCATCGGTGCTGGCATTGGACTTGGGCACCCAACTTTTGTTCCCGTCGTCCAATCCGATATGATCTTCACTGCCCTTGGCGAAGAATTAGGCCTCGCAGGTCTTTTCGCCATCCTTGGCATCTATTTGTTCATCATTTACCGTGGCTATCGTATCGCTATGGAAACCACCGACACCTTTAGTAAATTATTAGCCTCCGGTCTTACCTCTATCTTCGCTATTCAGACAATCATCATTATCGCGGGCAATATGAAGATTCTCCCTCTGACAGGCATACCCTTGCCCTTCCTGAGCTACGGTGGTAGTTCCATTATTGCCAACTACATCATCATTGGTATACTGCTGCGTATCTCTCATAACACAGCAATGGAACGCGCAGGACTAGCCTGAATGGTGTATCTTTTTGTGTCGACTTGTCTCTTGACGTAACACATGCTATACTCTACACGCAGTAGAACAGCATAATTCGTCACTTTCAGCACCAATCTGGAACAGACTACATGGGTCAATATCAACAATGGTTGCACTATCGCACAGTTGACCAGCAGCTCCAGGCTCAGCTAGAGCTGCTTGAGAGCGAACTGGCGCAACTTCAAGAACGTGCTCAACCTGTAGAACAGTGTGAGCCACCGCCTCAAGACGCTGTTTCCTCTTCAGCCCAATTCCCGCAGGACACAACGTTCGAGAGTTCATTCCTTGCCACCAACAAGATTATTCTCGCATTGGCAGCCAGCTTAGCTGAGCAAGCCTCGTCACCGCTGGATGAATACACCTCTACATCAGGACCCACCAGTCAGCAAGTTCCAGCGCCAGACCATTCGGCAGAAACCGTCTCACCCGCGCTCTTTGCCTGGAGTAACTTACCAAATTTCGAAACTCCAATAATGCCCATTGAACCACCTGTAATCTCTACGTCAACTTTCAATCCTAACCTCGACCACCTGCTCCCACATATCCCTCATCAAGAGTTGGTGCTGTTGCCCGAAGATATGTCTTCCTTTATTGACGAGAATTCGCTGACCGATCCGCAAGTAGAGCTGCCATGGCGGTTGCAAAATGTCGCAGTCGCTTCCGGAGCCAACAATTCCAGCGAACCTATCGACCGGGAGAGTATGCGTACCAATCGCCTTATACAACGCTGGCTAGAACGTTGGGGCCACCAGCCCTTGTCACAAAACACACGTGGGGAGAACCATCATGAGTAATACACCAGGACAGCTCTCACCCAACGAAATCAGCCTCCTGTTTGAGAAGCTTTCACCCCAGGATGTCGCAGAGTTTCATGCTGGCTATCAACAGTGGCTGCGCCAACAGCAGACAGCATACCTGCAAACGCAAATCGTACGAGTGCGCCAGCAAATCGCTGAAAATAACCGGCAAATACAACTGGTGCACCCTTCATCTATTGCTCTAGCTTCACTTGCCCGTCTTCAATCTAACGGCGTCACCAATCTGGATCTCCTGGATCGCCTGTTGGATCGAGGCGAAACCTGGCTTGACAATACCATGCTGCACCTTGAATACTGTGAAAAGTTTGATTTCATCCGCGGTAATTACACGGAGTGGTGTGAACATGCCCTGGAAGGCGCATACGATTGGATAGACTCGATGCGCAAAGTATCCATCGAAGCCACCAAATCTTCGCCACAATCCACTGAATCCACTGATCAGCCTCCCTCGCAATCGCCCAGCCCGGCCTCTGCTGACAACGAGACAGCTGAAACATTGAAAGAAGCCATCGAGGAAATATTCCTCCAGAAACTCATGAGTGAAGAAGATATTTCCCACTTAGACACAGAGCTGGAAATCGCCACCGTTCTAGTTGACGAGATACCAGCACAACCATCAGCATCCGAGGCTACTACTGCTGCTCCCATTCCCGTTGATGAGACTTCAGCCATGGCAATGGAAGTTATTGCGGCTCCAACGCTCACCCCTTCCCAGGAAGCATCGAACTTAACACCAGAGGAAACAGCTGATTCAACGCAAGTTCCTGTTTACGAAACTTCAACTCCACTCGCTGAACATATTCCCGAAGCACCTGCACCCGCAGAAATACCCCCGTCCTATGCAGCCGCCATACCAACGGATTCTTCAACCGCGTCTGACACCTCTTCCCTCTCCGCTGAACCGGCGTCCGCTCAATCTGAATACACCCCAGCAGAGCACACTACTATTGACACCGACAACATCCCCAGCTCAACGCATACAGTAATAGAACAAACCGCTCCCTCTGAGCAAATAAACTTCGAAGACGTAGCCACAATTGTTCCACTGCCCTCAATAGAGCTGCACACTATGGCGGCAAGCAATACTTCAGACACCCCTCTACCAGCATCCAATGAAAGCAATACGACACCCATCGATACTCCTCCCAACGAGGTCGCCGCGGCACCTGACAACCCTGCATTAGAAGGCACTACAGAAGCCGCGACACACCCATCGTCAGCCGCGCAATCACCAAAAAAACGCAATTTCTTCCAACGCCTCTTCAGCATCTTCTCCCGCAGCTAGCCATTGAAAAAAAGGTTGCGCTGCAAAAACTCTTGCGATCCTCAAGAGTTCTTGCAACACAACCACATCGGTTGGCTTGCGCAGCAGGTCTTCACTTGGGCAGGTTTCCTCCATGGCCCTTGAATCATTAAAAGTGCAACAGAGCCGTGAAACTGTGCCACTTTTGTTAAAGTGCCATGAGACAATGTGATGGCTTTGTGAAGTCAAGCTGCTATACTTTTCCTTAGAGAAAGAGTGACCTCTCCCTTTTGGGGACACTTCTTGCCAAGTCTAGTAGCAGGACCTTGCAAGGAAACTTTGAACTGGGGCAGCACACCCCGCCGTGGTGAAACCGCCTCCGTACGAACCGTGCCGGGGACACGCCCCAGCACTGGCTCAAACCACAAAGCGAAAAGGAGGGCAGCATGACCAGGAAGCAGATCACACCATCAACCTCTGCCATTGAGCAAACCTTCAGGTATAACCGCCTGTGGCTCCACCTCCTGCTGGCGGGAGCCAGGGTCGCGACCGGCCAGACGCCCAAGGAGGTGATCTGGACAAAGAACAAGGCCACACTCTACCGCTATGTCCCGCAGGGGCAGACCCGGTTCCCGGTCCCCCTGCTGCTGGTCTATGCGCTCATCGATCGGCCCTTTATCCTGGATCTGATCCCGGGCAACAGCTTCGTGGAGTATCTGGTCGAGCAGGGTTTCGATGTCTATCTGCTCGACTGGGGGATTCCGGGCGACGAGGATCACGTTCTCTCGTTCGACCACTATGTGTTCGACTATCTTGCCGAGGCGGTCAAGCAGGTCCTCAGAACTTCCCACAGCGAGGCGGTCAGCCTCTTTGGGGCCTGCATCGGGGGCCTGCTCAGCGCCATGTACGCGGCTCTCTTCCCAGGCCCTCCCCTCAGGAACCTGATTCTGTACGCCACCCCCATCGACTGCTCCCCCGAGTACCTGGGGTACTTTCGCTGGATCACTGTGCCGGTCGTTCGCCCTGAGTGGCTCGTGGCGCTCTTTGGGAACGTGCCCCCCGAATTCGTCGGGAGCACCCCCCGCCTGCTCAAGCTGATCACTGACTACCTCGGCGCCTGCCTTGGAAGGGGGAACCGCTTGAGCCAGGACCCGTCGCTGGCCACCTGGATCGCCCTCGACCAGTGGGTGAGTGAGGGCGTTCCCTTCGCCGGCGAGGCGTTCCGGCAGATGATTCACGACTTGGTTCAGCACAATAAGCTCGTGAAAGGGGAGTTCAAGCTGCGGGGGCGCACCGTCGACCTCAAGAACATCACGTGCTCGCTGCTGAGTATTGCGGGCACACAGGACGTCATCTGCAGCATACCCCAGGCTGAAGCCGTCATGCACCTGGTCGGCAGCCAGGACAAGGAGTTCTGTGTGCTGGATGGTGGACACATGGGCATGATGACGGGTGCAGAGGCCAAACAAGGGCTCTGGCTCAAGGTTCACAGCTGGTTGGAGCCTCGCTCGCAGTGAGGTTTCCTCAGTTCCTCTTTCGAGAAAACAGTACCCTCCAATGGCCAGTTTGGTCAATGGAGGGTACAAAGCAGATGTTCCTTATTCATAATTCATGACAGAAGGACAGAAGATATTTCTGCCATAGTGCCGCCATCTCATCGCCCTCGTCCTTTAGCCCTTACGAGCTGTCGCTGTCAGGCTGTCGCTGCTAGCCTTGCTCTCACTCACGAGTTCCGCGTTTTTGTTCGCGCCTTTGACCAGTCGATGGAGTTGCTGCTCATCCAGCGATTCCTGCTCAAGCAGGGCATGCGCTAACCGCTCCAGTTCCTCACGGTGCTGCGAGAGCAGTTGTTGCACATATTTGTAGCGTTCGCCGATCTGCTGCTGCACCTCCTCATCAATCAGCGCGGCCGTTTGTTCGGAGTAGATCTCCCTCTCCCTCAGTCCGACTTCCCGTCCCAGGAACACCTCTTGTTCGCCGCCCAGGAACACTGTGCCGATGCGACGGCTCATCCCCCAGCGGGTCACCATTTCCCGGGCCAGCTTGGTCACTTGCTGCAGATCATTCTCTGCTCCCGTCGTGATATCTCCGGTCTCAAGCTCCTCCGCCACGCGCCCGCCCAGGCCCACGGCAATTTTGGCCAGCAGGTAGTTGCGTGGATAGTTGTGCCGATCATCGATCGGGACGATCTGCGTCGCTCCCAGCGTCTGTCCCCGCGGCACAATCGTCACCTTATGCACCACATCCGCCCCAGGCGTCAACATTGCCACCAGTGCGTGGCCGCTCTCGTGGTAGGCGATCACCCGCCGCTCCTCTTCGCTGAGCACGAGCGGGCGCTCAGCACCCATCATGATGCGATCCATTGCTTCCTCAAAGCAGGCTTGCGTCACCTGATCCAGGTTGCGCCGTGCAGCGGCAAGGGCCGCCTCATTCACCAGGTTGGCCAGGTCAGAGCCCACCATGCCGACCGTCGAACTGGCGATGACATCCAGCTTCACATCTGGAGCAAGCGGCACCTTGCGTACATGCACACGCAGGATGGCCTCGCGACCAGCGCGATCGGGTCGGTCCACCACGATCTGGCGATCGAAGCGGCCCGGGCGCAGGAGCGCGGGATCGAGCACATCCGGGCGGTTGGTGGCCGCCAGGACAATAATGGCCTGATGAGGGTCGAAACCATCCAACTCGACGAGGATCTGGTTCAGTGTCTGTTCTCGCTCATCGTTCCCTCCCCCAAGGCCCGCACCACGTTGGCGCCCGACAGCATCGAGTTCATCGATGAAGATGATGCACGGGGCGCTTTTCTTGGCGGTCTCAAAGAGGTCACGGACCCGACTGGCACCGACGCCGACGAACATCTCGACGAACTCGGAACCGGACATGGAGAAAAAGGGGACGTCGGCTTCGCCGGCGACGGCCTTGGCGAGCAGGGTTTTGCCGGTCCCAGGCGCACCTACGAGAAGGATGCCCCTGGGGATCTTGCCGCCTAGCCGCTGGTAGCGGCCGGGAGCTTTGAGAAACTCCACGATCTCTACCAGTTCCGCTTTTGCCTCGTCAACGCCCGCCACATCTTGAAACGTTGTCTGGGTTTTGCCGCCCATATAGAGCCGCGCCTTACTCTTGCCGAACGAGAAGAGGCCGCTTTGGGCAGTAGACACCCGCCGACCGATCCACCAGAACAGCAAGACGATCAGGAGAATTGGCCCGATGAAGATAAGGATATTCAACCAGAAGGCAGCGCTTCCACTACTGGATGGCTGCACGTCGATAGCCACATGGTGCGCTTCCAGGAGTGCTATCAGGGTATCATTACCGAACTGGGGCACGGTGGTCGTGAACTGGGTCGACTTCGTGGTCCCATCCTGAGAAGGCACGGGCGATTTGAAGACGCCCGTGACGGTATAGTCGCTGATTGTCACCGCCTGGACATTATTGCCGTTCACCTGCGCAACGAAGGTCGAATAGCTCACCGTCTCATTATTTTGCGACCCGCCCGAACTCAGGAGCGAGGGCAGCAACCAGATGAACATGATAAGGAAAGCGAGCACGAGCCAGGGCAGCAGCTTTGTCCACCAGGGCCGCGGTGGTGGCTGCTTGCCCTGCGGCCCCGCTGGTGATTGATTCAGGTTATCCATAAAGCACTTCCATTCCTTGATGGGCGATCACGCTTCCAGTCGAACATACCTTGCGGTGGCAAGGCGCTTCAGAGATGAAAGACCGAAAGAGCAGGTACAAAGAGCGCCCATATATCAGTGCTACCACTGTTGTCTCTATCGTAAGGGTAGCGTATGCACCTCACATTGCTGTCACGGTCGTGACGCTTCGCCTTACAAGGCCATCACATTTTGAGGGCTGCCCCTTTCTTATTCAATACTTACACTATCCCAAAAACGACAAGAACCCGCTCGAATGAGAGCGAGTTCTGTCATGCGCATATCACACTGAATTTATTCTTTCCTCAATTTTGCCGAGATCTGAGAAGCAGAGCAACACAGTGAAGACAAACCGTACGATCATTAGGGCCGCTTGGTTCAACCTGTTACCAGGCGTACGCCTGCGGTCTATCGACCAGGTAATCTTCCTGGGATCTTAACGCTTGTCAGCGTGGGAAGACTCATCTTGGGTGCGGCTTCGCGCTTAGATGCTGTCAGCGCTTATCCCTTCTCGACGTAGCTATCCAGCTCTGGCCCAGGCAGGCCAACTGGCGCACCAGCGGTCGAGCCATCTCGGTCCTCTCGTACTGGAGATGACTCCCCTCAGTCTTCCTGCGCCCACGACGGATAGAGACCGAACTGTCTCGCGACGTTCTGAACCCAGCTCGCGTGCCGCTTTAATGGGCGAACAGCCCAACCCTTGGGACCTACTCCAGCCCCAGGATGCGACGAGCCGACATCGAGGTGCCAAACCTTGCCGTCGATGTGAACTCTTGGGCAAGATAAGCCTGTTATCCCCGGGGTAGCTTTTATCCGTTGAGCCACACTCCTTCCACGCGGAAATGTGGGATCACTAAGCCCGACTTTCGTCCCTGCTCGGCCTGTCTGCCTCGCAGTCAAGCTCCCTTCTGCCTTTACACTCTGTGGGTGATGTCCATCCACCCTGAGGGAACCTTTGGGCGCCTCCGTTACTCTTTGGGAGGCGACCGCCCCAGTCAAACTACCCGCCTGGCCCTGTCCGCGTGCCGGTTGACGGCCACACGTTAGGAATAAAGCATGGTAAGAGTGGTATTTCACTGCTGCCTCCCTCACCCCCACAAGGGTGAGTTCTCTGGCTCCCACCTATCCTGCGCAAACCTTGCTTCGTCTCAAGGCCAAGTTGTAGTAAAGCTCCACGGGGTCTTTTTGTCCTGTCGTGGGTAACCCGTATCTTCACGGGTACTGCAATTTCGCCGAGCCCCCTGTCGAGACAGCGCTCAAGTCGTTACTCCTTTCGTGCGGGTCGGAACTTACCCGACAAGGAATTTCGCTACCTTAGGACCGTTATAGTTACGGCCGCCGTTCACCGGGGCTTCAGTTCGTGGCTACGATCACCACTCTCTCTTAACCTTCCGGCACTGGGCAGGAGTCAGCCCCTATACTTCCACTTTCGTGTTCGCAGAGACCTGTGTTTTTGGTAAACAGTCGCTTGAGCCGATTTGCTGCGGCCCTCTCACCCCTCTACGTAGTAGAGAAGCTACCAGGGCACCCCTTCTTCCGAAGGTACAGGGTTGTTTTGCCGAGTTCCTTGACAGAGGTTCGCTCGTTCACCTGGGGGGAGTTCCCCCTGCCTACCGGTGTCGGTTTGCGGTACGGGCAGAAAGACATCTGGTTAGGGGCTTTTCTAGGCGGTGTAGGGATTGATGACTCCGCTTCCTTTCGGAAGCTCGTCCCAACGGTCATGCTTGGGAGACCGGGATTTGTCTCGGTCTCGCACTTCCGCTTGGGAGCCCATCCTGTCCATTCGATGGGTTCACCTTCCTTACCGCGTCCCCTATCACTCATTTGATGTTTTCTGGCGCAGGATTTTCTGACCTGCTTTCCATCGCCTACGACTGCTACGTCCTCGGCTTAGGACCCGACTAACCCTGGGTCGTCTGACGTTGCCCAGGAACCCTCAGGCTTCCGGTGTGTCTGGTTCTTACAGACATTACGCTACTCATTCCGGCATTCTCTCTTCTCTGCGCTCCACCAGTCCTTGCGGTCTGGCTTCTCTGCCCAGAGAACGCTCCCCTACCATGCTTCCTCAAGGAAGCATCCACAGCTTTGGTACGATGCTTGAGCCTCGCTACGTTGTCGGCGCCACTACACTCGACCAGTGAGCTATTACGCACTCTTTCAATGATGGCTGCTTCTAAGCCAACATCCTGGCTGTCTGGGCGTAGTGACCACTTTTGACACTGAGCATCGATTTGGAGACCTTAGCTGGTGGTCTGGGTTGTTTCCCTTTTGACGACGAAGATTATCCCCCGCCGTCTCACTCACACGTATTGTTTTCCTGGCATTCGCAGTTTGGTTGGGTTTGGTAACCAGCACTTGGCCCCTAGCCCATCCAGTGCTCTACCTCCAGGATACCTACAGCGTGGCTGCACCTCCATGCATTTCGGGGAGAACCAGCTATCTCCACGTTCGGTTGGCATTTCACCCCTATCCACAGCTCATCTCCCAGTTTTGCAACACTGGTGAGTTCGAGCCTCGACGGACTTTCACATCCGCTTCACTCTGGCCATGGATAGCTCACGTGGTTTCGGGTCGAATAACCGCCACTCTGTCGCCCTCTTCAGACTCGGTTTCCCTGCGGCTCCCCAGCTTTAACGCTGGTTAACCTTAACGCGACGGTCATTCACTCGCCGGATCATTCTACAAAAGGCACGCCATCAGTCCTTACCTGCTCATGCAGGAGTGACCTCTGACTGCTGGTGAGTACGTGGTTTCAGGGTCTCTTTCATCCCCCTTTCGGGGTGCTTTTCACCTTTCCCTCACGGTACTTGTTCGCTATCGGTTGCTAAAGGTATTGAGCCTTGGAGGGTGGTCCCCCCTGCTTCCCACAAGGTTTCTCGTGCCTCGTGGTACTCAGGATCCCAACCAGCGTGCCTGGCTTGTTCTCTATTGGACTCTCACCATCTCTGGTGGCGCATTCCAACGCCTTCGAGTAAGCACATCACACTTTTTTGTTGGTCCTACAACCCCGGTCTATCTTGCGATAGGCCGGTTTGGGCTCTTCCCGGTTCGCTCGCCACTACTGCGGGAATCTCGCTTGATTTCTTTTCGTCGGGCTACTGAGATGTTTCAGTTCACCCACTGCCTCCCAACGTGCCTATGTATTCGGCTCGTGGTGTCCAGACATCACTCTGGACGGGTTGCCCCATTCGGATTCTCAGGGCTCATCGCTCGCTTGCAGCTCCCCCTGAACGTTTCGCCGGTCTCCGCGTCCTTCATCAGCCTTTAGCACCAAGGCATCCGCCTCGTACTCTATGTAGCTTGTTCTTTTATTGTGTTCCTCTGCTTCACTCTTGCTCTACGGCAAAATTGAAGAAAAAATTGATTCAGTTGTAAATGTTCATGTTGTCAGTCCCCCGACAACTGAAGAGTGGAAAACAGCCGAGACTGTTTTCGTGAAAACAGGTCCTGATCGACCTGGGAGTGGCTTCTGTTCGCACAGAAGCGAGGCTCCCTAGAAAGGAGGTTATCCAGCCGCACCTTCCGGTACGGCTACCTTGTTACGACTTCACCCCAATCACCAACCCCACCCTCGACGCCTGCCTCCCCACTAAAGGGGTTAGCCCAGCGGCTTCAGGTGTTGCCGACTTTCGTGGTGTGACGGGCGGTGTGTACAAGACCCGGGAACGTATTCACCGTGATGTGCTGACTCACGGTTACTAGCAACTCCAACTTCATGCAGGCGGGTTGCAGCCTACAATCCGAACTGAGACCGGTTTTGCTGGGATTAGCTCCCCCTCGCGGGTTCGCCACCCTCTGTACCGGCCATTGTAGCGTGTGTGTCGCCCAGGATGTAAGGGCCGTGCTGACTTGACGTCATCCCCACCTTCCTCCACGTTGATCGCGGCAGTCTCGTTAGACATGTTAACTAACGACAAGGGTTGCGCTCGTTGCGGGACTTAACCCAACACCTCACGGCACGAGCTGACGACAGCCATGCAGCACCTGTGGAGCCGCCCCGAAGGGACTCCTGTCTCCAGGAGGTGCAACTCCATGTCAAACCCTGGTAAGGTTCTTCGCGTTGCTTCGAATTAAACCACACGCTCCGCTGCTTGTGCGGGTCCCCGTCAATTCCTTTGAGTTTTAGTCTTGCGACCGTACTCCCCAGGCGGACCACTTACTGTGTTAACTGCGGCACGGAAGGGGTCGATACCTCCCACACCTAGTGGTCATCGTTTACAGCTAGGACTACCGGGGTATCTAATCCCGTTCGCTCCCCTAGCTTTCGCACCTCAGCGTCAGATACGAGCCAGGACACTGCCTTCGCCTTTGGTATTCCTCCGGATATCTACGCATTTCACTGCTCCACCCGAAATTCCATGTCCCTCTCTCGCTCTCAAGTCCGCCAGTTTTCAAAGTCCTTCACCAGTTAAGCTGGTGACTGTCACTCCGAACTTAGCAGACCGCCTGCGTGCGCTTTACGCCCAGTAATTCCGGACAACGCTCGCCCCCTACGTATTACCGCGGCTGCTGGCACGTAGTTAGCCGGGGCTGATTCCTCGGGTACCGTCTTGTCTCTTCCCCAAGAAAAGCAGTTTACGATCCGAAGACCTTCTTCCTGCACGCGGCGTTGCTCGGTCAGGGTTGCCCCCATTGCCGAAAATTCCTCACTGCTGCCTCCCGTAGGAGTCTGGGCCGTTCTCAATCCCAGTGTGGCTGATCGTCCTCTCAGACCAGCTACCGATCGTCGCCTTGGTAGGCTCTTACCCCACCAACCAGCTAATCGGACGCAGGCCCATCCTCTGGCGCCTCTCTTGCAAGAAGCTTTGCTCTCGTGAGAGAGCGGATGCGGTATTGTCGGCGATTTCTCGCCGGTATTCCTCACCAAAGGGCAGGTCACCCACGTGTTACTCACCCGTCCGCCACTCGCTCCCCTTCCGAAGAAAGAAAGCTCGTTCGACTTGCATGTGTTAGGCACGCCGCCAGCGTTTATCCTGAGCCAGGATCAAACTCGCCATTCGTGTTTTCAGGACATCCTTTCAGCGAAAGGATAGACCTGAATGACGAGCAATCCCAACCAAACGTTGCGCTTGGCTGTTTTGCTCATGTACGTAAATGTACTTAAATTGACAGAAACTGCTTCTGCAAACAGTTGCTGTTCTGTTTTCCACTCTTCAATTGTCAAGGTACTGCTCTAGCAACATACTGTTAGACAGTACTGCTAGAAATAAGGGCTATCTCAATCTCCTTCAAGGCGGGTGAAGAGCACCTCCCGTACATTCCTACCGCGGAGGAACTGGGAGTGTCTTCATAAATTCTCAGTGGAGTGTCGCTTCAGGAGAAGGAGATAACATGTTCTCGAGGGATAGCACCGATGCCATTGATAATAACAAGGAGGGAGATCTTTTTATTCCACCTAGCTGGCACCCTGACCCTTGATCTGGCATCGGCGTCGTGAATCCCATTTTCCCACCTATTCCTTCTTCTACTTATGAAAACAAAGAGGATGACCTTTTTATTCCATCCAGCACCCCTTGTGACAGGTACAGAACCGTCAGACTTAGTTGAGGAAGTCCTTCAACAGGTCACTACTCTTCACTCGGAGTTTCTGCAAAGCTTTCACTTCGATCTGACGTACCCTCTCACGACTCACGTGTAATATCTCGCCAATTTCTTTCAGGGAGTGACTTGTACCGTCAAGTAGGCCGTAGCGCAATTGAAGGATATCTCGTTCACGCTCACTTAAGTCTTGTAATGCATTGGCAACATATTCTTGGAGTTGATGTTGTGCTGTTATCTCCGCCGGTGACTGTAGCATCTGGTCCTCAAGAAAGTCGCCAAGTTCGTTGTCGTTATCCTCACCTATCGGGGTTTCCAGGCTGATAGGTCGCTGGCTGGCTTTGAGGAGCTCACGCATCTTTTCCACACTGCTGCTCATCTGCTGCGCAATCTCCTCGACGGTTGGTTCTCGACCCAGTTCCTGATATAAGTGAGCACTTACCCTCGATACGCGATTGATCGCCTCGAACGTGTGGACTGGTAGACGGATGGTGCGTGCCTGGTTTGCAATTGCGCGTGAAACAAACTGTCGAATCCACCAGGTTGCATAGGTACCGAACTTGTACCCCTTCGTTGGATCGAACTTATCGACAGCGATCATCAGACCCTTATTGCCTTCTTGAATGAGATCGAGCAATACCAGACCTCTGTTCTGATACTTCTTAGCAATGCTTACAACAAGGCGTAAGTTGGCTTCAATCAGACGACGTTGTGCATCTTTTGCGTGTTCCATTACTTTGTCATTGGGAAGCGTGTTGTATTGAATGGCGCGTTGCTGCTCACGCTTGCCTTGTTGAACCATGAGCGCCAGGCGTATCTCTTCCTTCGCAGTCAACCGTGGCACGCGACCCATTTCACGGAGATAGAGGCTCAAAGCATTTCCCAGTTCGCTGCCTTCGTCAGTTTCTGTAAGATCAGCATCATCGACATACAGGTTGGCTTCTGTTGAGTCCAGGGCGTCTATTTCTTCTTGATCCTCAAGCTCATTCTCTGTGAAGTTATTCAATAGATTATCCGCTGATATGTTGGCATCATCGAGTGTTTGAGCAGCAGAATGAAATTGTGCTAGATCTAACATAGCGGTGAGCGATGCTTCTTCTTCTTGTGTTTTTAGTTGTTCAATCATTATAAGAGACATAGATGACCTCCTCTCTTTTAAAACATAGAGACCTATAAAATAGAAGAAATGAATACATAGGGCCAAAGATGGAATTACTCGCACTTTTGCGCTCATAACGAGTAGTTAGCACTGTGCAATAAATAAAACGTTTTTGAATATATGTTCTATTCCCAAAAGCGCAAGGGAAAATAGTACTCCATCCTTTTGATCATTCGAGTCTCGCAGTGACGTCTAAGTGCGTAACTACTGTTATACCTCAATCACGACAGGGAGGATCAGAGGCTGGCTGTGGAATTTTTTGAAGATATGGCTTTCGGCAACGTCACCGATTACTCTCCTGATGTGTACCCAGTTTGTGACATGGCCTTTTTGATTGGAAAGCACTTTCGCTATTTCTTTCTGTAAGAGTTTCGTCAGGTCTTCTTTTGATGATTCAGACAATGACGTACCCCGCATGATTACTTCGGGTTTACTCGCTAATTGACTGTTGGAAGCGTTGATTTCTACCAGTAGAATCAATGCTCCCTCCTGTGCTAACCGTTCACGGTCGCGGACAACGTAACTTTCCAGTTCTTCCCCTGATACTTCATCGACGTATACATTTTTAACCTCAATTTTCTTTCCGATTTTGGCTTGTTGGGCGGTAAAAAATACTTCCTGCCCATTTTCAATCAGAAAAATTTGATTTCTTTTGTAATTCATTTTTTCACAGAGGTCACGGTATGCAATCATATGCCGATAAGTTCCGCTGATAGGCAGGAGGAATTTGGGTTGGGTCAAGGAAATTAAAAGCATATGATCGCCGGAAGAGCCATGGCCGGAGACATGGAATGAACCACTGGCAATATCCGAATACATTACCGTTGCGCCTTTTTTTGCTATCGTATCTACCAACGAACTTACCGCAAGTTCGTTGCCCGGTATCGGATCAGCGGAGAAGATAACCATATCATTGGGTTGCAGTCCTATTGCTTTGTGTTCTCCCTCCGCTATGCGGGTCATGGCAGAGTTTTCCTGGCCCTGGCTTCCCGCAACCAAAAGCATGACCTGATTGCTCTTGTAATGAGGTAGTGCGTCTATTTGGATTTCAGTTCCCCGTTTGATATGCAGATATCCGAGTTTTTGTGCGATTTGTTTGGCTTTGATGATGGATCTTCCGACAAAACAGACTTTGCGGTTGAGCTTTTCCGCCGCCTCAATCGCCTGGTTCAAACGGGAAACATTGGAAGAATTGGTAGTAATAAAAACCTTTCCTTGACATTCACGCATAGTTTTTTCAAAATTCTGCGTGAGCATCTCTTCCGAAGGAGTAAATCCGGGTCTTTCAGCCCCAAGGCAATCAGAAAGAAGTGCCGTAATGCCTTTTTGTGCTGCCTGTGCTATTTTGAGGATTTCCGTCCTTTTCCGGTCGGCAGGAGTCAAATCGAATTTGTAGTCCGCTCCATGGTAGAAATTGCCTACCGGTGTTTCAATGAAAAGGTGTGTCGTATCCGGTATGGAGTGCGTGACATGGATAAAGGTAATTTTGAAATCACCGATTTGAATGTTGCCATTAGTAAATGTAACCGTCTGGACAACAGGCTGAGTATTGAATTCGGTTAATTTTTCATTGGCAAGAGCGGCTGTGAGCGGTGAT
The DNA here is from genome assembly GCA_963775585.1 of uncultured Chloroflexia bacterium. Classification (GTDB taxonomy): domain Bacteria; phylum Chloroflexota; class Ktedonobacteria; order Ktedonobacterales; family Ktedonobacteraceae; genus UBA11361. The sequence goes on along the minus strand of CAVZJN010000038.1, from coordinate 41,397 downwards.
CCGTAAATAGGAAAAGACGGCAATTGCGGTAAGATAAACGGCAAGCCGCCGATATGATCTTCGTGTCCGTGGGTCAACAGCATGCCGACAATTTTCTTCTTGGCTTTGCCTTCCGGCATACAGGTATGAAGGAGATAGGTTATATCAGGCAGGAGTAAGTCTACTCCCAACATGGTTTCATCGGGGAACCCTATGCCACAATCGACAATAAGTATTTGGTCTTTAAACTCATATAAATACATATTGCGTGTGACATCTTCTACTCCTCCAAGAGACAAGAATTTGACCGTTTCCGGCTGCATTATTTCAGTTTTTTGAGTTTGTTCTTTTGTCATGTACCCCCCAGTAGATTGGACACAAATTCTGTCTGTTGTTATTGAATGTTACAATAACTATTTCATACACCCGCTGCACGACTATGGGTTGAGTGCTGCCACATGTGCAAGGCTCGTAATTGCGCCGTCTTCTTCAGTTGGTGCGCCTGCATACGCGTGAGAACATGATCCAGAATCGTGACCGCCTCCCCGACGTATGGTCCTTTGTTGAGCATGACACACTCGGCTCGCTCTGCCATGGCGGCATCCGTCATCTCTGCACGCGAAGGCGTTCCCTTGCTTACAAAGTTCTCGAGCACCTGGGTTGCCCAAATGACGGGGATATGAGCCGCCTCGCAGATCCACATAATCTCCTCTTGCATTTCCGCCAGTCGCTCATAGCCGATCTCCACCGCCAGGTCTCCCCGCGCAATCATCACTCCCAGTGGTTGCTTGCCTGCGGCATGCACGATCAATTCAGGGAGATTGTGTACCGCACGAGTCGTCTCTATTTTGGCAATGAGTGCCAGGGAACGCGCCTGCTCCCCCTGGCGCGAGCGAAGCTCCTGCTGCAGAAGGTCAATATCCGCTGCCTCTTGTACAAACGAGTATCCGACGACATCTGCATGGCTTGCCACAAAATCCAAATCGCGCTTATCCTTTTCCGTCAAGGGACTCAGCTGGAGTACCGTGCCAGGGAAATTGAGACCCTTATCGGAGCGCAGGCGTTCTCCCTTGTTGCGGGCATGAGTCACACGCAAGAGCAGCCCCTCGGGCAGAAGCGCTTCAACGTGAGTTCCGAGTTTCCCTTCGTCAATCCACACCTCCGCTCCAACCTGCAACTGGTCGAGCACCTCAGGTAGCGTACATGCCGCCTGAACGGGAAAGTGCTCAAGCGCAGCTTGCGTTCCCCGCGTCAGCAGAATACTATCCCCTTTGCACAAACGCTGTTTGGGTTGCGGCAGAATCACCTCACCTGTGCGCGCCTTTGGTCCGCTCAAATCCATGGACACCTTACAAGCCCGTCCTCTTTCCTGCGCTGCCTGCTGCACATTGGCAATCATTGCTTCCCATTCTGCCGCTGTATCGTGCGCACAGTTAATCCGCACGCAATCGGTGCCACGCTGTAATAGGTCCCGCACAAAGTCGTAATCATAGGCGGCTTCGGTGGATAAGGTGACCATAATGCGAACGCGACGGTGTGGCAATGGTTTGCCGAAAAGAGCATCGGCGTTGTGCGTGAGCAATTGTTCCCCCCGCAAGAAGTTCCGCAAGGAGGGACGTTTGGGTAACGTTTCTCCCTTCTCTTGCGTGATTGCCGCCAGTGTTGCAATCACTGCATCCAGGTTCGGCAGGACGCGTGCTTCGCTGCGGCCTAAGGAAGAGAGCCCCCATGGCATCAAGGCTGCCTGCAGCGGTCGCAGATCGCGTCGTCGCAACGCCAGGTAGGTAGCCAGATTCTGTGCACTCACCAAAAAATCCTGTCGTTGGATCAATGGTCGCCATTGCTGGAACAACTCCTCACCCTCCTGAGCGATTTCCTTGCGCAGGTGTTGCAAGGCGGAAAGTAAGACCTGCGGGTCTGCGAGGTTCTCACTACCTTGTTTATCAAGTGTCGTCGGAGTAATGATTTCTTCGTGGTCAGACATGAAGTCTTCTCCTTTCCCCTGTTCTTCACTATCAGGAAAGACAAACAGGAACATCTTTTTCTCTCTTCACTCGGCTCACTCAGCAACTGGCATATGTCCTCGACTCCCCGCCTCAATCAAACGATCAAACTCAGCAGGGAGTTGTGCGCGGATGTCGTCCATTTCACCCTTCGAGACGGCTTCTCTCAGGACTTCGATCACTACTCTCGCATGAAAGACGGCATCTGGAAGGTCGGTGCCCTCGCGTCGACTGACGCGCTCAAAGAACTCATCCAGTGAGAAGCGATCGCCAATAGCAGACCATGAGCCTCGCAGATGTTCGCCAATTTCCGGCGGAAGCTGCGCAGCGAGGTCTTTTGCCTCACCCCCGGACAATCGTTCGGCCAGCGTCTCAAGTGTGGCGCGGGTCGCTCGCTCGGCCGCACCACGCGAGCTCAGGCGGGCCCGGTGTTGCACCTGTCCAATAAATTCATCGTGTTTCATAAGATCCTCCTGCTGATAGTGGTATGATGTTCCTCGCCCACATTGATCAACCAGAGAAGGCAAACGAGCGAACAACACTTCTATTCCAATTGTAAGTATAGCATGATGATCTCGCAGAAAGATCACAGCAGCGCTGTTTTCTCTCACAAACTGCACTCAAGTTGAAAAAAACCCTCTTATTTTGTCAATTGATTGTGATACAAGTGCTCGACCACGACCATTACGCACACCTATGAGACCCAACGGGGAATATTTTTCGGCTCGTATGTGTTATAGTGGTTGTGTGGTTTGGGGATCAATAAAAGGTAAGGAGTATTCAGTCCCTGGTTTCGCTCCGCCCCCCGGAAGATGAGAAATTACTGCCTGACGATCGCCCCGAGATAGATCCTGCTGTCAAAGCCTTTGACAAAAGGTATCTCCTGCGAGTACCATCCCATTCAATCTCAAGCATGTTGTTTGGCGGAGCGAATACAAAGAAAAGGAAATAGTAACCTATGATGTCCGTTGAACATTACCAGGATCGTACCCTTACCTGTCGTGACTGTGGCCAGGACTTCACTTTTAGTGCTGGCGAACAGGAGTTTTATGCCAGTCGAGGGTTGACCAATGTCCCTGGTCGTTGCCCAAGTTGCCGTGCTGCCCGTCGTAGTGGTCAGCCATCTGCACCGCGCACGCGTGGTGAACAGTATGAGACTACCTGCGCGAGTTGTGGAAAGCTGGCCACCGTGCCATTTGTGCCTCGTGAAGGACGCCCAGTGTATTGTCGTGATTGCTTCCAGTTGCAGCGTGCCTCTCGCGATCGCCGCGATGACTCGTACAGCTATAGTTATAGCGGAAGCAGCTATAGTAATGGCAATTCCCGTGGGCGGGGTCGTGACCGGCGTGATCGCCGCGATACCCGCTGGTAAGATCCTGCAAGGGCACCCCTTTCGGGTGCCCCCGGAGGGTAACTCACATGTTACCCTCTCCTATTTGTTTGAAGTCCACCCATCCCCCTACCCTTTTACCACTATCACCGGCTTTAGCCGTGCGACCAATCTTGCCAGGCCTGCATTATGCACTACGTTGACGACGTGCTGCGCATCCTTGTAGGCCGAGGGAGCCTCTTCAGCGAGCAAGCCTTTGCTGTGCACACGCACGGTGATGCCCTGAGCAACCAGTTGATCGAACAACTGCCGGCTCGATATCGACTTCTTCGCGGCGGTGCGGCTCTGCCTACGCCCTGCACCATGACAGCACGAGCCGAAACTCTGTGCCATGGAGCCAGGAGCACCAACCAGGACAAACGAGTATCGGCTCATATCCCCTGGAATGAGCACTGGCTGCCCCACCGCACGATACTGTTCAGGGAGCGCTGGATGATTCGCAGGGAACGCTCGCGTTGCTCCCTTCCGATGCACACACACCCGCTGCATCACTCCATCTATCTCGTATTCTTCCATCTTGGCGATGTTGTGGCACACATCGTAGACGAGCGGCATATCCTGGGACGAGACGGGCCGTTCAAACACCGTTGAGAAGGCCTGCCGCACTCCGTGCAGCAGGAGTTGACGGTTCGCCCAGGCAAAGTTGGCACCACAAGCCATCGCTGCCAGATACGCTTTCCCTTCGCTCGACTGCAAAGGCAAACAAGCCAACTGCCGATCCACCAGATGAATGCCAAAGTCCTGTTGTTTGGCTTCCGCCAGCTTGATGTAATCCTGCGCAATCTGGTGCCCAAAGCCACGCGAACCACAGTGCACCGTCACCACAATCTGACCAACCTGATGGAGATGGAAGACAGCGGCAGTCTCTGGATCATAGATGTGATCGACCACTTCTACCTCGCAAAAATGATTGCCGGAGCCGATGCTCCCAGGCTGCTTGAGGCCCCGCTGAATGGCAGTATGCGAGACAGAATCAGGAGCAGCACCAGCCAGCCTGCCATGCTCCTCAGTGACCTCGAGGTCTTCGGGAAAGCCATAGCCTTCCTCAACCGCCCAGGCTGCGCCGCGTAGCATCATAGCCTGAATCTCATCGAGCTTCACTTCGCGCATGCCTGCACCGCCAACACCTGATGGCAGGTGGTGAAAGAGTTCATCGGCGAGCGTATCAGCTTTCTCCTGAATGTGCTCATACAACAGGTCAGTGGCGAGCAAACGGACCCCACAGTTGATATCAAAACCGATCCCACCGGGGGATACAACGCCTCCTTCGACCTTTGTCGCCGCAACCCCGCCGACAGGAAAGCCATAGCCCCAGTGAATATCAGGCATGCCTAGCGAATATCCTACGATGCCTGGTAATGTCGCGACATTGGCCACTTGCTGCAGCGCGCGCTCCTCGATGATCTGCTCCATGAGTTCCTCGTCGGCAAAGATCATTCCTGGTACATGCATCCCTGGCTGATAGCTCTGGGGAATACGCCAACGATAGGCATCCACACGCTCCAGCGGAATCTGCTCTCTTAACTTGTCCATGACATCTTCCTCAATATGGAATTGGGTATGGCTGCCGTCATGAGTACAGTGACTGTCACGAGGCACCTCGCTTGTGAGGCCCATAGACTCCATAAACGTCGAGGAGTTGTAGTCGTGTCGCCTGGAACCGCTGTACAATGACTGGAGCCACTCGTTTCACAAGCTCATAGCCGAAATCGTGGTCTTCTTCAGCTTTGTCACGCAGGTACACTCCATCCATGACAATAACCTGCGTCGGTTCAACGACCCGTGCGCTGAATTGCCAGCGGTACGGCGGGAAGAGCCATGACCAGCCCAAGACCTCACCTCCTGCAAGAGTCTCGATAGCGATCTGACCATGTTGAGCAGCAAACACCTCGAGCGCTACTTTGCCTTTGAGGATGGTGTAAAATTTCCCCGCTTTTTCACCTTCGCTGAAGATGTACTCCTGCTCTCCAAATTTATCCTCTGATGCAGAGTGAGCTAACATATGCAGATGGTTGGGATCAAACCCCTGGAAGAAAGGATGTTCTGCCAGCATCGATTCAAGTGTTCTCATCGTTACTTCTCCTTTGCGTCTACGGAAGGTACTGCCGTTTTCATGAAGACCAATGATCTCTGTTGTTTCGCCCTTCGCGTCGAGCATCTTATAGGCCTTGGGAAGCTTCATCCAGCTTCAGGATATGACTAACGCGTGGCGTCGGATCCAGCCGTCCTGCCTCGATCAAGTGTAACAGTGACTCATTACTCCTTTTAAGAGAGTGAATCTGACCTGTGTATGGGAAGTAAAAAGAGTACACCTACTTATCACAGCAGCAAACAGGAAGTTCCGACTTGTCCCACATCAGTATATGACCTTGACATTACGGTAGCATCACAGCAACAGGCTCTATTATCACAGGTGGGTCACGGATGATCTTTCCCCGTTTTCGTGGAGTCTCTCTCCTTGGCTGAACAAGAAGAGGGATTTCGTGCCTCTTGCGATCCTCAAGAGTTTTTGCAACACAACCCTTAAAAAGCCTAATGCAGCGTCGTCATATCCGAAATATCAGGTTTGGAACCAGGTATCCCCATCCTTGGCATAGGAACATTCGGAGAGCCAGCAGACGACTGAACAGGTGAAACATTCGCAACCATCCCCTCCAGTTCCTTCACCCTCCCGCGCAACCTTTTCAACTCACGCCTTTCATCCATCGCCGCCGCAGCCGCAACAAGAAAAAGCATCGCAGCACCTAACAAAAACGACAAAAAAAGAATCCAGCCCAAAGATAAAGGAGGCGTACTCCAGAAAATAAGTGTCAGCGAAACATCACTGAGAAAATTCTCAAACGCCAGCACAGCCAATCCCGCCGTAACCAGAACAAATACAATGATAGCTATGTACCGCATCGTAACTTCCTCCGAATATTCAACCCACTTACTAAAAAACACAACACTCAGGCATTTGGAGCATCAACTTGACATTATCCCCCCCTCCGTCATACCATGAGCTACAACAATAGTACAACCCTGGTTATGGAGTTCTGGGTGATAGACATGGTAAAAGGTAATCGTGGAGATCGCAACCGCTCAATCGTCCTTTCCACACAAGAAATATCCCTATATCTTTCCCGCCTCCTACGACTGGACAAGCCCGTATCCATTGAAACGATCGCCAATACCACTATCAACCAGGATATTTTTCACGTGATCCCGCTACTACCTGACCAATGTATTGATTTACTCTTTATTGATCCACCTTACAATATCACAAAATCATTCAATAGTACCGTTTTTAGGAAAAGAGGTTTAGAAGATTATGCTTCCTGGTTCGCTTCATTCATCGTTCAGTTCACCAGGCTTCTCAAACCTACTGCTTCTATCTATGTCTGTAGTGACTGGCGTTCCTCCTCTGCGATCCACTACACCCTGGAACAGTACTTCATTGTTCGCAACCGCATCACCTGGGAACGCGAAAAAGGCCGTGGCGCCATGACCAACTGGAAAAACTGCTCAGAAGATATCTGGTTCTGTACAATGTCGGATAATTATACATTTAATGTCAATGCGGTCAAACTCAAACGCAAGGTCCTGGCCCCCTATAAAGATACCAATGGCAATCCGAAGGACTGGGAAGAAAGCGAAGCTGGGGATTTTCGTTTAACCTATCCATCGAACATTTGGGCAGACATGACCGTTCCATTCTGGTCAATGCCCGAAAACACTGACCACCCGACGCAAAAACCTGAAAAACTCCTGGCGAAAATTATCCTCGCCAGTTCGCTTCCTGGTCAACTCGTCTTTGATCCATTTCTCGGCTCAGGCACCACATCGGTCGTGGCAAAAAAATTGGCACGCACCTACATCGGCGTCGAAATCGATGAGACGTACTGTTGCCTGGCAGAAAAAAGACTTGGCCTGGCAACAAAAGACAGCGCAATTCAAGGCTACTCACAAGGCGTCTTCTGGGAACGAAACACTCTTATTGAACAACGAACTGGGAAAGTGCGACCGCAAGGGTCGCCCCTAACATACGACGAATTGGCCAGCGAAGCCCGTGTATAGTAGGAGCGACCCTTGCGGTCGCCCTGGTGGGGCGTGGGGCTACAGCTTTTCGGAGAGATTACAACGTGTTATTCAAAGACTATGAGCAAGAACAACCTGTTCACAGCCCAGTACGCACACAATACCTGCGTATCAAAGAACAAAATCCTGATGCTATCCTCTTCTTTCGCATGGGCGACTTCTATGAGATGTTCGATGACGACGCCGAAATAGTCGCCCGCGAACTCGAAATAGCTCTCACCAGGCGCGACTTTGGCCGTGGTGAAAAATCACCAATGGCTGGCATTCCTCATCATGCCGCCGATGGTTATATCGCGCGCCTGGTCAGCAAGGGCTACCGCGTTGCCGTCTGCGAGCAAACCAGCGACCCGGCACTCTCAAAGGGACTGGTTGACCGCGAGGTGATCCGTATCGTTACCCCCGGTACCGTCATCGATCCGGCTATGCTGGCCGCCAAACGCAACAACTTCCTCGCCGCTGTCGTCACAGGTCGCGACGCCGTCGGCATCGCCTACGTCGATATTACTACTGGCGAATTCGCGGTGACACAATTCACTACTCCCGAGCCTGAACTGTCCCTCCAACAGGAGTTGGCCCGTGTCAGCCCTGCCGAGGTGATTATCGAAGCGCATTATAGCCGCCTTGGCAGTCGCAAGCGGCGCTGGCTGGCTGCGGTAATGAGCGAAAAACGGGTCACGAAAATCGGCAGCAACGGCATTGCCAATGCTGAAGTCCCTGAACTCGACGACGACGACGATGACGATATCGCTCCTTTAACGAAATTGCTCACTGGTGTCGCGGGACACGTCACTCCCTACGATGCTCGTTATTTCAGCGAGGATGATGCCCGTCACCGCTTGCTTACTCACTTTGAGGTCTCCTCGTTAGAAGGCTTTGGCTGTTCCCATCTCCCCCTCGCCATCCGTGCCGCCGGCGCAGTTCTCGCCTACGTGCAGGAGACACAAAAGGGTATCTTGCGCCATCTCACCGCACTGGAAACCTACTATACCAATGGCTATATGACACTCGATATGTATACGCGCCGCAACCTTGAACTCTTTGAGACTGGGCGCAGTGGTTCCATCAAAGGCTCGCTCCTCTGGGTCCTGGATAAGACGCGCACTCCAATGGGAGGCCGCCTCATACGTCGTTGGATCAGCCAGCCACTCCTTGATATTACTATCCTCCGGCAGCGCCAGCAGGTCATCAGCGAGCTCCTCGGCGACACACTCTTACAAGCTCGCCTGGTAGAAGCCCTGAAAAAGGCCGGCGATATCGAACGCATCATCAATCGCGTTCGCCAACGCATCGCCTCTCCCCGTGACCTCGTAGCGCTGGCTGCCGGCCTGCGTGCGGCAGACGAGGTGCGTACCTCCCTTTCCGACGACGCGGCAACACAGATGCCGTCATTCATGCATATCGTGCGCAGGCTCTCCAACAACGAAGATATCATCACGCTCATCAAGAGTGCCATTGTCGATGAACCGCCCCTCAGCGCCTCCGAAGGTGGCGTCATTCGCCCTGGTTACAGCGACGAACTCGACCAGGTCAAACACGCGTCAAAGGACGGACAAAAGTGGCTTGCCGAGCTTGAGCAGCGCGAACGGCGTCGCACCGGTATCACTAACCTCAAGGTTGGTTACAACAAAGGCCCAGGCTATTATATCGAGGTCACCAACACGAACGTCAGCCGCGTTCCCGCTGATTATATTCGCAAACAAACTCTCACCAACTGCGAGCGCTATATCACGCCCGACCTGAAAGAATACGAGACCCTCATCCTCAACGCTCAGGAGAGGATCGGCAAGCTCGAGACCGAGCTATTCGCCCAGCTCCGCGCTGATATCGCCATACACGCAGCAGAACACATCCTCGATACTGCCCATGCTCTTGCCGAAATAGATGTCTACCTCAGCCTTGCGCAGGTTGCCGCCCAGCATAACTACTGTCGCCCACAACTCAACGAGAGTGACACCATCCACATCGTTGCTGGTCGCCATCCCGTCGTTGAGCAGGCACAGCCTGACACACCCTTTATTCCCAACGATACCAACCTCTCCTGTTCCGCAGCGCAAATCTGCATCATCACGGGACCCAACATGGCGGGTAAATCAACCTACCTGCGCCAGGTTGCGCTGATCACCCTCATGGCCCAGATTGGTAGTTATGTTCCCGCGGAAACCGCGACCATTGGCATGGTAGATCGCATCTTTACACGCATTGGCGCGCAGGACGACCTGGCAACCGGCCAGAGTACCTTTATGGTGGAGATGGTCGAAACGGCCAACATCCTCCACCACGCTACGCCGCGCAGCCTCGTCATCCTTGACGAGATTGGCCGCGGCACCAGCACCTACGATGGCCTCGCTATCGCTCGTGCTGTCGTTGAATACCTGCACAATAATAAACGGTGTGGCGCGCGTACGCTCTTCGCCACCCATTATCACGAGCTTGTCGAGGTAGCGCAATTGCTACCACGCATTCAATGTTTGAATGTAGCAGTCACTGAGGAGGGAGGAAAAATCGTCTTCCTACGCAAGATCGTACCTGGCGGTGCCGATAGAAGCTACGGCGTGCATGTCGCACAGCTTGCCGGTATCCCACGTCCAGTCGTACACCGCGCCGAAGAGATCCTTGAAGAACTTGAGCGCAAAGGAGACGTCAAAGCACGCCGCAAAGCTATGAAAGACATGGCCATGCCCGTCGCTTGGCAAATGACCCTCCTCGCCTCCGACCAGCATCCCCTCGTTGAGGAGCTCAAATCAATTGCAATTGATGAGTTATCACCCATCGAGGCCATCAATAAGTTATATGAATTACAAAGAAAGGCCAAAAGAGGCACATGACAACACAGGAAAAATCACCCATACAACAAAACACCCTCGAACAACTCTGCATCAACACCATACGCACCCTGTCAATGGATGGCGTGCAAAAAGCCAACTCCGGTCATCCCGGCACCCCTATGGCTCTCGCCCCGCTCACCTACCTGCTCTGGACCCGCACCATGCGCTATAACCCGCGCAACCCATCCTGGATCAACCGCGACCGCTTCATCCTCTCCGCTGGCCATGCCTCCATGCTGCAGTACAGCATGCTGCACCTCACAGGCTACGATCTCCCCCTGGAGCAACTTAAAAACTTCCGCCAATGGGGCAGCCTCACCCCGGGACACCCCGAACATGGCGAAACGCCAGGCATCGAAACAACCACCGGCCCTCTTGGACAGGGCTTCGGTAATGGCGTCGGTATGGCCATCGCTGAACGCCTCCTGGCCAATCGCTACAATCGCCCTGGTCACACCATCGTCGACCACCACACCTACGCCATCTGCAGTGACGGCGATCTCATGGAGGGCGTCTCCTCCGAAGCCGCGTCTATAGCAGGCTTCCTCAAATTAGGCAAACTCATCTACTTCTACGACGACAACCATATCACTATCGAAGGAAGCACCGATCTCACTTTCAACGAAGATGTAGGGCGCCGTTTCGAGGGCTACCACTGGCATGTCCAGCATATCGAAGATATCAACGACCTCGCAAGCCTCGAACAGGCCATCCTTGCAGCACAGGCGGAGACCGAACGCCCCTCGCTCATCATCGTGCGTTCGCATATCGCCTATGGCAGCCCCAATAAACACGATACAGCCGAGGCGCACGGCAGCCCCCTGGGAGTCGACGAGGTTCTCCTCACGAAGCGCAACCTTGGCTGGCCCTCTGAAGAACCCTTCTACGAACCCGAGGAGGTCATAGCCTTCTACCGCCAGGCCATCGAACGCGGCGCCGCTCAAGAAAAAGCGTGGCAGGAAACCTATGACGCCTATCGTGCTGCTTACCCTGAACTGGCCGCACAGTGGGAACGTGAGATCAGCGGTCAGCTCCCCGACGGCTGGGACAGCGACATTCCCACCTTCCAGCCCGGTGAAGCCATGGCCACGCGCGTCTCATCTAGCAGAGTTCTCAACGCCATCGCCCCTAAGCTGCCCAACCTTGTCGGTGGTTCAGCCGACCTCGCCCCCTCAACAAACACACTTATGAAGGGCGAGGGCGACCTTGGCCCCCTGAGCAATGGACGCAATATGCACTTCGGCATACGCGAACACGGCATGGGCAGCATACTCAACGGCATGTCCCTGCATGGCGGCATCATCCCCTTTGGCGCAACCTTCCTCATCTTCTCGGACTACATGCGCCCACCCATTCGCCTGGCCGCGCTCATGGGCATTAAAACCATCTACGTCTACACCCATGATAGCATCGGGCTAGGCGAAGATGGCCCAACCCATCAACCCATCGAGCAGTTGGCCGTCCTACGCGCCATCCCCAGCCTGACCGTCATCCGCCCTGGCGATGCCAACGAGACCGCGGAAGCCTGGCGCCAGGCCATCACTCATAAAGGGCCGGTCGCCCTCGCGCTCACCCGCCAGAACCTGCCCACCCTCGAACGTACCACGCCAACTGCCTCCGCCAGCAACCTGGCAAAGGGTGCCTATGTGCTCGTCGAAAGCGAAACCACGCCCCAACTCATCCTCATCGCCACCGGCTCCGAACTCTCACTTGCCGTCGATGCCGCCGCCAAACTGCGCGACGAAGGCATACACGTTCGTGTCGTCAGCATGCCCAGCTGGGAACTCTTCGAAGAACAAAGTCCTGAATACAAAGAATTGGTCCTACCAAAATCCATCACAGCGCGACTCGCTATCGAAGCCGCCTCACCCATGGGTTGGGAACGCTATACCGGCCCCAGCGGAGACACCATCACCCTCAACCACTTCGGAGCCTCCGCCCCCGGCAAGGTCCTCTTCCAGCAATTCGGCTTCACCGTCGAAAACGTTGTAGAGAAAGCTAAGAAGTTGATCTAGTCTGCCCAGCATATTGAGGCGTGGACGAAGGACCACATCCTTCAAATGTTCTTACGACGGGCGGGTAGACTTATAAAAGATGTTATGTTAAACTCTCCTGGTGAACAGGTAGAAGGGCATCAAAGCATGAGGCACTATCTATAATGAACTTGGAACTGATCACCCGTATGATGTACAACACGCAACAACAACAGATATTGCTTCCAAAGGGAGTTTCCATACGAGGCCCCGCTGGAGACCACTATACGGTAGAAGGTCTCCTTGGTAGGGGTAGGATCGGGGTCGTCTACCTGGTTCGAGATCGGTGCATCAAGGACAACCACAACCTGTTTGCCCTCAAAGAGGTGATCGACCCGAACAAGCGAGACCGCGAACGCTTCGTCTTTGAAGGGGATATCCTCAAGCGGCTCAATCACCGGGCCTTGCCCCGCGTCTACCGAGTCTTCGAGCATAACAAGCTCAGGCGGGTGTATATGCTCATGGATTACGTCGAGGGAAAGAACCTGGAGACCCTGCGGCAAGAGCAGCCAGAGCAGCGTTTTTCGTTGCCCCTGGTGCTGACTCTTATGGCTCCTATCGTCGATGCGCTGATCTATCTGCATCATCAAGACCCGCCAATTGTACATCGCGATATCAAACCCGCCAATATTATCGTACCAATAGGAGCTGCGGAAGCTATGCTGGTTGATTTTGGCTCCGCCGATGCTCCTCGTTCCAGGAAACGTGACCTACTCATCTCTATTTACCTTACACTACTTTTAACTATAGCGCTTGGAATGGGCTTCTTGTCTCATACCTGGTGGTTTACCGTTCTCCTCCTACTGTGCGTAGGGGCACTTCTTCTGTCGCTACGTCGCTGGTAAATTCTTGTAGAAGTCCATTCCTCATTACCCTAAAACATCCTCCGCCCACCACTCGCAGAAATCATCTGCCCAGAAACCCAGCGCCCCTGTTCCGAAGCAAGAAAAACGATCACATCAGCCACATCCTCTGGTTGCCCCACACGCCCCAGTGGCGTCTCCACAATGATTTGCCGCTCCAACTCTGGCCGTATCCACCCCGTCTGTATCGGTCCCGGCGATACAATATTCGCCGTAATACCATATCTCCCCAATTCAACCGCCGCCGCGCGCGTATAGGACTCCGCAGCGTATTTGCTGGCCCCATATGATATCTCTCCCGCGAAACCAGGAGCGCCATCCGTGCTGATATTGATGATGCGCCCCCCATGTTTGCCCTGCTCAATGCGTCTACGCGCATACTCCGCCATCATCAATGCCACCGCCCGGCTGTTCACAGCAAAATGACGATCATTCGTCTCTGCCGTAATACTCAGCGTAGGATAGCCATCCGGTGCTACATCCGTCGGCCCAAGCCTGCTTGTAGGAATAAAGCTATCTTGCTCGCAGTAATCTGCATTATTGACCAGAATATCCACAGTACCAAAGAGCGCTTCCGCGCGATCAAACAACATCGGAATCGTCGCCACGTCTGACAGATCAGCCTCTATCGCCTCGGCCCTACCCCCAGGATCGCGAATTGCCTGCACGACATCATCGGCAGACTTCGCCCTCATGCTATCATAGATATCCAGCTTCTCTTCACCCCACTCATACCTGCGCATCGGCGCAAGCCGTAGATAGTTCATCAGTACCGCCGCCCCCTCTGCCGCAAACGCCTTTGCCGTTGCCACTCCAATACCGTGATTAGCTCCTGTAATCAGCACGACTTTGTTTTGTAGTCCAGTTTGTATCATCTCGTTCTCCCTTTCATACTCGTTTGTACCCTTCCTTACGGTCAACCTGGAAACTATTTCTCCCATATTTGTACTCTCTCCCACAAGATGTTATCATGAAAGCAGAATATGAACGCACTGCGTCAGGAATACGTACCAATTCGTATTAATTAGAAGAACCAGTAGTAACGGAACGTAACAAATAACACCCGCATTGAGACAATACTTTAAAGGGAACGCCGCGCATCGCGCTCCCACAAGGAGAACAACTATGACAAATCCATTGCTACAACTCAAATCACACGGCCAGAGCGTCTGGTACGATAACATCGACCGCTCACAACTCGTCTCTGGCCAGTTCAAACGCCTTCTGGATGAAGACGGCGTCGTCGGCGTCACCGCCAACCCCACCATATTCGAGAAATCGATTAGCGCGGGCCATGCCTACGATGAGCAGATGAACCAGCTCATCAAAGAGGGCAAGAACACCAACGACATCTACGAAGCCATGGTCATTCATGATATTCGCACCGTCGCCGACTTCCTGCGTCCTATCTATGACCAGACGAATGGGCAGGATGGCTTCGTCAGTCTCGAAGTCTCGCCCGATCTGGCGCACGACACCCAGGGCACGATTTCAGAGGCCAGCCGTTTCTGGCATATAGTAGATCGCCCCAACCTGTTGATCAAAATACCCGCGACCCCGGCAGGCATTCCTGCCATTCACCAGTCTCTGACCAACGGACTCAATATCAACATTACACTCATCTTCTCGTTAAATGACTACCGCGAAGTTACTGAAGCCTATATCAGCGCCCTGGAAGCTCGCCATGCCGCCGGTAAAGACATCAGTCGCATCGCCTCAGTTGCCAGTTTCTTTGTCAGCCGCGTGGATACCCTCGTTGACAAACTGCTCGAGGACAAAGTCAAAGCTACCAACGATCCCCCACAGCAACAGCATTTCAAGTCACTTGAAGGCAAAGCCGCTATCGCCAACGCGCGCCTCGTCTACCAGGAGTTCAAGCGTATCTTCGAATCTCCTCGCTTTGCAGCGCTCCAACAGGCTGGAGCACACGTGCAGCGCCCACTCTGGGCCAGCACCAGCACTAAGAATCCCGCCTATCACGACGTCCTCTACGCGGAAGAACTCATCGGCCCTCATACCGTAGATACCATGCCGCTCGAAACCATCCAAAACTTCCGCGATCACGGCCAGGTGCGCTACAGCATCGAGGACAACATCCCAGAAGCCCACGCCCTTCTCGCTGCCCTTGAGGAAATCGGCATCCATTACGACCAGGTAACACAGCAACTCCAGGACGAAGGTGTGCAGAAATTCGCCGATTCCTTCCATCAACTCTTTGCAGGAATTGCCAGCAAACAAAAAACCATCGAAACCCAACAAATCAAAAGTTAATCTATATGTATGTACGGGCAACCTCACCCGTGGTATAGTAGGGGAGACCCTTGCGGTCTCCCTGCGGTCTCCCTGGATGTACAGGCAACCTCACCCGTGGCATAGTAGGGGCGACCCTCGGGTCGCCCAAAAAACTAGGAGTTCACCAATGCCTCACAGAAGCGTAGTCGAGGCTCCAAATCCCCTTCGCGAGGGGCTACGCATTAAACAAAGTACTGAACCATGCGTCATGGTCATCTTTGGCGCAACAGGCGACTTAACGCATAGAAAATTGCTTCCAGCGCTCTATAATTTAGCGCTGGAACATCCGCTACCCGCGGGCTTCTCTGTCGTAGGTTTCGCCCGTCGCCCCTATAGCGATGACGATTTTCGCCAGCAGGCCCTTGAATCAATTAATGCGTATTCCCGCCAGAAGCCTGTCAATCCTCAGGTTTGGGACAGCTTCGCCTCTGGTATCCGCTATTTACAATCGGCTTTTCACGACCCCAAAGGCTACGAGAAGCTAAACACCCTGCTCAATACCCTGGACCAGGAGCGCGGAACCTCCGGTAACCGCATTTTTTACCTTTCAACACCACCCAGCCAGTACCCCGAAATCATCCAACGGATTGGAGCCGCGGGCCTGAATAAAAACCGCAAGGGCTGGACACGTATCATCATCGAAAAACCCTTTGGGCACGACCTCGCATCGGCGCGCGAGCTGAACCGCCAGGTCTCCAAGGTCTTTCGCGAGGAACAGGTCTACCGCATCGACCACTATCTCGGCAAAGAAACCGTCCAGAACATCCTTGTTTTTCGCCTGGCAAATGGCATTTTTGAACCCGTCTGGAACCGTCGCTACGTTGACCATGTACAGATCACCGTGGCGGAAAACCTGGGACTCGAGGGCCGCAGCTCCTACTATGAAGAGTCCGGTGCCATCCGCGATATAGTCCAGAACCACGTGTTGCAACTACTGACGCTTGTCGCGATGGAACCTCCCATCGCCTTTGACGCCGACGCTGTTCGCGACGAAAAGGTCAAGGTCTTGCACGCGCTGCAGCCATTTGTTGGTCGAGACGTGAGCATCAACTCCATCCGCGCGCAATATGGCCCCGGCTGGGTTGGCGGCAAACAGGTGCCTGGCTACCTGGAAGAGAATGGGGTCTCACCAACCTCGACCACAGAGACCTATGTCTCGATGAAGATCTATATCGACAATTGGCGCTGGGCAGGCATTCCTTTCTACCTGCGCACGGGCAAACACTTGCCCAAGCGTGTCACTGAAATCGCTATTCAGTTCAAACAGGCACCCCTTATACTCTTCAAACGCAGCGAGGCGCACGGCCAAATAGAGCCAAACGTCCTCATCCTGCGCATTCAACCTGATGAGGGCATTTCGCTCAAGTTTGGAGCCAAAGTCCCAGGTACTGAAATGCAAATTCGCGCAGTCAACATGGATTTCTTCTATGGCTCCTCATTTGTGCGTGAGCAACCCGAAGCATATGAGCGCTTAATCCTTGACTGTATGGTGGGAGACTCCACCCTGTTTACACGCCGCGATGAAGTGGAGGCAGCATGGACCTTTATACAGGGCATCCTTGACGAATGGAAAGACGAACCACGTGAGACCATCCAGACCTATGAAGCTGGCACATGGGGTCCACAAGCCGCGGATGAGTACATCTGGAAAGACGGTCGTCGCTGGCGACGTCCCTAACTCCTACCACTTTTTTTTCATCTTTGTCAATCTAGTAATTGAGTTTATTCCGTAGAACATAGCCGTTCTCGTCGATGAGGGGATACGTATGACTCAGGAGGCCACCAACAGTCTAGGACCACGCTTACCATGGGCGGGCAAATTGGTACACCTCGAGCACGTCGAGGAAGAACTTTCCCTTCTGTGGAAAATTTCTGCCGACAATTTGCGCACCGGTCAGAATACCAACGTACGTACCAGTGTGCTCAACCTCGTCATCTGCGCGCCTGATCTCGAGTCAGCGCAAAGTGCCAGCAGGTTGCTCCGCGACCTGGCCAGTACGCATCTTGCCCGCGTCACCATTGTCATTCTTGATCGCAGTAACTCTACCTCCACGGCTATCTCCACCTGGGTTACTTTGCGCTGCTTTTCTGCAATTTCAGACACCATGCGCCATTGCTTTGAACAAACCACCATCCTGTCAACAGGCAGCACCAACAGGTCTATAGCCAACATCCTACAACCTCTACTCAAACCTGACCTGCCGGTCTACTTGTGGTGGATTGGTGACCCGCCGGACGACGATCCTGCTTTCCACAAACTTGTGGAACTGAGCAACAGGGTCATTGTTGATTCAACCAGCTTCTTCAATCCAGAGCAAGATATCCATACGCTCTCTTTACTTCGTCAAGCCGCGCCCGACTCTGCTTTGAGCGATCTGAATTGGGGCCGGCTCACACCCTGGCGAGAATTAGTCGTACAGTTCTTTGATGTAATGGAATACAGGCCCTACCTGTCGGGTATTACCTCCATTGAGATCGAACATGCCGCCACCCCTCTTGCCACCCCGACACGCACCGAGTTAGGAGATGTTTATCCCAACCCGGCCTGTGCCCTTATGCTTGCTGGCTGGCTCAAGGCCCGCCTGGGCTGGTCTCTCACGCACGATCCCATACACAACATCCGCGACACCGCCAGTGGCACCTATCGTTGGCAAATGGAACGCTCCTCCATCCCGAGTGCCACCCGTACACTCGGTTCCCCACGTGCTAAAACAGGCAAACTGGATACGGTTCAGAGAGCAAGCATAGATATTCGCCCGCAAGTGCAATCCAATATGCGTCCAGGCTCTATCTGCCTCGTACGCTTGACCAGTAGTGTAGAGGGAAAGCAAGCAACATTTACCATCAACCGTGAAGGCGACCCGGACCATGTTCTCACCTCCGTCGAACTCTCGCAGGAGACACGCCCACAACGCACCGTGAGCCTGGCAGCCGAGCACAAGGAAAGCGAGCTATTACACGATGAACTGGAAATAATTGGCCACGACTACCTCTTCGAGCAAACGCTCGAAGAGATGGCCGAATTGCTAGGCTAGCAACAGCTTCTTGTGAGGTTGTGGGTCTGGCTGACGCAGTCTGTCAAACCCACAACCTCACAAGAAAAAATCCTTGCGAAGAGCGCAGCGATGAGGCCCCAGAAAAACAGGCACATCGAGGTAATTACCATATTTCAAATAGGAGAAACGCATGCAGATCGCAATATATCCTGATACGAATACGCTCAGCCACCAGGCTGCACAACATATCATACGCATCGCCAATGAATCTATCGTCACTCGCGGTCGCTTCAGCATCGCCCTATCCGGCGGCTCAACCCCGAAAGTACTCTACGGCCTCCTCGCGACCGAACCATACCGTAGCCAGCTCGATTGGCCATCCATAGAGATATTCTGGTCAGACGAGCGCTGCGTCCCTCCCGAAAGCGCTGACAGCAACTACGCCACGGCTCAAGAAGTGCTCCTCAGCAAAATACCCATCCCGGCAAATCATATCCACCGCATGCCCGCCGACAAAGCGGATCGCGATGCAGCCTCTCAGGAATATGCCCTTGAGATGCAACGTGTCTTCGGTACCAACGGCATCCCCAGCTTTGACCTGATCCAGCTCGGCATGGGACCAGAAGGACATACTGCCTCGCTCTTCCCGCACCAGTCATCACTGCACGAACAGCAGCGCCTTGTCATACCCGTCACCGTCCCCAAACCACCACCTCCACGCCTCACCTTCACCCCACCCATCCTGAACGCAGCCAGGCACATCCTCTTCCTCGTCACCGGCTCAGAAAAAGCCGACGCCGTCCACGCCGTCCTTGAAGGCGACTACCAACCAGACGAATACCCAGCCCAGTTCGTCCGCCCCACCAATGGAGAGACCACCTGGATGCTAGACACCTATGCAGCAGGAAAGCTAACTTAACCAATAAAAACAACATAAACATCCTTGAGCATATTCGCCAATATATCGCCACCAACCCTACCGGTTGGTCCAACAACTCTCTAAACATGAAGGAAGGTATCGCATCATGATCGGGCTCGTCCCTTCAATATTATCCGCCGACTTCACCCGCCTGGGCGAACAGGTACGCGAAGCCGATGCCGCAGGCGCACAACGCATCCAAATCGATGTGATGGACGGCCACTTCGTCCCCAACATAACCATGGGGCCCATGGTCGTCGAAGCCGTACGCCGCAGCACAGAGCTTACCCTCGAAACACATCTGATGATTACCAACCCGGAACAATATATCGAGGACTTCGCTAAAGCAGGCGCAGACGTCATCATCGTACACCAGGAGGTCTGCCCTCACCTCCATCGCGTCATCCAGCAAATCAAATCCGCTGGCAAACAGGCCGCCGTGGCGCTCAACCCATCAACACCCGTCTTCATGCTCGAAGACGTCCTCTCCCTTCTCGACCTGGTCCTCATCATGACCGTCAATCCGGGCTTTGGGGGCCAGGAATTCATTCCCGAGACCCTTCCTAAAATCGCCCGCATTCGCCAGATGATCACCCACCGGAACTTGCAATGCGATGTCGAAGTCGATGGTGGCATTCACGAGACCACAGCCCCACAAGTAGTTCAGGCCGGCGCCAACCTGCTCGTCGCTGGCTCCGCCGTCTTTAACCAGCACGAAAGCGTAGCCCAGGCAATGGAGAGACTACGTCGAGCCATTTGACGAGCCATTTGAAATATAGAAAGAGCATACACATGAACACAATCAGCTATCCACCGCCTGTCGATAAACTCCTCACCTATAGTACTTGTGAGGACATAGTATATGCATGACGACATCACTGACATTCCCAACATCCGCGTTGGCCACGACACCAATCTCGAAGCCGGCACTGGCTGCACTGTCATCATCTGCGACACACCTGCGGTCGGCGGCATCGATGTCCGTGGCGGCGCGCCCGCCACCCGTGAAACAGACTTGCTACGCCCACTAAACATGGTAGAAGGGGTTCACGCCATCTTACTCACCGGCGGCAGCGCCTTCGGACTCGACGCCGCCAGCGGCGTGATGCGCTATCTTGCAGAACGCAATATCGGTTTTGATGTCGGTGTTGCAAAAGTACCTATCGTTCCGGCAGCAGCCATTTTCGATCTCGGCTTCGGTTCAGCGAGCGTTCGACCCGATGCAGACGCTGGCTACCGCGCTTGTGAACAGGCCACGTCTGATCCCGTCGCACAGGGCAATATAGGAGCCGGCACCGGGGCAACAGTCGGCAAGCTCTTGGGTCCCGGTTTTATGATGAAAGGCGGCCTAGGCTCTGCCAGTATGCGCATGGACGACGGCACTCTGGTCGGAGCGATAGTCGCAGTGAACGCTCTCGGCGATGTCATTGACCCACAAACTCAACAAGTAATTGCAGGCACACGCAACCCCATGGGCGGCTTCATCGCCTCCAACCCCTTTGGCAATACAACCATTGCAGTCGTCGCAACTTCGGCTTCGCTTTCCAAAGATTCCGCTAATAAGGTCGCTCAAATGGCACATAATGGCCTGGCGCAGGCCATTCGTCCTGCACATACCATGTTTGATGGCGATACCGTTTTCGCACTTGCATTGGGTACAGCATCACAGGTAGGTACCACTCAAGCAACCGCAGCACTGCAGGTGAGTATAATTGGTGCGGCGGCAGCTACCACGTTAGCCAGGGCTATCATCAAAGCTGTGCGCAATGCCACTGAATTACACGGCGTGCCAGCAGCACATTTTTAGAACTGCTTTTCGGGAGAGCGGGTGAACTCCATCATCAAATTAGGGCTGCAACATTACAAACAATACGACGCCTCCACTAATGAGCATGAGGACAAGACATACCATAATGATCAGCAAAAAAGCGTAGCTGCGAGGAACACCCGTTGGGTCGGCGAACAGCTTCTCAGTCGGTCGCCGCTCAAGTAAGGAAGGAAGTTCGCGTTTTGCAGTTAAGGTCTTTAGCCCCCCCGTTGCCAGGTCCCAGGAGTGAGTTGCAAAATCAATAGTTCGATCATAATCCATATCGTTCGAGAGTCTTGCATTAGACGTAAATGGGGGCGGCGTTTGAGGCGTAGAAAGAGGGAGAGCAGGAGTCATCGAGTGGGTAGGGACAGGCTCTGGTTGATGGTTTAATGGGAACCTCGAAGACTGGGCATCAGATGTTGGCAACGTCACAGCTTTTCTCCGCTAGGGGATCTCATGGACCAACCGCGTCTCAAAAAAACAGTATACAATGCACGCGCTACAGACTATCAACGTTACTACTCTCTATTGTAGTCAACGAACAGAATGAATCAAGGTAACGAGGACTTACGAACCCTGTTCTAACAACTCCAAAAACGTCCTCAGCATCCGCGCAGTCGCCCCCCAGATACGATACGGCCCATAATCATAAAAATGTATTGTTCGCGTCAGCCCACCACGAGTCCATTCCTCGCTATGATAGATAGACGGGTCCGCAAGAACCCGCAGCGGCACAACGATAACCTCAGTTACCTCGCTCGATTGCAATTCTACCCGCCCTAAACCATCAGGCAAAAATGCAACCACTGGAAGCGCCAGGTAATTGCTCACCACCGTATAAACCGGTTCAAGTACCCCCAATACCTCCACTCTCGACGGGTCCAGCCCTATTTCTTCCTGCGCTTCACGCAATGCCGTCATGATCAAGGAACTATCAGTCCGCTCAACACCTCCTCCAGGAAAAGCGATTTCCCCACCGTGCGAACGTAACCTGGAGGATCGACGAATAAAAACAACGCATGTTTCGCCCTGCTGGTCAAAAAGCCCTATCAATACCGCCGCTTTACGAGCATGAGGGCGCTGTCCCTCAAGGGTATCTGATAATAGATCGGCACGCTCGACTGGCTCTAAGCGCTTCCGTAACACGGAAATAGCATCCATAATATCCTGTATATACATACTAATATTGTAGCACAAGGAGAAGCTTGCATTGTTATGGTACAGTGTGACACATAAAACCTGCGGAGAATTTTACAAAGTGCTTGTTATGTCTTGCAATCGAGATCACCTTTTGGTATAATTAGACTATCGAGTAGGGGTATGCTAATTTTCAGGCTCTCATTGTGTTCGTATCTAGGTAACACTGTCTGCGAGCATCGTTTCGTATGATCGTTCCGTAGAGCAAAAAAGTTACTCAGAAATACCATTCTTATCTGAGACACAAGTAAACCAAAACGATCACCGCCTGACCCGAGCATCCTCTCCCGATAAGCCAATGTCCATTGTTATACTCCCCAGGGTCGCGTCGTGAAGCCCTTTCGTCGTAATCTTCCTACAAGCAAGATTTCGGTCTGAAACAAAGCATAATTTAGGCACACGCCCACAAAGACCAGGGGGAGCAGACCAGGACAGGCAATAACCGTGGATCGAAGGGGGTATTTTACCCATGCAAGCACAACAGCACGGCGACCTTTCGACTATGCCAGCGACAAATCACAAAAGCGGGCGGGTACAGATGATGTTCGATGAAAACAACCAAGAAGGTCAAAACAACAACAACCCTGAAGAGATGGACGATTACAATGAAATGGCTGCATTACTCGAAAAATCAGCCAGTCCCATCAATATCAAACGCGGCGATGTGGTCGAGGGCGTGATCGTGCGCATTGACCAGGACGAAATTCTGGTTGATATTGGCCTCAAATCTGAAGGCGTACTCTCAACAAAAGAACTCCCAGCCACTGGCTATGGTTCTTTTAGCGAGCTGCACAAGGATGACAAAGTTCTGGTCTACGTCATTCAACCAGAAACTCAGGATGGACATGCCCTTCTCTCACTCAAACGCGCCAATGCAGAACGCCAGTGGCGCATTGCGGAAGAACAGTATAAGAATGGCGAACTCCTTAAAGCCAAAGTGATCGACTTTAACAAAGGCGGCCTGATCGTAGACGTTGCCGGCATTCGTGGCTTTGTGCCCATCTCCCAGATTCTCAACCTCAAACGCGAAGAAGTCGCTTCAGGGGGAGAAAACCAGGAAACTGCAGCCAAACTCCAGAGCATGAAAGACAAAGAACTTCAGCTCAAAATTATCGAGATCAACCGGGCGCGCAATCGCCTGATCCTCTCCGAGCGACTCGCTGTCCAGGAATGGCGCCAGCGTCGCCGCGAAGAACTGCTCGATGAACTCAAACCCGGCGAGGTGCGCAAAGGCGTCGTCAGTAACCTGGCGAATTTCGGCGCCTTCGTTGACCTGGGAGGGGCAGACGGACTGGTCCATATCAGCCAGCTCGCCTGGAGTCGCGTCAATCATCCCAGTGAAGTCCTGCACGTCGGCCAGGAGGTCGAAGTACAGGTTCTCAGCGTTGACAAAGAGAAAAAGAAAATCGCTCTCTCGATCAAACGTGCAGAGGTTGATCCCTGGACGACGGTCGAGCAGCGCTACACACCCGGTCAGGTCGTCACCGGTGTCATCACCAAGATTGCACCCTTTGGCGCCTTCGCACGCATCGAGGATGGCATTGAAGGGCTGATCCATCTCTCTGAACTGACACCCGGCATGGACCCGAAACAGGTGCTACACGAAGGTGTTCCTCTCCAATTGCGTATTCTGCGCATCGATGCAGAACGGCGCCGTCTCGGCCTCAGCCTCCGTCAGGCGGATGAACCAGATACCGAGGTACCCGCTGAATTAACACCAGTAGGACCTGATTCAGAGACCCAGGGTGCTGCAGCCTCTGCGCCACCAGCACCCTCACTGGACGAACTTGCCGCGCACCCCGAATCTGCCTCCCCATCTTTGGAGGCGACAGGTACGGCTACCACAAAACGTATCGAAGGCAAAGGCGAGCGACGTGAAAAAGCGAATGACAATCCGCTCCTCAGCGGTCTGCCCGCTGGCGAAACAACCGCCATGGCTGAAGCCTTCCGCGCAGCCGCTCGTCAACGTACGAAAGAGGAAACAGAGGCAACGACTGAAGAACAGTAGCGTTCAATAATCGCGGCAAGGAGTCCCCTGCGTTCAAGCATGGGGTATCTGACTTGCCATCTCAAGAGAAAGTTGTGAGAGGAGTTGCAGAACATTCTGCGGCTCCTCTCACATCTTCCTCTCTTGAGATAAAGCGGTTTCTTTCCTTGACGTATTCTAACGTGTGAGGTATGATGTTTGTAAGCAAAAAATAATCGGCTCGAAACAGAAACTTTTACGCTTCGCTGTTACGAAGTTTGAAGCAGCGAACAGCATATACGGAGGAATCTGAAGAAGAAACGTTCATAGATTAGCTTACCAGATATATTGCACTTGAAAAAATGATCGCCTGACCTCCTTGCTGCGTATGCACTTGTGCAGAGTAGTTTGGGGGTCGATTGTTTCTCGGTAAGGAGTTGTACTTGAGCGCATTTCGACGGACGGGAGGCTACGGTTGTATTCCTTGACGCTAAAATTTGTGTGTTGTATGATAAATTACGCGGTTTACCTGAGCGACACAGAGGGCCCGGTTCCACCCTCTGCCACTGAAAGGGGGGTGACAAACAGGTGAATGATAGAGATAGGTTTGATAAGTTTACAGAGCGAGCACGCAAGGTTTTGAGTCTCGCCCAGGAGGAAGCCCAGCGCTTCCAACATAACTATATCGGCACAGAACATCTCCTTCTCGGCCTTGTACGTGAAGGCGAAGGCGTCGCCGCTAAAGTATTAAGTAATCTTGGCGTCGAACTGAACAAGGTTCGCAGCGCCGTAGAATTTATAATTGGCCGCGGAGATCGCATCGTTCTCGGTGAGATTGGCCTGACCCCGCGCGCTAAAAAAGTGATCGAGCTTGCTGTCGATGAAGCCCGTCGCTTGAATCATCATTATATCGGTACAGAACATCTCTTGTTGGGATTAGTACGCGAGGGCGAAGGAATCGCGGCTGGCGTGCTCGAAAGCTTGGGTGTCAACCTGGAGAAGGTCCGCACACAAACCATTCAGGTACTCAGTCAATCTGGCGCTCCACATGAGCGCGACGCCAAGCATTCGAAAACTCCTACCATCGATCAGATGGGCATTGATCTGACTGCCGCCGCTCGCGCCGGCACGCTTGACCCGGTCATTGGCCGCCATCAAGAGATCGAGCGTGTCATCCAGATTCTTTCTCGACGCAATAAAAACAATCCCGCCCTCATCGGTGAACCCGGCGTTGGTAAAACTGCCATCGTCGAAGGATTGGCACAACGCCTTATCGCGGGTGAAGTTCCTGAGACACTGGCGGGCAAACGCTTGCTCACCCTCGATGTCGGTTCATTGGTAGCTGGCACCAAGTATCGCGGTGAGTTTGAAGAGCGCCTGAAAAAAATCATCGAAGAGATCCGCAGTAGCCGCGACTGTATCATCTTTATTGACGAGGTACATACGCTTGTCGGCGCTGGTGCGGCAGAGGGTGCAGTTGACGCTGCCAATATTCTCAAGCCAGCCCTCTCTCGCGGTGAATTGCAATGTATTGGTGCAACCACACTCGATGAATATCGCAAGTATATCGAGCGCGACGCAGCCCTCCAACGCCGCTTCCAGGAAGTCATCGTCCGCGAACCAACCGTCGAGGAAACTATTGAAATCCTCAAAGGCATCCGTGAACGCTACGAGGCGCACCACCGCCTGATCATCACAGACGAGGCTCTTAAGGCCGCTACCGATATGGCCAGCCGCTATATTACCGACCGCTTCATGCCTGACAAAGCGATTGACCTGATCGACGAAGCCGCAAGCCGCGTTCGCATGCAGAACTCCCTTGCCCCACTGAACCTCAAAGAGGCTATGAAGGGGCTCGAATCAGTACTTCGTGAAAAAGAAGCTGCGATTCAGCAACAAGAGTATGAGTTAGCAGCAGAACTACGCGACCGTGAAGTCAAACTACGCGACCGCATCGCCAAGCTGGAATCCGGCTGGCATCGTGAGCGTGGCACCGATAAACCAAGCGTCGGCGAAGAGGAGATCGCCCAGATCGTCTCGATGTGGACGGGCATTCCTGTAATGCGCATCGCCCAGGAGGAGTCACAGCGCTTACTCCAGATGGAAGATGCATTACATGCTCGCGTTATCGCCCAGAACGAAGCGATTGAGAAGATTGCTCGCGCAGTCCGCCGCGCTCGCGCAGGTCTGAAGGACCCTAAACGCCCCATCGGTTCGTTCATCTTTATGGGGCCAACAGGTGTCGGTAAGACCGAGCTTGCTAAAACGCTTGCCGAATTCATGTTTGGGAGCGAAGATGCCCTGATCAAAATCGACATGTCAGAATTTATGGAACGCCATGCGGCAGCTCGCCTGGTTGGCGCCCCTCCAGGATATGTCGGCTATGAAGAGGGCGGCCAGCTCACTGAGGCAGTACGTCGCAAATCCTACAGCGTCATCCTGCTCGACGAAATCGAAAAGGCTCACCCTGATGTCTTCAACATGCTGCTGCAAATCCTGGAAGATGGCAAATTGACAGACGCCAAGGGCCGCACGGTAGACTTCCGCAACACTATCGTCATTATGACATCGAATGTTGGTGCTGCCTTGCTGAATAAAGAGGCCTCCATCGGTTTCAAACAATCCAAAGATAAGGACAAAGTCAACCAGTCTGAGTATGAGAGCATGAAAGGTAAGGTGCTGGGCGAACTGAAGAATACCTTCAAGCCTGAGTTCCTGAATCGTATCGATGAGGTCATCGTCTTCCATTCATTGCGTATTGAAGAAATGTATTCCATCGTCGACCTACTGCTCAATCGCGTCCGTGCACAACTGACCGAACAGCAGATTGAACTGATCGTGCCTCAAAGTTCCAAAGACTTCTTGATTGAAAAAGGGTTCGACGCTCAGTATGGTGCCCGTCCATTGCGCCGCACCATCCAGCGCATGGTCGAAGATCCCCTGGCGGAAGGCCTGTTACAGGGCAAGTTCCACCCAGGAGACCTGGTAGAGGCCATCGTTGTTGATGATGAACTGCTCCTACGTGTACGCAACCGTATTGAGCAGTTGCCCCCGCCGGCTACACCCGAAGCAGCGCTCTCCGCTGGTAGTGGTGAAAATGGTGCAAGCAGCGAAACTTTGTAAATCTAGTTAAAGGACAGAACATGTGAGGGGAGACAATGCGAGATCTCGCATTGTCTCCCCTCACATGTTCTAGCACTGAATTTATGGCGAAAACACGCACAAAATATATCTGCCAGCAATGCGGCGGCGAACAAAGCAAATGGGTCGGCAAATGTCCCGACTGCGGCGCATGGAACACCATGGAAGAAACCATCGATGTACCCCAAAGCCCAGCGCAACAACGCCGGCAAACATTGTTGGGTACTTCTTCCATAGCACAGGGCACCCAGATTCCTCTCGTCCTTCCAGCTATCAAACCACTTGTACAACAACGGATCTCGGTAGGCTATCCAGAAATGGATCGTGTCCTCGGTGGTGGCCTGGTCGCAGGCTCCCTCACGCTCATCGGCGGAGAGCCCGGCATCGGTAAATCCACGTTGCTCCTGCAAGTCTCGGGTGACATCGCGATGAACGTAGGACCTGTTCTCTATGTCTCCGGCGAAGAATCAATTGAGCAGGTGAAGATGCGTGCAGAACGCCTCGACATCACTGGCGAGCAGCTCTATCTCCTGGCCTCCATCGAGCTTGATGTCATAGCCGAGGCTATCAGCCGCGTGAAACCCGCGCTGGTGGTCGTAGACTCTATTCAAACCGTCCTGTCAAGTCACCTGACAGCCGCCCCTGGTAGCATTAGCCAGGTGCGCGAATGTACGCTGCAACTGATGCACCTCGCCAAAAGCACCCATACACCCATTTTCATTATCGGTCATGTCACCAAAGAAGGCACCGTTGCTGGCCCCAAAGCCCTGGAGCATATCGCTGACGCCGTATTATATCTCGAAGGTGAACGCTATCACAGCTACCGCCTTTTACGTGGCGTGAAGAATCGTTTTGGGGCAACGCACGAAGTGGGCGTCTTCGAGATGCATGGAGAAGGGCTGTTAGAAGTGGCTAACCCGTCTGCGGTCTTCCTGGCAGACCGGAATAAAGAAGCCACAGGCTCGGCTGTAGTAGTGAGCCTGGAAGGAACACGCCCGCTCCTGGTCGAAGTACAGGCCCTCGTCACACCAAGCAACTTTGGCATCGCCCGCTGCACGACCAACGGCATCGAACATAACCGCCTCGTGATGCTACTCGCTGTTCTCACGAAACGCGTGGGACTGGCCGTAAGCAATCATGACGTCTACGCCAATGTGGTTGGAGGCTTTACCCTGGAAGAACCGGCCATTGACCTGGGAGTGGCGGCCGCCATTGCCTCAAGCTATCGCGAAAAACATATTCCTGCCGATATGGCTTTCATTGGAGAGGTCGGCTTATCGGGAGAACTACGCCCTGTCAGTCGCCTGGCTCAACGCGTACGAGAAGCCGCGAAACTTGGTTTCAAACGCTGTATCGTACCAGGCGCGGGTCAAGGAGCACAGCTCCGTAAAGAACTCGAAAATTCTGGCCTACCCGCAGATTTCAAAGTAATCACCTCTAGTTCACTTGCAGTTGCATTAGAGATTGCGCTACACTAATGAGTAGTATGTCATTCATTGGCACTCATAGTCACAACCCAATCCACCTTCTATGAGTGCCGTTCTCGCCGCTATTGATTCCTATGTGGTAAGGGTGTATACTGCTTAATCGACACAGTGAATTATTACGGCTAAACGGGCGCGTTTCATGGTTCATTACAGCAGGCTCGGCAACAATTTCATCACGCTATTATCATTTTTGTTTTTATCATCGGCCCTGCCCGCATGTCTTACCTCACAACGCCCCCTACAGGTACCTATAGGCGACTCTTTCATATTGGAGCATGGCTCCATCAAATTCTTCTCCCCTATAGGGCGCTATTTTGGAGGATGCAGGGATGTCTATCAACACAATTGCTCGCTTCGCCGGGGCTTTGTTGACTATCAGCGTTGTAACCGTTCTCTTCTTTTTAGATAGAGCTTCACTTCCACTGAATATCTGGTGGCTTGGCGGTATCGCTCTGGGTGGTGCTCTGCTAGCCTTTGTCATCACCCCCTATATCACCGTCGTCCCCTACCGCTGGATGCGCGAAGCTGCTGCTAGCGACCTGGTCGCGGCAGTAATAGGACTCATCGTCGGACTCATTATCTCCTTTCTGATCTTTATCCCATTATCAAATCTGCCCCCTATTTGGGGCCGCATTCTTCCTTTTGTAGGAACCATGGTTTGTGGCGGACTCGGCGTCTCACTTGCGGTCCAACGGAAAAACGATTTCTCTCATCTGTTTCAAGCTGCCTTTGCCTCCCGACGCGCTCGCGAACGAGAACGCGAGGAAGAGCGCCAAAAAGAAAAAGAGAAAGAGAAAGAGTTGGAGAAAGAGCAATCGTCACAGCTTCAACCTGTCACACAGATACTTCTCGATACTAGCGCTATCATTGATGGGCGTATTGCCGATATCAGCCAGACCGGTTTTGTCTCAGGTGCGCTCCTTGTTCCCCGCTTCGTCCTCAACGAACTACAGCGTATTGCCGACTCGGCTGACACCATGCGCCGCAATCGTGGCAGACGCGGCCTCGAAATGCTCAACCGCTTGCAAAAAGATACGACCGTACCCGTTCAGATCACCGATGCCGATGTAGAGGATGTCGCCGAGGTCGATGGCAAACTCGTCCAAATGGCACGCAACCTGCATTGCCCAATCATTACCAATGACTTTAACCTCAATCGCGTCGCCGAGTTACAGGGCGTGAAAGTTCTCAACATTAACGAACTCGCCAACGCCGTGAAACCTGTTCTTCTACCAGGCGAAGATATCTTTATCAAAATTATGCAAGATGGGAAAGAACTCGGCCAGGGTGTCGGTTACCTGGATGACGGCACGATGATCGTTGTCGAAGGCGGGCGACAATATATGGGTACAACCATCGAAGTCACCGTTACACGTGTACTGCAAACAGTCGCAGGACGCATGATCTTCGCCCATCCTAAACAGGGGGCCAACGGCAATTCACCCCCCCTGCCGCCGGCTAGGTCAAGATAATTCTTATGCAAGATACATCAGCTGCCATTATTGTAGCCGCTGGAACCAGCCGCCGTATGCATGGTCGCGATAAACTCTGGACCCCGCTGGCAGGTCGTATCACCCTGGCGCGCACCATCGACGTTTTTGAAATCTCACCCATCATAGATAGCATCATTCTGGTGCTTAACCCCGAACGTATTAATGATGCGGCAGCACTCCGCGAACATGAAGGTTGGCAAAAAATCGTCGCTCTTGTGCCCGGCGGTCAACGCAGGCAGGACTCCGTTTGCGCAGGTCTTGATACCCTGGCAACAATTTCTCCCACCTGCCAATGGGTGATGATCCACGACGGCGCGCGACCACTAGTTTCCACCGACTTACTTGCAGCCGGCTTACTTGCAGCCCAACAATATGAGGCAGCCATCGCCGCTGTTCCCGTCAAAGACACCATCAAACTTGTCCTGGAAGGGAAAGTCAGCAGCACCATTGATCGCTCGCAACTCTGGGCAATCCAAACACCGCAGGTCTTTTCGTTCCCGCTAATCTATCAAGCGCATCACAGTAGCGCGGCACAACGCGACGTTACCGACGACGCCGCGTTGCTGGAAGAGCTAGGGCAACCGGTAACGGTTTTTCCCGGTGCCTATACAAATATCAAAATCACCACACAAGAAGATTTGTTACTGGCAGAAGCGTTCTTTAAGGGACACCTATCATGACCATGCGTATTGGCTTCGGCTACGATGTTCACGCTTTCACCCCAGGCCGTCCGCTCGTCCTCGGCGGCGTGACTATCCCCTACACCTTTGGCCTCTCCGGCCATTCAGATGCGGATACTGTCATTCATGCCGTCGTCGATGCCCTTCTTGGCGCCGCAGCCCTCGGTGACATTGGCCTGCACTTTCCTTCCAGTGACCCCCGTTGGGAAAACCTACCCGGCTCTGTCTTCCTCGATTATACCTTTGATTTGTTATGTCAACATCAGTGGAAAATCAGTAATATCGACGCCACCATTGTCGCTGAACAACCCAGACTTGCCCCCCATGTTCAATCCATGCGTACCCACTTGGCAAAACACCTGCGTCTAGACATTACACAGGTAAGTGTCAAGGCCACCACCACCGACGGCCTGGGTTTCTCCGGTCGGCGCGAAGGAATCGCCTGTTACGCCGTCGCACTCCTTGACCAATAACAAGTACTAACTTTTTATCAGGCTCTCCTCGAAGCATTGGTGGAATGGACCAAACGCTTCGCAAAATAACCATTTACCCCTCATATAACTGGTCAGTCTTTGCCGCCATGATAAAATCATTGCGGTGCAGTCCCCCAATCTTATGCGTCCACCATGTCACCGTCGTCCTGCCCCACTCGGTTAAAAGGGCCGGATGATGTCCCGCCGCCTCAGCTATTTCGCCCACTTTGTTCGTGAAAGCCAACGCTTCGACGAAATTAGGAAACTTGAAAACACGCTCCAAACGCTGAATACCATCAATTTCCACAACATGCCACTGCTGCACCTGTGGCAAAAACTCAGCCATCTCGGCCTCAGTAACCGTCGGCTCACCCTTGCGACATGCAACACAGACCATCTGCGTCAATTGCTCCATCTATGCGTTACCTACCTTTCATTTCAAATCAAAAAACAGCCACATGATAATCTACCATATTTTACGAGGGCATGGAATGCTATAATGAATGCAAAACATTGCCACGTATAGTGAGGAAGATCCCTTTCCCCGCTAATACATAGAACCTGGAGGAGAAAACGCATGGCAGACCAGATCCCCGCACAACTCATCCCAAGAAAAATCTTGTTTGGCAATCCTGTGAAAACCAGTGCCCAAATTTCACCTGATGGCAAGAGATTAGCTTACCTCGCGCCGGTAAACAACGTATTAAATGTCTGGGAAGGCACAATTGGCAGTGAGGACTACAAACCTGTGACCAGGGACGAGGATAGAGGAGTGCGCTTCTATTTCTGGGCCAAAGACAATAAACACATCATCTACATTCAGGATGTTGGGGGGAACGAAAACTGGCGCTTATATGCCACTAACCTGGAAACGCTCGAAACCAGGGATTTAACGCCCTTTGAAAATGTACAGGCACAGGTCATTGACCTCGATAAACATTACCCCAACGAATTGCTCATTGGCTTAAACAAAGAGAACCCGCAGGTTCATGATGCTTATCATCTTGACCTGACCACCGGCGAACTCACCCTTGTCGCCAAAAACCCGGGAAACGTCTCAGCATGGATTACCGATAATCATTTCAAAATACGTGGTGCGACCGCCTCAACACCCAACGGGGGCACAGATTTACTTATAAGAGATACAGCAGAAGAAAACACCTGGCGTAAGCTGCTGGAGTGGGGGCCAGATGACTCCCTCAATAGTTTTCCGCTCGGTTTTAGCGATGACGAACAGTCTCTTTTCCTGGTAGATGCACGAGATGTGAATGCCGGTCGCCTGGTCAGGTTAAACATTGCCAATAGGAACATCGCCGTGATCGCTGAAGATCCGCAATATGATGTAGGCGGCGTAATGATTCATCCCGATACCCATGAAATTCAGGCTGTCGCATTCAACAAAGACCGTGTAGAATGGACAGTGTTAGACGAGTCCATCAAGCTTGATTTTGACACCATCAAGGACATTCATCAGGGAGACTTCGGTATCATTAGTCGCGATAATGCTGATGTCAACTGGGTAGTGGCTTTCACTGTAGATGACGGCCCTGTTGCATTTTACGCGTTTCATAGAAATACGCGATCGGTCACTTTTCTCTTTGACAATCAGCCCGATTTGAGCAAATATACGCTGGCAAAAATGGAGCCGTTCTCTTTCACCTCGCGAGACGGTTTATCCATTCATGGCTACCTCACGTTACCTCCTGCTCAAGACAAGACCAACCTGCCAATGGTACTCAATGTCCATGGTGGCCCCTGGGCACGTGACGCCTGGGGCTACAATCCAGAAGCACAATGGTTCGCCAACCGCGGCTACGCCTGTTTAGAGGTAAATTTCCGTGGCTCAACAGGATACGGCAAGGATTTTCTTAACGCTGGCAATAGGGAATGGGGCCGCAAGATGCACGATGACCTGGTCGATGCCGTTTCCTGGGCCATCGCGCAGGGCATAGCCGATCCAAAGAAAGTGGCAATTTACGGTGGCTCCTACGGCGGCTACGCAGCTTTAGTGGGCGCCACATTCACACCAGACCTCTTCTGCTGCGCCGTCGATGTTGTCGGCCCTAGCAACCTTATCACGCTGATTAAAACGATACCACCTTACTGGTCTACCTTCCTGGCAACATTCCACAATCGCGTCGGCAACCCTGACACTGAGGAAGAGTTTTTGAAGTCGCGTTCTCCACTCTTCAAGGTTGACCAGATCAAGATTCCCATGCTTATCGCGCAAGGAGCCAATGACCCTCGTGTGAAACAGGCCGAGTCTGAACAAATCGTTGCAGCGATGAAAAGCAAAGGCATAGATTACGAGTATATGCTCTTCCCAGACGAGGGACATGGCTTCGCCAAGCCAGAGAACAGGCTCAAATTCTATGCAGCGGCAGAAAAATTCCTCGCGAAGCACCTGGAAGGTCGCTTTGAGAATGAGAATCACGAATAGACGAACAGGTCCTGTAGAGGAGACCAGCACATGAGCTATGACAAGATGTTGGTATTTGCAGGCAGCGGCAGCCGGAGACTCACTGCACGCATTTGCGACTACCTGCACATTCCTCAAGGGAAGAACGAAACCCTCCATTTCTCTGATGGAAACACCTTTGTGCGTATCCTGGAGAATGTTCGCGGCCGCCGGGTCTATTTGGTCCAATCCACGGCCTTCCCTGTGAACGACAATTTTATGGAATTGCTGTTTTGGATCGACGCCTTTAAGCGTGCGGGCACGGAATCCGTGACGGTGGTCATTCCGTATTTCAGCTATGCCAAGGGAGATAAGAAGGACGAGCCGCGCGTCTCTATCCGCGCTCGCGTGTGCGCTGATGCCATCGAGGTCGCGGGAGCAGATCGTGTCGTGACAATGGATTTGCACGCTCCACAGATTCAGGGCTTTTTCCATCTTCCAGTGGATAACCTGTATGCTCTTCCAACTATCGTTGATTGCATACAGGCGAAAGAGCTGGAAAACATCATCGTCGTCTCGCCCGATGTTGGTTTTGCCAAGCAAGCGCGAAGATATGCTTCACGCCTCGGCGTCTCCATGGCCATCGCCGACAAAGAACGCACAGCTCATGACGAGAAATCAACTATTCTACAGATCATTGGTGACGTGGAAGGCAAAACCGCTTTGGTAGTCGATGATTTTACCATTTCAGGCGGAACACTGGCCAATGTATCGGTGAAACTGATGGAACATGGTGCTAAAGCGGTCTACGCCGTGGTAACACACGGTGTCCTCACCAAAGGCTCCGTCGAGCGCATCGACAAAAGTCCCATCAAACAACTACTGATCACAGACACGGTCGAAAATCA
Organism: uncultured Chloroflexia bacterium; assembly: GCA_963775585.1. Classification (GTDB taxonomy): domain Bacteria; phylum Chloroflexota; class Ktedonobacteria; order Ktedonobacterales; family Ktedonobacteraceae; genus UBA11361. The sequence continues at coordinate 6,467 of CAVZJN010000038.1, read as the reverse complement.
CCCCATCCAGTTCTCAAATAAAATTGAGGTGGTCTCTGTAGCCCCCCTCTTCGCAGAAGCCATCAAAAGAATCCACAACAGAGAAAGCATCAGCGAAATGTTCTCCTAAAATACCTGGTTGCCCCCACCATGCCACGGCGTCGCTTCTCATGCCCGTTCGTCCATTGTAGGGGCGACCCTTGTGGTCGCCCTCTCCGCTCACCTCTCCTCCTCCATCCCTTGCGCTCGCCCTCTCCACTTGTCTGCGCGTACGCTCACTCATGCTCCTCCATCCACCCTGGTAAATCCACAATCGACGGCAGAATAGCATCAGGATGCACCCGCTCCAAAAGCGGTGAGTCAGCATGATGTTTACCCGTACAAACCAGCACACCACGCAGCCCTGCCTGTTGAGCGCCTGCAACATCGTTCTCTATATCATCGCCTACCATAATTGCCTCGTACGTGGCCACACCAATTGAAAGTAACGCCTGCTCAAAAAAGGCGCGATCAGGCTTGCCCAGCACCGTTGCCTTCTTGCCCGAGGCTATCTCCAGGGCACGCACAAACGGCCCGCTATCTAACCTCAACCCATCTCTTGTACGCCAGTACAGATTGGTATGCATTGCTAACAACACGGCTCCGTCCATCAGCATACGAAAAGCGGCGTTCATCGACTCATAGGTTAATAGCTCCTCAGCGCCACCTATAACCACAACATCCGCTTCCGACTGTACAAGCTTTATGCCGGCAAAATCCGCCTCGGTATCGCCTTTCGTGAGCACCCAGCACCGCTTACCTGGATAGTGCTGTCGAATATAATTTGCCGTCGCTACAGGAGCAGTGATCAAATGCTCCTCAGTAATAGGTAAACCAATGGTCCTTAAACGTTCTGCAAGCGTAACACGTGCCATAGTTGTAGTATTCGTCACAAAGCAAGTCGCAAAGCCATGCTGCTCTAACCAGTTCAACGTCTCGGCCGCCCCGGCAATGGGCTGCATACTGACATGCAATACACCGTCAATATCGAGTAAAACACCACGAACAGGCTGCATATGCAAATCCACCTCCAAAGAATAGATACCCTCATCGTTCTTCCTTACAGAAAATATATAGTTCCAGGAGCACACAATGCAAGTGAATCATAGTGCGCGACCACAAGGGATCGCCCCTACCACGCCACGAAGCGGCTCCCACTACCGCTTCACGACCGTGAAGCGGCAAACGTGTATAGTAGGGGCGACCCTTGCGGTCGCCCTGTCAACCTTGCGCTGGGCTTCAAATAGCGCGGCACTAGGAGACTCTACCCATTATATGACCAATTCGCTTGCTGCTCCGTTTGTACATCACGAGGGGATAACAAGAATCTCATCAGCGTCACGTCCAGGGGATACCCGTAGGAACCCAATTATGACTTTTGACAAAATAGTCTGGCCATCCGTAGGGGCCGATTTATCGCGCCCAGCGCCGATTTATCGGCCATCGCTGGATTTTCCGCTCTCCAGATGAATAAGTTAAACAGCATTATTGCGTCCCAAAAAAGCTAACATGACATATGCTAGCAAATGATGTTATAATAGCCGCGATGAGTAGCCTTTAGCCTTTCAGTTAGGAGTTGGCAAATGAACGGTGACATGATTGGTCGTGTCATCAAAGGACGGTATAAACTAATCGACGAAAGAGGTCGAGGTAGCTTTGCGACCGTCTACGTAGCACGCGATACAGAAAATAACCACATCTACGCAGTGAAGGTCATGCACCTTGAACTCTCAAATGATGGTGAACTACTCGCGCGCTTCCAACGAGAGGCACATATCCACCTGAACCTCAGTGATCCTCACATAGTGCGCATCGTCGATTATGGCAACGACAACCAGATGCACTTTATTGTAATGGAATACATTGATGGGCAAAACCTGAAGTATCACATGATAACACAGGGTCCCATGGAACCATCACGAGCATTAAATTACACACGACAGATTGCCGAGGGATTGGATACGGCGTATAAACAGGGTGTAGTACATCGCGATATTAAGCCACAGAACATCCTCATCAATGGAAAAGATGTGGTCAAAATCGTCGATTTTGGATTGGCGCGGAGCAGGGAAACCGTTACTCTTACTCAATCTAACGTATTCATGGGCACGGCCTACTACATCTCGCCCGAACAGGCCGAAAGTGGGCGTTCAGCGGACACCCGCTCTGATCTCTATTCGGTTGCAACTGTTTTGTTTGAAATGCTAACTGGCAATCCTCCTTTTGAAGGTGAGACTGCGGTGGACATTGTCATCAAACACATGAATGAAAAAGTGCCTTCGATCTGCCGCCTACGCCCTGATCTGCCTGTAGAGATGGATATCTTTATGCAGAAGGCGATGGCAAAAGCACCGGCAGATCGCTTTGCTACACCACAGGAGTTCATTGCAGCGCTCGATCAATTACAGGAACGTATCCAGGCAATGCCACCAGGTAAGCGAGTCCCAGAACCTGGCTACGAACAAAAACCAGGAACAGTTGGACCTTCCAGGCCCCCAACCGTTCCCCCAAAACAGGCACGTCTTGTGGTTATCTCCAGTGGACAACAAATTCCATTAAACGGTGAGTTAATGGTTGTTGGTCGACAGGATCCCATTTTGGGTATCTTCCCAGAGATTAACCTTGCAGACAAAACGGTTGGACGGCGTCATGCCTATCTGAGAAATCAGCAGGGCACCTACACCGTCGAAGATCTCAATGCATTGAATAAGACTCGCTTGAATGGAGTTACCTTAACACCACACGAAGAACGTACGCTCAAAGATGGCGATATTCTACGCTTTGGCAGTGTTGAGGTACGTTTTGAATTGCGATAGATGTGGTGTTAAGTCGCACTAAATCGCAGTTTTGATATATCACTAGAGTATATCTGAGAGCGGCCACATCACAACCGCTCCTACGGTCAGAGGGGTGAACGACATGACACACATTCTCCTAAACCCTATTGTAATCATTATTGCAGTATTGGTGTTAGCAGTAGTCATCCTGGTAACAGCTGTTTTCCTTTTCCGCAGTAGCGGGAAAAAGAAGGGGGCAAAAGCTGATAAAGCTGCACTGCCAGATTGGCAGCGTCAGGGACAACAAGGGACAGCTGGAACTTGGAATCAACCTGGTGTAGGGGGACAAGCTGACAACTGGGCACAGCAACAGCCCGGCGCATGGGCCGCTCAGCCTCCTGCTCAGCAACAACCCGGCGCATGGGCCGCTCAGCCTCCTGCTCAGCAACAACCCGGCGCATGGGCCGCTCAGCCTCACTGCCCAGCAACTAACCCTGGCGCATCGGCCGCTCAGCCTCAACAGCCCGCCGCTAACCCATGGGGCGCTCAACCTCCCGCTCAGCAACCTGGTGCCTGGGCCGCTCAGCCTCCTGCTCATCCTGCTCAGCAGCAACCAGCCGAATGGGGTTCCGCTGCTTCCAATGCGCCATCTGCAGGCGCTGGCATGGGTGGAAGTCAACCATCATGGGGCGCTGCAGATGCGACATTTATGCCCCAAAATCAACCCCAGCGGCTCAGGATCCGTGGGGGCAATCCCAGTCGGCGCCACCGCAACAGGGAGGAGATGTATGGGGTATGCAAAGCAGTTCACCCTCTCAGCAGCAGGCGCCTACTAGCTATAGCGCTGGCGGTTCAGGTCAATCGTGGGCACAATCAGGAAAGCCTGCTTCTCCTGCTCCTACCAATGAGCCATGGGGACAGCCCGCTCCACCTCAGCAACCAGCGTGGGGGCAGCAGCCTTCCGGGCAACAAGTATCCTCACCACCAGCAACTTCTTACAATGCCAACGCCTCGCCGCCCTGGCAACAAGGCCCCGGTCAGGGACCGGCTTTTGGTGGCCCACCGCCCGCTGGCTTTGGCGCTCCCGCTATGCAACCAGATGCTGCGTCACTCTTCGCCAACAACGACAACGATAAGACCATGCTACGCCCATCCGGCCCGCAGGGTACCCTCGGTATGGTTCGCATCGAAGAGGGCAAAGAACCTGGACGTGTCTACGAGGTTCGTAAAGAAGAACTGAGTATTGGGCGCAGCCGCGAAAGTGACATCTTCCTTGAAGACCTGGCGGTGTCACGTCTTCATGCCAAGATACTCAGCCTGGGCAATGGAAACTATGCCTTGAAAGATGAAGGCAGCGCCAATGGCACCAAAGTGAATGGCCAGTTAGTCAATAAATATCAAACCTATCCTCTCCAGGAGGGAGACAAAATCCAACTGGGTCAGACAGTCTTAGTGTTCGCAAAGCGTTAGCAGTTAAGGTGGTCTTGGCCACGCCTGACGAGGATGAGGAGGAAGGGCGTAAAGTATGTGTACTGCTTGCTTCTTCGCCCATAGAATGCCGTGCAACAAGACGAGCTGATCGGTGCGACGCTTGGAAACTATAAAATCCTGGCTCAACTCGGCCAGGGAGGCATGGCTCGCGTCTATAGAGCACGCCAGGAGAACCTTGACAGAGAAGTCGCGGTCAAGGTTCTCCCACCCTGGTTTGCTGCAGACCGCAATTTTGTTGAACGTTTCAACCTCGAAGCGCGACTGGTCGCACGGCTCTCACATCCCAATATCGTGACGGTTCACGATGCCGCTGAATCCCAGAGTCACCTCTATATTGTGATGCAATTGGTCGACGGTGGCACACTCAAACAACGTTTAGATCAACTGCTAACCATCAATCAAAAGATGGACGTGATAGAGGCCAAACGCATCTTCACCCAACTTGCGAGCGCTCTCTCTTACGCCCATGACAACAGCATCATCCACCGTGATGTGAAGCCAGTAAACGTCTTAATGGATCGTACAGGACGCCCCATTCTTTCTGACTTTGGCATTGCCAAGGTCCTCGCTGGCACAAAAGAATTGACACGCCAGGGCGCGGGCGTGGGTACCCCAGAGTACATGTCACCTGAACAGTGCCAGGGAGGCCCCGTTGATGCTCGGTCAGATATCTATGCCCTGGGTGTCATGCTCTTTGAATCTTTGACAGGACGCTTACCTTTCATGGGAGACAACTACCCCGCTCTCGCCCACAGCCACATCTACGAGGCTCCACCGCATCCCATTACTATAAATCCCGCCTTAGACCCCGCTGTCTCGCAAGTCATCATAACAGCGCTTATGAAAAATCCAGCGTATCGCTACCAGCGAGCAGATGATATGGCCATGGCTCTTGAAAGGGCTGTACATTCGTTACCAGGCGGCAACGGGCAGAAAGTAAGTGGGGGACTAGAACAAGTCGATTCCAGTCGCCTTACGACTATGCCCCTCTATACCTGCCCGCAATGCCGCCAGTTCAATAAACCACTCACACGCTTTTGCACATCTTGCGGCTACCCCCTCAATCAATGCCGGTTCTGCGGCACTCAAAATCCTGCGCATAATCGCTTTTGCTCAAAATGCGGGCAGCCTCTACCCAAACATTCATAGATAAACTCATCCGACCCTGGATTTTTCCCCTCGTCCAGGTAGCTGGCCACGTTTTCGGGCTAGCGGGAAACGCACCTCTGCGACTGTATGACCTTTATCACTACCGCTCCACAGCGAAAATTGACCCCCCAAATCGCCTATAAGATTTTTGATCAGTGAAAGTCCCAGTCCTTCACTACTTTCTTCTTCTCCAGGCCCCCACTTCTTTAACTTCGTACCTGTGTCGATAACCTGGACAATTACCATCCCATCCTCTTCACGCCCCCGGATCGTAACAGTTCCTTTTGACAAACCTGCCATCCCGTGTTTGATTGCATTTGATACCATCTCATTGAGCACAAGCGCCAGGACCGTTACGGCGCGCGAAGGAATAACTATGGAACATGGTTCTACCTCAAAAGTGATCTGCTTCTCTGGAGGCCGCAGGTTGGCATTGGCAACCCCTACGATTTTCCGCGCTATATCTTCAACCTTCGCCTCGCTCACATCTTCATGAGCAAGCAGATCGTGGGTCGCCGCCAGTCCCTGTACTCGATTGACACTTTCTGCAAGCGTATTGCGCACTTCAGGAGATTTCGTACGCCGGCGCTGCAAGGAGAGAATACCCGCCACAGTGGCCAGGTTGTTCTTAACACGGTGATGCAACTCACGCAACAATACCGACTTTAACTCAAGCCCGCGCCGTGTTTCATCGTAGAGACGCGCATTTTCGATAGCAATGGCAGCCTCATTGGCAAAAGTAATCACGAGTTGCATTTGTTCATGCGAAAGCGAATGGCGGTGGCTACTATAGATACAGATACAACCCAGGACTTTCCGCTTTACCTGTAGGGGCACACATAAAACAGAATAAATCTCAGCAGAGACGCCTGGGTCCTCAGAAAGAAAACAGTCTTTATCATTATAGAAACAGTCTACAGCCATACTGGGCCGCCCCGTTTGGACTGTTCGCCCGGCACAACAATCCCCAACCTGTAGCTCTAGTCCTCGTACCTGTGCGCTATTCAATCCATAATGCGCCACAACACGCAT